>BATO01000012.1 GCA_000474255.1 Aquipseudomonas alcaligenes MRY13-0052
ACAATCGTTGAAAAGGAACCAAAAAACTTGCCCCATCATCCGGCCCGACTGCGTCGGGTTCCCTCACTCCATCGCCGCTCTGGGGGCCGGCGCGATGGGCCATCCATGGCCTGGCGCGCCTCTCGCGGCATCCATGCCGCTCGTCCCCCGGCGCAACGACTGCGTTCGGCCTCCTGGAGGGGCGTTGGCGGCTGCTCCAACTTTCTTCGTCCAGCGCATCGCTACGTGGTGCGCACGGGCTTTCGTAGGATGGGTCAGGCGGCGTTCTGCGAGAGGAGCGAAACCCACACGGCGCCCTGAGCCCCAACAGACCCGTAGCCCGGGGGGCCTGGCAGATCGTTCCCGGGCTGAAGCCCGGGCTACCGTTGGGCCCGGCACCATCAAGCACCAGGAGTCCTCCCCCCTTCCAACGCCTGCCAACCACCCCCGAGGGCGCGGTAGAGGTCCACCAGCGCCAGGGCGGCGGCGGTGGCGCTGTCCACCTGTTCGGCCTGGTTGGCCAGCAGCGCGTTCTGCACGCTGAGCACATTGAGGAAGTCCACCGTGCCCTGGTGGTACTGGCGTTCGGCGTTGTCGAGGGCCACGCGGGCGTGTTCCACCGCCTGGTCCAAGCTGACCTGGCGGCGTTGCTGCGCCTGGTAGGCGCCGAGGGTGTCGTCCACTTCGTGCCAGGCGGCGAGCACGGTGCTGCGGTAGGCGATGGCGGCTTCCTGCTGGCGGGCCTTGCTCAGTTCCAGGGTGCCGCGCCGGCGGCCGCCGTCGAACAGCGGCAGGCTCAGGGCCGGGCCGAAGGCGAAGCGCCGGGCGTCCCAGCCCAGGTCGTCCAGTTGCAGGGCCTGGAAGCCGAGGTCGCCGGAGAGGGTGATGCGCGGGTAGAAGTCGCCCTCGGCCACGCCGATTTCGGCGGTGGCGGCGTGCAAGGCGGCTTCGGCGCGGCGGATGTCCGGGCGGCGCTCGGCCAGTTCACTGGGCAGGCCCAGGGGCACCCGTGCCGGGCCCGTGGGAATGGCCGGTGTCTCCCGGGCCGCCAGCTCCTCGCGCAGTGCACCGGGCGGCAGGGCCAGCAGCAGGGCCAGGGCATTGGCCAGCTGCGCCTCGCGCTGACGCAGGGGCGGCAGGCGCGATTCGAGGCTGGCCACCTGGGCCGCCGCTTCGGCCACCTCCAGCTGGGTGGCGACGCCATCGGCCAGGCGGGTGCGGTTCAGCGCCAGGCTGCGCCGGGCGATTTCCAGGTTCTGCAGCGTGATGGCCAGGGCGTTCTGCGCGCCACGCAGCTCGATGTAGCCGCGCGCGGTTTCCGCCGTCACCGCCAGCAGCACGCCCCGGCGGGTTTCCTCGGAGACCTGGACGCCCGCGTCCGCCGCTTCCACCTCGCGCCTTACCCGGCCCCAGAGGTCCAGCTCCCAGGCCATGTCCAGGCCGCCCTGCCAGAGGCTGTAGGCAGCGCGACCCGACTCGCCGGAGGGGTCGGAGAGGCCGCGTTGGCTGTTGCGTGCGCGGCTGTAGCCCGCGCCGACACCGAGGTCCGGCGCCTGCCCGGCGGCCACGCTGCGACGTGCGGCGCGGCTCTGCTCCACGCGGCTGGCGGCGGCGAGCAGGTCGAGGTTCTCGTGGGTGGCGCGGTGGATAAGCGAGGCCAGCAGCGGGTCGCCGAAGCCCTCCCACCAGCGTTCGTCCAGATCGGCCTGGAGCGCGCGGCTCGGCAGGTCGGCGTCGTCGGCCAGGGTCCAGTGGGTGTCCAGTTCGGCGTCGGGCCGGGTGAAGTCCGGGCCGACGCTGCAGGCGCCGAGGCCCATCGCCAGGACCAGCAGGGTCGCGTGTCGACGCATCTCAGTTCACCCCCGCCAGGGCTTCGGGCTCGCCACGGGTGTCCACGTCGGCTTCCACCGACATGCCCACCCGCAAGCGCGCAGCCAGGGGCTGGCCCTCGTCAAGGCGGACCTTCACCGGGATGCGCTGCACCACCTTGGTGAAGTTGCCGGTGGCGTTGTCCGGGGCGATGGCGGCGAAGGTCACACCGGTGGCCGGGGCGATGCTCTCGATGCGACCGCGCAGCACCTCGCCGGGGAAGCTGTCCACGGTCACCTGCACTACTTGGCCGGGGCGCATGTGGGTGAGCTGGGTTTCCTGGAAGTTGGCGACCACGTAGGCACGCGCCAGGGGCACCACCGCCAGCAGGGCCTGGCCGGGGCTGACGAAGGCGCCGACCCGCACCGCTCGACGGCCGATCGTGCCGTCCATGGGCGCACGCAGCTCGGTGTGGGAAAGGTCCAGCTCGGCCCGTTCGAGGCCGGCACGGGCTTGCTCCAGGGCGGCCTGGGCGGCGTCGCGCTGGGCGGCGAGCACGTCGGTCTGCTTGCGCGTGGCCAGCAATGCGGCGGCGTGTTCGGCCTGGCGCGCACGGCTGGTGTCGAAGCGGCTGCGCGCCTGCTGGGCGCTCTGCAGGGTGCCGGCGCCCTGCCTGGCCAGGTGCTGGTAGCGCTCCAGCTCGTGACGGGCGAACTCCATCTCGGCGCGGTCCGCCTCCACCGTGGCCTCGGCCTGGCGGATCAGCGCGTCCTGCCGTTCCAGGGTGGCCCGGGCGTTGGTCAGGCGGGCCTCGGCACTGGCCACTTCGGCGCGGGCGCCGGAGAGCGCGGCGCGGTAGTCGCGGTCGTCGATGCGCGCCAGCAGCTGGCCGGCCGTCACCGGCTGGTTGTCCTCCACCAGCACCTCGCCGATGAAGCCGGAGACCTTGGGTGCCACCAGGGTGAAATCGGCCTGGACGAAGGCGTCGTTGGTGCCTTCGCCACGGCCGCCGGCGGTGAAGTGCCAGGCGCTCCAGGCGATGAGGCCGGCGCCGGCCAGCAAGGCGCCGGCGATCAGGGGGGTACGGGGTCGTGTGTCGGTCATGATGATTCTTCCGTTAGCTCGGGGCACGCGGCGGGTAGATGCGCGTGGGCACGAAGGGGATGGCGATGATCAATGCGGCCGCCAGAACGGCCAGGCACAGGTAGAGGTCGGCGGAGGCCAGCACCGAGGCCTGCTGGTGGACGCGGCGGGCCAGTTGCGCGCCCTCCTCCAGCAGCGGGCTGTTGCCCAGGCGATCCACCAGCTGGGTGGAATGCAGGTGCAGACGCAGGGTGCCGAGGGCTTCCAGCACGCCCCCGGCGAGCACTGCGGCGAAGCCCTTGATGGTGTTGAACCAGGCCGAGGCGAAGGGGCCGTCCGGCGGTGTGATGCTGCCGGTGGAGAGCATCAGCAGCGGCAGCACCGCCATGGGCTGGCCGAAGATCTGCAGCGCCTGCACCAGGTAGAAGTCTTCGCGCACCCAGGCCGAGGTCAGCCCGGCACCCAGCCAGCAGGCGACGGCGAGCATGGCCAGGCCACAGGCCAGCACCCAGCGGCAGTCCACCCAGCGCAGGTTGCACAGGGCCGCCGCCAGGGGCAGTGCCAGCAGTTGCGGCAGGGCCACCACGAGGAACACCGGGGCGCTCTGCAGCGGCCGGTAGCCTTGCACCTGGGCCAGGTAGGCGGAGGGCACGCTGATGACCCCGAGCAGCACGAAGAGCACGCCACCGAGCACGAACAGGGCGAAGCTGAGGTTGCGCAGCTTGAGCAGCTGCAGCTTGAAGAACGGCAGCGGGTGCTTCCATTCGTTGAGCAGGAACAGCACCAGCAGCACCGAGCCCCCGCCCAGCAGCAGGCAGATCAGCGGCGACTCGAACCAGTCCAGGCGGTCACCCTGCACCAGGCCGACCACCAGCATAGACAGCGCCGGGAAGCCCAATAGCAGGCCCAGCCAATCGAACTGGCGGAAGCGTTCCAGGCGCAGCGGGTCCTGGGGCAGCCCCCAGGACACGGCAGCCAGGGCCAACAGGCTCAGGGGCATGATCTGCCAGAAGGCCCAGCGCCAGCCGACGACCTCCACCCAGAAGGCCGCCAGCGGCGTGCCCAGGCCAGGGCCGAAGGTGGCGGTCAGGGCGTAGCCGGCCAGGCCGTAGAGCTTGATGTTGGCGGGCAGGAAGCGCAGCGCCACGGTCATCAGCATCGGCGGCAGCGCCCCGCCGGCCAGGCCCTGCAAGGCGCGCAGGGCCATCAGGCACTGC
This sequence comes from Aquipseudomonas alcaligenes MRY13-0052, assembly GCA_000474255.1. GTDB lineage: Bacteria > Pseudomonadota > Gammaproteobacteria > Pseudomonadales > Pseudomonadaceae > Metapseudomonas > Metapseudomonas solani. The sequence goes on from BATO01000012.1 coordinate 4,089, forward strand.
AGGTTGGGCGCCAGGGGGCTGAGCAGGCCCAGCACCATGAAGGCACCGATGGCCGCGAGGGTGAAGCGGCGCAGGGAGAAGGTCACCGAGAACCAGGGGGCGAAGGCCATGGCGCAGACCGAAGGCGCAGCGTAGAGCGCCAGCAGCCAGGTGCCTTCGTCACGGCCGATGCCCATGGCGCCGCGGATATCGGCCAGGGCGACCTTGGTGACGTTTTCATTGAAGCCGGCCACCAGCACCGCCAGCAACACGCCCACCAGGCCGACGACGATGCGCAGCCCGAAGGGCGTCGGCACCGGTGCGGCGGCGGGTTTGGCGGCGGCCTGGGGCAGGGACAGGGGCGCGTTCATCGGAGCGGTGCTCCGCTGGCGCGCGAGTGCATGCAAGACATGGGGACTTCCGGGTTTCAGGGATACGCGGAAAGTCTATGGGCGGCCATGGCATGCCGAAAATTGCAATATTTCTAATTTACGAGTGCGTCAGACGCACTCATAAACAAACACCAGCGTGTCGGGGCGAGCCTCGATTAGCCGGGCAGGCCTTCCTCGCAGCAGCGCTTGATCAGGCCACGCAGCCAGCGGTGGGCCGGGTCGCTGTCGAAGCGTGGGTGCCAGGACTGGCGCACCCGCACCGTCTCCAGCGCCAGGGGGATGTCGAAGGCGCGCAAGGGCAGGCCGAGGCGCCGGCAGGTGGCGACCACGGGGTCGGGCATCGGCAGGATCAGGTCGGACTCCAGCATGGCCAGCACGGCGGAGAAGAAGCTGGGGGCGATCATCACCACCTTGCGCGACAGGCCCAGCTCGGCCAGCGCCTGGTCGATGGGGCCCCGGGCCAGGCCACGGCGGGAGACGCTGATCTGCTCGAAGGTGGCGAAGCGCGCCGCATCGAGGGGGCCTTCCAGCACCGGGTGGCCCTCGCGCACCAGGCCGGTGAAGCGGCATTCGAACAGACCCTGGGACTTGATCTCCGGGGACAGGGTGAGCGAGGCGCCGATCATCAGGTCGATGCGCCCGGCGCGCATGGCGTCGTCGTCGCCGTCGATTTCCGGGACGAAGCGCAGCACGGCCCCGGGCGCCTCGCGGTGGGCCAGTTCGAACAGGCGGCCGCCGTAGCAGACCATGAAGATGTCGTTGGTGCGGATGTTGAAGGTGCGCTCCAGGCCGGAGAGGTCCACCTGGTCGGCATGGAACAGGCTGCTGGCGCGTTCCACCAGGTCGCGCACCTGCTCGCGCAGCTCCAAGGCCCGGGGCGTGGGCACCAGGCCGCGACCGGCGCGCACCAGGATCGGGTCGCCCACCGCCTCGCGGATGCGCGCCAGGGTGCGGCTCATGGCCGGCGCGCTCAGGTGCATGCGCCGCGCGGCCCCGGCGACGCTGCCTTCGTCGAGCAGCACGTCCAGGGCTACCAGCAGGTTGAGATCGGGCAAGGGCATGGCCGGCTCCAGGGCGGTCGCGAGAGTCGGCACTCTAGCGGGCGGGAAATGGGGCGTCGAGGCATCACAGGCGGGATCGGGTCCATCGCCCGGCACCCAGCTGTGGAGCAGGCCGGCTACTTCGCAGTGATGGGTTTCGCAGAGCTCTACCCATCCTACGGAGGCGCACCTAGATGCGACTGCCAGAAAAGAAAAAGCCCCGCAGAGGCGGGGCTTGTTCAGGGCGGAACGGATCAGCCCTTGAGCTTCTTCAGTTCCTGGTCACGCAGTTCACGGCGCAGGATCTTGCCGACGTTGGTGGTCGGCAGGCTGTCACGGAACTCGACGGCCTTGGGCATCTTGTAACCGGTGACGTTGGCGCGCATGTGCTGCATCACCTCGTCCTTGGTCAGGTTGGCGCCCGGCTTGACCACCACGAAGACCTTGATCGCCTCGCCGGATTTCTCGTCCGGGATGCCGATGGCGGCGCATTGCAGCACGCCCGGCAGGGTGGCGAGCACGTCTTCGAGCTCGTTCGGGTACACGTTGAAACCGGAGACCAGGATCATGTCCTTCTTGCGGTCGACGATGCGCATGTAGCCGTCTTCCTGGATCAGGCCGATGTCGCCGGTCTTCAGCCAGCCGTCCGCCGAGAGAATCTCGTCGGTGGCGTCCTGGCGCTGCCAGTAGCCCTTCATCACCTGCGGGCCCTTGACGCAGAGCTCACCGATGGCGCCGATGGCGAGGTCGTTGCCCTCGTCGTCGACCACCTTGCACTCGGTCGAGGGGACCGGGATGCCGATGGTGCCGATCTGGATGCTTTGGAACGGGTTCACCGACACCACCGGGCTGGTTTCGGTCATGCCGAAGCCTTCGCAGATGGCGCAACCGGTGACGTCTTTCCAGCGCTCGGCCGCGGCCAGTTGCAGGGCCATGCCGCCGGACAGGGTCAGCTTCAGGGCGGAGAAGTCGAGCTTGCGGAAGTCCTCGTTATTGCACAGGGCGACGAACAGGGTGTTGAGGCCGACGAAGCCGGTGAACTTCCAGTTGCCCAGTTCCTTGACCATGGTCGGCAGGTCACGCGGGTTGCTGATCAGCACGTTGTGGTTGCCGGTCAGCATCATGGACATGCAATGGAAGGTGAAGGCGTAGATGTGGTACAGCGGCAGCGGCGTGATCAGCACCTCGCAACCTTCATTGAGGTTGGCGCCCATCAGTGCCTTGCACTGCAGCATGTTGGCGATCAGGTTGCGGTGGGTGAGCATCGCGCCCTTGGCCACGCCCGTGGTGCCGCCGGTGTACTGCAGCACGGCGATGTCGCCCGCTGCCGGGGAGGCATCCTTGACCGGCTTGCCACGGCCCTTGGCCAGGGCATCGTTGAGCTTCACCGCCTGGGGCAGGTGGAAGGCCGGGACCATCTTCTTCACGTACTTGACGACACTGTTGACCAGCAGGCGCTTGAGCGCCGGCAGCATGTCGCCGACTTCGGTGACCACGACGTGCTTGATGCCGGTGCGCGGCAGTACGTCCTGGGCCAGGTGGGCCATGTTGGCCAGGCAGACCAGGGCCTTGGCGCCGGAGTCGTTGAACTGGTGCTCCATCTCCCGCGCGGTGTACAGCGGGTTGGTGTTGACCACGGTGAGGCCGGCGCGCAGGGCACCGAAGACCACCACGGGGTACTGCAGCACGTTCGGCAGCTGCACGGCGATGCGATCGCCCGGTTGCAGGTCGGTGTTCTGTTGCAGGTAGGCCGCGAAGGCGCCGGACAGCTCGTAGAGCTCACCGTAGGTGATGGTCTTGCCCAGGTTGCTGAAAGCGGGCTTGTCGGCAAAGCGTTGGCAGGACTCTTTCAATACCGCCTGGATATTGGGATACGCGTCGGCATTGATTTCCGCAGGAATGCCTGCTGGATACTTGTCCTTCCAGAAATTTTCGGTCATGGAAGCCCACTCCTAAGCAACAGCTGATCTTCACTGCCGGAGGCAGTTGTTTGTTGTGTTCTGTGCAGTCGTTCAAGCCCTTTCCAGGGCAAAAAAACGCGCCGAGAGTAGCAGCTTTGCAAATGGGCGACCAGAGCCAAAGAAGGCCTTATCAGTCATTAAAATGACCGAATGCAATGACCCTGGTCATCTTTAGAGTAGTTTCTCTAAACAGCGTGCAGAAGGCGTCGCAGAGGGATCGCAGCGCATCCGCCGGCCCTCGCGGGCCGGGGATGGGGGGAAGGGTCAGGCGATGTCGCGCAGTTCGCGACGGAGGATCTTGCCGACCGGCGTCATCGGCAGGGCGTCCTTGAGGACGATGTGCTTGGGCACCTTGTAGCCGGTGAAGTTGGCCTTGCAGTAGGCCTTCAGCTCGTCGACGCTGAGGCCGCCCTCGCGGGCCACGACGAACAGCTTCACCGCCTCGCCGGACTTGTCGTCCGGCACGCCGATGGCGGCGCAGCTGGCCACCTTCGGGTGGGCCATGACCACGTCCTCGATCTCGTTGGGATAGACGTTGAAGCCGGAGACGATGATCAGGTCCTTCTTGCGGTCGACGATGCGCACGTAGCCGTCCGGGTCGATCACCGCGATGTCGCCGGTCTTCAGCCAGCCCTCGGCGTCGAGCACCTCGGCGGTGGCTTCCTCGCGCTGCCAGTAGCCCTTCATCACCTGCGGGCCCTTGATGCACAGCTCGCCGCGCTCGCCCAGGGGCAGCTCGGCGCCGTCATCATCGATCACCTTGAAGGCGGTGCCCGGTACCGGGATGCCCACGGTGCCCAGGCGCGCCAGGGTGCCGTAGGGGTTGGTGCTGGCCACCGGGGAGGTTTCAGTGAGGCCGTAGCCCTCCACCACCGAGCAGCCGGTCATGGCCTGCCAGCGTTCGGCGGTGGCCTTCACCAGGGCGGTGCCGCCGGAGTTGGTGACCTTGAGGTTGGAGAAATCCAGGTCCTTGAACTCGGGGTGGTCCATCAGCGCGACGAACAGGGTGTTGAGGCCCAGCAGCGCGGAGAAGCGCCATTTCTTCAGCTCCTTGACGAAGCCGGGGATGTCGCGCGGGTTGGTGATCAGCACGTTGTGGTTGCCGTTGACCATCATGCACATGCAGTTCGCGGTGAAGGCATAGATGTGATAGAGCGGCAGCGGCGCGATCATGATCTCCTGGCCCTGCTTCATCAGCGGCTGGCCGTCCGGGCCGAGCTGCGACAGGCAGGCATCCACCTGCTGCATGTTGGCCACCAGGTTGCCGTGGGTGAGCATCGCGCCCTTGGCCACGCCCGTGGTGCCGCCGGTGTACTGCAGCACGGCGATGTCGTCCAGGCTCACCTTCACCGGTTTCAGCGCGTGGCCCTGGCCCTGCTTCAGCGCGGCCTTGAAGGACACCGCCTGGGGCAGGTGGAAGTCGGGGACCATCTTCTTGACCTTCTTCACCACGGTGTTGACCAGCCAGCCCTTGAGGCTCGGCAGCATGTCACCCATGCGCGCTTCGATCAGGTAGTCGATTTCGGTGTCCGGCAGCACTTCCTGCACCAGCTTGCCGAACAGGTTGACGTAGACCAGTGCCCGCACGCCGGCGTCCTTGAACTGGTGGCGCATCTCGCGGGCGGTGTACAGCGGGTTGGTGTTGACCACGATGAGCCCGGCGCGCAGGGCGCCGAACACGGCGATCGGGTACTGCAGCACGTTGGGCATCTGCACCGCGATGCGGTCGCCGGGCTTGAGGTCGGTGTGCTTCTGCAGGTAGGCGGCGAAGGCGCCGGAGAGGCGGTCCAGCTCGGCGTAGGTCAGGGTGACGCCGAGGTTGCTGAAGGCCGGTCGGTCGGCGAATTTCTTGCAGGAACGTTCGAAGACCTCGATCACCGAGCGATAGGCGGTCAGGTCGATCTGGTCGGGTACGCCAGCAGGGCGTTTGTCGCTCCAGAAATCAGGTTGCATTGTTCTTATCCTCTTTGCCCTGAATGTGTCTGGCCCGCGAGCGGGACTGCCCGGAAATTAGCAGGTCCGCACCCGTACGCAAATACTCGCGAACGCGTCATAGACAGTGTGAATCTTGCCGCCATCGCCCGTGCCTGAGCGGCCCGCTGCTCCTTGACCGGCCATTGCCCGGTCGGTCCCGCAGGGAACCGATCAGTCAGCCACGTGCCGAGCTTTGCGCCGCCAGGCCGCCCGTGCACAATGCGTCGACACCCCAACGCCACAAGGATTGGCCATGCACCACGATGCTTTCTGGCTCACCGCCAGCGACGGCGCCTCCCTGCACGTCAACCGCTGGAGCGGCGACGCCCAGCCCCGGGCCGTGGTGATGGTCGCCCACGGCATGGCCGAGCACGGCGGCCGTTACGCACGCCTGGGCCAGGCCCTGGTGGCAGCGGGCCTGGAACTCTACGTGCATGACCAGCGCGGCCACGGCCGCACCGCCCAGCACGGCATCCTCGGGCTGTACGCCGAGCACGACGGCTGGAACAAGGTGATCGGCGACCTGGCCAGCCTCAACCACCACATCCGCCAGCAGCACCCGCAAGCGCCGATCTTCCTCCTCGGCCACAGCATGGGCAGCTACATCGGCCAGGCCTACCTGATGCAGCACAGCTGCAGCCTGCAGGGCGCGATCCTCTCCGGCTCCAACTACCAGCCGGTGTCGCTGTACCGCAGCGGCGCCCTGGTGGCCCGCCTGGAGCGCTGGCGCCAGGGCGCCAATGGCCGCAGCGCGCTGATCGAGTTCCTCTCCTTCGGCTCGTTCAACAAGGCCTTCAAGCCCAACCGCACTGCCTTCGACTGGCTCAGCCGCGACCCGGACGAAGTGGACAAGTACGTCAACGACCCGCTGTGCGGCTTCCGCTGCACCAACCAGTTGTGGCTCGACCTGCTCGGCGGGCTTCAGAACATCACCCCGGTCAAGCACCTGGCGCAGATCGACCCCGACCTGCCGCTGCTGGTGGTGGGCGGCGCACGCGACCCGGTCAGCGACGGCCGCCGCCTGGACGACCTCGCCCGCGCCCTGCGCGAGGCCGGGATCAAGGACGTGCAACTGAAAATCTACCCGGACGCCCGCCACGAGCTGCTCAACGAGACCAACCGTGACGAGGTGACGGCCCACCTGCTCGACTGGCTGGAGCATGCCCTTGCCCACAGTCGCTACTGCCAACCGAACAAGGACACCCCATGACCCAGGTAACCAACTTCACCTACGACGCCCTCGAAGTCGGCCAGAAGGCCAGCTATGCCAAGACCGTGGAAGAGCGTGACATCCAGCTGTTCGCCGCCCTCTCCGGCGACCGCAACCCGGTGCACCTGGACGCCGAGTACGCGGCCGGCACGATCTTCAAGGAGCGCATCGCCCACGGCATGTTCAGCGGCGCCCTGATCAGCGCGGCCATCGCCTGCGAGCTGCCCGGCCCGGGCACCATCTACCTCGGCCAGCAACTGAAGTTCACCCGCCCGGTGAAGCTCGGCGACGCCCTGACCGTGGAACTGGAAATCCTCGAGAAGCTGCCGAAGAACCGCGTGCGCATCGCCACCCGCGTGTTCAACCAGAACGCCGAACAGGTGGTGGACGGCGAGGCCGAGGTCCTCGCGCCCAAGCAGTCCCTCGCCATCGAACTGCCGGAGCTGCCGCCGATCACCATCGGCTGAGCCCTGCAGGCAGGATGAAAGAAGCCCGGCAATCGCCGGGCTTTTTCGTTGCGGGGGGCCGGCTATCGCTGCGCCTGCGGCTGCTCCCCGACCGTGACGCTGGCGGTCATCCCGGCGCTGAGCTGGATGTCGTCCGGCACCGGGTCGAGCCTGATCCGCACCGGAATGCGCTGGGCCAGGCGCACCCAGTTGAAGGTGGGCTCGACGTTGGCCAGCAACTGGCCGTCGGGGCTAGCGTTGCGGTCGGTGATGCCGCGGCTGATGCTTTCCACCGAGCCGGTCAGGGGGCGACCGGCGCTCATCAGCCAGATCTTCACCGGTGCGCCGACCTTGATCCCCGGCAGCTTGGTCTCCTCGAAATAGGCCTGCACATAGAAGGAGGCGTCATCCACCAGCGCCATCACCGGCTGCCCGGCGTTGGCGTAGTTGCCCTGGGCCAGGCGCAGGTTGGTGACCTGCCCGCTGCGCGGCGCGCGCACTTCGCTGCGGGCCAGGTTGAGCTCGGCGACCTTCACGTCCGCCTGGGCCTGGCGATATTCGCCCCGGGCGATGTCGGCGGTGATCTGCGCGTTCTCCTTCAGCTCGGCGCTGATCGCCTTGGGCCCCAGGTGGGCACGGCGCGAGGCTTCGTGTTCACGCAGGCGCAGCTGCTGCTGGCGGGTGTCGGCCACGGCATGGGCCTTTTCCAGCGCCGCCTGGTAGCGCTCGCGGTCGACGCTGAGCAGCAGGTCGCCGGCCTTCACCTGCTGGTTGTCATGGACCTTGAGGTCGACGACCCAGCCGGAAACGTCCGGCGAGATCACCACCACGTCGGCGCGGATGCGCGCATCGCGCGTCCAGGGCGAGAGCATGTAGTGCTGCCAGAGGCTCCAGCCGCCGACGAGGGCCGCGGCTACCAGGGCCAGGGTGATAACGATACGCAGGGTGGAACGCATGGGTTTCTCCTTCACCAGTGCCCGAACCAGGCGACCAGCAACGACAGGACACAGACATACAGGGCACAGTCGAACAACGCTTCGTGCCAGATCCAGCGCGCCATGCCGACACGCTGCAGGGCCAGGCGCAACACGCCCGTCACCAGCAACGCCGCCAGCGCATACATCAGAATGGGGCTCAGCAACACGCCGCCCAGGGACCACTCACGCAAGCCCATGGCTCGCCTCCTGTTGTTCACACCATTGGCGCCAGCTTTGCCGCAGCTGCAGCAGGGCCGCCTGGGCCAGGCGCCGGTCGATGCTGCTGCCGGCCTGGCGCAGCGCCTGGATCAGTTGTTCTGAGGGCTCGTCCATCGCCCCCGCCAGGGAGGCGGCGGGGCCGCGCTCCAGCAGGGGCTCGATGCTGCGCAGGAAGCGCGCCTCGGAGGCTTCGATGGAGCGCTCGCCGGCGGCCAGGCAACGGCGCAGGTGCAGCAGTTCGTCACCGATATCGAGGCTGGTGATGCCGTCGTCCCAGCGGTTGCGCGATTGGCTGGGCAGCGCCGGGTAGTGCCGCGCCAGTTGCAGCAGGCGGTCGGCCATGCGCCCGCCGAACCAGTTCTCGGCGCCCACCAGCGCACGCTGGGTAAGGCGGCCCAGGTCATGGAAGGTGGCCTTGAGCAGGCGCCGCCCATGCCAGCCCGGGTTGGTCAGCACGATGACGCGGAACACCAGCACCGCGAAGCCGACGCCCAGGAGGATGGCGATGGCCTCGTTGAGGAACAGCGCCACGTCGAAATGCATGGTGTTCTGCGGCGCGCAGAGCACGATGAAGTGCAGGCAGAAGGAGGTCGAGGTCGCCCCCAGCGCCGGCTTGGCCATGCCCAGGGCGCCGAAGAACAGCGGCACGCCGAGGGCCATGCAGAGCAATGGGAAGCCGCTCATCTGCGGCAGCACGACCTGGCCGATGAAGAAGGCCACCGGCAGCGCGTAGAGGATGCCGCGCAGGAACATGAAGCCGATCTGCTCGGCGTTCTCGCGGCTGGCGAACAGGCTGCAGACCACGCAGGTGAGGGTCAGCGCGCCCACCGAGGAGGTCCAGGCGGTGGCCAGCCAGAACGACGCCAGGCCGACGAAGGCCACGCTGCTGCGCAGGCCGTAGAGCAGCGCGGTGGGCAGGTCGCGGTGCCAGGACAGCGGCGCCCCCGCATCGTCCGGTGCCTCGCCACGTTCCACCGCACGCAGGGCCGCAGCGGCCGCACGCATCTGCCGCAGCATCACCGCCAGGCGGCCCAGGCAGTATTGCTGCACGGGCACCAGGTCATCGGCTTCGGCGGCGTCCAGCAGGCGCTGGCTGAGGGCTCCGCAGGCGGCGTCATCGGGCTCGGCCAGGCATTGCAGCACCTCGTCCATCCAGGGCGCCAGGCGCTCGGCCTCCCCCGCTGATAGCTGCCGCCACTGCCGCGCCACGCCCCGGGCCAGGCGCAGCAGGCTGAGCAAATCGCGGCTGAGCACCCGCAGGGCGGCGGCGCGCTGGCGGCCACGGTTGCCTTCGAACCAGGCGTGCTCGCGCTGGGCGTCCACGGCGACGATGCGCCCTAGCACGCCGAGCAGGCCCTGGCGTTCATGGGGCTCGCCGCGCAAGGCCGAGCGCGCGGCGGCGATGCCGGCGTTCCAGGCATCCCCGGCCTGGCGCGCCAGTTGGCGCTCCACCCGTTGCGGCCAGACCAGCGCGCTGACGGCGGTGGCGCAGATGATGCCGAGGCAGATCTCGGTGCAGCGCGCCACGGCCTGGTCGAACACGGTGAGCGGGTGGGCGATGGCCGGCAGGCCGATGATCGCCACCGTGTAGCCCGCCAGCACGAAGGAATAGGACCAGGCGCTGCGCAGCATGGTCGAGGCGGCGGTGCACAGCCCCAGCCAGGTGGCCAGGGCGAGGATGAACAGCCAGGGCGTCTGCGCGAACAGGGCCATCGCCACCACCGCCATGACGGTGCCGACTAGGGTGCCGAGCAACCGCGCCAGGCCCTTCTGCACCACCATGCCGGACAGCGGCTGGGCGACGATGAAGGCCGTCATCAGGGCCCACTGCGGTTGCTCCAGGCCGAAACGCAGCGCACACCAGAGCGCCAGCCCCCCACCCAGGAGGGTCTTGATGGCGAACTGGAGAGCCGGGATGTCGGGGGCGACGAACGCCCGCAGGGAATCGCGCACGCGCAGGACCTTGAAGGAAATTGCCAGAAGGATAGGCCGCTTCGGCCGGTGATGAATTCAACGACGACAATTATTAGCAAGCTATCTAATTGCCGTCCAGCAGATCGTAGAACTGCCCATTGAAAATTAATTAAATGAGTATTTAAATAATTTCCATCGCCTCCCAGGACAGCTCCATGACCACTCCCCGCGCCCCCGGCCGCCCCAGCGGTGAAGCCCAGCAGCGTGAACGCCTGCTGGACACCGCCTGCGACGCCTTCGCCCACCAGGGCATCAATGCCAGCAGCCTGCGCGGCATCGCCCAGAGCACCGGGGTGACGCCGGCGATGGTCAATTACTACTTCGGCAACAAGCAGCGCCTGGTGGATGCGGTGGTGGAGGAGCGTTTCCTGCCCTTGATCCGCACCCTGGCCGCGCGCCTGCAAGAGGCCGGCGACGATCCCCTGGAACTGGTGCGCCTGTTCGTGCGCGGCATCAGCGCCACGGTGGAAGAGCACCCCTGGATTCCACCGCTGTGGGTGCGCGAGATCCTCTGCGAAGGCGGTGTGCTGCGCGAACAGCTGCCCCAGCGCATCGCCCCGCTGATTCCGGTGCTGCTGGCCCAGCGCTTCGCCGCCGCCCAAGGGCGCGGCGCCCTCAACAAGGACCTCGACCCGCGCCTGCTGGTGGTCTCGCTGATCGGCCTGACCATGCTGCCCCACGCGGCAGCGCCGCTCTGGCGCGGCATCTTCGCCAACCCGGAGATCGGCAACGACGCTCTGGTCAACCACACCCTGGCCCTGCTCGAACGCGGCCTGGAGGTATCGCCATGACCGCCCGCACCTTCATTCCCGGCCTGCTTTGCCTGGCCCTGTTGAGCGGTTGCGACCGCGGTGACAGCGAACCGCTGCTCGGCACCCTGGAGTGGGACCGGATCGGCGTGCCCGCCGAGACCTCGGAAACCATCCTCGACTGGAAGGTGGCCGAAGGCGATTCGGTGCAGGCCGGGCAACTGCTGCTGGAGCTGGACCCGCGTCGCCTCGACGCCCGCCTCGACCAGGCACGGGGCCAGGTGGCCCAGGCCCAGGCGCGCCTGGATGAGCTGAGCAACGGCACACGCCAGGAAAGCATCGACGCCGCCCGCGCCACCCTGGTGCGCAACCGCGCCGATGCCACCGAAGCCGGGCGCAATTACCAGCGGGTCGCCGCCCTTTATGCGCGAGGCCAGGTGGCCATCGCCGAACGTGACCGCGCCCGCGCCAGCCGCGACCAGGCCGATGCGGCGGTGAAGAACGCCGATGCGCAGTTGCGCGAACTCACCAACGGCACCCGCCCGGAACAACTGGCCCAGGCCGATGCCGAGCTGCAGACGGCCCGTGCCGAGCTGGCGCGCCTGCAGGTGGACCGCGAGCACCTGGACATACGCGCCCCCCGCGCCGGCCGGGTCGACGCCCTGCCCTTCCGCCCCGGTGACCAGCCACCGGCCAATGCCGAGGTGGCCAGCCTGCTGGTGGGCGAGACGCCCTATGCGCGGCTGTTCATCCCGGCGCCGCTGCGCCCGCACATCGCCATCGGCGACCGCCTGCAGGTGGGCATTGAGGGCGTCGACGGCCTGTTCACCGGGCGGGTGCGCAGCATCGCCAGCGAGGCCAGCTTCACCCCCTACTACGCCCTGACCGGCAGCGACGCCAGCCGCCTAGTGTACCGCGCCGAACTGGTGCTGGAAGGCGAACTCGCCGCGCGCCTGCCCGCCGGCCTGCCGCTGCATGCGGAGCGCCCGGGCGATGAATGACGGCGAGGCGGTGATCCGCGCGCGCGGCCTGACCAAGCGCTTCGGCCAGTTGGCGGCGGTGGACGGGCTCAACCTCCAGGTGAACCGCGCCGAGGTGTTCGGCTTCCTCGGCCCCAACGGCTGCGGCAAGTCCACCACCATCCGCATGCTCTGCGGCCTGCTGCTGCCCAGCGAAGGCGAGATCGAGGTGCTCGGCTGCCAGATCCCCCGCGACGCCGAGGCGCTGAAGCGACGCATCGGCTACATGACGCAGAAGTTCTCCCTCTACGAAGACCTGACCATCGGCGAGAACCTGGAATTCCTCGCCGCCGTGCAGGGCCTGCCCCGCAACGAAGGGCGCCAGCGCATCGATGAACTGCTGGAGCGCTACTGGCTGGCGGACCGCCGCAAGCAGCTCGCCGGTACCCTCAGCGGCGGCCAGAAACAACGCCTGGCGCTGGCTGGCGCGGTGCTGCACAAGCCCGACCTGCTGCTGCTCGACGAACCCACCAGCGCGGTGGACCCGCAATCACGCCGGGAATTCTGGGATTCGCTGTTCGAGCTGGCCGAGGCCGGTACCACGCTGCTGGTGTCCACCCACTACATGGACGAAGCCGAGCGCTGCACGCGCCTGGGCATCCTCGACGCCGGGCGCCTGGTGGCCGATGGCAGCCCGGCCGAGCTGATGAGCGCCCTGCCCGGCCACCCGCTGCTGATCGAATGCGCGCAGCCACGCCAGGCGCAACGGGCGCTGCAGGGCGCCGAAGAGGTGATAGCCATGGCTCAGATCGGCGCCTCGCTGCGGGTGCTCAGCGCCGAGGCCGATGCCCATGAACGCATCGCCCGGCGCCTGGCCGAGCAGGGTGTGGAGGCCGAGGTGAAGGAGACCGAGCCGAACCTGGAGGACGTCTTCGTCACCGTCACCCACCAGCCGCTGCAGAAAGCGGAGGCCAAGTGATGAACCTGCACCGCCTGGGCGCCATCGTCCTCAAGGAGCTGCGCCAGTTGCGCCGCGACCGCCTGACCTTCGCCATGATCGTCGGCATCCCCATCATGCAACTGGTGCTGTTCGGCTACGCCATCAACATGGATGTGCGCGGCCTCGACGCCGCGGTGCTGGACCAGGCGAACACCGCCCGCTCCCGCGAGGCGGTGGCGGAGATCGGCTCCAGCCAGGTGGTGAACTTCCGCTACCACCTGGGCAGCCCCCAGGAGATCGACCAGTTGCTGCGCGCCGGGCGCATCAGCGCCGCGCTGGTGATTCCCCGGGATTTCGAGGCGCGCGTCCAGCGCCAGGACCCGGAGCGCCCGCCGCTGCAACTGGTGGTGGATGGCTCCGACCAGGTGGTGCAGGCCTCGGCCCGGCAACTGGCGGGCTTCCCCCCGGAGGGCTGGCGCAGCAACCAGGCGATGTCGGTGGTGAACTTCTACAACCCCGAGCGCCTGGCACCGCTGAACACGGTGCCGGGGCTGATCGGGGTGATCCTGACCATGACCATGGTGCTGTTCACCGCCATCGCCCTGGTGCGCGAACGGGAACGCGGCAACATGGAGATGCTGATCACCACGCCGGTCTCGCCCTGGGAGCTGACCATCGGCAAGGTGCTGCCCTTCGTCGGCATCGGCCTGGTGCAGGTGACGGTGATCCTTATCGTCGGCCTGCTGCTGTTCGAGGTGCCGGTGCGCGGTTCGCTGCTGGCGCTCTACGCGGCGGCGCTGCTGTTCATCTTCGCCAGCCTGACCCTGGGCGTGTTCATCTCCACCCTGGCGCAGAGCCAGTTCCAGGCGATGCAGATGGCCTTCTTCACCTTCCTGCCGCAGATCCTGGTGTCGGGCTTCATGTTCCCTTTCGCCGGCATGCCGCGCGTCGCCCAGTGGATCGCCGAGGTGCTGCCGCTCACCCACTTCCTGCGCCTGGCGCGGGGCATCATGCTGCGCAGCGCCACACTGGCCGAGTTGTGGATGGAGATGGCGGCGCTGGTGGCCTTCACCGCGGTGATGCTCGGCGTCGCCGTATCACGGGTGCACAAGCGGCTGGATTGAGAAGCGGGCCTGGGCCCTGTGCGGGTGGGGGTTCCCGGGCTGAAGCCCGGGCTACGGGGAGCGCGCGGTTTCACACCTAGCCGTAGATCGGGTGAAACCCGACATTGCGGAGCAAGAGCGCGCGCGGGTTTCACCCGCCCTACGTGAAGGTTTGGGCCATCACGGGATAAAAATCGTGGACGAAAAAAAGGGCGACCGAAGTCGCCCGAGGTGCCTTGCGTGCCTGTGAACCTGGTGAACTCAAGCCTTCTTGTTGCGCTTGTGGGAGTCCTTCCAGATGAAATATCCGAACCCTCCAAGGAAGGCGACCATCAGACCTACGGTCCCGATACCGGCGAGAACCACTACATCGATGAACATTTGAGTGCCTCCTTCTCTTGTGGCGTTCCGTGTTTCGATGGGTCAAAGGTAAGCCCGCACCGGGAAGGGGAAATTGATCTGGATCAATAGGCGCAGAGCCCCACCGGCAAGGCCGTTGGGGAACTGATCCAGGTCAATTTAAAAGGGGGGTACAGCGGAGGGTTTCAGCGTTTTTTCGGCTTGCGCGGCTTTTTCGACTTGCCCAGGGGCATGGCCTGCTCGAAGGCGTTGCGCACATCGTTCAGGCGTTTCTCGTGCAGGTCATGGATGCGTTTGTCACGCTCGGCGCCGAAGTCGACCAGTTTCTCGTCATTGCTCATGAACGGATCCAGCGGAAGGTGAGATTCAGGCGAGGGTCGCAAGGGCTGCGGGTCTTCGCCACCTGATGCTGCCAATGATGCTGTGTCGGGCCGCTCATGACCAGCAGCGCGCCATGGCCGAGCTGCAATGAGTGCTCGATGCGCCCACTGCCCTTACGACGCAGGTCGAAACGCCGAGTTCCGCCGAGGTTGAGCGAAGCGATAAGCGGGTCGCGGCCCAGCTCGGGCTCGTCGTCGCTGTGCCAGCCCATGGAATCCTGGCCGTCGCGGTAGTAGTTGAGCAGCGCGCCGTTGAGCGGCTGGCCGACGGTCTGCTGCAGGCGCTCGCGAATCTGCGCCAGCAGCGGCGTCCAGGGCAGCGGCCGGTGCACCAGGCCGGAGTAGCGGTAGCCGGCCTCGGGGTCGCCGTACCAGGCCAGCAGGCGGGGCACCGGGTAGTCGCGGCCATGCAGGTGGACGCTGGGTTGCTCCCAGGGGGTTTCCTCGCGCAGCCGGGCCAGCCATTCGTCGGCTTCTTCGGCGGCCAGCCAGTGGGGTTCGTAACGCAGGTGGGCGTCGGGCAGGTCCAGGGGGATGTCGTCGAACAGGTCCACGGGGTCAACCGAGCAGGTGCGGGCAGGGGATCATGCGCGCCTCAGACTTCCACATCCACCCACAGCCCCTGGCGCGGGAGCTGCTCGATCACTGCTTCGTCGGCCTGCTCGACATCGCCCTCGGCGATCTCTTCGGCGGTGTAGCCACGGCGCTGGCGGCGGCGCTGCTCCTCGCGAAGCAGTTCCTCGGCCTCCTGGGGGTGGCGCCGGTCCAGGCCGATGGCGCTTTCCTCGGAGCCTTCTTTCGCCGGGGTGACGGGCGGAATGTCGGGGCGTGGCTTGATCACGTCCTGCTGGGCGGTCACGGGCACCAGGCTATGGGGTATAGGCGGCAACATGGTTTTGGCCCTCCTCTGATCAGCCTGTCGGCAGGGCGAGTCACTACTTTAGCGCCGCTCGCTACACTGCAACAGACATATGGAGCGCAAGTCCCGTCGCTCTTGGCACGGCGTTCCGTTAAACTTGCCGGCTTTTTTGCATGGTGGGAGAGACGCATGGCGCAGCAGTACCAACCGGGGCAACGCTGGATCAGTGACAGCGAAGCGGAACTGGGGCTCGGGACCATCCTGGCATCGGATGGACGCCTGCTTACAGTGCTCTACCCGGCCACGGGCGAAACCCGCCAGTACGCCTTGCGCAATGCGCCCCTGACCCGCGTGCGCTTCGCGCCGGGCGACGAGATCACCCACTTCGACGGCTGGAAGCTGACCGTCCAGGAAGTCGACGACATCGACGGCCTGCTGGTCTATCACGGCCTCACCGCGCAGCACGAAGAACGCACCCTGCCGGAAACCCAGCTCTCCAACTTCATCCAGTTCCGCCTGGCCAGCGACCGCCTGTTCGCCGGGCAGATCGACCCGATGAACTGGTTCGGCCTGCGCTACCACACCCTGCAACACCAGAGCCGCCTGCTGCAGTCCTCCCTCTGGGGCCTGGGCGGCGCCCGCGCACAACCCATCGCCCACCAGCTGCACATCGCCCGTGAAGTGGCCGACCGCGTCGCCCCGCGCGTGCTGCTGGCGGACGAAGTGGGCCTGGGCAAGACCATCGAGGCCGGCCTGGTGATCCATCGCCAGCTGCTCTCGGGCCGCGCCAACCGCGTGCTGATCCTGGTGCCGGAGAACCTCCAGCACCAGTGGCTGGTGGAGATGCGCCGCCGCTTCAACCTGCAGGTCGCCCTGTTCGACGCCGAGCGCTTCCTCGAGAGCGACGCCAGCAACCCCTTCGAGGACGCGCAACTGGCGCTGGTCTCCCTGGAGTGGCTGAAGGGCAGCGAGAAGGCCCAGGACGCCGCCTTCGCCGCCGGCTGGGACCTGCTGGTGGTGGACGAAGCCCACCACCTGGTCTGGCACCCGGAACAGGCCAGCGATGAATACCGCCTGGTGGAGCAACTGGCCGAGGTCATCCCCGGCGTGCTGCTGCTCACCGCCACCCCGGAACAGCTGGGCCAGGACAGCCACTTCGCCCGCCTGCGCCTGCTCGACCCGGCGCGCTTCCATGACCTGGAAGCCTTCCGCGCCGAAAGCGCCAACTACAAGCCGATCGCCGAAGCCGTGCAGGAGCTGCTGGACCAGGGCCGCCTGTCCCCCGGCGCCCACGCCACCATCTCCGGCTTCCTCGGTGCCGAGGGCGAAGCCCTACTGGCCGCCGTCACCGATGGCGACAGCGAAGCCGCTGCGCGCCTGGTGCGCGAGCTGCTGGACCGCCACGGCACCGGCCGCCTGCTGTTCCGCAATACCCGCGCCGCCGTGCAGGGCTTCCCCGAGCGCAACCTGCACCCCTACCCGCTGCCGAGCCCCGTGGAATACATGGAGCTGCCGGTGGGCGAGCACCCCGACCTGTACCCGGAAGTCAGCTTCCAGGCGCAGCAGGAAAGCGGTGATGAAGCCGAGCGCTGGTGGCGCTTCGACCCCCGCGTCGAGTGGCTGATCGACACCCTGAAGATGCTCAAGAAGTTCAAGGTGCTGGTGATCTGCGCCCACGCCGAGACCGCCCTGGACCTGGAAGACGCTCTGCGCGTGCGCTCCGGCATCCCCGCCACCGTGTTCCACGAAGGCATGAGCATTCTCGAGCGCGACCGCGCGGCGGCCTACTTCGCCGACGAGGAGTTCGGCGCCCAGGTGCTGATCTGCTCCGAGATCGGCAGCGAAGGCCGCAACTTCCAGTTCTCCCATCACCTGGTGCTGTTCGACCTGCCGGCCCACCCGGACCTGCTGGAACAGCGCATCGGCCGTCTCGACCGTATCGGCCAGAAGCACACCATCCAGCTGCACGTGCCCTACCTGGAAACCAGCCCGCAAGAGCGCCTGTTCCAGTGGTACAACCAGGCCCTCAACGCCTTCCTCGCCACCTGCCCCACCGGCAACGCCCTGCAGCACCAGTTCGGCCCGCGCCTGCTGCCGCTGCTGGACGGCGGTGACGACGAGCAATGGCAGGCCCTGGTGGACGAGGCCGAGGCCGAGCGCAAGCGCCTGGAAGGCGAACTGCACGCCGGCCGCGACCGCCTGCTGGAACTCAACTCCGGCGGCACCGGCGAAGGCCAGGCCCTGGTGGAAGCCATCCACGAGCAGGACGACGAGTTCGCCCTGCCCATCTATATGGAAGCCCTGTTCGACGCCTTCGGCATCGACAGCGAGGACCACTCCGAGAACGCCCTGGTGCTCAAGCCGGGCGAGAAGATGCTCGACGCCGGCTTCCCCCTGGGCGACGACGAAGGCGTGACCATCACCTACGACCGCAACCAGGCGCTGTCCCGCGAGGACATGCAGTTCCTCACCTGGGAACACCCCATGGTGCAGGGCGGCATGGACCTGGTGCTGTCCGGCTCCATGGGCAACACCTCGGTGGCGCTGATCAAGAACAAGGCGCTGAAACCCGGCACCGTGTTGCTGGAGCTGCTCTACGTCAGCGAAGTGGTGGCACCCCGCTCCCTGCAGCTGGGCCGCTACCTGCCGCCGGCCGCCCTGCGCTGCCTGCTCGACGCCAACGGCAACGACCTGGCCAGCAAGGTGGCCTTCGACACCCTCAACGACCAGCTGGAAAGCGTGCCGCGCGGCAGCGCCAACAAGTTCGTCCAGGCCCAGCGCGACGTGCTCTCGGCCCAGATCCACGCCGCCGAAGCGAAGATCCGCCCGCGTCACGAAGCCCGCGTGGCCGATGCGGTGAAACGCCTGACCGCCGAGCTGGACGAGGAGCTGGCGCGCATGATCGCCCTCAAGGCCGTCAACCCCAGCGTCCGCGACAGCGAGATCGATGCCCTGCGCAAGCAGCGTGACGACGGCCTGGCGCTGATGGAAAAAGCCGCCCTGCGCCTGGAGGCGATCCGCGTGCTGGTAGCGGGTTGACCGAGGTTCGCGGGAAATGAAAAAGCGCGCTTCGGCGCGCTTTTTCTTTGCCCTACATAACCGCTTCGGCGCCTGTAGGCTGGTCATCTCGTAGGATGGGTAGAGCGAAGCGAAACCCATCGAGCGGAGTTACAGGAAGGGCCCTGCGCCAGGGTTCATCGCGAATGAATTCGCTCCCACGCCGGCTAGACGGCATTCAGGGAACGCCGCCCTTATCCACAAGACATAGGCCTCAGGCCGGCACCGCATTGACGCTGCCCGTCTCCAGCCCCGCGCGCATGCTGCGGGCATCGCGGCCGAAGCAGCGGGCGGCCTGGAACAGCGCCAGCATGGTCAGGCCCAGGGCCACGGGGATCAGGTACATGGCGTCGTGCAGGCCGATGGCCTTGAACTGCTCGGTCATCTCGCTGGCGCCGGCGGCGTACATCGCGGCGTGGGCGAAGTGGTCGGAGAGCAGGCCTACGACCACCGGGCCGAGGCCGCCGCCGAGCAGGTAGAGGCCGGCGAAGAACAGCGCCATGGCGGTGGCCCGCAGGCGCGGTTCGATCACGTCCTGGATGGCGGTGTAGACGCAGGTATAGAAGGTGTAGGCGAACAGCCAGCCGATGCTGAACACGCCCACGAACAGGCCGATCTCGATGCGTCCGGAGAACAGTGCGAAACCGGTGGCGAGGGTGGCGACCAGCATGCTGCCGGTGGCCAGCAGCAGGCGCCCGCGCTCGGATTTCTCGTGGGCCTTGTCCGCCAGCCAGCCGCCGACGGTGAGGCCGATCAGCCCGGTGACGCCGCAGATAATCCCGGTGGCCACGGCCGCGCTCTGCAGCGGCAGCAGGAAGTAGCGTTGCAGCATCGGCACCATGAAGGAGTTGCAGGCGTAGGTGGCGAAGTTGAAGGTGAGGCCCGCCAGGGTCAGCCACCAGAAGGTGCGGATGGCCAGGACCCGGCGCAAGGGTTTATCCACAGGCGAGAGGTCGACCTTGACCGACTCCGCCGCGCCACGGGCCGGTTCCTTGATGAAGAACATGAACAGCGCCAGGATCAGCCCCGGGATGGCGGCGATGACGAAGGGCGCGCGCCAGCTGCCGAAGGCCTGGACCATGGCGCCGATGGTGAAGAAGGCCAATACCAGGCCCAGCGGCAGGCCGAGCATGAAGATGCCCATGGCGCGGGCGCGCTTGTTGGCCGGGAACAGGTCGCCGATCAGCGAGTTGGCGGCCGGCGCGTAGCTGGCCTCGCCAATGCCGACGCCCATGCGGATCAGCAGGAAGCTCCAGAAATTCCAGGCCAGGGCGTTGACCGCCGTGAGGCCGCTCCACACCGCCAGGCCCCAGCCCATGATCTTCTTGCGCGAGCCGGTGTCGGCCATGCGCCCCAGGGGCAGGCCGGCGATGGCATAGACGAGGGTGAAGGCCGTGCCGATCAGGCCGAGCTGGAAGTCGCTGAGGCTCCACTCATGGCGCACCGGCTCGATGATGATGGCCGGAATGGTGCGGTCGAAGAAATTGAACAGGTTCGCAAGGAACAGCAGGAACAGAACGCGCCAGGCGTTCGCCGCCTGGGGGGAAGGCTGCAAAGGCTGCATGGGGTCGGTCTCGATTGTTGTTATCTGCCAGGCAAACCGCCTGCCGGGCTTGTAAGCCGCAATCTAGACCTTGCGCACCGTTCCTGTCTGCGAACATTCGCCAGCTTTATGTAGGACAATCCAACACTTCCGCCGAATCGTCCTGCTCACAGGCTCCCGCCCCGAACGGAGCGGTGAGCCGGCCCGGAGCCCCGGAGCCCCTTCAGCGGGCCTTGAACGCGGGCAGCCAGCCGAGCGACTCCCCGGTCGGCTTGCCCGGCCGGTATTCGGCGGCCAGCCAGCCGGCGTAGCCGCTCGCGTCCAGAGCATCGAGCAAGGGCGGGAAATCCGTCGCCCCCGAGCCCGGTTCGCCACGGCCGGGACTGTCGGCGAACTGCACATGGCCGATGCGCCCGGCCAGCAGCCGGATGCCGGCGACCACGTCCAGCCCCTGGCGGGCCATGTGGTAGAGGTCGAACTGGGCGGCGAAGTTGGGCCGGTCGACGGCGCGCACCAGCTCATCCAGGTGCTCCGGCGTGTTGATCAGGAAGCCCGGCATGTCGATGGGGTTGATGGCCTCGGCCAGCACCTGGATACCCAGCGGGTGCAGGGTGTCGGCGGCCTTGCGCAGGTTGGCCACCAGGGTCGCCAGCGCGGTGTCGCGGTCCAGCCCCTCAACCAGGCGGCCGGGCAGCACGTTGACGAACAGCGGGTTGACCACCGCCGCGTAGGCGTAGACCTGGCGTAGGGCGGCCTCGAATTCGTCCTGGCGCGACGGCACCGCCGCCAGGCCCGGGCCGCCCTGCAGCAGGTCGGCGGCGGGCAGGTTGATCAGCAGCAGCGGCAGGCCGGCCTGCTCCAGCGCAGCCTTCAGCTCGCCGGCCGGCAGTTCGTAGGGGAACTGGATTTCCACGGCCTCGAAGCCCGCCTGCGCGGCGGCGCCGATGCGCTCGATCAGCGGCACCTCGGTGAACAGCATGGACAGGTTGGCGGCGATCTTCATGCCTGCTCCTCGCGGTACATCTCGACCAGGGTCGCCGGGTCACGTGCCAGGTTGCCCTGGCTGCCGTGCAAGCGCATCAGTTGCGCGGCCAGGCCACTCATGGGCGTGGCGCTGCCCTCCTCGCGGGACAACCGGGTGGCGGTGTCCAGGTCCTTGAGCAGGGTGCGTACGTGCCACTTGATCGGCTCGAAGCGGCTCTCGGCCATTTGCGGAGCAAGGATCTGCAGCGGCTTGGAGTCGGCGAAGCCACCGGCCAGCGCCGGGGCCAGCAGGCTGGCATCGACACCGGACTTCTCCGCCAGGGCCACCACTTCGGCGATGACCAGGGCATTGCAGGCGACGATCATCTGGTTGCACACCTTGGTCACCTGGCCGGCACCCACATCGCCCATGCGCGTCAGGCGCTGGCCGAGGTGGGCGAGGACCGGGCGTACCCGCTCGACATCCTCCACCCGGCCGCCGGCCATGATCGCCAGGGTGCCGGCTTCGGCACCGGGGGTGCCACCGGAGACCGGCGCGTCCACCCAGCGCATGCCGCTGCGGCGCTCCAACTCGGCGGCCATCTCGCGGGTGGCGGCGGGCTCCAGGCTGGAGAAATCCACCAGCAACTGACCGGGCTTCGCGCGTTCGACGATGCCGCCAGGGCCGAAGACCACCTCGCGCACCACCGCCGTATCGGCCAGGCAGAGCATGACGATATCGGCGCTGCCGCAAAGTGCAGCGGGGCTGTCGACACGGCGGGCGCCGAGGGTTTCGAGAGGGGCGCATTTGTCGGGGCTGCGGTTCCACACCGACAGCGGGTAGCCGGCAGCGAGCAGGCGGCGGGTCATGGGCAGGCCCATCAGGCCGATGCCGGCGAAGGCGATGCTGGGGAGGGTCATGGAGGGCTCCGGAAAAACGGGGAGCCCAATCTAAACCCAACGGTCAACGCGTGCACGCACCGGAAAAGGTAAAGGGGTGCCGCCCACCACTCGCCACGCACCACAAGGAGGCAACGGGTAACACTGCGCGCCATATAAGGGCATAAGAAACCCCCAAGGCCCGTCCTTGAGCGGGTGCTCGAACGCTGGCAGTGCGCCCGTTCAGACGCCGGAATGCGGGACATGCCCCCGAATATCGCATCGGGCGCGGCGGGTCAGGGGATTAGAAAGGCGGGATCGAGCAGGGAGGCATTCCCGAACGGAGTCGTCCGCGCGGGAATGCCAGGGGATCAGTGCCGGGTCGGCGCCTCGTCGCGCTCCTGGACCAGCACCCAGGGCGCCACCACCACGGCCCACAGCTTCGGGTTCCGCGCCAGCAGGTCCTCGGCACGGCTTTCCTCGACCTTGGCGAGGCTGCCGGCGCCCAGCAGCTGGGCCACCTTGGGCTTGTCGTCCTCGGCCACCGCCAGGGCGACGCCGACCAGATCCTCCGCGCCCTCGACCCAGAGCAGCGCGCCCCGTGCGAAGAAGGGCTGCAGCTCCTCCCAGGTGATGGCGGCGGTCTCGCCGAGCAGCTTGGCATAGAGGGTGCTTGATGAATCGTTCATGGCTTGCTCTGAGTGGAAAGGTAACGGTTGCAGGGCGGGCAATGATAACGCCGGCCATCTTGTTCACAAGTCCAGCCTGACGCCTCCCGCTCACTCCAGGGCACGCCGTTTTTCTATACGTTTGTTGCGATTTAGCGACATAGGAACATTCCGCCCCCATGTGTCGGCTTTTCAAGCCGCAAATCGGCACTCTACACTGTACCGGTACAGTTGCCGCGGGATATGGCGGGGTGGTTCAAAGGACCCTGTCCTGTAGGCAATCAGGACAAAAACAACGAAAAACATAAGAGTGGAGCACTATGAACAAGGCTACCAAGCAGATTTCCAAACTGTTCGCCGCTATGGCCCTCGCCGGTGTTGCCAGCTACTCCGTAGCCGCCGACACCATCAAGATCGCCCTGGCCGGCCCGGTGACCGGTGCTGTTGCCCAGTACGGTGAGATGCAATTCATCGGCGCCAAGATGGCGATCGAGCAGATCAACAAGGCTGGCGGCGTGAACGGCGCTCAACTGGAAGGCGTGGTCTACGACGACGCCTGCGACCCGAAACAAGCGGTCGCCGTAGCCAACAAGATCGTCAACGACGGCGTCAAATACGTTGTTGGCCACCTCTGCTCCAGCTCCACTCAGCCCGCGTCCGACATCTACGAAGACGAAGGCATCCTGATGATCACCGCGGCGTCCACCAGCCCGGAAATCACCTCCCGTGGCTACCAGCTGGTGTTCCGCACCATCGGCCTGGACAGCCTGCAGGGCCCGACCGCCGGCAACTTCATCGCTGACCACATCAAGCCGAAGACCGTCGCCGTCATCCACGACAAGCAGCAGTACGGCGAAGGCATCGCCACTGCCGTGAAGCAGACCCTGGAAGCCAAAGGCGGCAAGGTCGCCCTGTTCGAAGGCATCAACGCCGGCGACAAGGACTTCTCCGCCCTGATCGCCAAGCTGAAGCAAGCCAACGTCGACTTCGTCTACTACGGCGGCTACCACCCGGAACTGGGCCTGCTGCTGCGCCAGTCGGCTGAAAAAGGCCTGAAAGCCCGCTTCATGGGTCCGGAAGGCGTAGGCAACAAGGAAATCTCGGCCATCGCCGGCCCGGCCTCCGAAGGCCTGCTGGTCACCCTGCCGAAATCCTTCGACCAGGATCCGAAGAACCAGGCCCTGGTAGATGCCTTCAAAGCCAAGAACGAAGACCCCACCGGCCCGTTCGTATTCCCGGCCTACGCCGCCGTGCAAGTGATTGCCGAAGGCATCAAGAAAGCCGGCGAAGACGACACCGCCAAAGTGGCCGCAGCCCTGCGCGCCAACAGCTTCGCCACCCCCACCGGCAACCTCTCCTTCGATGAGAAGGGCGATCTGAAGGACTTCAGCTTCGTGGTTTACGAATGGCACAAGGACGGCACCAAAACCGAAGCCAAATAAGCTTCCCGCCTTAAGCCCAGAGCCCACTGCACCCGCAGTGGGCTTTGTTTATCCGAGTTTTACGGGCTCCGCTGCGCCACAAGCGCCGCTTTACGTGATGCCCGAGGAGTTGGGGAATGCCTGATCTCTATCACTACCTGCAACAGCTGGTTAACGGCCTGACCGTTGGCAGCACCTATGCCTTGATCGCCATCGGCTACACCATGGTCTACGGCATCATCGGCATGATCAACTTCGCCCATGGCGAGGTTTACATGATTGGCTCGTACGTGGCCTTCATCGTAATCGCCGGACTCACCATGTTCGGCATCGACAGCCTGCCCATCGTCATGATCGCGGCCTTCTCCGCCAGCATCATCGTCGCCAGCGCCTACGGTTACAGCATCGAACGGGTGGCCTATCGCCCGCTGCGCGGCAGCAACCGGCTGATTCCGCTGATCTCCGCGATCGGCATGTCGATATTCCTGCAGAACGAGGTGTTACTCGCGCAGGATTCCAAGGACAAAGCCATCCCCAACCTGATTCCGGGGAACTTCGTGTTCGGTGAAAGCACCATGAACGGGGTGACCATCTCGTACATGCAGGTGCTGATCTTCGTCGTCACCTTCCTGGTGATGATGGGCCTGACCATGTTCATCTCCCGCTCGCGCCTCGGCCGTGCCTGCCGCGCCTGCGCGGAAGACATCCGCATGGCCAACCTGCTGGGGATCAACACCAACAACATCATCGCCCTCACCTTCGTCATCGGTGCCACCCTGGCCGCCGTCGCCGCGGTGCTGCTGGGCATGCAGTACGGCGTGATCAACCCGCACCTGGGCTTCCTCGCCGGCATCAAGGCCTTCACTGCTGCGGTACTCGGCGGCATCGGCAGCATCCCGGGCGCCATGCTCGGCGGCCTGGTCCTCGGCGTGGCCGAAGCCTTCGGCGCCGACATCTTCGGTGACCAGTACAAGGACGTGGTGGCCTTCAGCCTGCTGGTCCTGGTGTTGCTGTTCCGACCCACCGGCATCCTCGGTCGTCCGGAGGTCGAAAAAGTATGATCACCCAGAAATCCCTCAAGACCGCGTTCTTCAGCGCGCTGCTGGTGCTGGCCGTCGCCTACCCGGTGATGGGCCTGAAGCTCAGCACCGTGGGCATCAGCCTGCAGGTGCAGGGCGCCAGCCCCGCCGTGCTCTGGACCATCGCCGGTTGCGCCATCGCCATGTTCTTCTGGCAGTTGTTCCGCACCCGCCTGACGAGTGCCCTGGAAAACGCGCCGAAGCTGCCGAAGCTTTCTAGCAAAACCAGCAACTTCCTCACCCTGCCCTCCACCCAGCGCTGGATCATCCTCGGCCTGGTGGTGGTCGCCCTCGCCTGGCCGTTCTTTGGCTCCCGCGGCGCGGTGGACATCGCCACCCTGATCCTGATCTACGTGATGCTCGGCCTCGGCCTGAACATCGTGGTCGGCCTCGCCGGCCTGCTGGACCTGGGCTACGTGGGCTTCTACGCCGTGGGCGCCTACAGCTACGCGCTGCTGTCGCACTACTACGGCCTGGGCTTCTGGGTATGCCTGCCGATCGCCGGCCTGATGGCGGCCTTCTTCGGCTTCATCCTCGGCTTCCCGGTGCTGCGCCTGCGCGGTGACTACCTGGCCATCGTGACCCTCGGCTTCGGCGAGATCATCCGCATCCTGCTGCGCAACCTCACCGAGATCACCGGCGGCCCCAACGGCATCAGCAACATCGAGAAGCCGAGCCTGTTCGGCCTCTCCTTCGAGCGCCGCGCGGCCGAAGGCATGCAGACCTTCCACGAGTACTTCGGCATTGCCTACAACTCGGTGAACAAGGTGGTGTTCCTCTACCTGATCGCCCTGCTGCTGGTGCTGCTGACCCTGTTCGTGATCAACCGCCTCCTGCGCATGCCCATCGGCCGTGCCTGGGAAGCGCTGCGTGAAGACGAGATCGCCTGCCGCGCACTGGGCATGAACCCCACCATCATCAAGCTCTCCGCATTCACCCTGGGCGCCTGCTTCGCCGGTTTCGCCGGCAGCTTCTTCGCCGCGCGCCAAGGCCTGGTGACCCCGGAGTCCTTCACCTTCATCGAGTCGGCGATCATCCTCGCCATCGTCGTGCTGGGTGGCATGGGGTCGCAGCTGGGGATCATCCTCGCCGCGATCGTGATGATCCTGCTGCCGGAACTCGCCCGTGAATTCAACGAGTACCGCATGCTGATGTTCGGCGCCCTGATGGTGCTGATGATGATCTGGCGTCCGCAGGGCCTGCTGCCCATGCAACGTCCCCACCTGGAGCTGAAGTGATGAGCCGCCCGATCCTGGAAGTAAGCGGCCTTTCCATGCGTTTCGGCGGCCTCCTGGCCGTCAACGGCGTGGCACTGTCCGTCCAAGAAAAACAGGTGGTCTCGATGATCGGCCCGAACGGCGCCGGCAAGACCACCGTATTCAACTGCCTGACCGGCTTCTACCAGCCCACCGGCGGCAGCATCCGCCTCGACGGTGAGCAGATCGAAGGCCTGCCGGGCCACAAGATCGCCCGCAAGGGCGTGGTGCGTACCTTCCAGAACGTCCGCCTGTTCAAGGAAATGACCGCTGTCGAGAACCTGCTGGTCGCCCAGCATCGTCACCTCAACACCAATTTCCTTGCCGGCCTGTTCAAGACCCCGGGCTTCCGCAAGAGCGAGCGCGAGGCCATGGACTACGCCGCGCACTGGCTCGAGCAGGTCAACCTGACCGACGTCGCCAACCGCCCGGCGGGTACCCTCGCCTACGGCCAGCAGCGTCGCCTGGAAATCGCCCGCTGCATGATGACGCGCCCGCGCATCCTCATGCTCGACGAGCCGGCCGCCGGCCTCAACCCGCGCGAGACCGAGGACCTCAAGGCCCTGATCGCCCTGCTGCGCAACGAGTACAACGTCACCGTGCTGCTGATCGAGCACGACATGCACCTGGTGATGAGCATTTCCGACCATATCTACGTGATCAACCAGGGCACCCCCCTGGCCGACGGTACGCCGGAGCAGATCCGCAGCAACCCGGATGTGATCAAAGCCTATCTGGGGGAGGCCTGAGCCATGCTGAGTTTCGACAAGGTTTCCACCTTCTACGGCAAGGTCCAGGCGCTGCACGAGGTCAGCATGGAAGTCAGCCGTGGCGAGATCGTCACCCTGATCGGCGCCAACGGTGCCGGCAAGTCGACCCTGCTGATGACCCTCTGCGGCTCGCCACGCGCGGCCAGCGGCAGCATCCGCTACCTGGGCGAGGAACTGGTCGGCCAGGAATCCAGCGACATCATGCGCAAGAGCATCGCGGTGGTGCCGGAAGGCCGCCGCGTGTTCGCCCGCCTGACGGTCGAGGAGAACCTGGCCATGGGCGGTTTCTTCACGCCCAAGGGTGATTACGACGAGCAGATGGACAAGATCCTCGGCCTCTTCCCGCGCCTCAAGGAACGCTTCGAGCAGCGCGCCGGCACCATGTCCGGTGGCGAACAGCAGATGCTCGCCATCGGCCGCGCGCTGATGAGCAAGCCGCAACTGCTGCTGCTCGACGAACCCTCCCTGGGCCTGGCGCCGATCATCATCCAGCAGATCTTCGACATCATCGAACAGCTGCGCCGTGATGGCGTGACCGTGTTCCTCGTCGAGCAGAACGCCAACCAGGCGCTCAAGCTCGCCGACCGCGGCTACGTGCTGGAGAACGGTCGCATCGTCATGCAAGGCACCGGCGAAGCACTGCTCACCGACCCCAAGGTGCGCGACGCCTACCTGGGCGGCTGATCCCCGCGGCAATACGACAACGGCCCCTTTCGGGGCCGTTTTCATTGGTGCCGGAAACAAAGGCCGGGAGCCGCACCGCAGGTTGGTGCCGAGCGCAGCGAGGCCCAACATCAGGCTGCCCGGCCCCGCTGCGCTGGGTTTCTCAGACGTAGGATGGGTAGAGCGCAGCGAAACCCATGCTGAGCAGGAGCCCTCTACAGCCCCAACCTGTCCAGCGCCCGACGGCTGCGCTCGAACCAGTCCAGCAGGTAATCCATCAGCACCTGGGTGCGCCGGGGCAGGCCGCCCTGGAAGGGATGCACGAGGAACACCGGTGACTGCCGCGTCTGGTAGCCACGCAGCAGCCACACCAGGCGCCCATCGGCCAGTTCGTCATGCAACATGTAGGACGGCAGCCGGGCGATGCCGGCCCCGGACAACGCCGCCTTCTTCAGCAGGCTGTAGTGATTGCTCGCCAGGTTGCCGGCCACGCTGACCCGCTCCAGCTGGTGCTGGCGGTGGTAGAGCCATTCTTCAAAGCCGGCGTAATGGGTGTTGAGCAGGCACTGGTGCCCGGCCAGGTCCGCCGGTGCCTGGGGCTCGCCATGGCGGGCCAGGTACGCGGGCGCGGCGCAGGTGATCTCCTCCAGGGAGAACAGCGGCCGCGCCACCAGGCGCTCGTCCAGGTGCGGACCGGAGCGCACCCCCAGGTCATAGCCCTCCCCCACCAGGTCGCGGTAGCTGTTGCTCAGGTCCAGCTCCACCCGCACCTCGGGGTAGCGACGGGTGAACTCCAGCAACAGCGCATCGAAGAAGGTCTCCCCCAGGGACACCGGCACCGTGATGCGCACCCGTCCGGCTATCTCCTCCTGCAGGCGCTGCACCGCCTGGCGTGCCCGGTTGGCCTGGGCCAGCAACGCCTGGGCCTCGGGCAGCAGCGCGGCGCCGGCGGCGGTCAGGTCCAGCCGTCGCGTGGTGCGGTGCAGCAGGGTGGCGCCGAGGCCCTGCTCCAGCTGGCGCATGCGCTTGGACAGTTGGCCCTTGCTGCACCCCAGGCGCTCGGCGGCGCCGGTGAAGCTGCCCACCTCCAGCAGCACGGCGAAGGCCGCCAGGTCATCCATCTCGCTCATGGGAGCCCCTCACTGTTTCCATATGAGAACCACAGGTTTCCGATTGCCTGGATTATCGACAACAAAAGCGACTCTACACTGGCGTCAGTCATCCACACACGCAGGAATCGAACCCATGAAGATCATCCTCATTGGCGCCAGCGGCACCATCGGCCAGGCCATCGACAACGAGCTCAAGGAACGCCACGAGATCATCCGCGTCGGCCACAGCAGCGGCGACTTCCAGGTGGACATCCGCGACGCCGCGTCGATCCGCCGCCTGTTCGAGCAGACCGGCCGCTTCGATGCGCTGATCAGCGCCACCGGCAAGGTGCACTTCGGCGCGCTGGCGGAAATGGGCGAGGCGCAGTTCGCCGTGGGCCTGGCGGACAAGCTGATGGGCCAGGTGAACCTGGTGCTGATCGGCCGCGAGTTCGCCAACGACGGCGCCTCCTTCACCCTCACCTCGGGCGTGCTCAGCGACGACCCGATCCGCGCCGGCTCCTCGGCGAGCATGGTCAACGGTGCCCTCGACAGCTTCGTGAAAAGCGCCGCCATCGAGCTGCCCCGCGGCCTGCGCATCAACAGCGTCAGCCCCACGGTGATCGAAGAGGCCCTGCCCTCCTACGGCCCCTTCTTCCGTGGCTACAAGGCCGTGCCGGCCGCCGTCGCCGCCCTGGCCTATGCGAAGAGCGCCGAGGGCGCGCAGACCGGCCAGGTGTACCGCGTCTGGTAAGGCTCAAGCCTCGCCGGCGTAACACACCGGCGAGCTGGACGGGCCTTCGCGGTCCAGTTCCTCCTCGAGGAACTCGGCCAGCACCCGGGCGTTGTTGGCCTGCTCCTCGCGGGCGGCGAACAGCAGCGTGAGGGTGCCCTGCCGGGCCATCTGCAGCAGCCCCTGCCAATGCTCGGGGTGGGCGGCCAGCTCACCGCGATAGCGCAGGCGGAATTCCTCGAACAGCGCCGGATCGTGGCAGAAGTCCCGGCGCAGCTCGGCCGAAGGCGCCACCTCGCGCAACCAGGCGTCGAGCCCCAGCGCCTCCTTGCGGCAGCCCCGGGGCCACAGCCGGTCCACCAGCACCCGCTGGCCGTCGTCGTCCCGCTTCTCCTCGTACACCCGCCTGCACTGGATCATCCTGCTTCCCCGCCCTTGAGATCACCGAGGCGCCCCGGTAACGTGGCCGCTCCCTTCAGGAGGCCCACCGATGCGCGTTGTCCGTCCACTGCTTTTCAGTCTGCTCCCCCTCTTCGCCGGCTGCCAGATGCTCGCCACCGAAGACGCACCCGCGCCCCTGGCGCCACGCACCCAGGGTGAGCTGAGCGCCGACGCCGGCCACCTGCTGTTCCGCCCCTGCTCCGAGCAGCGCCGCTTCGTGGTCGCCGACAGCGGCGCCACCGGCATCCTCCAGGAAGCCGCCACCCTGCTGGACGATGGCCCCGGCCCGCTGTTCGTCGACCTGCGCGGCAACCTCGGCGCCAGCAAGGGCGCCGACGGCCAGATGGACGTCACCCAGCTCTATCGCCTGCAGCGCGAAGGCCATGGCTGCGAAGACCTCAACTTCAAGCGCCTGCTGCTGCGCGCCAGCGGCCACGAGCCGGAGTGGAACATCAACGTCAACGCCAAGGGCCTGGTGCTGGAGCAGCTCGGCCAGGAGCCCGTCGCCCTGCCCTACATGGAAGAACAGCTGCCCGACGGCCGCTTCAACCTCACCAGCGAAGCCAACGGCAAGCGCGTGGAGCTCTGGGTCGCCCCGCAGCGCTGCGTCGACGCCATGAGCGGCTCGGTGCAGCACCTGACCGCCGAATTGCGCCTGGACGGCAAGCCCCTGCGTGGCTGCGCCTACTTCGGCGGCTCGCGCAACGAGTGAGCCCCTGCCCGGCCGACCCCGGCCGGGCCGCTTTCCCGCTGCACACTCGGCCGCCATAACCGGGCGGTCGGGGCGCGCCACCGGCGGCGACCTCCTAAGCTTGTCCATGGACAAGCACAAGGAGAACGACATGCTGCGCATCGCATTGAACGGATATGGCCGCATCGGCCGCGCCCTGGTCCGCGCCCTCTTCGAACGGGGCCTCGACGCCCGCGTACGGATCGAGGCGATCAACGACCTCGGCGACGCCGCCACCCTCGCCCACCTGACCCGCTTCGACTCCACCTTCGGCCGCTTCGCCTGCCCCGTGAAGCTCAACGGCGATTGCATGGACATCGGCCTGCAATCCATCCGCCTGCTCGCCCAGAGCGACCCGGTACGCCTGCCCTGGAGCGAGCTGGGCGTGGACCTGGTGGTGGAATGCTCCGGCCGCATGAAGAGCCGCGAACAGGTGGAACGCCACCTCGCCGCCGGCGCCCCCCGGGTGCTGCTCTCCCACCCGCTGGACAGCGCCGACCTGACCCTGGTCTACGGCGTCAACCATGGGCTGCTGGGCGAGCAGCGCATCGTTTCCAACGCCTCCTGCACCACCAACTGCTTGGCGCCCCTGGCCCAGGTGCTGCACCAGGCATTCGGCATCCGCAGCGGCCTGGTGACCACGGTGCACGCCTACACCAACGACCAGAACCTGCTGGACAAGACCCACGACGATCTCTACCGCGCCCGCGCCGCCGCCCTGTCGATGATCCCCACCGCCACCGGGGCGGCGCGGGCCATCGGCCTGGTCATCCCCGAGCTGGCCGGGCGCCTGGACGGCATGGCGGTGCGGGTGCCGACACCCAACGTATCGCTGGTGGACCTGAGCTTCATCGCCGAGCGCCCGGCCACCCGCGAGGCGGTCAACGCCGCCCTGCGCGAAGGGGCCGCGCGCATGCCTGCGGGGGTGATGGAGTGCAACGAAGAGGCCTTGGTGTCCGTGGACTTCAATGGCCACCCGGTGTCCTGCGTGGCGGACCTCGCCCACACCCGCGTGCAGGGCGAACTGGTCAAGGTGCTGGCCTGGTACGACAACGAATGGGCCTTCGCCAACCGCATGCTGGACGTGATGCTGGCCTGGCTGGAGCGCTGAGCCTCAGTCCAGCCGCAGGTGACAGAGCGTCGTGCGCCGCGAACCGGTGGCACGGCGCTGCGGGTCATCGAAGGTGCGCAGCTCGCGGAAGCCCGCCTTGCGCATCATTCCTGCCGAGCCCGCGTTCTCTTCGTGGCGCTCGATATAGACATCCCCCACGCCCTGCTCCGCCAGGCGCTCGACCACTGCCCGCAGCATGCGCGAGCCCAGGCCGCGCCCGGCCAACTCGCGGTGCACCACCGCCTCGCAGACATAGGCGCGGGGCGAGTCATCGCGGCCAGCCTCCTGGTGCTCGGCGAAGCCGGTGCTGAAGTAGAAGGTGATGAAGCCGGCCAGCAAGCCTCGCTCCTCGGCCAGCAATGCCTGCACGCGGCCATCGGCGATACCGGCCAGGTGCTCGTGCACTTCGTCTTCCGGGAGGAAATTCCAGGGGTTGGGGCCGTGCTCGAAGATGAAGGCGGCCATCGCCTCGATATCCCCAGCCCGCGCGGTGCGCAGCTGCACGCCGTCATCCAGGCTCACAGGCCCGCCACCTGGATCGAATCGGGCAAGGCCGCGCCTTGCTCCGCGCAGGCGGCGATGGCCGCCACCAGGGGCTCCAGGGTGTAACCCTGGGCCTGCACCCAGGCATCGTCGTAGTAGGTGGTGGCGTAGCGCTCGCCGCCGTCGCAGAGGATCGCCACCACCGAGCCCTTCTCCCCCGCCGCGACCATGCGCAGCCCCACCAGCAATGCACCCACCAGGTTGGTGCCACTGGAGCCGCCCACGCGCCGGCCCAGGCGCTGGGCCAGGTAGTGCATGGCGGCCAGGGACAGGGCATCGGGCACCTTGGCCATGGCGTCGATCAACTGGGGCAGGAAGGAGGCCTCCACCCGGGGACGGCCGATGCCCTCGATGCGCGACCCCAGCTCCAGGGTCAGGCTGCGGTCGCCACTGCGGTAGCTGTCGAAGAACACCGAGCGCTCGGCGTCGGCGCAGAACACCCGGGTGCAGTGCTGGCGATAGCGCACGTAGCGGCCCAGGGTCGCCAGGGTGCCACCGGTGCCGGGGCTGGAGACCAGCCAGGCCGGCTCGGGGAAATGCTCGTGGCGCATCTGCTGGAAGATCGACTCGGCGATGTTGTTGTTGGCCCGCCAGTCGGTGGCGCGCTCGGCGTAGGTGAACTGGTCCATGAAGTGGCCGCCGCTCTCGCGGGCCAGGCGCTCGGACTCGGCGTAGATCTGCGTCGGGTCGTTCACCAGGTGGCTCTTGCCGCCGTAGAAGGCGATCTGGGCGATCTTCTCCGGCGAGGTGGTGGCGGGCATCACGGCGATGAAGGGCAACCCCAGCAGGCGGGCGAAATAGGCTTCGGAGATCGCCGTCGAGCCGCTGGACGCCTCGATCACCGGCGCGCCGGCCCTGAGCCAGCCGTTGCACAGGGCATAGAGGAACAGCGAGCGCGCCAGCCGGTGCTTGAGGCTACCGGTGGGGTGGCTCGACTCGTCCTTGAAGTACAGCTCGATGCCCGGCAGGCCGGGAAGCGGCAGGGGGATCAGGTGGGTGTCGGCACTGCGCTGGAAGTCCGCCTCGATGATGCGGATGGCTTCCTGGGTCCAGGTGCGGGGGTCGTTCATGTCAGCCTCTTCTCAATCCAGGATGCCGGCGGGGGCCGGCGGAGCGTTGCGCCATTGGCTCAGGGCCACCCCGGCGAAGACCAGGGCGGCGGCGCTCAGCTGCATGGGGCTGAGGCGCTCGTCCAGCAGGAGCATGGCGAAGATCAGGGTGAACACCGGAATCAGGTTGATGAACCCCGACGCCTGGCTGGCCGGCAGGCGGCCCACCCCGAAGTTGTACAGGCCATAGGCGCCGACGGTGACGACCACGCCCAGGTAGACCATGGCGCCGATGGCCAGCGCGCTGGGCGATTCGGGCAGGGGCGCCGAGAGCGCCGCCACCGGCAGGAAGAACAGCGCGCCGATGAAGGCCTGCATCGCCGTCAGCAGGAACACCGAATAGCGCGCCGACAGGTGCTTGAGCAGCAGGGTGTAGCCGGTGGCGCAGACCATGGCGAGGAATTCGTAGAAATTGCCCAGCAGGGGCGCCGAGGCGTGGGGGTCCGCCTCGCTGGCCAGGCTCAGCCACACCGCGCCGACCACCGCCAGGAGGAAGCCCAGCAGGGTGGTGCGGGTGATGCATTCACGGAGGAAGACGTAGGCGCCGACGGCCACCAGCAGGGGCAGCAGCGCGGTGATCATGCCCGCCTGGGCGGCGCTGGTGTGCTGCAGGGCCAGGGCTTCGAAGATGAAGTACAGGCAGGGTTCGCAGGCGGCCAGGCCAAGGAAGTATTTCCAGTCGCCAGGCCGCGGATCGCAGTCACCGCGCCAGCGCCAGGCGAGCAGGAAGATCAGGCTGCCCAGGGCCATGCGCGCGAAGATCACCCACATGGGCGCGACCTCGCGGAAGGCGAGCTTGAGGGCGATGAAGGAACTGCCCCACAGGGCCATGGCCAGCACCAGGCAGGCGACCGCCACCCAACGACCTTGCTGCGCCATCGACTGCCTCCGGGGAAAACCCAAGTCTAGGCGCCAGGACGGCGCCGCGACAGGCACAGCGGGGCGATGAAACTGTTACTGCTCCCAGGGTTTGCCGCGGGTCTTGCGGGTCAGCGGCAGCTGCTGCAGCACCGCCGCCTTGGCCAGCATGTAGGCGCTGACCGGGGCGCTGATGAAGAGGAACAGACTGATCAGCAGCTCATGCACGCTGAGCCCCTCGCGGGTCGTCGAGAAGTAGATCAGCGAAGCCACCACCAGGCTGCCGACGCCCAGGGTGGTGGCCTTGGTCGGCCCGTGCAGGCGCATGAAGAAGTCCGGCAGGCGGAACAGGCCGATGGCGCCGATCAGCACGAAGGCGGCGCCGAGCAGGAGGAACAGCGAGATGAGGATCTCGACCCACAGGGCCAGGGGCTCGGCGTTCATTCGATGATGTCTCCTCGGAGCATGTACTTGGCCACCGCCACGGTGCCGACGAAGCCGAGCACGGCGATCAGCAGCGCCACTTCGAAGTAGAGGTTGGTGCCCTGCCAGATGCCCAGCAGCATGAGCAGGGCGATGGCGTTGACGTAGAGGGTGTCCAGGGCCAGCACCCGGTCGGGCAGGCACGGGCCGCGCACCAGGCGTGCCAGGGTCAGCAGCAGGGCGATGACCAGCAGCACGAGGCACAGCGGGATCACGTAGGCGAGCATGGGAAGACCTCCTTCAGGGGCGCCTCGTAGCGCGACTTGATCTCGGCGATCAGCGCGGCGTCGTCCGGGACGTCGAGAGCGTGCACGAGCAAGGTCCGGCGGTCGGCCGAGAGGTCGGCGGAGACCGAGCCCGGGGTCAGCGAAACCACGCACACCAGGATGCTGATGGCCATCTCGTCGTCCAGGTCGATGGGCACCTCGACGAAGGCCGGGCGCAGCCGCTCCAGCGGGCCGAGGGTCTGGCGCGCGACCTGGAAGTTGGCCACCAGGATGTCCCACATCACCAGCAGCACGAAACGCCCCAGACGGGTCGGGTGCCACTCCCGGGGGCGGTCGATCATCAGCGGGTTGCACAGCAGCGGGATGGCCACCCCGAGCAGGCCACCCAGCAGCCAGTGGCCGAAGGCGATGGAGTTCGACAACAGCAGCCATACCAGCAACAGCAGCAGGCTCATGGTCGGATGGGGCAGCAGGCGGCGGATCATGGCGCCACTCCTTGCAGGCTCACCTGGCGATAGAGGCCGACGTCATGCAGCTGCGCGGCGGTGGCCTGGACGTACTCCAGCAGCGGCGCGGCGAAGACCACCAGCGCCACGGCGGTGGCCAGCAGGGCCAAGGTCGCCAGCAGGCGGCCACGGTCCAGTTCGGCGCTGCCGAGCCTGTCGTTGCCGACCCGCCAGAACAGCGTGCTGCCGGCACGGCTGAGGGCGATTAGGCCGAGCAGGCTGCCGCCCAGCAGCGCCGACCACAGCAGCGCCGCCTGCATGCCCGGCGCCACCGCCTTGAGTAACAGCACCTTGCCGATGAAACCGGACAGGGGCGGCAGGCCAGCCACGGCGATGGCAGCGAAGAAGAAGGCGCCGCCCAGCAGGTGCGGGTTCATCAGCGCTGGGCCCTGCACCAGCAGGCCGGCCTTGTCGCCGCGCTGGCGGGCGATCAGGTCGGCGAGCAGGAACATCCCGCCGGCCACCCAGGTGCTGTGCAGCAGGTAGAACAGCGCGGCGGCAAGGGACTCGGGGGTCCCCAGGGCCACGGCGGCCAGCAGGGTGCCGGCGGAGAGCAGCACCAGGTAGGCCACCAGCCCCTGCAGGCGGTCGGCGGCCAGGGCACCGATGGCGGCCAGCGCCATGGTGGCCAGGGCCAGGGGCCAGAGCCAGTCGAGGGCGAGATCGGCCAGCTGCCCGGCACCGGCGCCGAACACCAGCAGGTAGACGCGGACGATGGAGTAGACGCCGACCTTGGTCATGATCGCGAACAGCGCCGCCACCGGCGCACTGGCAGCCGAGTAGGCGCGTGGCAGCCAGAAGTGCAGCGGCAGCAGTGCCGCCTTGAGGGCGAACACCACCAGCAGGAGCAGCCCGGCGGCGGCCAGCAGCGGCGCGCTGTCGGCATCGGCCAGGGCCACCTTGTTGGCCAGGTCGCTCATGTTCAGGGTGCCGGTGATGCCATAGAGCACGCCGACGGCGATCAGGAAGAACGCCGAGCCCACCAGGTTGAGCAACACGTAGTGCAGCCCGGCACGCACCCGCTCCGCACCGCCGCCGTGGAACAGCAGCGCGTAGGAGGCGATCAGCATGACCTCGAAGAACACGAAAAGGTTGAACAGGTCACCCGTCAGGAAGGCGCCGTTGATGCCCAGCAGCTGGAACTGCAGTAACGCATGGAAGCGCAGGCCACGGCGGTCGTCGCCACGAATGGCATAGAGCACCACGGCGCTGCCGAGCACGGCGGTGGCCAGCAGCATCAGCGCGGCGAAGCGGTCCAGCAGCAGGACGATGCCGAACGGCGGCTGCCAGCCCCCCAGGGCATAGACCTGCAGTTGGCCGTCGTCGGCGCGGGCCATCAGCACCAGCGCCAGGGGCACCAGGGCCAGGGTGGCGAGCACCGAGATGCTGCGCTTGAGCCGCTCCAGGGAGGGCAACATCAGCAGCAATGCCCCGGCGAACATCGGAATCAGGATCGGCAGGATGGACAGGTGACTCATCGCCCCTCCCCGTCCGCGCGGCCATCCACGTGGTCATTGCCCAGCTCGCCCACGCCGCGCAGCGCCAGGGTCACCACGAAGGCGGTCATGGCGAAGCCGATGACGATGGCGGTGAGCACCAGCGCCTGGGGCAGCGGGTCGGCGTACTGGCCGCCGCTGCCGATCACCGCCGCGTCGCCGGCCAGGCGGCCCATGGCGAAGAGGAACAGGTTGACGGCATAGGACAGCAGGGTCAGCCCCAGTACCACGGGGAAGGTGCGCGCCCGCAGCAGCAGGTAGATGCCGCTGGCGGTGAGCAGGCCAAGGGTGACGGCGAACAGGGCCTCCATCAGTGGATCTCCTCGGTGATTGGCGGGTGCAGGCTGAGCTTGCCGAGGCCGGCCAGCATCAGCATCACGGCCCCGACCACGGCCAGGTATACGCCCAGGTCGAAGAACAGCGCGGTGGCCAGCTCGATCTCGCCCACCAGCGGCAGGTGGAAGTGATCGAAGGCCGAGGTCAGGAAGGGGGCGCCGAACACCAGGCTGCCCAGCCCGGTGAGACCGGCGATCATCACCCCGGCACCGGCCAGGCGCTGGTAGCGCAGCGGCCGGCGCTGCTCGACCCAGGCCGAACCGGTGGCGATGTACTGCAGGATCAGCGCGGAGGCGGTGATCAGCCCGGCGATGAAGCCACCGCCAGGCAGGTTGTGCCCACGCAGGAAAATGAAGGCGGACACCAGCAGCGCCAGCGGCAGCAGCAGGCGCGAGAGGGTCTCGATGATCAGCGGCCGGCTGGAGCGCGCCCAGTTGCGGCCCTGGGGATCGCAGGTGGGGTTGGTCAGGCGCAGGCCGGAAAGCAGCGCGTGGACGCCCACTGCGGCGATGGCCAGTACGGTGATCTCGCCCAGGGTGTCGAAGCCGCGGAAGTCCACCAGTATCACGTTCACCGCGTTGTGGCCGCCGCCACCGCTCACCGCGTTCTCCAGGAAGAAGTCGGCGATGGTCTGGTAGGGCCGAGTCAGCACCCCGTAGGTCAGCAGCCCCACCACACCGCCGCCGCCTAGAGCCAGCAGCAGGTCGCGGGTGCGCCGGCCCAGGGTGCTTTCGTTAGGCGTGCGCGAAGGCAGGTAATACATGGCCAGCATCAGCAGGACCATGGTCACCACTTCCACCGAGAGCTGGGTCAGCGCCAGGTCGGGGGCGGAGAAGCGAGCGAAGGCCAGGGCTACCAGCAGGCCGCCGACGCCGAGGATCAGCAGGGCCACCAGGCGCTGGCGATGGAACACGGCGGTGAGCACGCCCGCCACCGACAGCACCAGCATGCCCACCACGCTGGCGCCATCGAGCGGTATCGCCGGGCGCGAGCCGGTCAACTGCGCCAGGGGCCAGAGCGACACGGCCACCACCACCACTGCCGCGAGCAGCAGCAGAGCCAGGTAGCGCTGTTGCGAGCCGTTCTCCAGGCTGGCGGTCAGGCGGGTGGCGCCCCGCACCAGGCGCTGCATAACCCCCTCGAACACCAGCTTGGCATCGGCATCCGGCAAGCCGGCGTACCAGCGGAACAGCGGCTTGCGCCCGATATAGAGGAGCACGCCGCCGACCAGGGCGATGCAGCTCATCGCCAGCGGCAGGTTGAAGCCGTGCCAGATCGCCAGGCTGTACTCGGGCAGCTCGCCACCCAGGCTGGCGCTGGCGGCCACGGCGAGCAGCGGCGCCACGGTGAAGTTGGGCGCCATGCCCACCAGCACGCAAAGCGCGACGAGGATCTCCACCGGCACCTTCATGTAGCGCGGCGGCTCATGGGGCGGGAATTTCGGCAGCGGCTTGGGCTCACCGTTGAAGAACACGTCATGCACGAAGCGCAGCGAATAGGCCACGGAGAACACGCCCGCCAGGGTCGCGCCCAGCGGCAGCAGCCAGTGCAGGCCGCCGGCCATGTCCTGACTGAGGGCCTCGCCGAAGAACATCTCCTTGCTGAGGAAGCCATTGAGCAGCGGCACCCCAGCCATCGCCAGGGACGCCACCATCGCCAGCACGGCGGTGTGCGGCAGGTAGCGCCACATGCCGTTGATCAGGCGCATGTCGCGGCTGCCGGTCTCGTGGTCGATGATCCCCGCCGCCATGAACAGCGAGGCCTTGAAGGTGGCGTGGTTGATGATGTGGAACACCGCCGCGACGTTGGACATGGGCGAGTCCAGGCCGAACAGCAGGGTGATCAGGCCCAGGTGGCTGATGGTCGAGTACGCCAGCAGGCCCTTGAGGTCATGCTGGAACAGCGCCATCGTCGCGCCCAGCAGCAGGGTCGCCAGCCCGCTCAGGCTCACCAGGTAGAACCACCAGTCGGTGCCGGCCAGGGCCGGGTAGAGGCGCGCCAGGAGGAAGACCCCGGCCTTGACCATGGTCGCCGAGTGCAGGTAGGCGGACACCGGCGTCGGCGCCGCCATCGCGTGGGGCAGCCAGAAATGGAAGGGGAACTGCGCGGACTTGGTCAGCGCGCCCAGCAGCACCAGGCACAGCAGCACCGGATAGAGCGCGTGGGCCCGGATGTGGTCACCCGCCGACAGCACGTCGGTCAGCTCGAAGCTGCCGGCCACATGCCCCAGCAGGAGGATGCCCGCCAGCAGCGCCAGGCCGCCGGCACCGGTCACCGTCAACGCCATGCGCGCGCCCTTGCGGGCATCCGAACGATGGCCCCAGAAGCCGATCAGCAGGAAGGACGAGAGGCTGGTGGCCTCCCAGAACACCAGCATCAGCAGCAGGTTCTCCGAGAGCACCACGCCGAGCATGGCGCCCATGAACAGTTGCAGGAAGGCGAAGAAGCGACCGATGGGTTCGCGCTCGGACAGGTAGTAGCGGGCGTAGAGGATGACCAGCAGGCCGATGCCGAGGATCAGCAACGCGAAGAGAAAACCCAGGCCATCCAGGCGCAGGCTGAAGTTCAGGCCCAGCCCCGGCAACCAGGGCAGCATCAGCTTCAGGGTTTCCCCACCCAGCACGGCGGGGGCCTGCATCAGCAGCAGGATCAGCCCGGCCAGCGGCGCGAAGGCAGCAGCCAGCGACGCCTGGTTACGTCCCAGGCGTTCGGCGAGCAAAGGCAACAGAGCGCCCAGAAAAGGCAGCGCGACAATCAGCGCCAGAAACATCGATGACCCTCCCAAACTAGGCCCCGTCCAGCGCTGAAGTCCGGCAAGGCGAAAACTCGACGATTATCCATAACTATCGATTGCCGGACATGCATTGAATTATTTCAAAAAACTAGCGAAACCCGTCTCCCTGAAACGACGACGGCTACCCCATGAGGGGCAGCCGCGTTGGGAAGGCAGCGATGCAGACGGGAGACGAAACGGGGGCCGACTCGCTCCTGCAGGCGAACCGGGATCAGTGGGAAACGCGGCTGGTACCGTTGACGGTCATGATGCGAACGCGCTCGCCTACACGGAAAATCTCGTTTTCCTGCACTTCCTGCACATAGGCGCGCATGGAGCCGTCGTCTTCGCGAACGGTGATCTCGACGCCCTGGGTACGGGTCAGGCCTTCTTCGGTCGCAGCGCCCAGCAGGCCACCGGCAACCGCACCGATCACAGCCGCTACCACACTGCCACGCCCGCCACCGATGGCGCTGCCGCCGACACCGCCGACGACCGCACCGGCGCCTGCGCCGATCGGGGTCTTGGTGCCTTCGATCTTCACCGGACGCAGCGATTCGATGGTGCCCATGCGCACGGTCTGCACCTGGCGTGCTTCGTCGCGCGAATAGGTGTCTCCGGTCAGGCTCGACTGACAGCCGCCCAGAAGCATCGCTACCGCAGAGAACGAAGCGACTAGCAGAACGGATTTACGCATAGCATTTCCTCCAGATTGGATGCTCGTCCATTAGACTCCGCAGCGGCGGAAACTGTCACCCGGCGCCTGAACAAACTGCCGACCCGTTCAGTTTCCATACAGACTCACCACTCGGACAACGCCAAGGCGCCCGGGTGCCGCCAGAGCAAGGGTAGTTCATGGATTACTTCATCATCGTCACCACCACCGCAGCGGGGCTGTATTTCCACTGGTGGATTTACGTGCGTATCAAGCGCTGGATGGACCGTGACCTGGCGCTGTCCCTCGCCGGCGCGGACGCCGCTCGCCGCGACTACATGCTCGAACAGCTGCAGGCCGCCCGCCGTGAGAAGGTCAAGCGCAAGGATCTGCCCGCCTGGCTGGAGCGCGCCGCCCAACGCTACCCCGGGGCCTGAGCCCGCCCCGCCAAGGCCCAGAGCCGGGCGATATCGGCGGCACGCGCCTCCAGTTCATCACCGGCCACGGCCATCGCCCGCTCCAGCGTCATCGGCCCGGGCACCAGGCTGAAGGCCGCCTCGATACCCGCCTCGCGCAGGCGCTGGTAACCCTCCCCCAGGCTGCCCGCCAGGGCGATGACCGGCACGCCGGCGGCCCGTGCGACACGCGCCACGCCCACCGGCGTCTTGCCATGCAGGCTCTGGGAGTCGAGACGCCCTTCTCCGGTGATCACCAGGTCGGCGCCCTGCACCGCCTCGGCCAACCCGGCCAGTTCAGCGACCAGCTCGATCCCCGGACGAAAACACGCCCCGAGGAAGGCCCGGGCAGCGAAGCCCAGCCCACCGGCCGCACCGACGCCGGGTTGCTGGCTGTGGTCCTGCCCCAGTTCCTGGGCGACCACCTGTGCATAACGTTGCAGCGCCGCATCCAGCTGCTCGACCTGTGCCGGGCTCGCGCCCTTCTGCGGGCCGAAGACGTGGGAGGCGCCCCGGGGACCGCAGAGCGGGTTATCCACATCCGCCGCGACTTCGAACCGCACATGGGCGAGGCGTGAATCGAGGCCGCTGCGATCGATCCGTGCCAGGTCGGCCAGCGCGGCACCACCGGGTGGCAATTCGCGCCCGTCGGCATCCAGCAGGCGCAGCCCCAGGGCCTGCATGAGGCCGGCCCCGCCATCGTTGGTGGCGCTGCCACCGAGGCCGAGGATGATGCGCGTGGCGCCGGCGCCCAGGGCCTGGCGGATCAGCTCACCGGTGCCGAAGCTGCTGGTGCGGGTAGCGTCCCGCTCGCTGGCGGGCACCAGATGCAGCCCGCTGGCGGCAGCCATTTCGATGATGGCGCTGCCCTCCCCCAGCCAGCCCCAGTGCGCCTCGACCTCATCCCCCAGCGGCCCGCGCACGGTCGCCATACGCCGCTCGCCACCGCTGGCCGCGAGCACCGCGTCCACCGTGCCTTCGCCGCCATCGGCCATGGGCCGCAGCAGCACTTGGGCCACCGGGAATACCGACGACCAGCCGCGCCCGATGGCGGCAGCCACTTCGGGCGCGCTCAGGCTTTCCTTGAAGGAATCGGGAGCAATCACAATCTTCATCGGGTTACCTCGGGATGTGCCCGGAGCACCAGGCTCCGGGCGGTACTGCGGTCAGAGCAGGATCAGGCTGAGCAGCCAGGTGACGAGCATGCCGACGATACCCTGTACCAGGGTCGCCAGGGTCTGCGCGCGGTAGGCCAGGGACACCGGCATACGGCTGAACTGGGTGACCACCCAGAAGAAGCTGTCGTTGGCATGGGACACGGTCATGGCGCCGGCGCCGATGGCCATCACGGTGAGCACACGCCCCATCTCGCTGTCCAGGCCAAGCTGGCCGAGCAGCGGCGCCACCAAGGCGGAAGTGGTGACCAGCGCCACGGTGGTCGAGCCTTGTGCAGTCTTCAATGCGGCGGCGACCACGAAAGGCATGAACAGGCCGATGCCCAGCGCCGAGAGGGTGCTGCCCAGGTAGTCGCCCAGGGGGGTGACCTTGAGCATGGCACCGAACGCGCCACCGGCACCGGTGATCAGCAGGATGGGCGCGGCGGAGACGATGCCCTCCACCACACGATCATGGAATTCCTTGCGCTTGTCGTCGCTCTTGAGCAGCGTGCAGGCCAGGGCGACACCCACGAGCAGGGCCACTACCGGCTGGCCGAGGAAGCTCAGCAGGCCGAAGAAAGTGCCGCTGCCGAAGGGCTTGGCGGGGAAGGCGGCGATGGAGCCCAGGCAGATCAGCAGGATGGGCACGAAGATCGGCGCGAAGGCCTGGAAGGCACTGGGCAGCTTGCCGTAGCCGGCACGCAGGGCGGCGAAGTCCTGGTCCGCCGATTGCGACAGCGGGTCGTCCTCCAACTCCACCTCACGGCCGATGAAGCGGTTGGCCCACCACATGCCGGCCAGGGCGGTGGCCAGTGCCACCACCAACCCGACGGCGATCACCAGCCCGAGGCTGGCATCCAGGCCCAGGTTGCCGGCGGCGGCGATGGGGCCGGGGGTGGGCGGCACGAAGGTGTGGGTGGCATAGAGGCCGGTGGCCAAGGCCACGCTCATGGCCACGGTGGAGACGCGCATGCGCGCCGCCAGGGCGTTCTTCAGCGAGTTGAGGATGACGAAACCGGAATCGCAGAACACCGGGATGGACACCAGGTAGCCGATGATCGACATGGTCAGGGTGGGGAAGCGTTCGCCCAGCAGGCGGATGACCGTCTCGGCCATGGTGATGGCCGCGCCGCTGCGCTCGAGGATCACGCCGATGACGGTTCCCAGGACGATGACGATGCCGATGTAGCCGAGGATGCTGCCGAAGCCGGTGGTGATGGTCTTGACGATCTCGCCGGTGGGCACCTGGTAGGCGAAGCCGGCGATGAAGGCCGCGGCGAGCAGCGCGAGGAAGGGGTGCAGTTTGAAGCGGGTGGTGGACAGCACGATGAAGGCGATCAACGCCGCCAGGATCAGGACCAGGCCCATGTGCGGACTCCTTAGTTGTTGTTATGGATGCCGGATAGCCGCCCGATTCTGCGCGATCCCGAGCGCAATAGCCTTATGCATACGACCTAACGGACAGCGTCTTCGATGCCACCCATCCGTGCATTCGCACAATCGACCTTGGGCCAGCCCAGCAGGTCCAGCCCCAGGCCGAGCAACAGCAACTGGTCGTGACGCGGGCGCTCCAGCCCCACCAGTTCGGCGATGCGCTCCAGCCGGTAGCGCAGGGTGTTGCGGTGAATACCGAGGGCCTGGGCGCAAGCATTGCCGTGCCCATCGTGCTCGCGCCAACACTGCAGGGTGCGACACAGCACGCCGTCGTCATCCGCATCGACCAGCGCCTGCAGCGGGCCGAGCCAGCGCCGTAGCAGCCAGTTGCTGCGCTGGCTGAACAGCAGCGTCGACAAGCGGTGCTCCTCCAGGTGGAAGATGCGCTGCTGCGCTCGGCAGGCACGGGCGAAGGCATGCAG
The DNA here is from genome assembly GCA_000474255.1 of Aquipseudomonas alcaligenes MRY13-0052. Lineage (GTDB taxonomy): Bacteria > Pseudomonadota > Gammaproteobacteria > Pseudomonadales > Pseudomonadaceae > Metapseudomonas > Metapseudomonas solani. Next base: position 48,470 of record BATO01000012.1, read on the forward strand.
CGACCGGGTCGCCAGGGCGGCTTCGCGCAGGTCACCGATGCCGGCCTGGGGGTCGCTGATGCACAGGCGGGCGATGCCCCAGCCGCGTTCGTCGGCCTGGGCCAGCCAGGTATCGTCATCGCGCTCGGCACTGAAGAGGCGGCAGCAGATCAGCTCACGGGCCGACAGCGCCGCACACAGCATCCCCTGTCGGGCCAGGCCATCCAGCACCCGTGCCCGACGCTCCTGCGGGTCCCCCTCCTCCACCAGTTCCAGCACGCAGACCTGCTGCCTCCAGGGCAGTTGCAGGCCAATGCGCTCGGCTTCGGCGGCCAGGTGCACCAGGTCGGTCTGCGGATCGGCGAGCTGGTTCAGCCAGGCGTCCAGCTGGTGGCGCTGCCAGTGCCGCTCGGCCTGCAGCTGACGCTGCTCCACCAGCATCTCGGCAGCCATGCGCACCAGTTCGGCATAGGGGCGCACCGCATCCGGCTCGCCGGTGATGCCGAGCACGCCGATCAGCCGCTCGGCATGGAACAGCGGCAGGTTCACCCCGGGGCGCACGCCGCGCAGGCAGGCGGCAGCCTGCTCGTCGATCTCCACCACGCGGCGGTTGGCCAGCACCAGTTGGGCACCCTCGTGGCGGGTATGCACGCGCAGCGGGTCGCCGCTGCCGATGATCATGCCCTGGGCATCCATGACGTTGATGTTGTAAGGAAGGATGGCCATGGCGCGGTCGACGATGTGCTGCGCCAGGGTGGAATCGAGTTCGAGCATGGGCGGCCTCCAGGGGAAGCCGCCAGTCTACAGGGCGCGCATGCCGCTCAGGAAAGCCTCAGGGGGCGAGGCGTTCGAACATCCACTGGCCATCGACCAAGCGGTAGTTGAGGCGGTCGTGCAGGCGGCTCGGACGGCCCTGCCAGAACTCGACGCGCTCCGGCAGCAGGCGGTAGCCGCCCCAGTGCGGCGGGCAGGTGGGCGCCAGGTTGAGGAAGCGTCGCTCGGTCTCGGCGAGCAGCTGTTCCAGCTCGGCGCGGTCGGCGATCACCCGGCTCTGGGGTGAAGCCCAGGCACCGATGCGGCTGCCCAGCGGGCGCACCTGGAAATAGGCGTCCGACTCTTCGGCGGTGACCCGCTCCACCCGGCCTTCGATGCGCACCTGGCGCTCCAGGCTGGGCCAGAAGAAGGTCATGGCGGCGAACGGGCGGGCCGCGAGCTGCTCGCCCTTGGCGCTGTCGTAGTTGCTGAAGAAGGTGAAGCCCCGCGCATCGAGCCCCTTGAGCAGGAGCACCCGGCAATGCGGGCGGCCGTCGGCGTCGACGGTCGCCAGGGTCATGGCGTTGGGTTCGACCGGCAGCTGCTCGGTCTTCACCGCATCACCGAACCATTGCTGGAACAGGGCGAAAGGCTCCTGGGGAGCCTGGGCTTCGCTGAGGCCGTCGCGGGTGTAGTCGCGACGCATGTCGGCGAGGGTCTGGGTCATCTCGGCGTCCTGCAAAAGGAAAGGCCTAGCTTACCCAAGCAAGGCTCATTTGCCTTGATCTGCCGCAACCACTTGCTGGGCCACCTTCGGCGGCTGGTTGTAGCGGGCCAGCAGGGCGACCAGGGTGTCCTGCGGGGTGAGGAGGATTTCCACGCGGCGGTTCAGGGCGCGGCCGTCCTTGCTGTCGTTGGCGGCACGGGGCATGTCGGAGCCGACACCCTTGAGCGACAGGCGGTCGCGCTGCAGGCCACTGAGGCGGAAGATCGCCGCCACCGCCTGGGCGCGCTCCTGGCTGAGCTTGCGGTTGAGGGCGTCTTCGCCGGAGGTGTCGGCATGGCCGAGAACCAGCACACCGGTCTTCGGATCGCCTTCCACCAGCTTGGCGACACGACTGAAGGGGCCGAGGGTGATGGGCAGCAGCATGCTGGGGCGATCAGGGTTGAAGGAACCTTCCACCGGCGCGGTGACCACCAGCAGGTTATCGCGGCGCTCCACTTCCAGCTTGCTGTCCTTCACCGCCTCGCGCAGGCGCGGCTCGTACTGGTCCAGCCAGGCCTGGGTGAGCTTCTGGTCGACCTTGGGCACCTCGGCCTTGGCCACCTTGTCGTCGCTGCTACCGAACGGCCACCACCAATGGCTGGTGCCGCTGTTCTGCGCGTGGGCTTCCGCAGCCGGCTTGTCGTGGCTGAAGGTGCTGCAACCGGAAACGGTCATGCAGAGGATCAAGGTGGACGACTTGAGCAGCTTCATCGCGGGGCCCCCGTAACAGGTAAAAGGAGAAGGCGATACGCCATCGCATGATGGCGCATCAATCTCAGGTACAGGCTGAAATTCTGGACGCAACCCCTTCATCCGCAAAGGGATATTCCGTGCAACTGACGAGCGGTTCCGCTACAGGCAGCTCGCCAGGGTGCGGGCCAGATGCTGGGCGCGCGGGTCCATCAGCACATAGGGGCCGAGGGTGTTGGTGACGAAACCGAAAGCGACCTCACGCTCGGGATCGGCGAAACCGATGGAGCCACCGGCGCCGGGGTGACCGAAGGCCAGGCGGCCCATGCCGTAGGTGGCGTTGGCCACGTCCGGCTGGTCGAGCATGCAGCCCAGGCCGAAACGGGTGCGGGTCAGCAGGGTGCGGTCGTCGCCGATGGCGTGCTCGCGGGTGAGCTCGGCGAGCAGCGCGGAGTCAAGCAACTGGCCGTCCAGCAGGCCGGCGTAGAAACCCGCCAGGCTGCGGGCATTGCCGTGGCCGTTGGCCGCCGGCTGCTGCATGCGCCGCCATTCCGGCTTGTTGGTGCTGGTCATGATCGACGGCGGGTTGGTGAAGGCGCGGGTACTGAGGGCCGTGGGCTCGGTCATCATGCACTTGAGCAGGCGCTGGGCCGAAGCGTCGCCCATATTGCCCTTGGCGCGGGCGATGTGGGCCACCCGGTGGAACTCGGCGTCATCCAGGCCGACGTGGAAATCCAGCCCCAGGGGGCGGGCGATACGCGCGGCGATGGATTCACCCGGGCCACGGCCATCGGCCAGGCGGATCGCCTCACCGGCCAGCCAGCCGTAGGTGATGGGGGCGTAGCCGTGTTCCTCGCCGGGCGTCCACCAGGGTTCCTCGGCGGCCAGGGCGGCGGTCATCGCCTGCCAGTCGTAGAGCGCTTCGGCCGGCAGCGGCTGACGGATCGCCGGCAGGCCGGCACGGTGACTGAGCAACTGGCGCAGGGTGATGCGCTCCTTGCCGGCGGCGGCGAACTCGGGCCAGTAGCGGGCCACGGGGACGTCCAGCTCGAGCTTGCCCTCGCCCACCAGCTGCAACGCAGTGACGGCGGTGAAGGTCTTGGTGCAGGAGAACAGGTTGAGGATGGTGTCGGTCTGCCAGGCCTCCTGGCCGTCCTTGTCGGCCACCCCGGCCCAGAGGTCGAGCACGGTCTCGCCGCCCACCTGGACGCAGAGCGCGGCGCCGCGCTCCTGGGAGTCGTCGAACAGGGCGGCGAACGCGTCGCGCACCGCTTCGAAACGCAAGTCGAAGTAACCCTGGGTCTGCACCGGCACTCTCCTCGGAAAAAAATGACGGCGGCATTGTTACCAATGCCGCCGTCCTTTGGGAACCTCGCCGAAGTTCGGCGCAGGGTCCATCGGTCAGTCGAATGACTCAGGATGCATCAGGCGCATCCTGCTTCTGCGCCGGGTCGGTCTCGACCTTGGGCGCCGGGTCCGGCTTGGGCGTAGCTTCGTCTGTGGGCTTGCCGACGGGCTTCTCCGATTGCTCGGGCTGCTCGGCAGGCACTGGCGCAGCAGGCTCGGCTTGCGGTTTGGCCTCAGGCTTCGGCTCGGGTTTCGACTCAGGCTTGGCTTCGGGCTTGGCGGCAGGTGCCGCGGCGGGCTTCTGCTCGGGCTTGGCTGCAGCCTTCTCCGCCGGCTTGTCGGCCGGTTTGGCTTCTACGGGCTTGGCTTCGGCGGGTTTGGCCAGTTGGGCGGCGACATCCAGGTTGGCCTTGCGCACCGCCTTGATGAAGCCGTCGTAGGGACGGTCGGTGATGCCCACCAGGCCGAGGTGGCCGTTCTCGCCGTCGAGCAGGCGGCCGCTGGCCGGCTGGTCGAGGTACTGGAACCAGTGGGCGCCGACGATCAGCTTCTCCTCCAGGGCCTTCTTGAGGAAGTTGGCGTAGGCCGGGCCACGCTCCTCTTCCTTGTAGACCTCGGCGACGCCGCCCCAGAACGGGCCGCGATCGCGGGAGCCGAAGTGGAACTCGGTGACCATCAGCGGCTTGTCCAGCTGGCGCAGGTACTCGAAGTCGTAACCGTGCTGCGGCTCGCGGGTATAGAAGTTGAAGCTCAGCACATCGCAGTACTGGGCGCAGGACTCCACCGCCTCCGGCACGCTCGCGGCGAAACGGCCGCCCAGCAGCAGGTGGTTCGGCGCGTGCCACTTCATCGACTCGGCGATGGTCTTGAAGTAGGTGTCGGCGAAGAAGCGCTGGAAGCGCTTGAGGTCTTCCTCGATGGCCGGGTGCTCGGGGTTCGGCAGCGGCGCCTCGAAGCCCGGGTCCTCCATCAGCTCCCAGGCCGGCAGCTCGATACCCCAGGCCTGGGACAGGCCCTGCTGGTTGCGGTACTTGTCACGCAGCTGCTTGAGGAAGGCACGCTTGGCCGGTACGTCGGTGGTCAGGCGCAGGGTGCCGTAGGCCAGGGCGTAGCGGGATTTCGGGTCGGCGCCGGGGCCGGCCCAGGCCAGCTCGTTGTCGGCGAAGTAGCCGATCAGCCAGGGGTCGTCACGGTGGTCACGGGCGGCGATGGCGATGGCACGCTCGGCGGCCATGGCGAAGCGCGGGTCGAAGGGGTCGGGCATGCCCCCCCACCAGTCGAGCCCGGTGCTGATGGTGGCGTAGTCGCCATGGATCGACAGCGGGATGGTGTAGGGCATGCGCTGGCTGGTGTTGAACTCGCCCGCGCTCCAGTTGCCGACGGTGTTGAACCCCCAGGCCTTCAGGCGCGCGATGCTGTGGTCGACCCAGCGGGCCTTGTCCTGCTTGCCGTAGGTGCGCTCCAGGTTGGCGCCGTAGAAGTCGTACCAGCGGCCATGGTCGAAATTACGACCCTTGGTGGAACCGGTGTCGCGGCGGCTGTCGCCATTGCCGTACCAGGCGGCCAGGGGCTCGCCGTCCTTGGGCAGCGCAGTGAACATCGACTCGCGGCCTTCGACGTAGGTCTGGCTGTGCTCGGGGGTGACGGCGTTGACGCCGAGGGAATAGAAGGGATGGCCGTCCGGGGTCACCAGGTACCAGCGCTCGTCGCGCTTCTCGGTGCGGAAGAAGCCCTTGGCCTCGAAGCTCGGGCCGGCCAACCAGCCGCCGTAGGGGTCCTGCTCGGGCAGCTTCTTCTGCCAGTCGTCGAGCTGCTTCTGCTCCTGCTGGGCAGCGTTCTTGAGCTGCTCGTCGTTCTTGATCTTCTCCGGCCAGTCGCCGCGGGTGTACTGGCCGTAGGTGTCGATCAGGCCCTTGTAGTAGTCGTCCTGCAGGCTTTGCTCGGCGGTGCCGAAACGGCCCAGGAGGACGCTCTGCACGGCGTTGGGGTGGTCGAGGGACAGGGTCACGGCGCTGACCTTGGTCAGGTCCAGTTCGCCTTCCACCTCGGTGGCCAGCAGGTAGCGCTTGCCGTCGCGGCTCCAGGGTTGCGGCGGCGCGGCACGCATGCCATGGGCGCGGGGCGAGGTGGCGGTGAGCGGCACCAGCAGCGTCTGAGACGGGCCGGCCGGCAGGGCCAGGCGGGTGCGCACGGTCTTGCCGTCGGCGCTTTCGATGGTCACGTCCAGGGTCAGGGCCCAGTCCATGGCGCTCTGCAGGCGCAGGCTCATGGCACCGGCCTTGCTCCAGTCCCAGGTGCCGTTCTGCGGCGCGAGGCGCAGGCTGGGCTTGTCGGCCTGGTTGAAATTGAGACGGCGGAGGATTTCGCCCTCGGGCGTGTTCTCGGCGGTCACGCTGGGCAGGCCCGCGTCCTGGGTGGTGACGGTGACGGAGTCCAGCGGGCGTACGAAGTTGAACAGTGTCTCGGCCTGCGCCGCCGTGCTCAAGCCACCGATGGCGAGCAGGATGGGCAGCAGCAGCGCTGGTTTGGTTCTGGATGACATGAAACCGATTCCCCACATGAAGTCAGTGCATAGACAGCGGAATGGGCGAATGTTGCCCGCGATCTGCAAAACCGTGCCCGCGCAAGCCGGCAATGATCGCAGAGGCGGGCCCGGCGTCAAGCGCCGCGGTGGTCTGTTTCAGCCGATCTCGCGGCGGAAGGGCGGCAGCGCGTTGAGAATCGCCTTGCCATAACGCTGGGTGACGACCCGTCGGTCGAGCAGGGTGATGGTGCCGCGATCGGATTCCGTGCGCAGCAGGCGACCGCAGGCCTGCACCAGGCGCAACGAGGCGTCGGGCACGGCGATCTCCATGAAGGGGTTGCCGCCGCGCGCCTCGATCCATTCCGACAGCGCGGCTTCCACCGGGTCGTCGGGCACGGCGAAGGGGATCTTGGCGATCACCACGTGCTCGCAGTAGGCGCCGGGCAGGTCGACGCCCTCGGCGAAGCTGGCCAGGCCGAACAGCACGCTGGTCTCGCCGTCGTCCACCCGCTGCTTGTGCTTGTTCAGGGTTTCCTGCTTGGACAGGTTGCCCTGGATCAGCACGCGCTTGCGCCAGTCGCGGTCGAGGCCGTCGAAGACGTCCTGCATCTGCTTGCGCGAGGCGTAGAGCACCAGGGTGCCGCGCGAGCCTTCGACCAGCTGCGGCAGGTCGCGGATGATCGCCGCGGTGTGGGCGGCGGCATCGCGCGGGTCGGCCTTGAGGTCCGGCACCTTGAGCACGCCGGCATCGGCGTGGTGGAAGGGGCTGGGCACCACGGCGGTGACGGCCTTCTTCGGCAGGCCGGCGCGCATGCGGTAGCGGTCGAAGGTGCCGAGCGCGGTGAGGGTCGCGGAGGTCACCAGGGCGCCGTAGGCGACGTTCCACAGGTTCCGCCGCAGGGTCTCGGCGGCGAGGATCGGGCTGGCGTTGACTTCGATGTCGTAGGCCGAACCGAACTCGGCCAGGGTCAGCCAGCGCGCCATGGGCGGGCTTTCTTCCGGGTCTTCGGCGGTGAAGGCGGTCCACAGCTCCCAGTTGCCCTGGGCACGCGTTTGCAGGCTGCCGAACAGCGGGTACCACTCCTCGGCCTGGTGGCTGGCGATGCCGACGCCGGCCTCCCCGTCCATGGCTTCCTTGAGCAGTTCGGTGAGCCGGGTGAAGACGTCGTTGAGCTTGGCGAAGCCCTTCTTCAGCTCGATGCCCATTTCGATCAGGTGCTCGGGCACCACGCCGGCCTCGAAGCGGTGGCGCGGGCGCTCGCGGCCCTCCATGTCTTCGCCGGCACGGAAGTCGGCGACCTCCTCGCAGGCGGTGAACATGAACTGCTGCTGGGTGCGGATTTCCCGCGCCAGTTCCGGCACGTTCTCGATCAGGCGGCCCAGGTCGCCCGGCAGCGGGTGCTGGGCGAGGAGCTTGGTGAGGTTCTTGGCCACCGTCTCCAGCCAGTCGGCGGTGGAGCGCAGGCGGGTGAAATGGGCGAAGTGGCCGATGGCCTTGTCCGGCAGGTGGTGGCCTTCGTCGAACACATAGAGGGTTTCGCGCGGGTCCGGCAGCACCGCGCCGCCGCCCAGGGCCAGGTCGGCGAGGACCATGTCGTGGTTGGTGACGATCACGTCCACCTTGGTCATGCCCTCGCGCGCCTTATAGAAGGCGCACTGCTGGAAGTTGGGGCAATGGCGCTTGGTGCACTGGCTGTGGTCGGTGGTGACGCGGGCCCAGTCCTGGTCCTCGATGGCCTCGGGCCAGGAGTCGCGGTCACCGTCCCAGCGGTTGCCGGCGAGCTTCTCGATCATCTGGTTGAGCAGCTTCTGGCCGCTCTCGTCGACGTCGATGCGGAAGCCTTCATCGGCGAACAGCTGGGCGGTGGCGTTCTGCGCCTGGCCGTCCTGCAGCAGCATGTCGAGCTTGGACAGGCACAGGTAGCGGCCGCGCCCCTTGGCCAGGGCGAAGCTGAAGTTGAGACCGCTGTTGCGGATCAGGTCGGGCAGGTCCTTGTGGACGATCTGCTCCTGCAGCGCCACCGTGGCGGTGGCGATCACCAGGCGCTTGCCGGCGGCCTTGGCCGAGGGGATGGCCGCCAGGCTGTAGGCGACCGTCTTGCCGGTGCCGGTGCCCGCCTCCACCGCGACAACGGCGGGCTCGCCATCGCGATGGCCTTCGTCGTCGGTCTTGATGGCACCCAGCACCTTGGCCACTTCGGCGATCATCAGGCGCTGGCCATAGCGGGCCTTGAGCCCCTTGGCTTCGAGAAAACGGGAGTAGGCGCCCTGGATCTGGGACTTGAGTTCGGTGCTGAGCATGGATTCTTGCGGGCGCGAAAGGCTGGATAAATTTTCAGTACTTTAACAGGGCGGCTATCATAGCGCGCCTTGTTTCCGACTGGAGAAAACCCGATGACGCCCTTCGCCGCCCTCTACGCCGTCCACGTCCTCGCCGCCCTGGTGTGGGTCGGCGGCATGTTCTTCGCGTGGATGGTGCTGCGCCCCGCCGCCGTCCAGGCGCTCGATGCGCCGGCACGGCTGAAGCTGTGGGTGGAGGTGTTCCGCCGCTTCTTCCTCTGGGTCTGGGTGGCGGTGGTGCTGCTACCGGTGAGCGGCGTGGGGATGATGCACATGCGCTTCGCCGGCTTCGACGGTGCGCCGCGCTACGTGCACATCATGATGGGCCTGTACATCGCCATGCTGGCGCTGTTCCTGCGGGTCAACGCACTGCAGCTGCCCGAGCTGCGCCGCGCCGTGGCCGCCGAGGATTGGCCGGCAGGCGGTGCGGTACTGGCCCGCATCCGCCGCCTGGTGGGCAGCAACCTGCTGCTGGGTTTGTTCCTGATAGCGATCGCTGCGGCGCGCCCGAATTTCTAAAAACTATCTGCGTTGCCATTGCTGCGTTAAAAACAGGCTCAACGTGCTCATTTACACTGCGTAAACTGCGCTTTTCGCCTGTTTTTGCCTTGCACTGACGGCCTCGCCTACGTTTTTAGAGGTGCCCGAGGACGCGGCACAGCGATTCTTCAAGCTTTTACTGGATACGCACCACATCGAGCTGGCCGGCAGCCCCCGCGCTGCCCGGCTGGCCAGGTTGCCCCGGGCGGCCCTTGGCGCCGGCAGCGGTGCGGTAGAACAGGCAACCCTTGGCGGAACCGCCACTGCCCGCCGCGCCGGCTTCACCCGCCGGGCCACCGGCACCGCCTTCCAGGCGCACCTTCACCTGCTCGACAGGGAAGTCCGTCGGCACTTCCAGGCGGATATGGCCACCCGCGCCGCCAGCCTGGCCGTCACCGCCGTTCTGGCCGTCATAGCCACGGCTGGCACTGCCCCAGAGGCAGCCGCCGGCATCGCCATCGGCACCGGCGAGCCCGCTGTAGCCTGGCGTTCCGATGCCACCGCGGACATCCAGGGTGATCTCGTCCACCCGCACCTGCTCCAGGCGCAGGCTCAGGTCGCGCCCGGCGCTGGCGCCTTTCTTCATGCTGCCGGCCGCGCCGGATGCGGTGATGTGACCACCGGTGCCAATCTCACCCTGGCGCACCACCAGGCTGAAGGGCTGGTCGGACGGGGCGATGCCGATGCGCGCGTCGCGACCCATCACCAGCTCGCCAATGCGCAGCTCGGTGACGCTGGCCGGGATCACCAGGGTGCCGTAATCGTTGACCACCACGCGGTCGAGGCTGAGGGAGCCGACCCGGGCCGGCAGTTTGAGCAGGCTGTTGGCATCGACGCTGACGCCGCTTTCGGCCAGGACGACAGGGCTGGCCAGCAGGGCCAGCAGGCAGTACTTACGCATGTTCGCGGCCTCCCTGGGAACGGGGCAGGCCGAGCAGGTGGAAGACGCCGAACAGCAGCAGTTGCAGGCGGTCGTTCCAGGGGCGCGGGCGAGCGCGCAGCTGGCTGTTGCACACCACCAGTTCCAGCAGGTGCAGGCCGAGCACCAGGGCGGCGACGGCGTTGAGCAGTGACGCGAATGGTCGGGCAAACGGTTCGATCAGATTGGCCAGCACCGCCAGCCAGAACACCAGGGCAACCAGCTTGCCCACCCCCAGGAAAAGTTTCATGCCACCCCCCTCTGTTTTTTTAGTCCGCCGACCTTACTCCTCGTCATCGTCGCTGCCAAATGGCGGGCAGAAAGAAGGGGCCACGAGGGCCCCTTCGGTGTTGCACCGGGTGTTCAGCGAGCGACGTGGATCTCCACGCGGCGGTTCTGCGCGCGCCCGGAATCCGTGCCGTTGTCCGCCACCGGCTGGCTTTCGCCCTGCCCTTCGGTGGTGACCTTGTCCGCCGGGACGCCCTGGCTGATGAGGTAATCCGCCGCACTCCTGGCACGCCGTTCCGAAAGCCCCTGGTTATAGGTATCGGAACCGACGCTGTCGGTGTGCCCCACGACCTTGACGCTGACCATGGCGGCCCCCGTCAGGCGTGTAGCGACATCATTCAGCTGTGTCTTCGCGTCACTGGTGAGCTCGGCGGAGTCGAAGGCGAACAGCACCTTGCCCTGGTCGCTGAGCACGATGACTTCGCTCTGCGGTGCGGGAGCCGGAGGAATGGGCTCCTCGGCCTTGACCACGGCCGGGTAGGTCTTCTGCGGACAGCCATTGTGGTTGACCTGGGTCCCGGCTGGAGTATTGGGGCACGTATCACGGCGGTCGAAGACCCCGTCACCGTCCTCGTCGCCATCCTGGGCGTAACAGATCAGACCGCCGACGATGGCACCTGCAACGGCGCCTCCACCAGCCCAAGCGGAACTCTCGATAGCGCCCAGCCCACCGCCGGCCAGACCGCCAATCGCACTGCAAAGAGGCCAGTTCCCCTGGTTGAGCGGCGCGTCGCCCGTACTGGACGTCGAGGCGCAACCCGAGAGAACACTGCCGACCAGAAGAAGTAGAGCAGCCCGTGAGAAGGTTCTCATGGTGAGGGATCTCCTGTGTCACCGGTCCCATACCGGTAACACAGGAGTAAAGACCCGCCCGTCACGGCGCACAAGCCGCGCGCCGCAACGGCTGCGGGATTCAGCGGTCGATAAGGATTTCCACCCTGCGGTTCAGCGCGCGGCCGTCGGCCGTGCCGTTGTCAGCGACCGGCTGGCTTTCGCCCGCACCACTGACGCCGGCGATGCTGCCCTTGGGTATGCCGGTCGAGACCAGGTAGTCCGTCACGGAATGGGCGCGCTTCTCGGAGAGTTTCTGGTTGTAGCTGTCGCTGCCGACGCTGTCGGTGTGACCGGTGATGGTCAGCTTGGCGGTCGGGGCCTCGTTGCGCAGGCGGCTGGCGATGGTGTCCAGCTTGGCCTTGTCGGCCGGGTCCAGCGCGGCGGAGTCGAAGGCGAACAGCAGGTCACGGACGACGATGGTCTCGTCCTCGACCACCACCACTTCCTCGACCTCTTCCACTACGGCAGGCTCGGGCGGGCAGCCGTTCGCATCCACCTGCACGCCCGGCGGAGTGCCCGGGCACTTGTCGCGACTGTCAGGCACGCCATCGCCATCCTCGTCGCCATCGCCATGGACCCAGCAGTAGCCGGCGGCCATGCCGCCGCCGAGCAGCGCCCCCCAACCCGCCCAGGAACTGCTTTCAATCGCACCCAACGCTGCACCGCCTACACCGCCTACTGCTGCACACTTGGGCCAGTCGGTCTTCTGCAGGCCGGCGCAACCGGTCAGCAGGGTCGACACAAGTAGCAAGGGTATTGCTGTCCTTGTGATGCTCATATGCATGTCTCCTCGTGATATCGGCCTTTGGAAACCGATAACCTGGGAGTAAAGACGGGTGATTAAAAAACCGCCAGCACTAGGCCAGCAGCGGGCGGCAGGCTAGTCTTCGCAAACTTGTCCGAGGATTTTCGATGACTGCCAGCTTCTCCTCCCGCACCCCGCAACAGGCCCTCGCCGCCCTGCTCGACCGCTATGCACCGGCCCGCCTGCTGCTGGTGGGCAACTCACCGCTCCCGGCCCTGGAGGCCTTCGCCAGCGCCCACCCCGACAGCCAGGTGGTGCAGGTGCCCGCCGGCCCGCTGCCGGCCGAACAGGCGGCGCAACGCTTCGACCTGGCGCTGGTCGCCGACTGCCTGGAACACCTGCCCAAGCGCACCGCCCTGGAGCTGCTGGGCGGCATCCGCAACCTCAACGCCAGCCGCATCGCCGTGCTGGTGGACCTCGGCGCCTGCGACTGGACCGACACCGACTTCTTCGCCCTGGCATTGCAGGCCACCGAACGCTTCCAGCGCGATGACCAGGTGCTCAGCCTGTTCACCTACGACCTGCGCGAATACAAGCAGGTGCCCGATTGGCTGAATGCGAAGTTCTGGGCCAACCCCGAGAACTTCGGCAAGTACTGGTGGTGATGCCATGAGCGCAAGCACATGCCCCTGCGGCAGCGGCAACCTCCTCGACCTGTGCTGCGGCCGTCACCACGGCGGCCACCCCGCCCCCAGCGCCGAGGCGCTGATGCGTTCGCGCTACAGCGCCTATGTGCTGGGCCTGGTGGACTACCTGGTGGAGACTACCCTCCCCGCCCAGCGCGAGGGCCTGGACCGCGAGGCGATGAAGGCCTGGAGCCTGCAGAGCACCTGGCTGGGCCTGGAGGTGGAAGCCTTCGAGCTGCTGGGCGGCAAGCCCGAGCACGCACTGGTCACCTTCGTCGCCCGCTGGCACGACCAGGCCGGCGAGCACAGCCACCGCGAGCGTTCGTCCTTCGTGCAGAACGACGGGCGCTGGTACTTCATCGACCCGACCGTGGAAACCAAGGCGGGGCGCAACGACCCCTGCATCTGCGGCAGCGGGCAGAAATTCAAGAAATGCTGTGCGGGGTACCTCTGACCGAGCGCCCCGCCCCGGAAGGATTCGCCAACCGACAACAAGGAGATGTCCATGCGCATGCGCACCCTGCTCGTCCCGCTTCTCGCGGGCCTCGCCGGCCTCGCCCAGGCTGCTGAAGTCCAGGTCAGCCTGGGCAGCCAGGAACGGGTCACCCGCCTGTTCGCCTACCCCAACAACTGCAACGTCATCTGTTACCGCGACTGGACCCTGGAGCAAACCGTCGAGCATTACCTCGGGCAGAGCCTGAAGCGCGATGGCATCGCCGGCGGCCAGGTCAAGGTAGGCCGCGACGACAAGGGCCTCTATGCCCGCTTCAGCGGCGTGCCCGCCGACTACGGCGTGCCCCTGGTGCAACTGCTGGACAACGGCGACCTCGCCTACAAGGGCGCCAGCCAGCTCAACAGCGACGGCAAGTGGCAGTACAGCTGGTACCTCTTCCTGCCCCTGGGCATGGCCCTGGAGAACCGCCGCAGCATCGAGCTGCTGCACTTCCCGCCGGACTATTCCCTGACCAAGGCCCAGGACTATCTGGAGTCGGCCACCACCGATCGCTGGGCCGACCTGCTGGTGCAGAACGGTGTCGCCACCGACGACACACCCGGCTACCAGACCATCATCGACATCGCCCCCATCGCCGCCCCCGCCAGCGCCGGCAGCGACCTGGAAGGCGTCTACAGCTACTTCACCCCCTACCAGACGCGCATGGTCGAGCAGCTCACCAAAGGCAAGCCGGCGCTGCCGATGGTGGCCTTCGGCGGCCCGGTGCGCAGCTGGATCAAGCAGCAGTACGGCACCACCATCGGCGTGCTCGGCCTCGGCACCATCAGCCCCACGCCCGAACAGAAGGTGTCGGTGCTGGGCAGCAACCACCCCAGCTACATCTGGTACGCCGCCGACCCGGAAAACTACGACGGCGACCAGGCCAAGGCCGACGCCACCGGGCTCAAGGTGATGGGGCAGGACCTCTCCGCCGCCTGCTGGCAAGCCGGCATGGGCAAGGACCATTCCGCCAACCCGAGCAGCACCCTGGATAGCTGCAAGCAGAAGTGGCAGGTGACCGACAAGGTGCAGACCTGCGAGCTGTTCTACACCTCCATCCGCAAGCTGGACGCGGACAAGGCCAAGGAGAAGTGCACGGCCTCCTGAAGCGCCGCCGCTCCTTCGCACCAATGAAAAGCCCGCCGATCGGCGGGCTTTTCACATCAGGCACTCACTCCTGCAGGCGCAGGTGCGAGATGTCCGGCGGCGGGCCGGCCGGGGCGGCCTTGGCCTGGCCCATGTCGCTGCCCACCGGCGCCAGGCTGAACTGGCTCAGGTCGACCTTGGGCGGCGTCGCGTCGGCCTTGGCGTCCTGCAGGTCGGCACCCACCGGGGCGATGCCGAAGTCCGGCGCCTCCACATCGATGAAGGCCGCCATGTACTCGTCGCGCGGGGCCACCTTGAGGCGACCCACCGCTGCCGGCTCGCCGGCCGGCTGGGTGACGGCGGCACGCACCGGGGCGGCCACCGGCGACTCCGGCGGCGGTGTAGCCAGCTCCACCTCCTCGATCTCGACGTCCATCGACACCACGTCCACCACCGCACCGGCACGCTCAAGCGTTGCACGATATTTCTCGGCGGCAGCCTCATCGAGGTTGTTCTTGATCACGATGCGCCTGCCGGAGAACAGCATGGCGATACGTTGCGCGTCAGCCTGAAAGAGCTTGGCCATGTTGGCCTGCACCAGCTCCAGCCGGGCTCCCGGAACCAGTTGGCCGGAGAAAGCGATCTCGTAGCGGCTCATGGTCACACTCCTGTCCGAAACAGACAGCAGTATGGCGCAGGTTTTTTTCTGCAAACAACAAGTTGCAGCCAAGCAGTTGCTTGTTACACTTGAGCGTCGATGGAGTAATGCAATGTTTTCTCAGGCGCAAACGATAAGAATTCTCAGCCTACTGATGTTACTGGCCCTACCTTTTTCGGGCATGACCGGATGTTCCACCTGGATGACCGGCGGCTTCCGCGATCCGGACGTACAGCTGGTGAAAGTCGATGTAATCAAGGCCAAGCTTCTCGAGCAGCAGTTCCTGCTGCGCTTCCGTGTGGACAACCCCAATGACGTCAGCCTGCCGGTGCGCGGCCTGGTCTATACCGTCCACCTCAACGACGTGAAGCTCGCCTCCGGCGAATCCAGCACCTGGTTCACCGTCCCGGCCAACGGCCACGAAACCTTCGATGTCCCGGTGCGTACCAACCTCTGGCGCCACATGAAGTACATCGTCAAGCTCCTGGAGAAACCCGACGAAGCCATTCGCTACCGCCTCGAAGGCGAAGTGAAGACCGGCCTGATGTTCGGCAAGAGCGTGCACCTCTCGCGCAATGGCGAGATAATCCCGGGCAACTACATCCCGGAGTGACGTTCCATGAGTCAAGAACCCCATGTCCATGGCCCCGACTGCAACCACGACCATGATCATGACCACCACGATCACGGCCATGTGCACGGCCCGCACTGCAACCACGGCCCCCAGGAGCCGGTGCGCAACCCGCTGAAGGAAGTGGGCCGCAACGACCCCTGCCCCTGCGGCAGCGCGAAGAAGTTCAAGAAGTGCCACGGCGCCTGATCCGCGCCAGCACGACCAAGGCCCGTCTAGCACGGGCCTTTTCGTGGGTGCCGGGAATACTTTAGGCTGGCCGCCCGCTTCCTGAGGAGTCCCACCATGATCGACTTGTATTACTGGACCACCCCCAACGGCCACAAGATCACGCTGTTCCTCGAGGAGACCGGCCTCCCCTACCGGATCCACCCCATCAACATCGGCAAGGACGAACAGTTCCAGCCGCACTTCCTGAAGATCGCCCCGAACAACCGCATTCCCGCCATCGTCGACCACGCCCCGGCGGACGGCGGCGAGCCGCTGTCGCTGTTCGAGTCCGGCGCCATCCTGCTCTACCTCGCCGAAAAGACCGGCCGCTTCATCCCGCAGGACCTGCGCGGCCGCGAAGAAACCCTCCAGTGGCTGTTCTGGCAGATGGGCGGCCTGGGCCCGATGGCCGGGCAGAACCACCACTTCAACCGCTTCGCCCCGGAGAAGGTGCCCTACGCCATCCAGCGCTACGTGAAGGAAACCGCTCGCCTCTACGGCGTGCTCGACAAGCGCCTGGCCGATCGCCCCTTCGTCGCCGGCGCCGAGTACGGCATCGCCGACATGGCCATCTACCCCTGGATCGTGCCGCACACCTTCCAGGAACAGGACCTCGACGACTTCCCCAACCTCAAGCGCTGGTTCCAGAGCATCCAGGCCCGCCCGGCCACCGTTCGCGCCTATGACCTGGTGGAAAAGATCAACCCCGCTGCCGCTAAAAAGTAGGGCCTCCGCCGCTTGCACAGTGCGAGGCCGCTCTCTAACGTAGCGCGTTTGAAAACCGCTGCCTCTTCGGGAGATACCGCTCCATGGCCTCGCCTGCGCCCCAGCGCTTCCTGCCCCGCTTCTGCCTGGCCGCCGCCCTCGGCGCCATGGTCGCGCTCACTGGCTGCCAGTCCTGGCTCGACAGCCGCTATTCCGACAGCCTGCCGCCCACCTCCGGCTTCAAGCCGGTCAAGGGCCTGGCCCAGAGCGTCTCGATCCGCCGCAACCCGCTGGGCATGCCGCTGATCGAAACCACCACCTTCCACGACGCCCTGTTCACCATGGGCTACGTGCACGCCACCGATCGCCTTAGCCAGATGATCGGCCTGCGCCTCATGGCCGAAGGCCGCCTGGCGGAAATGGCCGGCCCCGGCGTGCTGGACGTCGACCGCTTCATGCGCGCGGTGAACCTGCGCAAGAGCGCCGACATCCTCTACAAGAACGCCTCCCCGCGCCTGAAGTCCTTCTTCGAGGTCTACGCGCGTGGCGTCAACGCCTACCTCTTCCAGTACCGCGACAAGCTGCCGATGGACCTCGCCGAGTCCGGCTACAAGCCCGCGTACTGGAAGCCCGAGGACTCGGTGCTGGTGTTCACCCTGCTGAACTTCGGCCTGGCGGTGAACCTGCAGGAAGAGATCGCCTCGCTGGTCATGGCGCAGAAGGTCGGTGCCGACAAGGTCGCCTGGCTGCTGCCCACCTACCCGGACGAGAACCTGCCGTTCGACGAAGCCGACAAGCTCAAGGGCCTCAACCTCGGCGGACAGATCCAGGGCCTCGCCGCCATCGACCAGGCCGCCGGCGCACTGGCGGGCTTGAACATGCTCGGCGTCGCCGCCTCGAACAACTGGGCCATCGCCCCGGAACGCACGCGCAACGGCAAGAGCATCCTCGCCAACGACACCCACCTGCCGCTGTCGATGCCCTCGTACTGGAACTTCATGCAGATCCGCTCGCCGAAGTTCCAGGCCGCGGGTGTCACCATCGCCGGCGTGCCCGCCGTGGTCGCCGGCTACAACGGCAAGCTGGCCTGGGGCATGACCATGGTCATGGCCGACAACCAGGACCTCTACCTGGAGAAGGTCAAGCGCGAAGGCAGCCGCCTCTACTACCTGGCCGACGGCAAATGGCAGCCGGCCATCGAGCGCAACGAGACCTTCTTCATCAAGGGCGAGCGGCCGATCCGCGAAACCCTCTACGAGACCCGCCACGGCCCGCTGCTCAACTCCGTGCTCGGCCAGCGCAAGCACCCGCTGCAACCGATCGAGATCAAGAGCGGCCTGGGCATCGCCCTGAAGACCGCCCAGTTCGAAAGCGACCAGACCCTGGACGCCTTCTTCGACCTGTCCCGCGCGCAATCCGTCGAGCAGGCCAGCGAGGCGACCCGCTCGATCCGCGCCATCGGCCTCAACCTGCTCACCGCCGATGCCCAGCACATCGCCTGGCAGGTCACCGGCCGCTACCCTAACCGCCGCGAAGGCCGTGGCCTGATGCCCTCCCCCGGCTGGGACGGCCGCTACGAATGGGACGGCTACGCCGACCCCATGCTGCACCCCTACGACCAGGACCCGAGCCAGGGCTGGCTGGGCACCGCCAACCACCGCACCGTGCAGGGCGGCTATGGCGTGCAGCTGTCCAACTCCTGGTTCTACCCGGAGCGGGCCGAGCGCATCGCCCAGCTCGCCGGCAGCGGCAAGCACGACACCCGCAGCACCATCGCCATGCAGTACGACCAGACCACGCCCTTCGCCGCCAAGCTCAAGGCCATGTTCGAAGACCCGGCCATGGCCCAGCCGCTGAAGAAGGCCATCGACGCCCTGCCCACCGCCGAGCGCGACAAGGCCCGCGAAGCCCTGAGCCGCCTGCTGGCCTTCAACGGCGACCTGCGCCCGACCTCCACCGACGCGGTGTTCTACGAAGCCTTCCTGCAGGAAAGCGCCAAGCAGATCTTCCAGGACGAGCTCGGCCCCGAAGGCAGCCCGGCCTGGCAGGCGCTGGTGGAAACCGCCAACCTCTCCTACTCCGCCCAGGCCGACCACCTGCTGGGCCGCGCCGACAGCCCCTTCTGGGACGATGTGCGCACGGCGCAGAAGGAAGACAAGCCCGCCATCCTCGCCCGCAGCCTGGCCGCCGCCGTCAGCTTCGCCGAAGGCAAGCTCGGTGCCGACCGCAAGGCCTGGCAATGGGGCAAGCTGCACAGCTACACCTGGGCCACCGAAACCACCCGCCTCGCGCCCTTCATGAGCGCCAGCCAGCGCACCGGGATCAACGCCATCCAGGGCTACCTGGACCGTGGCCCGTACCAGGCCGGCGGCGACATGAACACGCTGAACGTCTCGGCCTACGAGTGGGGCAACAACTTCGACACCTGGCTGATCCCGGCCATGCGCATCATCGTCGACTTCGGCCAGCCGGAACCCATGATCGGGCTCAACAGCTCCGGCCAATCCGGCAACCCGGCCAGCCCCAACTACGCCGACGGCATCGACGCCTGGCTCAAGGCCCGCTACATGAGCTTCCCCTTCCAGTCGCAGAACCTCGACAAGGTCTACGGCACCAAGCGGCTGACGCTCACCCCGCAAAAATGATCGGCCGGGGCGGGAACTAACCGCCCCACGGCTGTCTATGTAAGCGGACTTACTCCATAGATCACATCATTTTCAGGGCGCCCTCACCGGCGCCCTTTCTTTTGCCCGCGAAAAAGCCACCACTGCTCCGTAGGTTGGGCCGAGGCACCAACCTACGAACGCAACCCGAACGTAGCCCGGGCTTCAGCCCGGGAATCGACGAAAAGGGAGAGGGGAAAATCAGAAGCAGCGGCCCATGCATTGCACATGGGCCGCCGTCGAAGGTCAGGACGCCTTCGGCTTCACCGGTGCCTTGGGCTCCGGCTTCTGGAAGGGGTACAGGTGCTGGCGCAGGATGCCGTCCGGCAGCGGCTTGCCGAAGACGCCGTAGCGGGTCGGCCACTCCTTGGGCGGCAGCTTGAAGGTGCCGAACACCATGTCGACGATCGGCAGGTGGATCGCGTAGTTCTTATAGATGTAGTCCGGGTGCCGGGCGTGGTGCCAATGGTGGTAGCGCGGCAGCACCAGCACGTAGTTGAACCAGCCGCCGTCGATGCGCACGTTGGCGTGGGCCAGCACCGCCTGCACACCCACCAGGATCACGTAAGCGTTCATCGCCTGGGGCGAGAAGCCCATCAGCATCAGCGGCACCAGCACCCCGGTGCGGGTCAGCAGGATTTCCACGAAGTGGATGCGCGAACCGGCCAGCCAGTCCATGGAGGTGCTCGAGTGGTGCACCGCGTGGAAGCGCCACAGCCAGGGCACCACGTGATACAGGCGGTGCAGCCAGTACTGGCCGAGGTCCGCCACCAGCACCGCGAGGATGAACTGCAGCCAGATCGGCAGCGCCTGCACCCCCGCCTGGAAGGCCGGCGACACCGCCCAGCCACCCAGCAGCGTGGACGAGGCGGTGACGAAGATCAGGATGAACTGCACCAGCATGTGGCTGACGAAGAAGTACGCCAGGTCGGTGCGCCAGTGCGGGCGCAGGATGTTCTGCTGCGGGTCCTTGGCGTAGAGCTTCTCCAGAGGGATGAAGACGATGGCCGAGACCAGCAGCGCCAGCACGAACCAGTCCAGCCCCAGGGAATAAGGCGTCTCGCCGATGGTCTCGAACTGGATGTTGCTGCCACCGAGGAACACCGCCAGCCCGGACGCGATGATGCCGGTGAAGCCCAGGCGCTTGCGGCGGTTGAGCAGGATGTTCAGGGTGCCCAGGGAGAACGACGCCACCAGCCCCACCAGCAGCACAGTGCGGGCGAACTGCTCGCTGTAGACCTTGCGGAACTCGGCGAAGGTCAGCCACTCGGGGAACAGGAAGCACAGCACCGCGCACAGGCTGAGCAGCCCCAGCGCTGCCGAAATGTAACCGCTGATACGCCCCTCACCGATCCGGAACGAATCGTGGCCGTGGCGCTGGAAATAGGCCTTGATAGCCTGCATTCGCACATCCTCCATGAAGTCGGCAGAAGAGCCGCTCCGAATCTTGACGTCCCCACCTGGCCCCAGGCCACCTGTTCCGACGAACGCCCGGGACTTCCGTGACCTGTGTCGCGATCCCGAGGCGAACTTGCCAGCCGAACCAACCGAACCCGACCATGCTCATAACCATGAGCCCACAGCGAGGCGTGCCCATGGACCTGGTCGTCGCGAGGCCCGAAGGCCTCTACTGTCCGCCCGGTGACTTCTACATCGACCCCTGGAAACCGGTGGAACGTGCCGTGATCACCCACGGCCACGGCGACCACGCGCGCACCGGCAACGGCCACTACCTGGCGGCCGCCGCCGGCGAAGGCATCCTCCGGGCGCGCCTGGGCGACATCCGCCTGCAGACCCTCGACTACGGCGAGCGCCTGGAGCACGGCGGCGTCACCCTCAGCCTGCATCCGGCCGGCCACGTGCTCGGCTCCGCCCAGGTGCGCCTGGAATACCAGGGCGAAGTCTGGGTCGCCTCGGGCGACTACAAGACCGAGGCCGACGGCACCTGCGCCCCCTTCGAGCCAGTGCGCTGCCACTGCTTCATCACCGAATCCACCTTCGGCCTGCCCATCTACCGCTGGCAGCCGCAAGCCTCGCTGTTCGCCGAAATCGACGCCTGGTGGCGCGCCAACCAGGCCGCCGGGCGCGCCAGCGTGCTGTTCTGCTACGCCTTCGGCAAGGCCCAGCGCATCCTCCACGGCATCGACGCCAGCATCGGCCCGATCCTCGCCCACGGCGCCATGGAGCCGCTCAACCGGGTCTACCGCGAAGCCGGCATCGCCCTGCCGGAAACCCGCTACGCCGGAGACATCCCCCGCAACGACCCGCTGCTGCGCCAGGCCCTGGTGCTGGCCCCGCCCTCGGCCGGCGGCAGCAGCTGGATGCGCCGCTTCGGCGACTACAGCGACGCCTTCGCCAGCGGCTGGATGATGCTGCGCGGCACCCGCCGGCGACGCGGCGTGGACCGCGGCTTCGTGCTCTCCGACCACGCCGACTGGCCCGGCCTGCTCTGGGCCATCGAGCAGAGCGGTGCCGAGCGGGTGTTCGTCACCCATGGCTCGGTCAACGTGCTGGTGCGCTACCTCTGCGAACAGGGCCTGGACGCCCAGGGCTTCAGCACCGAATACGGCGACGAGGACGAACCCGCCACGAGCGCGGAGGCGACCCCGTGAAGGACTTCGCCGAGCTCTATGGCCGCCTCGACGCCAGCACCTCGAACAACGCCAAGCTGGCCGCCCTGCAGGACTATTTCGCCAGCGCCGCCCCCGAGGATGCCGCCTGGGCGGTGTACTTCCTCAGTGGCGGCAAGCCGCGCCAGCTGGTGCCGGTGCGCCAGCTGCGGGACATCACCCTGGCCATCACCGGCCTGCCCGAGTGGCTGTTCGAGGAGAGCTACCAGGCGGTGGGCGACCTGGCCGAAACCATTTCCCTGCTGCTGCCGCCCAGCGTCCATCGCTCCGACGAGGGCCTCGCCACCTGGGTCGAGGACCACCTGCTGCCCCTGCGCGGGTTGCCGCCGGCGGAACTGGCCGCCCGCCTGCCGCCGCTCTGGGCGCGCCTCGACCGCCTGAGCCTGCTGGTGTGCCTGAAGCTGGTCACCGGCGCCTTCCGCGTCGGCGTCTCGCGCCTGCTGGTGACCCGCGCCCTGGCCAACCTCGCCGGGCTCGACCCCAAGCGCGTCGCCCAGCGCATGGTCGGCTACACCGACGCCTCGCGCCCGCCCAGCGCCCAGGGCTATGCCCGGCTCATCGCCGCACAGAGCGAGGCCGAGCACCTGGAACGCGGCGGCCTGCCCTACCCCTTCTTCCTCGCCCACCCGCTGCAGGCGGAGGTGGCGTCCTTCGCCGACCTGCTCGGCTCCCCGGCGAACTGGCTGATCGAGTGGAAGTGGGACGGCATCCGCGCCCAGCTGGTGCGCCGCGACGGCCACCTGTGGATCTGGTCGCGGGGCGAGGAGCTGGTCAGCGAGCGCTTCCCCGAACTGCACGGCCTGGCCCACGCGCTGCCGGACGGCACCGTGATCGACGGCGAGATCCTGGTCTGGAAGGACGGCCGCGTGCAGCCCTTCGCCCTGTTGCAGCAACGCATCGCCCGCAAGCGCCTGACCCGCAAGGTGCTCGACGACGCCCCCGTGCGCCTGGTGGCCTACGACCTGCTGGAATGGCGCGGCGAGGATTGGCGCCAACGCCCCCTGGCCGAACGCCGTGAACGCCTGGAGCAATTGCTGGAGGAGCTGAGCGACCCGGTGCTGGAGCTGTCCCCCGAGGTGCGCGGCGAAGATTGGCCCGACCTCGCCCGCCAGCGCGAAGGCGCCCGCGCCCTCGGCGTCGAAGGGATGATGCTCAAGGCCCGCGACGCGCTGTACGGCGTCGGCCGCACCAAGGACCAGGGCACCTGGTGGAAATGGAAGCTCGACCCCTACAGCGTCGACGCCGTGCTGATCTACGCCCAGCGTGGCCACGGGCGCCGCGCCAACCTCTACACCGACTTCACCTTCGCCGTCTGGGAGGGCGAGGACGCCAGCGCCGAGCGCGCCCTGGTGCCCTTCGCCAAGGCCTACTCGGGCCTCACGGACGAGGAGATGCGCAAGGTCGACGCCATCATCCGCCGCACTACGGTGGAAAAATTCGGTCCGGTGCGCAGCGTCACCCCCACCCTGGTGTTCGAACTGGGCTTCGAGGGCATCGCCCTGTCCAAGCGGCACAAGAGCGGTGTCGCCGTGCGCTTCCCGCGCATGCTGCGCTGGCGCCAGGACAAACCGGTGGCCGAGGCCGACACCCTCGCCAGCCTCCAGGCCCTGCTGGCCGATGCCACGACGGAGCCCGAGGCTTGAGCCGCGCCCCCCGCCCCTCCTCGCGCTGGTTCGACGACCGTGGCTGGCGCCCCTTCGCCTTCCAGAAGGCCCTCTGGCGCGCCGTCGCCCAGGGCCGCTCCGGCCTGCTCCACGCCACCACCGGCGCCGGCAAGACCTACGCCGCCTGGTTCGCCGCGCTCGATGTGCTGGCCGGCGCCACACCCACCCGCAAGGAGCGTGGCAAGGGCCAGGTGCTACCGCTCTCGGTGCTGTGGATAACCCCCATGCGCGCCCTGGCCGCCGACACCGCCCGCGCCCTGCAGGCGCCCATCGACGAACTCGGCCTGCCCTGGAGCCTGGGCCTGCGCACCGGCGACACCGGCAGCGCCGAGCGGGCCCGGCAATCGCGCAACCTGCCCAGCGTGCTGGTCACCACGCCGGAAAGCCTGACCCTGCTGCTGACCCGCGCCGACGCCGCCCAGGCCTTCGCCGGGCCGCGCATGGTGGTGGTCGACGAATGGCACGAGCTGCTCGGCAACAAGCGTGGCGTACAGCTGCAACTGGCCCTGGCACGGTTGCGCCTGTGGAACCCCGGGCTCGCCACCTGGGGCCTCTCCGCCACCCTGGGCAACCTGGACCACGCGCTGCAGGTGCTGGTGCCCGACGGCAACGGGCTTCTGCTGCAGGGCGAACAACGCAAGCGCCTGGAGGTGGACACCCTGCTGCCGGCCAACGTCGAGCGCTTTCCCTGGGCCGGGCACATGGGCCTGCGCATGCTGCCGCAGGTGGTCGCGGAGCTGGAGTCCAGCGCCAGCAGCCTGGTGTTCACCAACACCCGCGCGCAGTCCGAAGCCTGGTACCAGGCCCTGCTGGCGGCGCGGCCGGACTGGGCCGGGCTGATCGCCCTGCACCATGGCTCGCTCTCCCGCGAGGTGCGCGAGTGGGTCGAGAACGGCCTCAAGCAGGGCCGCCTCAAGGCGGTGGTGTGCACCTCCAGCCTCGACCTGGGGGTCGACTTCCTCCCCGTGGAGCGGGTGCTCCAGGTGGGCACCGCCAAGGGCGTGGCGCGGCTGATGCAACGGGCCGGCCGCTCCGGCCACGCACCGGGCCGCGCCTCGCGGGTGACCCTGGTGCCCACCCACAGCCTGGAACTGGTGGAGGCGGTGGCCGCGCGCCAGGCCATCGCCGAGCGCCGCATCGAAGCACGCCTGAGCCCGGAAAAGCCGCTGGACGTGCTGGTCCAGCACCTGGTCAGCATGGCCCTCGGCGGTGGCTTCCAGGCCGAGGCGATGCTCGCCGAGGTGCGCAGTTGCTGGGCCTACCGCGCCCTGGGCGACGACGAATGGGCCTGGGCCCTGGCCTTCATCCGCCACGGCGGCCACTCCCTCACCGCCTACCCCGAATACCGCCGCGCCGAGCCCGACGACAGCGGCCTGTGGCAGGTGCCCAGCGCACAGCTGGCGCGGCGGCACCGGCAGAGCATCGGCACCATCGTCAGTGACGCCAGCCTGCAGGTGCGCTTCTGGGGCAAGGGTGGCGCCGCCGGCTCCCTGGGCAGCATCGAGGAAGGCTTCATCTCGCGCCTGCGTCCGGGCGACGCCTTCCTCTTCGCCGGGCGCCCGCTGGAGCTGGTGCGGGTCGAGGACATGACCGCCTACGTGCGCCGCAGCGCCGCGCGCAAGGCCGCCATCCCGCGCTGGAATGGCGGGCGCATGCCGCTTTCCAGCGAACTGGCCGACGCCCTGGTGCACCAGTTGGGCGAGGCCGCGCGGGGCCGTTACGACAGCCCGGAGCTGAAACTGACCCGGCCGCTGCTGGAGTTGCAGCAGGCCTGGTCGGCGCTGCCCGACGAGCACAACCTGCTGGCCGAGTGCCTGAAGAGCCGCGAGGGCTGGCACCTGTTCCTCTACCCCTTCGCCGGCCGCCAGGTGCACCTGGGCCTCGCCAGCCTGCTGGCCTGGCGCCTGGCCCGGCAAAGCCCCGTGAGCTTCTCCATCGCCGTCAACGACTACGGCCTGGAGCTGCTGGCAGCCACCGAGGTGGATTGGGCCGCATGCCTGGGTCCCGAGCTGTTCAGCGAGCACGAACTGCTCGAGGACCTGCTACACAGCCTCAATGCCAGCGAGCTGTCACGCCGGCGCTTCCGCGAGATCGCCCGCATCGCCGGGCTGGTGTTCGCCGGCCGCCCCGGTGCCAGCAAGAGCACCCGCCAGCTGCAGGCCTCCAGCGGGCTGTTCTTCGACGTGTTCCGCCAGTACGACCCGGACAACCTGCTGCTGCACCAGGCCCGCGAGGAGGTGCTGCGCCAGGAGCTGGACCTGCCGCGCCTGGAGGCCTGCCTGCAACGCATCCGCGAGCGCGAGCTGCGCCTGGTGGAGGTGCCGCGCCCCACGCCCCTGGCCTTCCCGCTGCTGGTGGAACGCTTCCGCGAAGGGCTGAGCAGCGAGAAGCTGGCCGACCGTATCGCCCGCATGGTGGAGCAGCTGGAGCGCGCTGCCGACAAGCCGCCACGCCGGAGCCGGGCGCGATGAACGCCGCGCTGGAGGTGGAGCTGGCCGGCACCCGCGTCCTGCTGCTGGCCGACCGCGCGCTGTACTGGCCCGAGGAAGGCTGCCTGCTGGTGGCCGATATCCACTTCGGCAAGGCCGCCAGCTTCCGTCGCCTCGGCCAGCCGGTGCCCAGCGGCACCACGGCAGAGAACCTGCGCCGCCTGGACCGGCTGCTGCACCAGCACGGCTGCCGCCGCCTGGTCTTCCTCGGCGACTTCCTGCATGCCCGCCAGGACGCCGAGGCGCCGCTCTGGCCGGTGCTCACCGCCTGGCGCGCCGGGCATCCGCACCTGGCCATCGACCTGGTGCGCGGCAACCACGACCGCCACGCCGGCGACCCACCCGCCGCGCTCGGCTTCAGCCTGCACCACGAACCGCTGGCCCTGGGGCCCTTCGCCCTGCAGCACGAGCCCGAGCCGCACCCGACGCTGCACGTGCTGGCCGGCCACCTGCACCCGACCTTCCGCCTGCGAGGCCCCGGCCGCCAGAGCCTGCGCCTGCCCTGCTTCCGCCTCGGCGAACAGCTGAGCCTGCTGCCGGCCTTCGGCGAGTTCACCGGAGGCATGGACCAGGCCATGGACCACGCGACGCGGGTCTTCGTCTGCGGCGACGGCGGCGTCTGGCCCGCATTCCCCGGCTGACGCCGCCTGGCTTGATGGCCTATGGATGGCCGCAGGATGTCGTCTTTTTTGCTGTTTTTCTGAACTTACGCGCCAGGGGATACTCAGAACCTATGCATTGTTCATTGCTCCCTGGCGCCCTCGTTGGCGCCTATTTTTTTGCCCGCGATTCGCCGTCGCCGTGCCGTCAGGACAACACGCTACGGTCGAAGGTGAACACGCCGCCTTCCGCCGGGCAGTGCTCCAGCACCTTCTGCGGGCGGCCCATCTTCGGGTGGTTCTGCTCGCCGGTATCCAGCACCCAGCCCTGCCCCTTCATCTTCTCCAGACGCCCGCGCAGGGTGGTGTGCTGCACCGCCTGGCCGAGGCAGGCCTGGAAGGCACCCAGGGCTTCGGTGACGGTGAAGCGCCGGGGCAGCAGGTGCAGCGGCAGCGAGGTGTAGACCGACTTGCCGGCCAGGCGCTCGCGGGCCTGCTGCACCAACTGGTCGTGGTCGAAGGGCAGCCCGCTGGCTGCCTCCAGCGGCAGGAAGCGCAGGTCGGCGTCACTCAGCTGCGTTTCCGGCTCCAGCAGGGCGAGGTAGAAGGTCGACAGCGACCAGCCGCGCGGGTCCCGCCGGGCGTTGCCCACGGTGGCCACCTGCTCCAGGTGCTGCGGGCGCACCCGCGCCTTCTCCTCCAGGGCACGGGTGGCAGCGGCGTCCAGGTCGGGGTCGTCGCAGCGGCCGTTGACCAGCACGCCCGGCAACGCCCACTCCCCCTCGAAGGGCTCCTGGGCCCGGCGAATCAGCAGCAGCTCCAGCCCCTGGGCCTCGTTCAGGCGCAGCGCGACGATGTCGACGCTGGCCAGTACCTGTGCAGAACTCATTGCAGCTCCCTATAGATATCCAGTTCCCCCTGCACTTCCGGCAGGCACCAGGCCGGCGGCAGCGCCAGGCCCTCGCGCAGGTGCAGGCGAATGGCCGAACTGTGCAGCAGCAGCGTCTCGTCCGCCACCAGCAGGCCGAAGCGCTCGCGCAGTTCCGCCCCGCGATGGAAGCCCGCCACCTGGGGCAGGTTGTCCTCGCCTATGACCAGGGCGATGTCCCCCGGCGCTACACCGTACTCACCCGCCAATGCCTGCAACAGGTCGTAGCTGTACACCGCCGCCGCGCCCGGGGCCAGCCGCGCCTCGATGGGGTCGCAGCGCACCCGCGCGGGGTCGATGCGTGTCGCCAGGCGCTCCAGCCAGGCGCAGCGCAGGGCGAAATCCACCATGCGCTTGCCGTGGGCGTGGCGGTGGCTCGGCACCAGCAGCACCTGCTCGGCGCACTCCAATACCCGGCGCACCACGCTTTCATGGCCCGGGTGGGGCGGATCGAAGGCACCGCCGTACACCGCCAGGCGGAAGCGCACCGGGGCCGGAGACGCGCTGCCCGCCGGGTAGGCCCGCAGGCTGGGATCGGGAAAATCCTGCCGACTGTTTCTCATCGCTGTCCTCCTGCGATCAAAGAGTGCTTGACGACATATTACACGAGATGGAATATGTAGCCAGCCGCAACCGAACGAGGAACGCAGCCATGAAAATCGCCAGCTTCGATGTCGACGCCCAGAAAGGCTTCACCCCCCTCTGCCCCGCCGAACTCCCGGTTCCGGGCGGCGACGAGATCGCAGCGCACCTCAACCTGCTGGCCCGCCGCGCCGAACTGCGCATCGGCAGCAAGGACGCCCACAGCCCGCAGGCCGCCTGGGTCGTGCCCAGCCACGCGGAGATGCTCGCACCGCTGCCCCTGGCCAACGCCGACATCACCTGGGTCAGCCACTGCGTACCGGGCACCCCCGGTTTCGAGCTGCTGGACGAGCTGCCCCAGCCGCTGGACTACGACTACTTCGTGTGGAAAGGCGTGGAGCCCGACCTGCACCCCTACGGCGCCTGCTACCACGACCTGGCGGAACGCCGCAGCACCGGGGTGATCGAATTCCTCCGGCAGAACGCCGTCAGCCATGTACTGGTGGGCGGCCTGGCCCTGGACTACTGCGTGAAGACCACCGCGCTGCAACTGCGCCGCGCCGGCTTTGCGGTTATCGTCTACCTCCCGGCGTGCCGGGCAATCGCCGAAGCCACGGCCGAAGCCGCGCGGCTGCAGATGAACGAACTGGGAATCGCGCTGTGCGCCAGCGAGGCCGAACTGGACGCCTTGCTGAACAGCATCGAGAAGGAGAGCTGATCATGGCCGAGAGCGTGTTTTCCGACCGCATCGTGCAGAACCTGCTGGACACCGATTTCTACAAGCTGACCATGATGCAGGCGGTGCTGCACAACTACCCCAACGCCGAGGTGGAGTGGGAATTCCGCTGCCGCAACGCCGAGGACCTGCGCCCCTACCTGGCGGAGATCCGCTACCAGATCGAGCGCCTGTCGGAGATTTCCATCACCGCCGACCAGCTGGCCTTCCTGGAGCGCATCCCCTTCATCAAGCCGGACTTCACCCGCTTCCTCAGCCTGTTCCGCTTCAACATGCGCTACGTCCAGGCCGGCATCGAGGACGACCAGCTGTGCATCCGCCTGCGCGGCCCCTGGCTGCACGTGATCCTCTTCGAGATCCCGCTGCTGGCCATCGTCAGCGAGGTGCGCAACCGCTACCGCTACCGCGAGGTGATCCTCGAACAGGCCAGCGAGCGCCTCTACCAGAAGCTCGACTGGCTCAAGGGCGAAGCCAGCGCCAGCGAGCTGGAAGGCTTCCAGATCGCCGACTTCGGCACCCGCCGGCGCTTCTCCTACCGGGTGCAGGAAGAGATGGTGCACATCCTCAAGCGCGACTTCCCCGGGCGCTTCGTCGGCACCAGCAACGTGCACCTGGCCCGCGAGTTCGACATCAAGCCCATCGGCACCATGGCCCACGAGTGGCTGATGTCCCACCAGCAACTGGGCCCGCGCCTGATCGACAGCCAGATCGCCGCGCTGGACTGCTGGGTCCGCGAGTACCGCGGCCTGCTGGGGATCGCCCTGACCGACTGCATCACCACCGATGCCTTCCTCAAGGACTTCGACCTGTACTTCGCCAAGCTCTTCGACGGCCTGCGCCACGACTCCGGCGACCCGCTGGAATGGGCCGAGAAGTGCATCCGCCACTATGAAAAGCTCGGTATAGACCCGCAGACCAAGACCCTCGTATTCTCCGACGGCCTCGACCTGGCCAAGGCGCTGAAGCTGTATCGCGCCCTGCACGGTCGTATCCACGTCAGCTTCGGTATCGGTACCAACCTGACCTGCGACATCCCGGGCGTCGAGCCCATGAACATCGTCATCAAGATGACCGCCTGCAACGGCCAGCCGGTGGCGAAGATCTCCGACACCCCGGGCAAGACCCAGTGCCGCGACGAGAACTTCGTCACCTACCTGAAACATGTATTCCGCGTATCAGACGCGCGCTAGCGCCAAGGAACCGCCATGAGCAATCGCCAGAAAGAGATAGCCGCCGCCCTGGATGTGGTACCCCCCTTCGCCGATGAAGCCGCCCTGCAGGCGGAGATCGAGCGGCGCAAGGCCTTCATCAAGACCTGCCTGCGCAACGCGCGGCTCAAGGTACTGGTGCTGGGCATCAGCGGTGGCGTGGATTCGCTGACCGCCGGCCGCCTGGCCCAGGTGACGGTGGAAGAGCTGCGCGCCGAGACCGGCGACCCGGACTACCGCTTCATCGCCGTGCGCCTGCCGCACAACACCCAGCACGATGAGCATGACGCCCAGGAATCACTGAAATTCATCCGCGCAGATGTCGAGGACACGGTGAACATCGCCGCCAGCGTGACCGGTCTCGGTGAGCAGGTGACCCACCTGCAGGCGCTGAGCGATGCCCGCCGCGACTTCGTGGTCGGCAACGTCAAGGCACGTATCCGCATGGTCGCGCAGTTCGCCATCGCCAACGCCAACAACGGCCTGGTGATCGGCACCGACCACGCCGCCGAGGCGGTGATGGGTTTCTTCACCAAGTTCGGTGACGGCGCCTGCGACCTGGCCCCGCTGAGCGGCCTGGTGAAGAACCAGGTGCGCGCCATCGCCCGCTACCTGGGCGCGCCGGACAACCTGGTGCAGAAGGTGCCCACCGCCGACCTCGAGGAACTGCGCCCCGGCAAGCCCGACGAAGAGGCCCATGGCGTCAGCTACGCCGAGATCGACGCCTTCCTGCACGGTGAAAGCGTACGCCAGGAGGCCTACGACATCATCGTGCGCACCTACGACGCCACCCAGCACAAGCGCGACCTGCCGCTGGTGCCCTGAGGCGCTACACCACCGGAGCGGGCGGCGGCTGGTCGGGAAGGGTCGGCTCGCCCGGTTCGTGGGGCTGGGTGGGTTCACCCGGCTCCTCCGGGTCGCCCGGCCCTGGCACCTGTTGCAGCACCCGCGACGGGTCGCTATGGGCGAGGATGGCGTCCACCCGTGCACTGGCACTGGGCGTCAGGGCTTCGAGGATGATCTGGGAGCGCATGGCGTTCCTCCGGCGTTCACAGTGGCTTCAAGCAGTAGAGCCCCGCGATTGCCGAAGAATTCCGCCTATTTCCGTCCCTGCCCCGTAGCCCGGGCTTCAGCCGTCAAAGGCTTCGCGAGCAGAGCTCGCTCCTACGGGCGCCCTATCAGCGCGGATCGTTGAAGTGCACGGTGATGGAGACCAGAACCGGCTGCTCTTCGTCGTCCTGGCGGTACTCCGGCTCGAAGCCATAGCCCAGCCAGACCTCGCTGCCGTTCTTGACCACCAGGTCCGAGCGCTCGTCGCCGGTGCCTTCCAGCCCCTGCAGCCACGGGGCGGTCTGCTCGCGACGCTGGCCCAGGCGCACCTGGCCATCCAGGCTGAAACGCCAATTCGCACCACGCTCGCCCACGCCCTGCATCCAGCCGAGGAACAGGCTGTCGTTGTAGCCGCCCAGCTCCCAGCAGCGCACTTCGCGCAGGCGGTCACCGAGGAACACCAGCATCATCGAATTGCCATACAGCAGCCCGCGCCGCTTGCCGTACATGGGCAGCTCGGCCGTGGGCTTGCCTAGGCGCTCGACGAACTGGGCGCGGGTGGCGCTGGCCGGCAGGCCGAATGCCCCGGTACCGCTGAGCACGGAGAGTTCCGCAGCCTGCAACAACGAGCAAACGCCCAGGCCGAGGGTGAACAGGAGGGATTTGAGCAGGTTCATTCGTCAGGTTCCTTTGACTGGACAGAGCCATGAAAAAGCCGGGCATGGGCCCGGCTTTGGTCGCAACGCAGGTGGATCAGGCCTTGGGCAGGGTCACGCCGGTCTGGCCCTGGTACTTGCCGCCGCGGTCGCGGTAGGAGACTTCGCAGGCTTCGTCCGATTGCAGGAAGAGCATCTGCGCCACGCCTTCGTGGGCGTAGATCTTCGCCGGCAGGTTGGTGGTGTTGGAGAACTCCAGGGTCACGTGGCCTTCCCACTCGGGTTCCAGCGGGGTGACGTTGACGATGATGCCGCAGCGCGCATAGGTGCTCTTGCCCAGGCAGATGGTCAGCACGTCACGCGGAATACGGAAGTACTCGACCGTGCGGGCCAGGGCGAAGGAGTTCGGCGGAATGATGCAAACGTCGCTGTTGATGTCGACGAAGCTCTTCTCGTCGAAGTTCTTCGGGTCGACCACGGCGGAGTGGATATTGGTGAAGACCTTGAATTCGGCGGCGCAACGGACGTCGTAGCCGTAGCTGGACACCCCGTAGGAAATCACCCGGTTGTCGTCCGCGCCGCGCACCTGGCGCTCGACGAAGGGCTCGATCATCCCGTGTTCCTGGGCCATGCGGCGAATCCACTTGTCCGATTTGATGCTCATGGCGGGGGTCCTGTGAAGGTGAAAAATGATCGCGAATCTTACCGGGCGCGGGCCTTTCGGGCAAAGGGCAGCGACCGGTAGCGTGGCCTGGCGCCCAGCGCCGCCGAGCGGGGCTTGTGGCGGCGGCGCCGACTGCGCCACTGTTGGCCCGCCCTTGTGGAGAAAGGACCCACCATGACCCCTTGGCTGATCATCCCCGGCCTGTTCTTCGCCGTCTTTTCCTTCTCGTTCTTCAAACGCCGCCGCGAAATCGGCCGGGAACGCTTCATCCGCGAGTTCCGCCCGGCCCCCTGGCTGTTCGACGAACTGCGCAAGCGCCACCCGCAACTGCGCCTGGAAGACTGCATGCTGGTGAGCGCCGGCCTGCGCCAGTACTTCCTCTGCTACCTGAAGAGCGGCTTCGGCTACGTCTCCATGCCGTCCCAGGTGGTGGACGACCTGTGGCACGCCTTCATCCTCGACACCCGCGAATACAAGCGCTTCTGCCAGAAGGCCTTTGGCCGCTTCCTGCACCACCGCCCGGCACGCACTCTCTCGGGCAACGCCCGCCAGGCCGACGCCGGCCTACGCCGCTGCTGGTGGTACGCCTGCGAGCAGGAACGCATCGACCCGCGCAAGCCCGGCCGCGTACCGCTGCTGTTCGACCTGGACAGCCGCCTGGGCATCCTCGGCGGCTTCCTCTATGTGGCCGACTGCCAGGGCGTACGCCGCAACGACAGCGGCGACGCGGGCAGTGGCGTCATCTACTGCGGCGGGGACTTCGTCGGCGCCGACTCGGGCTACGGCTCCAGCGACTTCGGCGATGGCAGCGGCACGAGCGGCAGCCATCAGAGCGGCGATTCATCGAGCGATGGTGGAGGTTCGGACGGCGGCGGGGACAGCGGAGGCGGATGTGGCGGAGGGTGTGGCGGCGGCGGGGGCGACTGAGCCCCCACCGCCGTGCGACATCAGTCGTCGCTGATGGTGATGGTCGGCATGGCACCGGCGCCCATGCCGGACTGCGCGATGCGCGCGCCGACGCAGCGGGCAATTTCCTGGTAGATCATGGCGATCTGGCTTTCCGGGTCGGCCACCGTGGTCGGCTTGCCGCCATCGGACTGCATGCGGATGGCCATGGACAGCGGCAGGGAAGCCAGCAGCTCGACGCCGTACTGGGTCGCCAGCTTCTCGCCGCCGCCTTCGCCGAACAGGTGCTCGGCATGGCCGCAGTTGGAGCAGATGTGCACCGCCATGTTCTCCACCACGCCCAGCACCGGGATGTTGACCTTGCGGAACATCTCCACGCCCTTCTTGGCGTCCAGCAGGGCCAGGTCCTGCGGGGTGGTGACGATCACGCTGCCGGCCACCGGCACCTTCTGCGCCAGGGTCAGCTGGATGTCGCCGGTGCCCGGGGGCATGTCCACCACCAGGTAGTCGAGGTCGTCCCAGGCGGTCTGGGTGATCAGCTGGATCAACGCGCCGGACACCATCGGGCCGCGCCACACCACCGGGGTGTTGTCGTCGGTGAGGAAGGCCATGGACATGACTTCCACACCGTGGGACTTGATCGGCACGAAGAACTTCTGGTCACGCACCTCGGGGCGGGTGCCCTCGGCGATGCCGAACATGATGCCCTGGCTGGGGCCATAGATATCGGCGTCGAGGATGCCCACGCGGGCGCCTTCGCGGGCCAGCGCCAGGGCCAGGTTGGCGGCGGTGGTGGACTTGCCCACACCGCCCTTGCCGGAGGCTACGGCGATCACGTTCTTGACGTTGGCCAGGGCCGGCACCTGGGCCTGGGCCTTGTGCGGCTCGATCACGCAATCGACCTCGACCTTGGCCGAATCGATGCCGTCCTGGTTCTCCAGGGCCATCTGCAGCATCTGCGCCCAGCCGCTCTTGAACAGCCCGGCGGCATAGCCCAGCTCCAGGCGTACGTGGACCTTGCCGCCCTGGATGTCGACCTCGCGCAGGCAGCCGGCGCTGACCGGGTCCTGGCCAAGGTGGGGATCGGTGAACTGACGAAGCGTGGCTTCCACCACGGCGCGGGTGACAGGCATGGACGACTCCGGGAAAAAGACCGAGCGAAACAGGCGGGCATCTTAACCCAAAGCCCATGCAACAGATGAAAATGCCCCGCCACGCCTATATAGTTACCGACTTTCCCCGTGTTCCCAGTGCAGCCGATCACCATGACCGAAGCCCGCAAGATCCTCGTTACCAGCGCCCTCCCCTATGCCAACGGTTCCATCCACCTCGGGCATATGGTCGAGTACATCCAGACCGATATCTGGGTGCGCTTCCAGAAGATGCGCGGCAACCAGGCCATCTACGTTTGCGCCGACGACGCCCACGGCTCGGCCATCATGCTGCGCGCCGAGAAGGAGGGCATCACCCCCGAGCAGTTGATCGACAACGTGCGCGCCGAGCACACCACCGATTTCGCCGACTTCCTGGTGGAGTTCGACAACTACCACTCGACCCACTCGGACGAGAACCGCGCGCTGTCCAGCAGCATCTACACCCGGCTGCGCGACGCCGGCCATATCGCCACGCGCCCGGTGACCCAGTATTTCGACCCGGACAAGCAAATGTTCCTGGCCGACCGCTTCATCAAGGGCACCTGCCCGAAATGCGCGGCCGACGACCAGTACGGCGACAACTGCGAAGTCTGCGGCGCCACCTACGCGCCCACCGAGCTGAAGAACCCCAAGTCGGCCATCTCCGGCGCCACTCCGGTGCTCAAGGAATCGCTGCACTACTTCTTCAAGCTGCCGAACTTCGACGCCATGCTGAAGCAGTGGACCCGCAGCGGTGCCCTGCAGGAGTCCGTGGCCAACAAGATCGCCGAATGGCTGGATGCCGGCCTGCAGGAGTGGGACATCAGCCGTGATGCGCCCTACTTCGGCTTCGAGATCCCCGATGCCCCGGGCAAGTACTTCTACGTCTGGCTGGACGCGCCCATCGGCTACATGGCCAGCTTCCAGAACCTCTGCGCGCGCCGCCCGGAGCTGGACTTCGACGCCTTCTGGGCCAAGGACTCCAGCGCCGAGCTGTACCACTTCATCGGCAAGGACATCGTCAACTTCCACGCCCTGTTCTGGCCCGCCATGCTCGAAGGCGCCGGCTACCGCAAGCCGACCGCGCTCAACGTGCACGGCTACCTGACGGTGAACGGGCAGAAGATGTCCAAGTCCCGCGGCACCTTCATCAAGGCGCGCACCTACCTCGACCACCTGAGCCCGGAATACCTGCGCTACTACTACGCGGCCAAGCTGGGCCGCGGCGTGGACGACCTCGACCTGAACCTCGAGGACTTCGTGCAGAAGGTGAACTCCGACCTGGTGGGCAAGGTGGTCAACATCGCCAGCCGTTGCGCCGGTTTCATCCACAAGGGCAACGCCGGCCGCCTGGTGGCCGCCAATGCCGCGCCGGAGCTGTTCGCCGAGTTCAAGGCCGCCGCACCGAACATCGCCGAGGCCTTCGAGAACCGTGACTTCGCCCGCGCCATGCGCGAAATCATGGCCCTGGCCGACTGCGCCAACGCCTGGATCGCCGACAAGGCGCCCTGGGCCCTGGCCAAGCAGGAAGGCAAGCAGGACGAGGTTCAGGCCGTGTGCGCTGCGGGCGTCAACCTGTTCCGCCAGCTGGTGATCTTCCTCAAGCCGGTGCTGCCGAACCTCTCCGCCGCTGCCGAGCAGTTCCTCAACGTCGCCCCGCTGACCTGGGCCGACCACGAGACGCTGCTGGCCGACCACCAGCTGAACGCCTTCACCCCGCTGATGACCCGCATCGAGCCGGCGAAGATCGAAGCCATGGTCGCTGCCTCCAAGGAAGACCTGGCCGCCGCTGCACCGGCCCCTGCCGGCAACGGCGAGCTGACCAAGGACCCGCTGGCCGCCGAAATCGGCTTCGACGCCTTCGCCGCCGTCGACCTGCGCATCGCGCTGATCGAGAAGGCCGAGTTCGTCGAAGGGGCCGACAAGCTGCTGCGCCTGTCCCTGGATATCGGCGACGAGAAACGCAACGTGTTCTCCGGCATCAAGAGCGCCTACCCGGACCCGAGCAAGCTGGAAGGCCGCCTCACCCTGTACGTGGCCAACCTGGCCGCGCGCAAGATGAAGTTCGGCGTCTCCGAAGGCATGGTCCTGGCCGCCGGCCCCGGTGGCGAGGAGATCTACCTGCTCAGCCCCGACAGCGGCGCCAAGCCCGGCCAGCGCGTGAAGTAATACACGCCGGCCATCACGAAGCGCCTGCCCGCTCACCGGCCAGGCGCTTCGTCGTTTCAGGAACCGATAAACCACGCGACACCACGCAAGGAACGCACATGATCAAGCACTGGACCCTGCCCCTGCTCCTGGCCCTCACCGCCCTGGCCGGCTGCTCCCAATCAGAAGGTGAAGGGAGCGGCGGTGCAGCCGCCTTCCGGGGCGAAGCCTCCAAGCCCGGTGCCTTCCTCGCCTACGAGCACCAGGTCACCATCCACCTCGCCGCCGAGAACGTCGCCCCGCGCCTGGCCGCTGCCCGCGAAGCCTGTGGTGACGGCCGCTTCGGCACCTGCGACCTGCTGGCCATCGAGCAGAGCCAGGGCGACTACCGTGCCGGCCAGTTGGTGCTGCGCATCGTGCCAGAGGGCGTGGAGAAGATGGTTGCCCTGGCCGCCGAAGGGGGCGAACTGGCAAGCCGCAACACCCGCGCCGAGGACCTGGCCCAGGCCGTGGGCGACAACGCCCGCACCCGCGAGCGCCTGGAGCGCCAGTACAAGACCCTGGAAGCGTTCCAGGGGCGCAAGGACCTGGCCGTCGCCGACCTGCTGGCCCTGGCCCGCGAAATGGCCGAGCTGGAAGTGCAGCTGGCCGCCACCAGCCAGGAAGCCGCCCAGCAGCAGCGCCGCATCGCCACCAACCTGCTGACCCTGGACTTCACCACCGACCAGCAACGCCCGAGCCGCCTGTCGCGCATCGGCGACGCCGCCTCCGGCCTGCTGGACAACGCCACCGAAGGCACCGCCCAGGCCCTGGAGATGCTCGGCTACGGCATCCCCTTCGTGATCATCCTGTTCCCCCTGGCGCTGCTGGTGCGCTGGTTGTGGCGCAAGGCCACACGCCGCAACAAGGCCGTCGCCCAGGGCTGAGCTAGCCTTGCTGACAAGGGCCGCGACCATGCGGCCCTGTACCGCTCCGGCAGCATCCCGGATAATGCGCGGCCTTTTCGATAGACCCGACGCCCCTGACCATGACCGACTTCATCCTCGCCCTGCTCGGCGCAGCGCTGGTCAACAACCTGATTCTCGTCCTGCCCCTGGGCACCGACGCCCTGCGCCAGTCCCGCAGCCGCAGCCTGGCGCTGGCCGGCGGCCTGCTGCTGGTGCTCGCCACGCCGCTGGCCTGGGCCCTGGACCGACTGCTGGCGCCCCTCGGCCTGGGCTACCTCGGCATCGCCCTGCTGCTCCCCGCCCTGCTGCCGCTGGCCTGGGCGAGCCTGGCCCTGCTCGCCCGCCTCGCGCCGCACCTGCCCCGTGACGGCCTGCTGCCCCTGCTGCTGGGCAACGGCGCGGCACTCGGCGCCATGCTGCTGGCCGCTGCCGGTGATTTCGCCAGCGCCCTCGGCCTGGGCATCGGCGGTGGCATCGGCTTCTGGATCGCCCTGCGCCTGTTCGACGACCTGCTGCAACGGGTGGAGGCGGCCGACGTGCCCGCGCCCTTCCGCGGCCTGCCGGTAATGCTGATCTGCGCCGGGCTGATGGGCGTCGCCTTGCTCGGCTTCAACGGCATGGTGGCCTCATGAGCCAGGTGGCGCTGATCCAGCGCATCGACGCCCTGCTGCCCCAGACCCAATGCGGCAAGTGCGGCCACCCCGGCTGCCGGCCCTACGCCGAGGGCATGGCCCGGGGCGAGGCGATCAACAAGTGCCCGCCCGGCGGCAACGCCACCATCATCGCCCTGGCCGACCTGCTGCAGGTGCCGACACTGCCCCTGGAGGCCCCCGGCGGCCAGGTGCCGCCGCAGCTGGCGTTCATCCGCGAAGCCGAGTGCATCGGCTGCACCAAGTGCATCCAGGCCTGCCCGGTGGACGCCATCGTCGGCGCCGCCAAGCAGATGCACACGGTGATCGCCGATGAATGCACCGGCTGCGAGCTGTGCGTGGCGCCCTGCCCGGTGGACTGCATCGACATCCTGCCCCTGGCGGAACCGGCGGCCGGCGAGCAACGCCAGCGCGCCGACCAGTTCCGCCATCGCTACGAACAACGCAACCGCCGCCTCGCCCGCGACGAAGCCCGGCGCCTGGCCGAGCGCGAAGCCCGCGCCGCCAGGGCCGCCCAGGCACAGGCGCGGCAACCGGTGGCGACGCCCACGCCCAGTGACCCGGTGCAGGCCGCCATCGAACGGGTAAAGGCACAGAAGGCCGCGGCCGGCATCCAGACCGAGCGGCAGAAGCGCCTGAAGATCGAGGCCGCGCTGGCCAGGGTCGCCCTGGCCAAGGCCGAGAAGCAGCTGGAGGTCTACGGCACCTCCGATATCGCGGCCGAAGTGGAAGCGCTGCGCATCGCCAACGCCAAGGCCCAGGCCGCGCTGGAAGCGGCCAACGAGAGCACGCCGACCGCCCTGGACCAAGACGCCTACAAGAAGGCCAAGATCGCCGCCGCCATGGGCCGCACCCAGCTGGCCAAGGCGGAGAAGGCCTTTGGCGATGAGCCGGACGCCGAGCAGCGCAGCCAGCTGGACGCACTGCGCGCCAGCGTGGCCCAGGCCGAAGCCGAGCTGGATCGCCTGCAAGGCGCCCAGCCGGCCGCCGCCCCCACACCGGGCATGGCCGCACTGAAGCAGGCGAAGATCGCCCTGCTCAGCCGCCGTACCGAACTGCGCAGCGCCGAGGCCCGTGGCGCCGCCGAAGCGGAACTGGCACCTCTGCGCCAGGCCCTCGCCGACGCCGAGCAGGCGCTGCACGCCGCCGAAGACGCCAGCGGCAAGGCCCCGCCGGACCTGCAACGCATCGACAAGAACCCCATCGACCCGGCCCTGCGCGCGCTGAAGACCGAGCTGGCCATGGCCCGCGCCGAGGTGAGCAAGCTGGAGCGGCGCCAACCCGTCGACGACCAGGCCCTGGCCCGCGCCCGGGAACGCCTGGCGCGGACCCAGGCGCAGCTCGACGGGCACCCGGGAGCATGACCGCGCAGCCCGGCTTCGACCCGCGCCCAGGCATGCGCCTGGTGCTGCTGGCCTGCCTGCCGGGCCTGCTTGCACTGCTCTGGCAGTACGGCTGCGGCACCCTGGTGCAACTGGCCATCGCCATTCCCACCGCACTGGCCGGCGAGGCCCTGGTGCGGCGCCTGCGCAGCCAGCGCATCGCCCCTACCGAGGCCCTGTTCGGCCTGGCGCCCCTGGCCGAGGGCGGCGCCTTGGTAACCGCCGTGTTGCTGGCCCTGGCGCTGCCGCCCTATGCGCCCTGGTGGCTGGCCCTGTGTGCGAGTGCCTGCGCCATCCTCCTGGGCAAATCGCTGTTCGGTGGCTTCGGCCACAATCCCTTCAACCCGGCGATGCTCGGCTTCGCCCTGGCCCTGCTGGCCTTCCCCGCCCACTTCACCCACTGGCCCGCCGCCGGCCAGGTCCACGGCCCCTGGGGCGCACTGCAACAGGTGTTCGGCTTCGGCAGCGGCCTGGTGGATGGCTGGAGCCAGGCCACGGTGCTGGATACCCTGCGCCACAACGACCGCCTGACCATCGACGAGCTGTTCGCCGGCCACGGCGCCTTCGGTGGCGTCGGCGGGCACGGTGCCGAGTGGGTCAACCTGGCCTTCCTCGCCGGCGGCCTGATCCTGCTGCAACAGAAGGTGATCCGCTGGCACGCACCGGTGGGCATGCTCGCCGCGCTCTTCGTCGCCGCGCTGCTGTGCTGGAACGGCAGCGGCTCGGACTCCAACGGCTCGCCCCTGCTGCACCTGTTCTCCGGCGCCACCATGTTGGGCGCCTTCTTCATCGTCACCGAGCCGGTTTCCGGCCCTGCCAGCGACCGCGCGCGCCTGCTGTTCGGCGTGGGCGTCGGCCTGCTGGTCTATGGGATCCGCACCTGGGGCGGCTACCCGGACGGCCTGGCCTTCGCGGTGCTGGCGATGAACCTGCTGGTGCCCACGCTGGAGCGGGTCGCCGCACGCGGGGTACGCCCATGAACGGCCGCTCGCTGGTGGTGTTGCTGGCGCTGGGCCTTGGCGGCCTGGCGCTGCTGGTCGCCTCGTACCAGGGGCTCGGCCCGCAGATCACCGCGGCCGCCGTGGATGCCGACGAACGCGCGCTGCTCGACCTGTTGCCGCCCGGCAGCTACGACAATCACCCCCTGCGCGAACCGATCGCCCTGCCGGACGCCGAGACCCTGGGCCGCCCCGCGCCCACCGCCGCCTGGCTGGCGCGCCGCGAAGGCAAGGTGGTGGCGCTGCTGCTGCCGGTCACGGCCGCCGGCTACGAAGGCCCGATCCGCCTGCTGCTGGCCATCGCCCCGGATGGCCGCCTGTTGCGCAGCAAGGTGCTGGAACACCGCGAGACCGCCGGCATCGGTGACCGTATCGAGCCCGCCCGCAGCCCCTGGCTGGCGAGCCTGGAAGGCGTCTCACCGGGCAACCGCCCGGGTGAGTGGCGGGTCAAGGCCGATGGCGGTGCGTTCGACCAGATCGCCGGCGCCACCATCACTTCCCGCGCCGTGGTCGCCGCGACCCAGCAGGGTTTGCGCTACTTCGACGCCCATCGCGAGCAGCTGCTGGGGGATGCGCCATGAAGCCCGCCATCGCCCTGCCCCTGCTTGGCCTGGCGCCCCTGCTGGGCGCCAGCGACCTGCTGGTCAAGGCGCTGGGCATCGCCCTGGTTGCCCTGCCGCTGCTGAGCCTGTTCGGCCTGCTGCTGCCTGTGCTGCGCCGTGCGCTGTCCGGCCATGCCCTGTGGTTCGGCGCCCTGCTGCTGGCCGGCGTGCTGGTGGGCCTCGCCCAGTTGCTGATGCAGGCCTTCGCCTTCGAGCTGCATCGGGCCCTGGGCCCCTTCCTCGCCCTGCTGGCGCTGCCCTGCCTTCTGCTGGTGGCGATCGAGCCCGCCGGCCCCGGCGCCGGCCTGCGCCAGGGGTTGCTGTTCGCCGCGTGCGCCCTGCTGCTGGGCGCGCTGCGGGAGCTGCTCGGCCACGCCAGCCTGCTGGCCCACGGCGAATGGCTGGGCCTTGGCGCCCTGCACTGGCAGGCGGCTGCCGACGGCCTGCCGCTCTTCGCCTCGGCGCCGGGAGGCCTTATCCTCCTGGGCCTGCTCCTGGCGCTCGTGCGCCTCAAACCCTAATCAGAAGCCGTCGACCATGAATGCCGCCAAACGCCTGGAAATCTTCCGCCGCCTGCATGAGGACAACCCCGAGCCCAAGACCGAACTGGCCTATTCCTCGCCCTTCGAGTTGCTGATCGCGGTAATCCTCTCCGCCCAGGCCACCGACGTCGGGGTGAACAAGGCCACGGCCAAGCTGTTCCCGGTGGCCAACACGCCGGAGGCCATTTATGCCCTGGGCGTGGAGGGGCTGTCGGAGTACATCAAGACCATCGGCCTGTACAACAGCAAGGCGAAGAACGTCATCGAGACCTGCCGCATTCTCGTGGAGAAGCACGGCAGCCAGGTGCCGGACGAGCGCGAGGCGCTGGAGGCCCTGCCCGGCGTCGGTCGCAAGACCGCCAACGTGGTGCTCAACACCGCCTTCCGCCAGCTGGCCATGGCGGTGGACACGCACATCTTCCGCGTCAGTAACCGCACCGGCATCGCCCCCGGCAAGAACGTGCTGGAGGTGGAGAAGAAGCTGCTCAAATTCGTACCAAGGGATTACCTGCTCGACGCCCACCATTGGCTGATCCTGCATGGACGTTATGTCTGCGTGGCCCGCAAGCCGCGCTGTGGCGCCTGCCGGATCGAGGACCTGTGCGAATACAAGGCGAAAACCTCGGACGATTGAGGCTTCATTGAACCGCTCGATGCTTCGATTGAAAAAATCTTTTTTACCGGCCTCTGCTTTGTCGCTATAAGGTGCGCCAATAGCGCCCCGCATCGTGGAGTGACCGTATGAGCACAGCCAAAGAAGAGATCGAGACCGAGGAAGACTTCGTCGTCGAGGACGCTGATGATGGCGAGGCTCCGGTCGAGGTTGCCAAGACCAACCTGACCAAGCGCCGCATCATCGACAACTACCTGGAAGAGCGCCGCCTGCAGAAGCAGTTGTCCGATTACGATTTCGACCTCTGATGTGAAGCCGCCCGAAAGCCCCGCCGATGCGGGGCTTTTTGTTTGTGGGGTTGCAGCCATCTGCGGACGAAAAAAGGGCTCTGTCTGCGTTAGCTGTTGTGGTTTTAATGCAAGCGCTCAAGCACGGCTATTTCCGGGCACCCAAGGGTTTGTGCCACCTCCACCGCATGGGTTTCGCTTCGCTCTACGCCATCCTACGAACGTGCGTCGGGTTACTGCGCACATCAATGTGAGGGTTCGAGCGAAGAAAGTTGGAGCAGCCGCCAACGCCCCTCCAGGAGGCCGAACGCAGTCGGTGCGCCGGGGGACGAGCGGCATGGATGCCGCGAGAGGCGCGCCAGGCCATGGATGGCCCATCGCGCCGGCCCCCAGACGACGCTTGCGGCGAACGCACTTCAGTGCGGCCCGAAGGG
This sequence comes from Aquipseudomonas alcaligenes MRY13-0052, assembly GCA_000474255.1. Classification (GTDB taxonomy): domain Bacteria; phylum Pseudomonadota; class Gammaproteobacteria; order Pseudomonadales; family Pseudomonadaceae; genus Metapseudomonas; species Metapseudomonas solani. Next base: position 91,175 of record BATO01000012.1, read on the forward strand.
CGAGCGTAGCGAGTAACGGCGATGGAGTGAGGGAACCCGACGCAGTCGGGCCGGATGATGGGGCAAGCCCTTTTGGTTCCTTTTAAGTGGTTCGGCATTCCGACGATTGTTAAAAGGGACTCGCCCGGGGGGGCGAAACCAGAAACATCACCAGAGCTCGGCAATCAGCTGGACTCAAATCCTCTAGCAACACTTAACGCAGAGCCAAAAAAAGCCCCGCATTGGCGGGGCTTCTTCAGGCGCCTGGCGCTCAGTCGTTGCGCGAGGGCGAGAGCAGTTCGATCTTGTAGCCGTCCGGGTCTTCGACGAAGGCCAGGATGCTGGTGCCGTGCTTCATCGGGCCCGGCTCGCGGGTGATCTTGCCACCACGGGCGCGGATGTCTTCGCAGGCCTTGTAGACATCGGCCACTTCCAGGGCGATGTGGCCGTAGCCGGTGCCCAGCTCGTACTTGTCCACACCCCAGTTGTAGGTCAGCTCGATGACGCTGTTCTCGGCTTCATTGCCGTAGCCGACGAACGCCAGGGTGAACTGGCCGTCCGGGTAGTCCTTGCGACGCAGCAGGGTCATGCCCAGGACTTCGGTGTAGAAGGCGATGGATGTGTCCATGTCGCCGACGCGCAGCATGGTATGCAGCAGTCTCATCAGGGTTTCCTCATCGTTGCCCGGTTGTGGGCTTATAAAAGCAGAACCCCGGCTCGTGGCCGGGGTTCGCATGGCACGGGGCGCTCAGCTTATCAGAACAGCTTGCGGCCCTTGCCGGCGGCGATGCGCATGCGCAGGGCGTTGAGCTTGATGAAGCCCGCCGCGTCCGCCTGATTGTAGGCGCCGCCGTCTTCCTCGAAGGTCGCGATGTTGGCGTCGAACAGCGAGTCGTCGGACTTGCGGCCGACCACGATGACGTTGCCCTTGTAGAGCTTCAGGCGTACCACGCCGTTCACGTTGGTCTGCGAGGCGTCGATCATCTGTTGCAGCATCAGGCGCTCGGGGCTCCACCAGTAGCCGGTGTAGATCAGGCTGGCGTACTTGGGCATCAGTTCGTCTTTCAGGTGGGCCACTTCGCGGTCCAGGGTGATCGACTCGATGGCGCGGTGGGCGCGCAGCATGATGGTGCCGCCGGGGGTCTCGTAGCAGCCACGGGACTTCATGCCGACATAGCGGTTCTCGACGATGTCGAGGCGGCCGATGCCATTCTCGCCACCGATGCGGTTCAGCTCGGTCAGCACCTGGGCCGGGGACATGTCCTTGCCGTCGATGGCGACGATGTCACCGGCGCGGTAGGTCAGTTCGATGTAGGTGGGGGTGTCCGGCGCCGCTTCCGGCGACTTGGTCCACTTCCACATGTCTTCTTCGTGCTCGGTCCAGGTGTCTTCCAGCACGCCGCCCTCATAGGAGATGTGCAGCAGGTTGGCGTCCATGGAGTACGGCGATTTCTTCTTGCCGTGGCGCTCGATCGGGATGGCGTGCTTCTCGGCATAGTCCATCAGCTTCTCGCGGGACAGCAGGTCCCACTCGCGCCAGGGGGCGATCACCTTCACGCCCGGCTTCAGCGCATAGGCGCCCAGCTCGAAGCGGACCTGGTCGTTGCCCTTGCCGGTGGCGCCGTGGGAGATGGCGTCGGCGCCGGTCTCGTTGGCGATCTCGATCAGGCGCTTGGCGATCAGCGGGCGGGCGATGGAAGTACCCAGCAGGTACTCGCCTTCGTAGATGGTGTTGGCGCGGAACATCGGGAAGACGAAGTCGCGGACGAATTCTTCGCGCAGGTCGTCGATGTAGATTTCCTTGACGCCCATGGCCTGGGCCTTGGCACGGGCCGGCTCGACCTCTTCGCCCTGACCGAGGTCGGCGGTGAAGGTCACCACTTCGCAGTTATAGGTATCTTGCAGCCACTTGAGGATTACCGAGGTGTCCAGGCCACCGGAATACGCCAGGACAACCTTCTTTACGTCCGCCATGCCATCAACTCCACGGGGTTGTGCGAAAAACCCGTGATTCTACTGACCCTGGCGGCCAAATTACAGTGGCGCGACAGGCAATGACGACCAAGCGACAGATTCTTTCGTCGAATCGACCCGGGCGGGCTCAGGACGCCGCGCCCTGGGTGGCCTTGTCGGCCTCGGGGATGATCGGCGCAGGGGCCGCTGCCGGCGCTTCGGCGGGAGGCGGTGCTTCGGCTTCGCGGGACAGGGCGAGGGTGACGCGACGGTTCTTCGCCCGGTTGGCTTCGTTGCTGTTGGGCACCAGCGGGTAGCGCTCGCCATGGAAGCGCATGACCATGTGCGATTCGGGAATGCCGTTGGCCTTGAAGTAGTCGAACACCGCCAGGGCGCGACGGCGCGAGAGGTCGCGGTTGGTCAGGCGATTGCCGGCGTTGTCGGAGTGACCGTCGATCTCGATGTGGTTCACGCTGGGATCGGCCTTGAGGTAGTCGAGGATGATCTCCAGCCGCGCACGGCCCATTTCGTCCAGTGCCGTGCCGCCGCCCGGGAAGGCGAGCTGGGCATTCTTGATCTGGTCGAAGTTCACCGGCAGCAACTTGGTGGTGCAGGCGAGGTAGTCGTTGTAGGCCTTGTTGAAGTTCACCGGCAGCAGGCGCACTTCCATGGCTTCGCCGCCCTGCAGGGTGCGGTGGCGTACCAGCGGGCTGCGCCCTTCCAGCAGGCCGGTGAGCAGGCGCCCACCCTGGAGCTGGCTGCTGTTGAACGGGACCTCGCCATTGCCGACGCTGACGGCACCGAGGTTGATGTCGCCACGTCCGGGCTGCCAGGGGGCGGCAGCGGCCAGCAGGGTGGCCGAACCGGCGCCCATCCAGCGTTCGCGGGCCTTGAGACGGAAGGTCACCTGCTCGCCTGCGCGGCGCACGAACTCACCACTGCCGAAATCGGTGATCGGTTGCGACAGGCGGCACTCGAACTTGTCGCCCTCGACCGCCCATTCGGCCTTCTCCAGGCGGGTCTGGAAGGTAATGGCCATGGCCGGAAGGCTGGCGAACAGGCTGAGCAGGGCGACATAGCACTGGCGCACGACGGCGGGCTCCACGGGAAATTTCTGCACTCTCCAGGGCTATCGGTGGCGGCCTGCAAAACTTGAGTGGATTCGCCGTATCCGTTCGTTGCCCGCAGCGCCGCCGCAAGGCCTTCGCTGTCACACCGTGAAAAAACCGCCGACGCCTTGAAACACAAGCCCCGCGTGCCCCGAAAAAGCTTTTCCGGTAGCATGCACGACGAGTTTTGCCCGCCTGGAAGCCCCCCCATGTCCGACCGTTTGACCTTGCTGCGCCCCGACGACTGGCACATCCATCTGCGCGATGGTGCCGTGCTGTCCCACACAGTCGCCGATGCCGCGCGCACCTTTGGCCGCGCCATCATCATGCCCAACCTGGTGCCCCCGGTGCGCAACGCCGAAGAGGCCGACGCCTATCGCCAGCGCATCCTCGCCGCACGCCCTGCCGGCAGCCGCTTCGAGCCGCTGATGGTGCTTTACCTCACCGACCGCACCCGCCCCGAGGACATCCGCGCGGCCAAGGCTTCCGGCTTCGTCCATGCCGCCAAGCTGTACCCGGCCGGCGCGACCACCAACTCGGACTCGGGCGTCACCCGCATCGACACCATCTTCCCGGCCCTGGAAGCCATGGCCGAAGTCGGCATGCTGCTGCTGGTCCACGGTGAAGTGACCCGTGGCGATGTCGACGTGTTCGACCGCGAGAAGATCTTCATCGACGAGCACCTGCGCCGCGTGGTCGAGCGTTTCCCGACCCTGAAGGTGGTCTTCGAACACATCACCACCCGCGACGCCGTGCAGTTCGTGGAGGCCGCCTCGGCCAACGTCGGCGCGACCATCACCGCCCACCACCTGCTGTACAACCGCAACCACATGCTGGTCGGCGGCATCCGCCCGCACTTCTATTGCCTGCCGATCCTCAAGCGCAACACCCACCAGGAAGCCCTGCTGGATGCGGCCACCAGCGACAGCACGCGCTTCTTCCTCGGCACCGACTCGGCGCCCCACGCCAAGCACGCCAAGGAAGCCGCCTGCGGCTGCGCCGGCTGCTACACCGCCTATGCAGCCATCGAGCTGTATGCCGAGGCCTTCGAGCAGCGCAACGCCCTGCACAAGCTGGAAGCCTTCGCCAGCAAGAACGGCCCGGACTTCTACGGCCTGCCGCGCAACACCGACAGCATCACCCTGGTCCGTGAAGAATGGACCGCCCCCGCAAGCCTGCCCCTGGGCGAGCAGACCGTAATCCCGCTGCGCGCTGGCGAGAAGCTGCGCTGGCGCCTGCTGGAGAAAAACGCGTGAGCGAAGACCTGTACGACGACGAGCTCGACGGCAGCCTGCCCCAAGGCCCTCGCCACCCCATGGCCGCCCGCTTCCGCGGCTACCTGCCCGTGGTGGTGGACGTGGAGACCGGCGGTTTCAATGCTGCCACCGACGCCCTGCTGGAGATCGCGGCGACCACCATCGCCATGGACGAACAGGGCTTCCTCTACCCGGACCACACCCACTTCTTCCGCATCGAGCCGTTCGAAGGCGCCAACATCGAACAGGCGGCGCTGGAATTCACCGGCATCAAGCTCGACCACCCGCTGCGCATGGCGGTGAGCGAAGAGCACGCGCTGAATGAAATCTTCCGGGGCCTGCGCAAGTCGATCAAGGCCAGCGGCTGCAAGCGCGCCATCCTCGTGGGGCACAACAGCAGCTTCGACCTGGGCTTCCTCAATGCGGCGGTGAACCGCACCGGGCTCAAGCGCAACCCCTTCCACCCCTTCTCCAGCTTCGACACCGCCACCCTCGCCGGCCTCGCCTACGGGCAGACCGTCCTGGCCAAGGCCTGCCAGGTGGCCGGCATCGAGTTCGACGGCCGCGAAGCCCACTCCGCGCGCTACGACACCGAGAAGACCGCCGAGCTGTTCTGCGGCATCGTCAACCGCTGGAAGGAAATGGGCGGCTGGATGGAAGACGACGACTGAGGTCGCCGTTGTCCACAGACCCTCTATAAGAAAGCCCGGCCGATGCCGGGCTTTCTTTTGCCTGGGTTGTAGGGTGCCCCGTAGGTTGGCGACGAGTGCAGCGAGGCCCAACGTCGCGGAGCCCGGAATCGCACCACCGAACCTGGCACCTCGCCCTGGTTTAAGGCCCGGACCGCTCTGGAATGCAGCCTGACGGACGGACTTTGACAATCATTCTCATTCTGATTAGTATCGCTTTCCATCAAGCCCACTACCGAGCGTTGAGCCCACCCATGTACGTCTGTCTCTGCCAAGGTGTCACTGACGGCCACATTCGTGATGCGATCTATGAAGGCTGCTGCAGCTACCGCGAGGTCCGCGAGACCCTCGGCGTCGGCACCCAATGCGGCAAGTGCGCCTGCCTCGCCAAGCAGGTGGTGCGTGAAACCCTCACCGAAGTACAGAGCAGCCAGGCCGCCCTCGCCTATCCCGCGACCTTCGTGCCTGCCTGATACAAATCAGTTTTGAAGAACCGGACCTAGCGTCCGGTTTTTTTATGCCAACAATTCAAGCAGTTAGCGCCAAGACGCGGAATCTAAACATTCTTATTCACATTCAAATTATCTTACTAATCAATAACTTACGTTGACTTTGCCGGGCGACTGGATAAAATTCGATCACTTCCACCCCTTTGCACGGCAGGACTCCACATGAAAGGCGACAAGAAAGTCATCCAGCATCTCAACAAGATCCTCGGCAACGAACTTGTGGCCATCAACCAGTACTTCCTGCATGCCCGCATGTACGAGGACTGGGGCCTGGAGAAGCTCGGCAAGCACGAGTACCACGAGTCCATCGACGAGATGAAACACGCCGACAAGCTCATCAAGCGCATCCTCTTCCTGGAAGGCATCCCCAACCTCCAGGACCTGGGCAAGCTGATGATCGGCGAGAACACCAAGGAAATGCTCGCCAGCGACCTGAAGCTGGAACTGACCGCCGTACCGGACCTGAAAGCCGCCATCGCCTACTGCGAAAGCGTCGGTGACTACGGCACCCGCGAACTGCTCGAAGACATCCTCGAATCCGAGGAAGAGCACATCGACTGGCTGGAAACCCAGCTGGGCCTGATCGACAAGGTCGGCCTGGAGAACTACCTGCAGTCGCAGATGGACGAATAAAACGTCCGGACATGAAAAAGCCCCGCATCTGCGGGGCTTTTCTTTTGGAGCGGGAGCGGTATCAGGCGCTGGCGCCGGACTTGCTCACTGCATCCTTGATCAGTTGCTGCAACTCGCCCTTGTCGAACATCTCGGCAAGGATGTCGCTACCACCGACCAGCTCACCGCCCACCCAGAGTTGGGGGAAGGTCGGCCAGTTGGCGTAGGTGGGCAGGTTGGCGCGGATTTCCGGGTTCTGCAGGATGTCGACATAGGCGAACTTCTCGCCACAGCCCATGACCACCTGCGCGGCACGCGCGGAGAAGCCGCACTGCGGGGCATTCGGCGAGCCCTTCATGTACAGCAGTACGGTGTTGTTGGCGATCTGCTCTTTGATGGTTTCGATGATATCCATGGCTACCTCGGCTGAACGTTCCGACTCGTCGGTCGGCAGGATGGCGGCATTGTAACGGAAGTCCGAGCACAACGCTCGGGCTTGCCCCTACGACTTTCAGGCGGCCACCACCTCCACCGGAACCCCATTCAGCGCGGCATTGCCGGAGACTGCATCCAGCTGCCGTTCGTCGGTCAGGTCGTTGGCGCTGGCTCCGGGCTGCTCGCTGGCGATGCCCATCATCACCCCGGGCCGCGCATGGCCCCAGCCATGGGGCAGGCTGACGACGCCGAGCATCATCTCCTCGCTGGCCGCCACCTCCACCTCGATCATCCCCACCCGCGAACGCACCCGCACCCGCTGCCCGTCCACCAACCCGCGACGCTCCAGGTCGCCCGGGTTCATCAGCAACTGATGACGCGGCTTGCCCTTCACCAGGCGGTGGTAGTTGTGCATCCAGGAGTTGTTGCTGCGCACGTGGCGCCGGCCGATGAGCACCAGCTCGCCTTCCGCCGGCAGTTGCTGGGCGGCGAAACGGCCCAGGTCGTCGAGGAAGATCGACGGTGCGCCGACCACGCGCTTGTCAGCCGTTTTCAAGCGCCCCGCCAGGTTGGGCTTGAGCGGGCCCAGGTCCAGCCCATGGGGGAAATCACCCAGGCGCTGCACCGAGAGCTTGTGCTCGGAACGATCGCCATAAGGGCCGAAGCGCAGGCCCATGTCGATCATCTGCTTCGGCTCCAGGGTCGGCTTCAGTTCGACACCGGTGCGCGCGGCGAAGGCCTGGGCCAGGCCGACGAAGATCTCCCAGTCGTGCAGGGCGCCCTGGGGCTTGGCCAGCACCGGCTCGTTGAAGCGGGTGACGTTGCGCACCGCGAAGACGTTGAAGGTGGTGTCGTAGTGATCGTGCTCCAGCGGCGCGGTGGGCGGCAGGATCAGGTCGGCGTAGCGCGTCGTCTCGTTGATGTAGAGGTCGATGCTGAGCATGAAGTCCAGGCCGTCCAGGGCCTGCTCCAGGCGCCGCCCGTTGGGGGTGGACAGCACCGGGTTGCCGGCCACCGTCACCAGCGCACGGATCTGCCCGTCGCCCGGGGTCAGCATCTCTTCGGCCAGGGCCGAGACGGGCAGCTCGCCGCCGTATTCCGGCAACCCGGAAACGCGGCTCTGCCAGCGGTTGAAATGCCCGCCGCCAGTGGTCGCCACCAGGTCCACCGCCGGCTCGGTGCAGAGCACGCCGCCGACGCTGTCGACGTTGCCGGTGACCAGATTGATCAACTGGATCAGCCACTGGCAGAGGCTGCCGAAGGCCTGGGTGGAAACCCCCATGCGCCCGTAGCAGACGGCGCTTTCTGCGGCGGCGAAGTCCCGCGCCAGCTGACGGATGGCCGCGGCGTCGATGCCGCAACGGGGGCCCATGGTCTCGGCGGTGAAGCCGCTGATGGCGCGGCGCACGTCATCCAGCCCGTCGACGGCCAGGTGGGTGTCGCGGCCCAGGTTCTCCTCGAACAGGGTGTTGAGCAGCGCCAGCAGCAACGCGGCATCCTGGCCGGGGCGCACGAACAGGTGCTGGTCGGCGATGGCCGCCGTCTCGCTGCGGCGCGGGTCCACCACCACCAGGCGGCCGCCCCGGGCCTTGAGGGCCTTCAGGCGCTTCTCCACATCGGGCACGGTCATGATGCTGCCGTTGGACGCCAGCGGGTTGCCGCCGAGGATCAGCATGAAGCCGGTGTGGTCGATATCGGGGATGGGGATCAGCAGGCCATGGCCGTACATCTGCTGGCTCACCAGGTGGTGGGGCAGCTGGTCCACCGAGGTCGCGGAGAAGCGGCTGCGGGTCTTCAGCAGGCCGAGGAAGTAGTTGCTGTGGGTCATCAGCCCGTAGTTGTGCACGCTCGGGTTGCCCTGGTACACGGCCACTGCGTTATGGCCGTGGCGCGCCTGGATGTCGGCCATGCGCTCCGCGACCAGTGCGAACGCCTCGTCCCAGCCGATGGGTTGCCACTCGCTGCCGGCGCGGCGCATGGGCTGGCGCAGGCGGTCGGGGTCGTTCTGGATGTCCTGAAGGGCCACCGCCTTGGGGCAGATATGACCTCGGCTGAAGCTGTCCTGGGCATCGCCCTTGATGGAGAGGATGTGGCGGGAGCCGTCGTCCCGATCCTCGGTTTCGATGGTCAGCCCGCAGATGGCTTCGCAGAGATGGCATGCACGGTGGTGAACGGACTTGGTCATGGCCTTGCCTCATGTTCTTGTGTCGAGACGACCGGTCGGGTCGCAAGAGCAGAACTATGGAAGCAGATCGATCGGTCGGCCAGTAGATTCAACGATATGAATCGGCAGGCATCAGGCCTGCCGATTCGCTTCGCGGGTCAGCGGATGGACTGGATGGTGCCCTTGTTGCCGGTCACCTTGGCGCTCACTTTCTTGAAGACGAAATAGTCCTGGATGGTGAGCTCGTAGCGCGGCGCCACGATCAGGTCGGCACCCGAGGACTTGACGGCCTTGAACGCGGCAGCGGATTTCACCGCCGAGATGGGATCAGGCCCGAAAGGCAGGCTGCCACCGGCATCACCGCCATAGACCACGCCATCGGCGAACTGGGAATCGCCGCCGAACTGCAGGAAGTGGAACAGGATGTTCACTTCGGACTGCCCACTGATCGGCTCACCTACCGCCACGTCGGCCTTCAGGCCGGTCTTGACGTTGCCGTTAAGCGGAGCGCTCGGCTGGCTGACGTTGTAGGTGCTGCAACCGGTCATACCGCCAATAGCGACGACCAGGGCGGCAGGTGCGAGGAACTTCTTCATTGGTATCTCCATGATCAGAACATGCTGGCCGGGCCCAACATCCGTAGGCGGGCCCCGCCCCCGAAACCGAGTGATTTCGAGGTGGCACACGCTAGCAACGCGCCCTGAGCCGCATAAGTTCATGCAGGCTGATTTGTCCCTTGGAAATTTCCCAAACCCCACCTTTTCGCCGAATTTCCTCGCATTCGGCCAGGCGTTCGTGCCATCCCCTTCGGCCGCGATCCCAGACCGCACGCCTTGCCTATCGGCCAGGGTGGTTCCCGCCACCCCCTCGCCCAGCCGCCGACAAAGACGCCAGCACCTCTCTGGCACGGGCCCCTCGAGGCACTGGTTGGCAGAGTGCGACAATTCCTTATAAGATCGCGCCTCCCCCTATTCCGTCGCCCCGTGCGGCTTAGCCCGCCGGTCCCGCCTGCTTTTCCCTGAAAAAACCGACCAGGACCCGCGGCCAGAGGCAAAAAAGGTAGTCAGCAATGAGCGCAAGGCATTTTCTCTCCCTGATGGATTGCACCCCCCAGGAGCTGAGCAGCCTGATCCGTCGAGCCATCGAGCTGAAGGACCTGCGCCACCGAGGCGTACCCTACGAGCCCCTGAAGAGCCGCGTGCTGGGCATGATCTTCGAGAAGGCCTCCACCCGTACCCGCCTCTCCTTCGAGGCCGGGATGATCCAGCTCGGCGGCCAGGCGATCTTCCTCTCGCCCCGCGACACCCAGTTGGGCCGCGGCGAGCCGATCAGCGATTGCGCCATCGTCATGTCGCGCATGCTCGATGCGGTGATGATCCGTACCTTCGCCCACAGCAAGCTGGTGGAGTTCGCCGAGAATTCCCGCGTGCCGGTGATCAACGGCCTCTCCGACGACCTGCACCCCTGCCAACTGCTGGCCGACATGCAGACCTTCCAGGAACACCGCGGCGCCATCCAAGGCAAGACCGTGGCCTGGATCGGCGACGGCAACAACATGTGCAACACCTATATAGAAGCGGCGATCCAGTTCGACTTCCGCCTCAACGTCGCCTGCCCGGAAGGCTTCGAGCCCAACCCGGCGTTCCTCGCCCAGGCCGGCGACCGCGTGCAGGTACTGCGTGACCCGCGCGAAGCGGTACGCGGCGCCCACCTGGTGAGCACCGACGTGTGGACCTCCATGGGCCAGGAAGAAGAGACCGCGCAGCGCTTGGCGCTGTTCAAGCCCTACCAGGTGAACCAGGCGCTGCTTGCGCTGGCCGATGAAGCGGTTATCTTCATGCACTGCCTGCCGGCGCACCGGGGCGAGGAAATCAGCATGGACCTGCTCGACGACCCGCGTTCCGTGGCCTGGGACCAGGCAGAAAACCGCCTGCATGCGCAAAAGGCGCTGCTGGAATTCCTCGTCGAACACGCGTCCCGAGCATGAGCCACGAACTGCTTCTAAACCTGCGCAACCTGAGCTGCGGCTACCAGGACCAGCGCGTCGTACAGAACCTCAACCTGCACCTCAACGCCGGCGACATCGGTTGCCTGCTGGGGCCATCGGGCTGCGGCAAGACCACCACCCTGCGCGCCATCGCCGGTTTCGAGCCGGTGTTCGAAGGCGAGATCGAGCTGGCCGGTGAGGTCATCTCCAGGGCCGGCTTCACCCTGGCCCCGGAAAAACGCCGCATCGGCATGGTGTTCCAGGACTACGCGCTGTTCCCCCACCTCACCGTGGAAGAGAACGTCGCCTTCGGCATCCGCAAGCACCCCGAGCGCGAGCGCATCACCGGTGAGCTGCTGGAGCTGGTCAAGCTCGGCCAGTTGGCCAAGCGCTACCCCAACGAACTCTCCGGCGGCCAGCAGCAACGCGTCTCCCTGGCCCGCGCCCTGGCCCCCGAGCCGGCGCTGCTGCTGCTCGACGAACCCTTCTCCAACCTCGATGGCGAGCTGCGCCGTCGCCTCAGCCTCGAGGTGCGCGACATCCTCAAGGCCCGTGGCACCAGCGCCGTGCTGGTTACCCATGACCAGGAAGAAGCCTTTGCAGTGAGCGACCAGGTCGGCGTGTTCAAAAACGGCAACCTGGAGCAGTGGGACACCCCCTACAACCTCTACCACGAGCCGGCGACCCCCTTCGTCGCCAGCTTCGTCGGCCAGGGCTACTTCATCCGTGGCCAGCAGGTGTGCCCGGACACGGTGCAGACCGAACTCGGCCTGATCCGTGGCAACCGCGCCTACGCCTGGCCGGAAGGCAGCGCGGTGGACGTGTTGCTGCGCCCCGACGACATCGTCCCGGCACCCGAGGGTGAGCTCAAGGCCCTGGTGACCGGCAAGACCTTCCTCGGTGCCGCCACCCTGTACCGCCTGCAACTGCCCACCGGCACCCAGCTGGAAGCCATTTTCCCCAGCCACGCCGACCACCAGCCCGGCCAGCACGTGGGCATCCGCGTGGCCGCCGATCACCTGGTGGTGTTCCCTGCCCATGGCAGCATCGCCGCCCAGGCCGCGATGCAGGACGAGGGCGTGCGCCGCTACAGCACCGCGAGCTGATCGCGGCCGCTGTGCTTGGCCTCGTAAAGCGCCATATCGACCCGTAGCAGGCTTTCCTCCCAGGATTCGCCGGGTCGATAGGCGCTGACCCCCAGGGACAGCGTCAGCTTCAACCCCGGGCAATCGTCCCAGTGCGCCGCACGCACCTTGGCCTGCAAGCGTTCCAGCATCACCTCGGCCCCCGCCTCGTTGGTGCGCGAGAGCACCAGCAGGAATTCCTCGCCCCCCAGCCGCGCCACGAAGTCCACATCCCGCACCGACTCCTGCAGCATCTTCGACAGCTGGCGCAGCACCGCGTCGCCACAGCCGTGGCCATAGCGATCGTTGACGTTCTTGAAGTAGTCCAGGTCCACCAGGCAGAGCACGAAGCCGTAGTCGCCCCGATCGGCCAGGGCTTTCTGCTGGGCGAGGATTTCCTTGGTGAAGCGGCGGTTGTAGAGGCCCGTGAGTTCGTCGGTGATGGCCAGCTTCTGGATGCTCTCCAAGGCCAGGCGCAAGTCGTTGTTGCGCTGCACCAGGCTGCGCCGCAGGCCGTTCATCTCCAGGGAGAGCAGGCCGACGCCGGTCAGCAGCACGAAGAACTCCACCGCCTGGATCGCCTCGCTGTGCAGGTCCAGCTCCCGGCCCGAAGCGACCAGCGAGCTGATCAGCAACGCGTAGCACACGGCCGTCAGCAGGATCACCAGCAAAAAGCCGCGCAACAGCAGGCGGAAGGTGCCGAACATCAGCACCAGCAGCACCGTCATCAAAAACAGCAGGCGCAGCTCGCCGGCATGGTAGGCGGTGGCGAAGATCACGCAGATCGCCCAGCTCATCAGCGGCAGCGTCAGGCTGGGATCATGGAAGCGCAGGTTGAGGTTGCTGCGCACCAGGGCCAGGAACGCCAGGCAACTGAGCCCGACCAGGCCCGTGAGCAAGAGCATGCCGCCCAGGCTCAGGCCCAGGTAGCCGGCGGCATGCGCCGACCAGCACAACAGCAGGAACAACAACGATGCACCACTGGCCAGCGATACCCTTCGCAGGCGCAGCAGCTGATGTCGGGAGGGCTGCATGGGCTCCCCTTTCTTGGCGATGAATGGCCGGGAGTATAGACAGGCGTCGTGATCCCGCCGCCGATCAGGGCGTCGTCACGCCATAGCTGCGCATCAGGGCATCCAGCCGGCCTGACGCCCGATAGCGCTGCAGCCCCTCCTCGAACAGGGCGTTGTAGCGCGCGCTGGCCTCGATGGCGGGGGAAAACGCCAGGTAGATGGGCACATCCGGGGCGCGGCAGCCCGCCGACTGCAGGCGGTCCTGCTGGCGGGTACGGGCCAGCAGGTTCTCCATCACCCAGCTGTTCTCCACCGTGGCGTCGAGGCGGCCGAAGCGCACCTTCTCCACGTTCATCTCCAGTGCCTGCTCGCCGGAAACCACCTGCACCCGGTCGCCCTTGGCGCGATGCATGCGGACGTAGGCGTCGATTTCCTGGCCATAGCTGTAGCTGTTGATGGTGCCCAGACGCACCTGCGCCAGCGAACCCAACCCCTGGTAGCGCCAGGGCGCGCCCTGGGCGACGTAGAAGCACATGCGCGAAATGCCAGGCGCGGTGGGGGTGTAGAGGAAGTCCGGGGCATCCTGGATGCCGGCGCCTATCACCGCGTTGAGCTTGCCGGTGCGCGCGTCGCTGATGGCCCGCGCCCAGTTGATCACGCGGTACTCAACCTGGATGCCGGCCTCGGCGAAGATATCCCGCGCCAGCTCGACGAAGATGCCGGGCTTGGCCGACTCGGGCGCGCAATTGATGGGGCACCAGATATCCCCGGCAATGACCAGGGTCTCGGCCCGCGCGGGGCCGATGGCGAGAAGGGCGAACAGGCCGAGAACCAGCCTGCGCCATGGTCGATGAACACGTGCATCCCTGACAACCACGTCAAACTCCCTGCGTTGCTTACCGCTCCAGTGTGCAGCTTACGCCTCGGAGGCCTCGCTGCGTACCCGCTGGACGGCGTCCAGCCATCCGTCGTAAAGCTTGGTCCGATGCGCGGTCGCCATGTGCGGGGTGAAGCGCTGCTGGCGGTGCCAGTGCCGGGCGATCTCGTCGAGGTCGCGGTACAGCCCCGCCTTCAGGCCCGCCAGGTAGGCCGCGCCCAGGGCCGTGGTCTCGGTCACCTCGGGGCGTTCCACCGCCACGCCGAGGATATCGGCGAGGAACTGCATCACCCAGTTGTTCTCCACCATGCCGCCATCCACCCGCAGCGCGCTGGGTGCGGCAGCGCCGTCCTGGCCCATGGCCTCCAGCAGGTCGCGGGTCTGGTAGCAGACCGATTGCAGGCCGGCGGTGACGATCTCCTTGATCCCGGTGTCGCGGGTCAGGCCAAAGATCGCGCCACGGGCGCGCGGGTCCCAGTAGGGGGCACCCAGACCGGTGAAGGCCGGCACCAGGTACACGCCGCAGGCATCGCCGGTCTGCTCGGCCAGGGCCTCGGTGTCGCGGGCATGGCTGATCAGCTTGATGCCGTCGCGCAACCATTGCACCGCCGCGCCGGCGACGAAGATGCTGCCTTCCACCGCATAGGTGACCTTGCCGTCCAGGCGATAGCCAACGGTGGTGAGCAGGCGGTTGCGCGAGGTCACGGGCGTCTCACCGGTGTTCTGGATCAGGAAGCAGCCGGTGCCGTAGGTGCTCTTGACCATGCCCGGCTGGAAGCAGGCCTGGCCGATCAGCGCGGCCTGCTGGTCACCGGCCATGCCCAGCACCGGGATGGCCGCGCCCAGCAGCGGCGCCTCGGTGGTGCCGAAGTCGGCGGCGCTGTCGAGCACCTCCGGCAGCAGGCTGGCGGGGATCTCGAACAGCTTGAGCAACTCCTCGTCCCACTGCTGGGTGTGGATGTTGAAGAGCATGGTCCGCGACGCATTGGTGGCATCGGTGCGGTGCGCCTTGCCACCGGTCAGGCGCCAGAGCAGGAAGCAGTCCACGGTGCCGAAGCGCAGCTCGCCCTGCTCCGCGCGGGCCCGGGCGCCCGGCACGTTCTCGAGGATCCAGCGCAGCTTGGTGGCGGAGAAGTAGGGGTCGATCAGCAAGCCGGTGCGACGGGCGACTTCGTCTTCGTGGCCGGCCTCCTTCATGGTCGAGCAATAGTCGGCGGTGCGGCGGTCCTGCCAGACGATGGCCGGGTGGATCGGCGTACCGGTGGCGGCGTCCCACACCAGGGTGGTCTCGCGCTGGTTGGTGATGCCGATGGCGGCGATATCCGCAGCCGGCATGCCGCTCTTCTGGATCGCCTCGCGACAGACCTTGAGGGTGGTCAGCCAGATTTCCTCACCGTCGTGCTCGACCCAGCCGTCCTTGGGGAAGTACTGCTTGAACTCCTGCTGGGCGCGGGCCACGGGCAGGCCCTGGGCGCTGAAGACGATGGCGCGACTGCTGGTCGTGCCCTGATCGATGGCAAGTAGGTACTGGGCCATATGCAGGCTTCCTTGTTGTTATGGGGGCGTCACTCGCGGCCGATCGCCGCGAACTGCGCCTGGGTGTGCTGGGCCAGGGTGTCCGCACTCAGTTCCACTTCCAGGCCGCGCCGCCCGGCGCTGACGTGGATGCTCGGGTGCGCCCGGGCCGATTCGTCGATGAAGGTGCGCAGGCGCTTCTTCTGCCCCAGCGGGCTGATGCCGCCCACCAGGTAGCCAGTGGCGCGCTGGGCCGCATCCGCCGCTGCCATGTCCACCTTCTTGGCACCGGCCGCATGGGCCAGCGCCTTGAGGTCGAGGGTGCCGGCCACCGGCACCACGGCCACCAGCAGCTCACCCTTCTCGGTGGCCGCCAGCAGCGTCTTGAACACCCGTGCCGGGTCCAGGCCAAGCTTCTCCGCCGCTTCCAGGCCATAGGAGGGCGCCTTGGGATCGTGGGTGTAGCTGAGCACCTTGTGCTCGGCCTTGGCTTTCTTCAGCAGATCGATGGCAGGGGTCATGTTCGATTGTGAAAACAGGAGGGCGAATTGGGCGTACCTTAGCTGAAAAGTCGCCGTTCGGCAGCACGTCGCTATAATGCGCGACAAAAATCCGGAAGCCGTTCCCATGACCTTGGCTCCTCGCCAGCAGGAAATCCTCGACCTCGCCCGCGACCGTGGCTACGTCAGCATCGACGAGCTGGCCCAGGCCTTCGCCGTGACCCCGCAGACCATCCGCCGCGACATCAACCAGTTGGCCGAACAGGGCCTGCTGCGGCGCACCCACGGAGGTGCTGCCAGCGAGTCGTCGAGCATCCAGAACACCGCCTACGCCATGCGCGCCGGGCTGATGCGCGACGAGAAGCAGCGCATCGCCGAAACCGTGGCGGCGCTGATCCCCGACCACGCCTCGCTGTTCATCAACATCGGCACCACCACCGAAGCCATCGCCCGCGAACTCATGGGCCACAAGGGCCTGAAGGTCATCACCAACAACCTGCACGTGGCCGCGCAACTGGCCGACCGCGCGGATTTCGAGGTGCTGGTGGCCGGCGGCACGGTGCGCAGTGACGGCGGCATCGTCGGCCCCTCGGCGGTGGACTTCATCCAGCAGTTCAAGGTGGACTACGCCATCGTCGGCATCAGCGGCATCGACGATGACGGCAGCCTGCTGGACTTCGACTACCAGGAAGTCCGCGTCTCCCAGGCCATCATCGACAACGCCCGCCAGGTGCTGCTCGCCGCCGACTCCAGCAAGTTCGGCCGCAACGCCGTGGTGCGCCTGGGCTCCATCGCCCTGGTGGACCGCGTGATCACCGACCACGCGCCCTCCCCCGCCCTGGCCCGCCTGATGGCCGAGCACAAGGTCCACCTCGACCTGGTCTGAGCCGCGCCAGCGCGCCCCTCCTTTCGTCGCCCACCCGCTCGCAGCCGCGCATGCGGGCTGGCGGTTTCACGCGTATTCGACTAGCATTTTTCGGAAACGAACATTCAAAGTTCACTTTCGACTTACGGTGCCGCCTGCATGAACCCTCCGATGAGCCGCCAATCGCCCATTTCCGAAGTCTATGACCTGGCCGTCGTCGGGGGCGGCATCAATGGCGTGGGCATCGCCGCCGATGCGGCCGGGCGCGGGCTGTCGGTTTTCCTTTGCGAAAAGGACGACCTCGCCCAGCACACCTCCTCCGCCAGCAGCAAGCTGATCCACGGCGGCCTGCGCTACCTCGAGCACTACGAGTTCCGCCTGGTACGCGAAGCCCTGGCCGAGCGCGAAGTGCTGCTGGCCAAGGCCCCGCACATCGTCCGCCCCATGCGCTTCGTCCTGCCCCATCGCCCGCACCTGCGCCCGGCCTGGATGATCCGCGCCGGCCTGTTCCTCTATGACCACCTCGGCAAGCGCGAGAAGCTGCCGGGCTCCCGAGGCCTGAAGTTCGGCGCCGGCAGCCCGCTGAAGGCGGATATCGCCCGCGGCTTCGAATACTCCGACTGCTGGGTCGACGACGCCCGCCTGGTGGTGCTCAACGCCATGGCCGCCCGCGAGAACGGCGCGCACATCCACACCCGCACCCGCTGCGTCAGCGCCCGCCGCAGCAAGGGCCTGTGGCACATCCACCTGGAGCGCGCCGACGGCACCCTGCTGTCGATCCGCGCCCGCGCCCTGGTCAACGCCGCCGGCCCCTGGGTGGCGAAGTTCATCAAGGACGACCTCAAGCAGAAGTCGCCCTACGGCATCCGCCTGATCCAGGGCAGCCACATCATCGTGCCCAGGCTGCACGACGGCGAGCACGCCTACATCCTGCAGAACGAGGACCGCCGCATCGTCTTCGCCATCCCCTACCTGGAACGCTTCACCCTGATCGGCACTACTGACCGCGAATACCAGGGCGACCCGGCCAAGGTGGCGATCAGCGCCGAGGAAACCGCCTACCTGCTGGACGTGGTCAACCGCCACTTCAAGCAGCAGATCAGCGAGAAGGACATCCTGCGCACCTATTCCGGCGTGCGCCCGCTGTGCGATGACGAGTCCGACGACCCTTCCGCCGTCACCCGCGACTACACCCTGTCGCTGGAAGCCCACCCGGGCGAAGCGCCGCTGCTCTCGGTGTTCGGCGGCAAGCTCACCACCTACCGCAAGCTCGCCGAATCGGCGCTGGCCCAGCTGGCGCCGTTCTTCCCCAACGCCAAGCCGAGCTGGACCGCCAGCCAGCCGCTGCCCGGTGGCGAACAGATGAGCAGCCAGGCTGAACTGGCCGAAGCCCTCTGCGCCCGCTTCGGCTGGCTGCCCGACAGCCTGGCGCGGCGCTGGGCCGGCACCTATGGCAGCCGTACCTGGAAGATGCTGGAAGGGGTGCAGAACCTCACCGACCTGGGCGATCACCTCGGCGGTGGCCTGTACAGCCGTGAAGTGGATTACCTGTGCCGCGCGGAGTGGGCCACCGGCCTGGACGACATCCTCTGGCGCCGCACCAAGCTCGGCCTGTTTATGACCCCCGGCCAGCAGGAACGCCTCGCCCAGTACCTGCTCAACCGCCCCAAGGCCGACGCTGCCTGACCCTGAAGGCCAGCCACACCATCACGCCGTAGGGTGGGCCGGGCGGCGTTCCGCTTCAGCCCACCAACAACGACGCGATAAACGGACCCGGGAAGAAATGATCATTCCGCAGGTAGCCCGGGCTTCAGCCCGGGGAGCCTGGCACGAAGTGGGGGGATGACCATGGGGCGTCTATTGGTGGGCTGAAGCCCACCCCCTCTCACAGCCCTTGAGCGATGAACTCACAGCTGCGCCACGTGCCCATCCACCTGCCGATGGGCCAGCAGGTGCGGCAGCACTGCCGCCAGCAAAGGCTCCTTGAAGGCCTCCTGGAAGCGGTGGGCCAGGCCCGGGATCAGCTTCAGCTCCGACCCCTTGATATGTGCCGCCACGTGCACGCCATGCATCACCGGCAGCAGCGGGTCGGCGGTGCCGTGCACCACCAGGGTCGGCACGCTCAGGCGGTTGAGCATCTCCACGCGACTCGGCTCGGCGAGTATCGCCAGCATCTGCCGCTGCACGCCCTCGGGGTTGAAGGCGCGGTCATAGGCCCGCGCGGCTTGCTCCAGCAACTGCGTGCGATCGTCCGCCACATCCGGGCTGCCCAGGGCGGCCAGCAGGTCGGCCTGCTGCTCCAGTGCCACCTCGCGGCTCGGCGCCTCACGGCGGGCCAGCAGGGCGATCAGCGCATGGCTCGGCGCCGGCAGCCCCTGGGCGCCGGAGCTGGTCATCACCAGGGTCAGGCTCAGCACCCGCTCCGGGGCGATATCGGCCACATGCTGGGCGATCATCCCGCCCATGCTCGCGCCCAGCACATGGGCCTGGCGGATATGCAGGGCGTCCATCAGGCTCAGCGTGTCACCGGCCATGTCACGCAGGCTGTAGGGCGCCTGCACGGGGAAGCCCAGGCGGTAGCGCACCGCTTCGTAGGTCAGGTTGGCGGCGGGTTCCGGATGGGTCCAGGCGGAAAGACCGACGTCGCGGTTGTCATAGCGGATCACCCGGAAACCCTGCTCGCAAAGGGCAGCCACCACTTCGTCCGGCCAATGGATGAGCTGGCCGCCCAACCCCATGATCAGCAACAGCGCCGGGTCCTTTTCATCGCCGATGCTCTGGTAGGCCAGCCGCACTTCGCCCAGGTGCACGGTCTCCGTCGGCACCTGCGTATCGCAGCGCGCGGAGGCAAAAGCGGGCAGGCCGCACAGCAAGGCGGCGAGGAAAATGAAAAGACGCATGATGAAAATCCAGAACGCAAGCCCCCAGTGAAACGCGATTCTGATGAATCTCTTTCGTGCGCACTGCCACAGAACCGTGACAATTTCATGAAGGGCGCCCAACGGTCGTTGCGGGCCTGTGCAATGGCATTTCCACGAGCCTTGTAGCGCTTCCGTTACAGCGTAACGGCAACGCTACAGCCGCTGCAGGCCCGGGCTGACGGGAGTCAGACTGCAGCGGGCGCGGCCGGGTTCGCCCTGTTGTAGCGAAATCCCTACAGCCGCTTCGTCGTGCTCCACCCCGAACACTCCCAACCCGTTGATAACCCTGTGTTTATTGCCCCTGGCACCGCCCTTGCTATCCCTTGTTCCAGGACCATGACCGAGGATTTCCCATGTTCAGCAAGCACGACCAGATCCAGGGCTACGACGACGAACTCTTCAGTGCGATGCAGGAAGAAGAACAGCGCCAGGAAGACCACATCGAGCTGATAGCCTCCGAGAACTACACCAGCCAGCGGGTGATGGAAGCCCAGGGCAGCGGCCTGACCAACAAGTACGCTGAGGGCTACCCGGGCAAGCGCTACTACGGTGGCTGCGAATACGTCGACAAGGTCGAGCAGTTGGCCATCGACCGTGCCAAGGAGCTGTTCGGCGCCGACTACGCCAACGTCCAGCCGCACTCCGGCTCTTCCGCCAACTCCGCCGTCTACCTGGCCCTGCTCAATGCCGGCGACACCATCCTCGGCATGAGCCTGGCCCACGGCGGCCACCTGACCCACGGCGCCAAGGTGTCGTCCTCCGGCAAGCTCTACAACGCCGTGCAGTACGGCCTCGACACAAGCACCGGGCTGATCGACTACGACGAAGTCGAGCGCCTGGCCGTGGAACACAAGCCGAAGATGATCGTCGCCGGCTTCTCCGCCTATTCAAAGACCCTCGACTTCCCGCGCTTCCGCGCCATCGCCGACAAGGTCGGGGCGCTGCTGTTCGTCGACATGGCCCACGTCGCCGGCCTGGTCGCTGCCGGTCTCTACCCCAGCCCGTTGCCCTACGCCGACGTGGTCACCACCACCACCCACAAGACCCTGCGCGGCCCCCGCGGCGGCCTGATCCTCGCCCGCAAGAACGAGGAGATCGAGAAGAAGCTCAACTCCGCCGTGTTCCCCGGTGCCCAGGGTGGCCCGCTGATGCACGTGATCGCCGGCAAGGCGGTGTGCTTCAAGGAAGCGCTGGAGCCCGGCTTCAAGACCTACCAGGCCCAGGTGATCAAGAACGCCCAGGCCATGGCCCAAGTCTTCATCGAGCGCGGTTTCGACGTGGTTTCCGGCGGCACCGACAACCACCTGTTCCTGCTCTCGCTGATCAAGCAGGGCCTCACCGGCAAGGACGCCGACGCCGCCCTCGGCCGCGCCGGCATCACCGTGAACAAGAACGCCGTGCCCAACGACCCGCAATCGCCCTTCGTCACCTCCGGCGTGCGCATCGGCACCCCGGCCATCACCACCCGTGGCTTCAAGGAGCCGCAGAGCATCGAGCTGGCCGGCTGGATCTGCGACATCCTCGACCACCTCGGCGATGCCGATGTCGAGGCCCAGGTGGCCAAACAGGTCGCGGCCCTCTGCGCGGATTTCCCCGTCTACCGCGGCTGATCCGCGCTCATGAAAAAGGCGGCCCGAGGGCCGCCTTTTTCGTTACCACGCCCTGCTCAGGCGAACTGCGCGCGCAACTGCCTCGCCGCCGCCACCATGTTCACCAGTGCCGCTTCGGTCTCCGGCCAGGCGCGGGTCTTCAGGCCGCAATCCGGGTTGACCCACAGGCGCTCGGCGGGGATGCGCTCGGCCGCCTTGCGCAGCAGGCCGGCCATCTCGGCGCTGTCCGGCACGCGGGGCGAGTGGATGTCGTAGACGCCCGGGCCGATCTCGTTGGGGTAGGCGAAGGCCTTGAAGGCTTCCAGCAGCTCCATGTCCGAGCGCGAGGTCTCGATGGTGATCACATCGGCATCCATGGCGGCGATGGACTCGATCACATCGTTGAATTCGCTGTAGCACATGTGGGTGTGGATCTGGGTCTGGTCCGCCACGCCCGAGGCGCACAGGCGGAAGGCCTCGGTGGCCCAGTCCAGGTAGCCCTGCCACTGGCTGCGGCGCAGCGGCAGGCCCTCGCGGAAGGCCGCCTCGTCGATCTGCACGACGCGGATGCCCGCCGCCTCCAGGTCCACCACCTCGTCGCGGATGGCCAGCGCCAACTGCCGGGCCTGCTCCTCACGGGTCACGTCCTCGCGGGGGAAGGACCACATCAGCATGGTCACCGGGCCGGTGAGCATGCCCTTCATCACCTTGCTGGTCAGGCCCTGGGCGTAGCGGATCCAGTCCAGGGTCATGGCTTTCGGACGGCTCAGGTCACCGAAGATCACCGCCGGCTTCACGCACCGCGAACCGTAGCTCTGCACCCAGCCGAAGCGGGTGAACAGGTAGCCGTCCAGCTGCTCGGCGAAGTACTCGACCATGTCGTTGCGCTCCGCCTCGCCGTGCACCAGCACGTCCAGGCCGAGCTGCTCCTGCACCTCCACCGCATGGCGGATCTCGCTGTGCATGGCCTCGGTGTATTCGGCCGCCGACAGCTTGCCCTGCTTGAAGGCCTGGCGCGCCAAG
>BATO01000011.1 GCA_000474255.1 Aquipseudomonas alcaligenes MRY13-0052
CCCGGTGTTCCACCCTGTGGAACCGTCTTCGATTGTTCTCCTCGCCCCGTGGCGCTTGACTGGGGCCGGGCCGCCTTCCCGGGTGGCCACGACGAGGAGAACAACAACAATGACCCGTTACGCGCACATCCCTGCCTGGCTGCATGGCATCGACGACGAGCTGCGTCGCCTGCGCCAGGACATCCACGCCCACCCCGAACTGGGCTTCGAGGAAACCCGCACCGCCGAGCTGGTGGCCCGTGCCCTTGAGGGTTGGGGCTACGAGGTGCACCGGGGCATCGGCCGCACCGGCGTGGTCGGCGTGCTGCGCCGGGGCGATGGCACGCGGCGCCTGGGGCTGCGCGCCGACATGGATGCGCTGCCCATCACCGAAGCCACCGGGGTTGCCCACAGCAGCCGCCACGCCGGCTGCATGCACGCCTGCGGCCATGACGGCCACACCGCGATGCTGCTGGGGGCTGCGCGCTACCTGGCCGAGGCCGGGCGCTTCGAGGGCACCCTCAACCTGATCTTCCAGCCCGCCGAAGAGGGCCAGGGCGGCGCCGAGGCGATGCTCGCCGACGGCCTGCTGGAACGCTTCCCCTGCGATGCGCTGTTCGCCATGCACAACATGCCGGGGCTGGAGGCGGGGCGCATGGCCTTCCGCGCCGGGCCGGTGATGGCCTCCCAGGACCTGCTGGAGGTGACCCTGGAAGGCGTCGGCGGCCACGGCTCCATGCCGCACCTGTGCGTCGACCCGCTGGTGGCCGCCGCCGATATCGTCATGGCGTTGCAGACGGTGGTGGCGCGCAACATCGATGCGCAACGTGCCGCCGTGGTCACCGTGGGCGCGCTGCAGGCGGGGGAGGCGGCCAACGTGGTGCCGCAGAGCGCGTTGCTGCGCCTGAGCCTGCGGGCACTGGACCCGCAGGTGCGTGAACTGCAGCTGCAGCGGGTCACGGCCATCATCCGTGGGCATGCCGCGAGCCACGGTTGCCGCGTGGCCATCGAGCACCGCCCGGCCTACCCGGTGACGGTCAACCATGCGGCCGAGACCGCCTTCGCCCGTGACGTGGCCACCGGGCTGCTGGGGGAGGGCGTGGTGCAGGAGGCGCAAACGCTGATGGGCAGCGAAGACTTCGGCTGGATGCTGCAGCGCTGCCCCGGCAGCTACCTGATGATCGGCAACGGCGAGGGGCCGATGGTCCACAACCCCGGCTACGACTTCAACGACGACATCCTCGGCCGTGGCGCCGCCTATTGGGCCGCCCTGGCGGAGGCCTGGCTGCAGGCCGCCCGCAGCGACCTGCCCAGCCGCGCGACCGCCGCCCACGCCTAAGCCCCCGGAGGCTCACCATGCCCACGCCAACCCGCGGCGCCTCGCGCGGCCGCCAGGTGACCGCTGCCGTCATCGGCAACGCCCTCGAGTGGTACGACTTTATCGTCTATGGCTTCCTGGCCAGCATCATCGCCAGGCTGTTCTTCCCGTCCGACAACGAATACACCTCGTTGCTGATGGCCCTGGCCACCTTCGGCGTCGGCTTCTTCATGCGCCCGGTCGGCGGCGTGCTGCTGGGCCTCTACGCCGACCGCAAGGGACGCAAGGCGGCCATGCAGCTGATCATCCTGCTGATGACCCTCTCCATCGCCCTGATCGCCTTCGCCCCGGATTACGCCGCCATCGGCCTCGGTGCGCCGCTGCTGATCGTGGTCGCGCGGATGATCCAGGGCTTCGCCACCGGCGGCGAATACGCCAGCGCCACGGCCTTCCTGGTGGAGTGTGCGCCGGCCAACCGCCGTGGCCTCTATGGCTCCTGGCAGCTGTTCGGCCAGTGCCTGGCGGTGTTCGCCGGCTCCGGCATGGGCGCGCTGGTCACCCACACGCTCTCGCCGGAGGCGCTGGACAGCTGGGGTTGGCGCCTGCCCTTCGTCATCGGCCTGCTGATCGGTCCGGTGGGGCTGTGGATGCGCCGGCACATGGAGGAGACCGAAGCCTTCCTCGAAAGCCGCGCCAGCCAGGGTGGGGAGAACCTCAGCCTGGGGCGGATGCTGCGGGACAACCGGCGCGCCGTGCTGGTGACCCTGGGCAATACCATCAGCGGCACCGTGGCCTTCTACGTGGTGCTGGTGAACATGCCCACCTTCGCCCACAGGCAGCTCGGCCTGCCGCTGGACCAGGTGTTCATGGTGCAGATGGCGGCGGTGGCGCTGATGACCCTGGTGATCCCCATTGCCGGCGCACTCTCCGACCTCTATGGCCGGCGGCCGGTACTGCTGGCGGGCACCTTCGCCTTCCTCGTGCTGGTCTACCCGCTGTTCGCCTGGGTGGCAGCGGCGCCCAGCCTGGAGCGCCTGCTGGTGATGCAACTGCTGCTGTGCGCCTCGATCGGTGTGCTGTACGGGCCAGGCCCCACCGCCGGCGCCGAGCAGTTCCCCACCGGGGTGCGTTCCACCGGGCTGGCGCTGTCCAATAACCTGGGGGTGATGCTCTTCGGCGGCTTTGCGCCCTTCATCGTCACCTGGCTGACCCAGGCCACCGCCGACCCAGTGGCCCCGGCGTACTACGTGCTGTTCGCCGCCAGCATCGGGCTGGTCTCGGCCTGGTACCTGCGCGAAGGCGCACCCGCTGCATTGGAACGTCGTGAGCGCCGCCGGCTGCTCGCTCAAGCCACCCGGAGCCTCGTCGAATGAGCCGTTTCGAATACTCCCTCGCCGAGCTGGCTGTGCAGGCGGCGAGCAGCGAGATCGTCGCCCTCGGCGCGCTGGCGCTGTCCGAGGCCATCCGTACCCGGCAGCTGTCCTGCCGGGAGGTGATGCAGGCCTACCTGGAACAGATCCACCGCCTCAACCCACGGGTCAACGCCCTGGTGGGCGTGCGGCCGGACGAACACCTGCTGGCCGAGGCCGAGCAGCGCGACCGCCTGCTGGCGCAGGGGCAGTGGCTTGGCTGGATGCACGGCATGCCCCAGGCGCCCAAGGACCTGGCCGCCGTCGCCGGCATGGTCACCAGCTTCGGCTCGCCGCTGTTCGCCGGGCAGGTGACCGAGCACGACGTCCACGTGGTGGCCCGCGCCCGCGCCGCCGGGGCGATCTTCATCGGTCGCAGCAACACCCCGGAGTTCGGCCTCGGCTCGCACACCTACAACCGCGTCCACGGCACCACCGGCAATGCCTACGACCCGGGGCTAAGCGCCGGGGGCAGCAGCGGCGGGGCGGCGGTGGCCCTGGCGTTGCGCATGCTGCCGGTGGCCGATGGCAGCGACATGATGGGCTCGCTGCGCAACCCTGCCGCCTTCAACAACGTCTATGGCCTGCGCCCGTCCCAGGGGCGGGTGCCGCTGGGGCCGACGCCGGAACTGTTCGCCCAGCAACTGGCCACCGAAGGGCCCATGGGGCGCAGCGTGGCCGATGTCGCCGCCTTGCTGCGCACCCAGGCGGGCTATGCGGCGGGTGCGCCGCTGTCGCTGAACACCGGGGACGACCTGGCCGGCTCGCTGGAGCGCGACGTGCGCGGCCTGCGCATCGGTTGGCTGGGCGACCTCGGCGGCCACCTGCCCATGGAGCCGGGGCTGCTCGGCCTGTGTGAAACGGCGCTGGATGATTTCCGTGCCCTCGGCTGCGAGGTGGAGCCGTGCAGCGTGGCGTTCGACCCGGAGCGGCTCTGGCGCTGCTGGCTGGTGCATCGCCACTGGCTGATCGCCGGCAGCCTGGGCCAGGCCCATGCCGACCCGGCCAGCCGCGCGCAACTCAAGCCGGAAGCCATCTGGGAAGTGGAGGGCGGGCTGCGCCTGTCAGCCCGGGACGTCTTCCAGGCATCGCTGGACCGCAGCGACTGGTACCGCGCCTTGCTGGCGCTGTACGAGCGTTACGACTACCTGCTGCTGCCGTGCACCCAGGTGTTTCCATTCGATGCTGCGCAGCACTGGCCGCAGGCCATCGATGGCCGGGCCATGGACAGCTACCACCGCTGGATGGAAGTGGTGGTGGGCGTGACCCTGGCGGGCCTGCCGGCCATGAGCGTACCGGCGGGGTTCGGCGCCAATGGGCTGCCCACCGGGCTGCAGCTGGTGGGACCGCCCCGTGGCGACCTGGCCGTGTTGCAACTGGCCCACGCCCACGAGTTGCACACGCAGTGGGTGCAGCGGCGCCCACCGGCGTTGCTCGGTGGCGCCTGAGGGGCGTGCAACGGGTGGGTCCGTATCTTGCTGTTGTCGGCCGGTGCCTCGGTTGGCGGGGTGATGGAGGCGGGTATGCAAAGCAGAGAAGCAGGCGGCACCGTACGGTCGGTGGAGCGCGCCCTGGCCATTGTCGAGCTGCTGGGGGAGCACGATTCGCTCGGGCTGGAGGAGCTGCACTACCTGACCGGGCTGCCCAAGGCCACGGTCTCGCGCCTGCTGCACACCTTGCTGGACCGGGGCTGGCTCTACCGGGGCCTGTGCGACCGGCGTTACCGGCTCAGTGCGCAGCGCCTGTTCGGTGACCCGGACCAGCGCTTCGCCCGCCAGTTGGTGGAGCTGGCATCGCCCCTGCTCAGCGAGCTGGCCGAGCGCACCGGGCTGGTGGCCGACCTGTCGTTCTTCGATGGCGACGACCTGCACGTGGTGGAAAGCGCGGTGCCCGAGGTGCTGCGCCGGCGCTACCCGGCCAACCGCCTGGTGGTGGGGCTGAAGGCCAGCCTGGCCGATTCGGCCATGGGCCGCGCCTGCCTGGCCGCCCTGGACGATGAACAGCTGCAACGCCTCGCCGAACGCCATGCGCTGCCGGGCGAAGCGCTGCTGCTCGCCCATCGGCAGACCCACGACCAGGGCTTCGGCGAGCGCATCGAGGGCTCCTGGGAGTACTCGGTGCGCCTGCCCTTCCTGATCCGCGCCATGGCCCTGCCGGTGCACCGCCAGGGGCGCCTGGTGGGCAGCGTGGCCCTGCATTGGCCACGGGACCAGGACAGCGTCGAGTGCGTCAGCCGGCGCCACCTGGACGACCTCGCCGACGCCGTCGACGACCTGCAACGCAGCCTCGGCTGAAGCCCCGGGCGTCCCTCCGTCGCCCCGTTCCATGGGGCGGAACCCAATTCGATTGCCCTTCCCGGTCCCGGGTCGACAATGGAGCCTGCCCGTCCGGACGGCATCCACCTCATCCAGAACAACAAGAAGGACATGAGATGAACATGCTCGAAAAGGGCCTGGCGGGTCTCGCCTGCCTCACGCTCGCCGGCCTGTGCCAGGGCGGCACCTTCCTCGAAGACAGCAAGCTCGCCGTGCGCTACAGCCAGTACTACTGGAAGGAGAGCAACGGCGGCGAAGTCGGCCCCGTGCGGGACGAATGGGTGCAGGCCACGCTGCTCAGCTTCAACTCCGGCTGGTACCGCGA
This sequence comes from Aquipseudomonas alcaligenes MRY13-0052, assembly GCA_000474255.1. Lineage (GTDB taxonomy): Bacteria > Pseudomonadota > Gammaproteobacteria > Pseudomonadales > Pseudomonadaceae > Metapseudomonas > Metapseudomonas solani. The sequence goes on from BATO01000011.1 coordinate 5,347, forward strand.
GGTGCTCGGCTTCGACTACGCCTACGGCCTGGCCAACGACCTGCACGTGGGCAGCGATGCCACCAGCATCAGCAACCTGGAGGCGGGCCATTCGGCGCAGTCGCCCCACGGCATCGCCAAGCCGATCGAGGCCTACCTGCGCGCCCGCCTGGAGGGCGAGCCGGGCGAGCTGCAACTGGGCGTCGGCAAGAAGAGCCGGCGCTACGGCCAGTACCAGGACGAACTCTTCAGCCGCATCCTGCCGCCCTCCACCCTGGGCGCGGATGTGGAGTTCCGCCGCCCCGGCCTGGAGCTGCGCTACAGCCGCATAAACGGCTTCAGCGCGCGCAACGAGTCGGGCTGGGCGGACGACCTGAGCAACTTCCGCGGGCAGAAGATCGACGCTTTGCACCTGTTCGCCCTGGGCCTGGAACTGCCCGGCGTCGGCACGCTGAAGCTGGAATACGGCGAGTCGGAGGACTACCTGCGGGTCGGCTCGGCGAAGCTCGAGCGCAGCCTCGCGCTGGGCGGGGCGCGCTTCCTCGATCTCTACGCCACCCTCGGTGCCCAGCAGGACGCCGGGCGCCTGTTCGAGCGCGAGGGCGTGCGCGGGCTGTACGACGCGGACTCCTCACACCGGGCACGCTACCTCGACCTCTCCGCGCGCATGCGCTGGCCGCACCATTACCTGGGCATGACCTGGAACAAGGTGCGTGGCGACGACTTCGACCGCTTCTTCTTCAGCCAGGACCACGGCACCTGGAACAGCAGCGCCAAGCTGTTCTACCTGTTCGGTGTCGAAGACGAGGAGATGTTCAAGCTGGTGGCCGGCACCGACTTCTCGGCCCTTGGCCTGCCACGCCTGCGTCTGGACAGCCACTACGCCTTCTCCGACCACGCCGCCGGCTACGACGGTTTCTCCCGGCGGGAATTCCAGAGCGTGCTGCAATACCGCTTCGCCGGGTTGCTGGATGGCCTGAGCCTGATCTGGCTGCACAACGAGTTCCACACCAAGGGGCGTGCCGACGGTGTGACCCGCTTCACCCCCTCGCGGGGGCCCGCCGGGATCATCACCCACAATGCGGAACGCCTGTATCTGAACTACGTCTATAGCTTCTGATCGGTTGGTCGGGGTGTTCCCGGCCGCCTTCCACCGTGAGCGCCAGCCGCCCCGGCGCTCGCGGTTTGCAGGCGCAACGGCTGCCGGTTAAGGTGGCGCGATTGTGCGACAGGAGCCTGCATGTCCAAGTTAATTCCCCTGATTCCCGCCCTGCTCGGCGCCCTTGCGCTGCCGGTGCAGGCCGACTGGTACCTGGACAACGAGTCCTCGCGCCTGTCCTTCATCTCCACCAAGGGCGGCAACCTTTCCGAGGTGCACCGCTTCCTCACCCTGCACGGCACCATCGCCGACAGCGGCAAGGCGCACCTGCGCGTGGAGCTGGAGTCGGTGAGCACCGGTATCCCGCTGCGGGACCAGCGTCTGCGCGACCTGTTCTTCGAGATCGAGCGCAACCCCGAGGCGGAAGTCTTCGCCCAGCTCGACCTGCGCCCCATCACCGACCTGGCCCCCGGCGCCCAGCTGGAGCTGCGTCTGCCGCTGAAGGTGAAGCTGCATGGCCGCGAGCACGACTACACCACCGAGCTGCTGGCCACGCGCCTGGATGACCGCCGCTTCCAGGTGGTGACCCTGGCGCCGCTGGTGCTGCAGGTAGAGGACTTCGGCCTCACCGACTCCCTCGGCATGCTGCGCGAAATGGCCGGCCTGCCCTCCATCAGCCTCTCGGTGCCGGTAGGGGCCGTGCTGATCTTCACCGCGCGCTGATGGGCCACATCTTCCCCTGGAAGGCCGGCAACCGCTTCGAGTTGCTGATCGACGGGCCGCAGTTCTTCCCGGCGATGCTCACCGACATCGCCCGGGCCGAGCACCATGTGTCCCTGGAGCTCTACCTGGTGGAAGACGGGGGCTGCAGCGAGGCGCTGGCCGAGGCGCTGTGCCTGGCGGCGCAGCGCGGGGTGAAGGTGCGTTGCCTGTTCGACGGTTTCGGCAGCAAGAAGCTCGGTTCGGCCCTGCGCGAGCGCATGGTGCTGGCCGGCGTGCAGCTGCAGTTCTACAACCCGGTGCGCTGGCGGCGCGGGGTGCGCAACTTCTACCGCGACCACCGCAAGATCCTGGTGGTGGACGACCGTGTCGCCTATGTGGGCGGCACCGGTTCCACCGACGAGTTCTGGCAGCCCCGGGAGCCCGAAAGCCGCTGGCACGAGGCGATGGTCGCCATCGAGGGGCCGCTGGTGGTGCACTGGAAGCTGATCTTCGACTACCAATGGCTGGCCAACCTGCACCGGCGCCCCTGGCGCCCCGACGAGGCACCGGGCCTGGCGCGCCTGCCACCGCAACCCTCGGTCGGTATCGGCATGGGCCGGGTGGCCTACGCCGACGCCCGCCAGCACCTGGATATCGTGCAATCGCTGGTGCGCAGCATCCGCAACGCCAAGACGCGCATCTGGCTGGCCACGCCCTATTTCCTGCCCAGCTGGAAGGTCCGCCGGGCGCTGCTCAAGGCCGCGCGGCGAGGCGTCGACGTGCGCCTGCTGCTCACCAGCCGCAACACCGACCACCCGCCGGTACGCTTCGCCGGCCAGCGCTACTACCCGCGCCTGCTGCGTGCCGGGCTGCGCATCTTCGAATACCAGCCGCGCTTCCTGCACCTGAAGATGGTGCTGGTGGACGATTGGGTCAGCGTTGGCTCCTGCAACTTCGACCACTGGAACCTGCGCTTCAACCTGGAAGCCAACCTGGAAGCGCTGGACCGCCACTTCACCGCCCAGGTGGTTGCCAGCCTCAGCCGCGACTTCGACGACAGCCGCGAGATCACCCTCGACGCCTGGCACGCGCGGCCCTTGATCAAGCGCTTCTACCAGCGGCTCTGGGGCTGGCTCGACCGCCTCGCCGTCAACCTGCTGGACCGTCGCCGCTAGCCGAACCTTTGTCGGGTGTCGGCGTGCCCCGCGCGCCGGCTACTCTGCTGTGCATAACCACAACAAGAGATGCGCCCATGCGCCGTCCGCTGCCCGCCCTGTCACTCCTCGCCCTGCTGTTGTCCGGCTGCTCCACCCCCGGGGCCTTCTTCGGTGCCAGCGATGGGCCGGCCTTCGCCGCGCGCACGCCCAGCGATGCCGACCATGCGCTGGTCTACCTCTACCGGCCGCAAAGCGACTGGGCCGACCAGGAGCTGGAAGCGCCGGGCCTGTTCCTCAACGGCGAGCTGATCGGTGCGCTGCCCAGCAACGCCTACCTGCCCCTGGAATTCGAGACCGCCAGCTACCGCCTGGAGATGCGCCGGCCGCTGCTGGGCAGCTACTGGACCTTCTTCGCCGGCGGCCCGCTGGACTTCACCGAAATCACCAGCTTCGCCCTCGACGCCGAGGCCGGCGCCACCTACTACCTGCGCTACGACGAACTCAACCCGCCGCCGCGCAACGCCGAGCTGCCACCCCAGGGCGACGGCCCACTGCAACTGGTGGGCACGGCGCTGGGGGCCAGCGAGATCGCCGCCACCCACGAGGTGCAGCCGCTGCAGCGCTTCGGTTCCGCCGGCGAGCCGCTGGACGATCTGTAGTAGCCGCCTGTTACCCGGCGCGGGGAGGGCGGGCGGATACTTCGTCTACCCTTTGAATCCTCGAAGGCCCTACACGGAGGAACCCGCCATGGCGGCGAAGAAGATCCTGATGCTGGTTGGCGACTACGTCGAAGACTACGAAACCATGGTGCCCTTCCAGGCCCTGTCGATGGTCGGCCACACCGTGCACGCGGTATGCCCGGACAAGCGCGCCGGCCAGAGCGTGCGCACGGCCATCCACGATTTCGAGGGCGACCAGACCTACAGCGAGAAGCCGGGGCACAACTTCGCCCTCAACTTCGATTTCGACAAGGTCCGCGCCGAGGACTACGACGCCCTGGTGGTACCCGGTGGCCGCTCCCCCGAATACCTGCGCCTGAACGCCCGGGTGATCGAGCTGGTGAAAGCCTTCGACGCCGCCAAGAAACCCATCGCCGCCGTCTGCCACGGCGCCCAGCTGCTGGCCGCCGCCGGTGTGCTCAAGGGCCGCGCCTGCAGCGCCTACCCGGCCTGCGGCCCGGAAGTGACCCTGGCCGGCGGCGAATACGTGGACATCCCCGTGGACCAGGCCCACGTCGACGGCCACCTGGTCACCGCCCCCGCCTGGCCGGCGCACCCGAGCTGGCTGGCGAAATTCCTCGAAGTGCTGGGCACCCGCATCACCCTGTAAGGGCGAGCCTGCGTTCCGGGGATCATTGGATTCCCGGGGCCGCCTGTGGCGCCGTTTGATGGGTTTCGCTTCGCTCTACACCATCCTACGAAGTGCCATCCCGTAAGGTGCGGTGCCATGTGGGTGTTCGATGCACAATGGCGCCGCTGAGCACCGCTTGGTGAGTGAACATCCACGCTCTTGGAACCTGGCTTTGCTTTTGGCTCTTTGAGCGTGGGAACCATAAGACTGCGGAGCATGCAGCGGTCGCTCACTCCGGACGTAGGGTGTGCTGCGCGCACCTGGAGCTCGCCGGAAGCACCGAGCGGAGGTGCGCACGGCACACCCTACGGCACGGGTTCATCCTGTCGAATCGTCATAGGCAGAGCCGATGGCTCACGACGACGTCCCAAGGATGTGGTTTACCAAGTTCAAATGAATCCACCCCTGCAGGTTTTCAGGGCACACCCGAGAAAGGAACCCACTCCATGTGCGAACTCTATGTAAAGGCCGACCCGATCCTCTACGAGTCCCGCTCGCGCTCGCTACGCATCCGTGGCGTGGTGACCACGCTGCGTCTGGAGAACCAGTTCTGGGACATCCTGCGGGAGATCGCCGAGGTGGACGGCATGACCACCAACCAGCTGATCGCCAAGCTCTACGAGGAAGTCATGGACTACCGTGGCGAGGTGGTGAACTTCGCTTCCTTCCTGCGGGTGAGCTGCACCCGCTACCTGGCCCAGCGCAGCGCGCCGGTCAACCTGGCGGTCTTGCCGCGACGGGCTGGCTGAAACTTGCGGCGGTCGGCGGAATTCCCTGACTGGTCGGTCTAGGCTGTTCGCGCGCGTGGCAGGGATGCCTTGGCCGCGCGTCTACCAGTCGCCGTCGTGGCTGGAGCCCAGATCCCAGGAGTTTTCTTCATGGCTGCCAAACGCCTCATCTCCGCTTCCCTTCTCGCCGCCAGCCTGCTGGCCGGCACCAGCGCTTTCGCTGACCCCTCCCTGGCCGAGCGCCGCGCCATCACCGCCTACCAGGAAGGCCCCTACGTCGAGCAACTGAAGGCCATCCAGACCGCCGCTGGTTTCGAGGTGCCGGTGGACGTGCAGTGGAACAGCATCGCGCTGCCCGACCAGTCGCAGAACTACACCCAGGACGGTTTCTGGAAGCAGGTCTACTTCACCCCGCTGGAGAAGGCCTTCGCCTCCGTGGCCGTGGACGACATGGGCAAGCAAGCACTCAAGGCCAAGCTGAGCAAGGTGGTGGTGCGTTATGACGAAGCCACCGCGCCCTCCAGCAACTACCCCGAAGGCGTGGCCTTCGACGGCGGCGTGCTGAGCCTGAACTTCAAGCCCTACACCAACGTCGACGACGTCGATGCCCGCGCCGAAGCGATCCAGAAGGCGCTGGAAGCCAAGCTCTGATCCCGCCGGGTCGGCCCCTGCCAGGGCCGACCCACTCCCACGCGAGTGGGCTTTTGCGCAGAGCGTCGCGGCGTTTAAGCTGCGTCATCCCCTCCGCTCGGCGCGCCCCCGATGTACAAGCTGCCCACCACGGCCACCGCGCCGTTCTGTCCCTCTGCCGTCAGCCACAGCGTGGCGGTGCCGGCCAACGCGTCCCTGGGGCGCAAGCTCATGCTCTTCGTCGGCCCCGGCCTGCTGGTGTCGGTGGGCTACATGGACCCGGGCAACTGGGCGACGGCCATCGAGGCGGGCTCGCGCTTCGGCTATGCGCTGCTGTTCGTGGTGGTGCTGGCGAGCCTCTCGGGCATGCTGCTGCAAAGCCTCTGCTCGCGCCTGGGCATCGCCACCGGGCGTGATCTGGCGCAGCTCTCGCGGGAGCGCTACCGCCCCGGCGTGGCACGTGGGCAGTGGCTGCTCGCCGAGCTGTCGATCATCGCCACCGACCTGGCCGAGGTGCTGGGCGCGGCCCTGGCCTTCCACCTGCTGCTGGGCGTTTCCATCACCACCGGCGTGGTGCTGACCGCCTTCGACACGCTGATCGTGCTGGCCCTGCAAGGCGCCAACTTCCGTCGCCTGGAAGCCATCGTGCTGGGGCTGATCACCACCATAGGCGCGTGTTTCTTCGTCGAGCTGATGCTGATCAAACCCTACTGGCCGGACGTCGCCGCCGGGCTGCGGCCGTCCTGGGACGTGCTCTCCAGCCAGGAGCCGCTGTACCTGGCGATCGGCATCCTTGGGGCCACGGTGATGCCGCATAACCTCTACCTGCACTCATCGGTGGTGCAGACCCGGGTCAATGGCGACGACGAGGCGAGCAAGCGCAGCGCCATCCGCTTCGCCCGTTTCGACACCATCGGCTCGCTGTCCCTGGCGCTGCTGGTCAACGCGGCGATCATGATCCTCGCGGCGGCGGCCTTCCACGGCAGCGGCCATACCGAGGTGGTGGAAATCCAGGACGCCTACCACCTGCTCGACCCGCTGGTGGGCGGCGCACTGGCCAGCTTCCTGTTCGGCTTCGCCCTGCTGGCGGCGGGGCAGAGCTCCACCTTCACCGGCACCATCGCCGGCCAGGTGGTGATGGAGGGCTTCCTGCAGGCGAAGATCCCCTGCTGGCAGCGGCGCCTGATCACCCGCGCCCTGGCGCTGGTGCCGGCGCTGATCGGCGTGGTCTGGCTGGGGGACAGCGCGGTGGGCAAGCTGCTGGTGCTGAGCCAGGTGGTGTTGAGCCTGCAACTGCCCTTCGCCCTGTGGCCGCTGATCCGCTTCACCAGCGACCCGGCGCTGATGGGCCCCTTCGCCAACAGCCGCCTGGTGGCCACCGTCGCCTGGAGCCTGTTCGGGCTGATTTCCCTGGCCAACCTGACGTTGCTGTATTTCTGGATGGCCTGAAAAGCACCAGCAACTAGGGGGCGTTCACCTGGGGGCAGCCTCCCAGGGCCTGCAGCTCATCCAGGGGCACCCCCGCCTGGGCGAAGGATTCGCAGCCGGCCGGCAGCGTGGGCAGGACCGGCGCCCGTTCGGCGACGACGGTGCCAGGGGACAGCTCCGCAACCCGGGACGCGCGCCCCTGGATCACCAATTCGCCCACCTGGGCGCCTCGCCGCAGCAGCAAGCGATCCCGCTGCACTTCAAGCACTTCGATGCCACTGGGCAGCCGGACGCCGGCCTGCACGGTCAGCAGGGTGGTGTCGTCGAGGCTGAGGGAGGCCGTGCCCTGGCCGTCGCCCCGGCTGAAGACGCTGTACAGGCGCCAGCCGTCGAGGCCCACCAGGGGGCGCAGCGGGGGAGGGGGTTGCAGCGACAGCGGGGCGGGCTCGGCGAGCAGTGCCCCCGGCAGTTGCACCGCCAGGGCGGGGGCGCTCGCCAACAGGGCCGCCAGTAGCGCCAGGCTGCGGCGACCCGGGTGCGGGCTAGGGCGCGGTGCTGCTGGCACGTTGCTCGGCATAGGCGCTGAACAGGTTGAGGTTGCGGCTCTGCAGCAGCGGGAACAGCCCGTTGTCGTTGAGCGTCAGCCCGTACCATTTCTGGTTGGCGCCGCCGGTGCAGCCGTAGGTGATCAGCTTGCCGCGGCCGTCGGTGAGGTAGCCCCCGGAAAGGTCCATGCAGCGGCTGCCGTACTTGAGCTGCGGCAGGGCGGAGAGGTCCCAGGCCTGGGCGTCCACCTGGCTGTCGCAGGGGCTGAGGCCGATGTCGCCGCTGGCGGTCAGGCACTGCGCCGGCTGGGCGGCGCTGTGGATTCGGCCGCTGGCGTCGACCCGCCATTTCTCCTCGAGTCCCCCGGTGCACTGGGCCTTGGCGGCGACGTAGGGCTTCCAGGCGCCATCGGCCTGCTCGATGCGCACGCAGTTGCCGTTGTTCATCGTCATCAGCTGGGCCGCTGGCAGCAGCGGGGTGGGGTCGAGCTGCAGGGTGGCCAGCAGGGTGTCGAGGGCCTTGGCGGCCTCGGCGTCACTGGCCAGGCGGCTGCCGTAGGCATCCAGCCAGCGGTTCAGGCGCAGGGCCTTGGCCTGCTGTTCGTTGAGACGTTGCAGCACCTGCTGGGCTGTGCCGGAGAGGCCGTCGGGGCTGTCGCTGTAGCTGTCATAGAGCACGCGGGCCTCGCCCTTGAGAGCCGGCACCGCCTGCCCGGCGAGGGCGGCCAGGGCGTTGTCGAGCTTGGGCAGCTCTTCGTTGCGCAGGGCGTCGAAGCGCGCGTCACGGCCGACGATGACGGCCGGCGCCATGGCCGGCAGCCCCTGGGGAATGATCAGGCTGGCCAGCTCGGTGGTGGCGGCTCCGGCCGTGTCGCGGCATTGCAGGGCCGCTGCGGTGGGCTGCTCGGCCTGTGCCAGGTTGATGTGCAGCTTGTTGGCGTTGCTGCCCAGGCGGGTCGGGGCGACGGCGATGCGCTGGGTCGCGCCGCTGGCGAAGCTGACCTCCAGCCAGCATTGCTGGCTGGTGGCCGCGGCGTTCGGCGCGGGCAGGTCGTAGACCTGGCCCCAGTTGCCGCGCAGTGCCGGGTAGAGCACGGCGTCGTGGGTGACCGGGTCGTAGCCGCCGAGCAGGGTGATGACCGGGACGCCGAACAGGCGCGGCTTGCGGTAGTTGCCGTCGGCGCTGTTGTACCAGACGTTGCTGGAGGTCGGCGTCTTCGGCTGGAACACCTCCATCTTGCGGGTGCTGGCGTCCCACTTGCGGTAGCCGGTGACGGAGTCCGCCGCCCAGACCGCGCGGTTCAGCGCCGGCTGGATCTTCTGCCGTGTGCTGTAGCCGGTGTAGTGGGTGTAGCGCGACAGGCCGCTGGCGAAGTTGCCGCCGGCCATGGCGTCGGTGGCGAAGCTGTAGGCGTCGGCGTAGATCGGCATGCCGTTGAGGCCGCCGGTCTTGGCGCGGGTCCAGTGCAGGTTGGCGCGCATGCGCTTGCGGTAGGCGATGTAGCCCCAGCCGCTGTCGTGGTGGTGACCGGACCAGAAGTAGTTGTCGCCGCTCTGCCCCGGGTAGTGGCCCAGGCCGTAGTGGTGGCCGATCTCGTGGCTGAACTCGTTACCCACCGAGTCGATCAGCGTGAGGATGCCGTTGCCGCCGCTGAGGCCGTGGTTGACGGGGCCGTTGGCGTACTGGCCGCGGGCATGGTGGATGACCGCCGAGTTGGTCAGCTGCGGTTGCTCCTGGCTGGCCATGCCGGCGCTGGTGATGCCCCAGTTGGCCAGGTTGATGCCGGTGCTGAAGGTGGACTTGGCGGTGTTCTCGCGCATGTCGCCGCTGTAGACGTCACCGGTGGTGGCGCTGACCTGGCCGAGGTCGGCGTCGTAGATCGTGCCGTTGGCCACCATCACCTTGCGCAGCAGCACGTCCTCGTACTGGCTGCCCACCATGCGGGCGATGGGCACGGTCTGGAAGTAGTCGGTGGCGGCTTGTGCCGGCTGGCTGTTGAACCAGTGCTGGCCGCCCGGAACCTCGTTGCTCAGCATGCCGATGCGGATGGCCTGGACCAGCAGTTCGGCGGGCGGGGCGAAATCGAAGGCTTCGGCGCTGCGCTGGCCGCTGCGGCCCTGGTCGTCGCTGACCTGCAGGCTCATGCCGGGCACCACCCAGCTCCAGGGCAGCACGGCGGACCAGGCGCGGCGCGAATAGACCACATCGGGACGGGCGTCGCTGCCGGTGCGGTCGGCACGGTAGAGCTCGTCGGGGTGGCGCAGGGCGAGCTCACCCTTGAGGGCGCCGTCCACCAGCACCTGCACGCGCATGGACCTGGGCAGCGCTTGCTCCGGGGCCGGGGTGACCAGCAGCAGGGCTTCGCGCTCGCTGGTCAGGCGCGGCATGTTCTTCGCTTCGTTGCCTTGCGGGTCCACCGAGTGGCTCTGCACGAACTGCAGCATGGCGGCGAGGGTGCCGCTCAGGTCGTTGCGCACGGGGCGGGTCTGGCCATCGGCGGTCTGGTCGTAGAAGCCCAGGGCGTTCACCTCGTCGACCACGGCCGCGCTCGGCTCGGGGAAGCGGTCGCCCGGTGGCGTGACCGGCGGCGTCACCGGTGGAGTCACAGGCGGGGTGACGGGGGGCGTGACCGGTTCTTCGGGGCTGCCGGTATCGGGCGGGGTGCCCGGCTGGGTGGGCGGGGTGGTGACGGTGTTGGAGCCGCCCGAGCCGGGGCTGCTGCCCCCGCCACCTCCGCCGCCGCCCAGGTCCAGGCAGCCGGCCAGGCTCAGCAATCCGTAGATAAGAACGATCTTGCGCAACATGTTCCCTCGCTTGTTCCGGTTCGGCGTTGTTGTGGTTATTCGGTCGTCGGACTACAGGGCGGTCACCTGGCCACGGTGGCTGGGCAGGCTGGCCGGCAGGTTGTGCAGGGCGCGTTCGGCCAGCTCCGCCTGGGGGTAGTCGCCATAGAACATGCGGTACCAGTCCCGGCCATCGCGCTGCGTGCGCTGGATGCGCAGGGGCTCCCCGGGGTGACGGGCCATCAGCGCGCGCATGTACTGCTCGCTGCTGCCCTCGATCAGGTTGATGCTGAAACGCTGCGCCACCGCTGGTGCGGGGGCGGGCTTTGGCGCGGGAGCAGCAGCGGCCGGGGCCGGGGCCGGTGGCGCGACGCTCGCTGCGACGGGTTGGATGGGGCTCTCGGTGGGCGCGGCATAGGCGCGCACGGCCGCGGCCTCGGGGGCGGCTGCTGGCGTGGGAGCTGGCGCTGGAGCGGGAGCCGGGCGGGGCGGCGGGGTTGCCACCGGGCCCTGCTGCGCGGCCGGCTGGAACAGCTGCAGCGGCTGCTGGGGCAGGGCGCGCTGGCTGTCCTGGCCCGCCAGTTGCCGCAGGTCCTGGTACTTCTCCTGGCTCAGGTCGGCCAGGCGCGGGCCGTCGCGCACCACCCGGGGGCGCAGGAAGACCATCAGGTTGCGCTTGACGTTGACGTCCTTGCTGGAGCGAAACAGCCCGCCGAGCAGCGGTATGTCGCCCAGCAGCGGCACCTTGCTTTCGCTGCGGGTGACGTCGTCCTGGATCAGCCCGCCGAGCACGATCACCTGGCCGTTGTCGGCCAGCACCGTGCTCTTGATCATGCGTTTGTTGGTGACCAGGTCCACCGCCCGGGAGGCGGCGCCGGTGCTGGGGGCGATGGAGGAGATTTCCTGCTCGATCACCAGGCGCAGGGTGCCGCCTTCGTTGATGTGCGGGGTGACCTTGAGGGTGACGCCGACATCCTTGCGCTCGATGGTGGTGAAGGGGTTGTTGGAGCCGGCGGCGTCGGTAGTGTAGGAGCCGGTCTGGAAGGGCACGTTCTGGCCGACGAGGATTTCCGCCTGCTGGTTGTCGAGGGTGAGCAGGCTCGGCGTGGACAGCAGGTTGCTGTGGCCGCTGGCCGAGAGGGCGGTGATCAGGGCGCCGAAGTTGTCGTTGCCGATGCCGACGATGGCGCCGTCGGGCAGGCTGATCGGCGTCTTGGCTTCGATGGCGCCGAGCAGGGTGCCCACCGACAGCCCGGTGTTGCTGAAGTTGGTGCCGCCGATGGGGCTGCCGTCGGAGCGGCCATCGATGGCCCATTGCACGCCGAGCGCTTCGCTGACATCGCCGGACATCTCGACGATGGCCGCTTCCACCAGCACCTGGGCCCGGGGCACGTCGAGTTGCTGCACGAGCTCTTCCAGCTGGCCGACCATGTCCGGCTCGGCCATCAGGATGAGGGCGTTGAGCCCCTCGTCGGCGCGGATCAGCACCGGCGCCTGGGTGGTGGTGGGCGAGGTGGCGCCGCGCAGCTGTTCGGAGAGTTCGCCGAGGGTCTTGGCCAGGTCCTTGGCGTCGCCGTGGCGCAGGCGCACCACCCGGGTATTGGCCGCGCGGATGGGCGCGGTGTCCAGTTGCTTGGCCATGCGCAGCAGGCGTTCGCGGGCTTCGGGCGGGCCGAGCAGCAACAGGCGGTTGGTGCGCGGGTCGGCGATCACCTGGGCGTTGCCGTTGCCGGCGGCCTGACCCCGGCGCAGGCTTTCCTGGAGCATCGCGGCCACGTCCTTGGCCCAGGCGTGCTGGAGGTCGTAGAACGCGCTGTCTTCGGCACCGGCACGGTCGAGCTGGCCGATCAGGGCCATCAGCCGTTCGATGTTGGCGTGCTTGTCGCTGACGATCAGCGCGTTGCTGGAGGGGATGGCCGCCAGGTGGCCGTTCTGCGGCACCAGCGGGCGGATCATCGGCAGCAGCTCGTTGACCGGGGTCTGCTGCACCTGGATCAGGCGTGTCTCGAAGGTTTCCGGCCCGCTGCCGGCGGGGCTGTTGGCAACGCTGCGGCCTTCTATGTCGGGCACCACGCGGGCCTGGTTACCCTGGGCCACCACCGTGTAGCCGTGGGTGCTCATCACCGACAGGAACAGCTGGTAGACCTCGCTGAGGGTCAGCGGCGACTCGGAGAGGACGGTGACCCGGCCCTTGACGCGCGGGTCGAGCACCAGCGTCTGGCCGCTGATGCTGGCGACCTGCTCGGTGAAGTCGGCGATGTCGGCGTCGCGCAGGTTGATGGTCCAGCGCGCTTCGCCGGCGCTTTCGGCCGATGGCGCTGCGGCGGCCGTCGGTGCCGCCTCGCAGTGCAGCGATGGGAGGGTGAGGCAGGCGCATAGCGCCAGCAGCGGGCCGCAGGCCGCCAGGCGCCGGGGCAGGGATACGGGGGTGATCCGAAGCATGTGGAGAGCTCGACAGACATCCGCGCATCCGTGCGCCTTGCTGGTTTTTCTATGGAGGGCCCTGCCCTGGGCCGAGCGACTGGCGAGGATATGTAAAGTTGCACGCCTGTACTAAAAATCAGTGAACAACTGTGTGCAGTTTCACAGTATTAATCCTGACCAGTCGGGCATGTGCGACTGGTCCGCATATTTCAGAAAATCCCTGCATCTTTCCCGTCGTTGGCGGCTTTTCCCTTCGGCCGCTGTGCTGCCCACCGAGCGCCGGTAGATTTCCTGCGCCCATGAAAAAGCCCGGCACGGGGCCGGGCTTCTGGTGCAGCGGGGGGAGGCTTACTTCACCTCCACCGCCAGGCTTTCGACGATCTTCTTGTTCCAGATCGCCGGGCCGGTGATGTGCACCGACTCGCCGTTGGTGTCGACGGCGACGGTGACCGGCATGTCCTTCACTTCGAACTCGTAGATCGCTTCCATGCCCAGTTCGGCGAAGGCCAGGACCTTGGACTTGCGGATCGCCTGGGCCACCAGGTAGGCGGCGCCGCCGACGGCCATCAGGTACACGGCCTTGTTGTCCTTGATCGCCTCGATGGCGATGGGGCCGCGCTCGGATTTGCCGATCATGCCCAACAGGCCGGTCTGTTCGAGGATCTGGCGGGTGAACTTGTCCATGCGCGTGGCGGTGGTGGGGCCGGCGGGGCCGACCACTTCGTCACCCACCGGGTCGACCGGGCCGACGTAATAGATGAAGCGGCCCTTGAGGTCCACCGGCAGCTGTTCACCCTTGTTGAGCATGTCGACCATGCGCTTGTGGGCGGCGTCGCGGCCGGTGAGCATCTTGCCGTTGAGCAGGACGGTCTCGCCCGGCTTCCAGCTCTGCACGTCTTCCGGGGTCAGGGTGTCGAGGTCGACGCGGCGCGCGGACGGGCCGGCTTCCCAGACGATCTCCGGGTAGGCGTCCAGCGGCGGCGCTTGCAGTTCGGCCGGGCCGGAGCCGTCGAGCACGAAGTGGGCGTGACGGGTGGCGGCGCAGTTGGGGATCATGCACACCGGCAGGGAGGCGGCGTGGGTCGGGTAGTCCATGATCTTCACGTCGAGCACGGTGGTCAGGCCGCCCAGGCCCTGGGCGCCGATGCCCAGCTGGTTGACCTTCTCGAACAGCTCCAGGCGCATTTCTTCGAGCTTGTTCTGCGGGCCGCGGGCTTTCAGCTCATGGATGTCGATGGACTCCATCAGCACTTCCTTGGCCATTACCGCAGCCTTCTCGGCGGTACCGCCGATGCCGATGCCGAGCATGCCCGGCGGGCACCAGCCGGCGCCCATGGTGGGGACGGTCTTCAGCACCCAGTCGACGATGGAGTCGGAGGGGTTGAGCATGGCCATCTTCGATTTGTTCTCGGAGCCGCCGCCCTTGGCCGCCACGTCCACTTCCACGGTGTTGCCGGGAACGATGGAGTAGTGGATGACCGCCGGGGTGTTGTCCTTGGTGTTCTTACGCGCACCGGCCGGGTCGGCCAGGATGGAGGCGCGCAGGACGTTCTCCGGCAGGTTGTAGGCGCGGCGCACGCCTTCGTTGATCATGTCGTCGACGCTCAGGGTGGCGCCATCCCAGCGCACGTCCATGCCCACGCGCACGAACACGGTGACGATGCCGGTGTCCTGGCAGATCGGGCGGTGGCCGGTGGCGCACATGCGCGAGTTGATCAGGATCTGCGCCATGGAGTCGCGCGCGGCGGGCGACTCCTCGCGCAGGTAGGCCTCGTGCATGGCCTGGATGAAGTCGACGGGGTGGTAATAGGAGATGAACTGCAGGGCGTCGGCGACGCTCTGTATCAGGTCGTCCTGTTTGATCACGGTCATGGGGCGCGCTCCTCTTGAATTCGGGAACATCGGGAAGCGCCGGACCACGACCCGGCGCGCATTCTGATTGGGGGTGAAAATGGCGCGGAAGTATACCGCGTGCTCAAGCGCGGGCACACCCGCCGACAGTCGACCTTGGTCGCTGATCGCCCGTGCGCGTCCCCTAGGTTTTTTGTGATCACGCGCGTACAGTGGCGGCATCGTGCCAGCACGGGACGGAGCCCATGAGCACAGCGAGTCAACGGGTCACCCATAGAGCGCTGCAAAGCCTGCTGCTGAAACGCTTCGGCATGGCGGCGGCTACCTATGCGCTTGCCCTGGCGCTGTTCTGGATCGCCGTGCTGGGTGACCTGTACCAGGCCTCGATGACCAGTGCCCTGGCCGCCTGCGGGCTGATCGTGCTGTCGCAGGCGTGCTTCCTGTTCATCTTCCTTAGCGGTCGCAACCTGGAATTCCGTGATCCCAGCCTGACCGAAGCGCAGGTGCTGGTGGCCCTCGCCTGGCACACCCTGCTGCTGTCCGACCTGGAGGGCGCCCGGGGCGCACTGTTGGTGGTCTATGTACTGATCATGCTGTTCGGCGTGTTCCAGCTGCAGCCCAGGGTTTTCGTACGCTGTGCGGCCATCGGCTTCTTCGCCTTCACCGGGCTCAACCTGTGGGAGGCGTACCAGATGCGCCTCGCCGATCCGGCCCTGGCGGTGCTGCAGGTGTGCGCTTTGTTCGTGGTGCTGTCCTGGCTGACCCTGTTCGCCAGTTATGTGCAGGCCCTGCGCCAGCGCATGCGCCAACGCCGCTTCGCCCTGCAGGCGCACCAGGACACCCTGCGCGGCATGATGCGCCAGCTGGAAGACCTGGTGGCCACCGACGAGCTGACCGGGCTGTTCAACCGCCGGCATTTCCTGCGCCTGGCCACCCGCGAGCTGGACGGCCTGGCCCCCGGTCGCCAGCACGGTCTGGCGCTGATCGATCTCGACCACTTCAAGCGCATCAACGACGTTCATGGCCACGCCGCCGGCGACCGTGTGCTGCAGACCTTCGCCGCCGTGGCGCGGGCCTGCCTGCGCGATGGCGACACCCTGGCGCGCTACGGTGGCGAGGAGTTCGTCCTGCTGCTGCCCAACTGCGACGCCGACCGCCTCACCGCCTGCTGCGAGCGCCTGCGCGAAGCCTTCGCCAGTGCCGAGCCGGTGGGCATCGAGGTGGACGGGCTGAGCCTTTCCGCCGGCATGACGCTGCTGGGCATCCAGGATGATCTGGATGATGCGCTGCAGCGGGCCGATCAGGCACTCTATCGGGCCAAACGTGGCGGACGTAACCGCTGCGCTGCTGCGTGGGAGGAGCAGGGTGCCTGAAATAGAGGTCGCGGGTAGACGCTGGACCGTACCACCGTCCAGCAACCTGCTGGACCAGCTCAACGCCGCTGGATGCAAAGTGCCCTTCAGTTGCCGGGCCGGCAGTTGCCATGCCTGCCTGGTGCGCTGCCTGGCCGGCGAGCCGCTCGATGCCCGCCCCGAAGCGCTGGACCCCGAGCGCCGCGCCGAAGGCTGGCGCCTGGCTTGCCAGTGCCAGGTGGTGGGCGACCTGGTGGTGGAAGCCTTCGACCCGCAACGCGATGGCATCCCCGCCGAGGTGGTGGCGCTGGACTGGCTGGGCGATGTCGCGCGGCTGCGCCTGCGTCCCCAGCGGCCGTTGCGCTACAGCGCCGGCCAGCACCTGCTGCTGTGGAACTCCGAGGGCATCGCCAGGCCCTATTCCCTGGCCAGCGTGCCGGGGGAGGAACCCTGGCTGGAATTCCATATCGACTGCCGCCAGCCCGGCGCCTTCGCCGATGCGCTGCGCCAGTTGGGTGTCGGCGGCACGCTGCGCCTGGGCGAACTGCGCGGCGGCGCGTTGCACTACGACCCGGACTGGGCCGGTCGCCCGCTGCTGATCCTCGCCTCGGGCACCGGCCTGGCGCCACTCTGGGGCATTCTCCGCGAGGCCTTGCGCCAGCATCACCAGGGCGCGATACGCCTCATTCACCTGGCCCATGACCCGGCCGCGCATTACCTCGCCGAGCCCCTGCGGGCCCTGGCCGCGCGCCACGACAGCCTGCGCGTCGAACTGACGACCCCGGCGCAGCTGCAAGGTGTTTTGGCCGATCTCCGGCTTGTTTCGCGCCAGACCGTCGCCTTACTCTGCGGCAGCCCCGCCAGCGTCGAAGACTTCGCGCGCCGCCTCTATCTGGCCGGCGTGCCACGCAACCAACTGCTGGCCGACGTATTCCTGAGCCGCTCCTTCTAAGGCGGCCACCGCCGAGGAGCCACCATGAGCGAGCACATCCACCTGGAACGTGACCAGGGCCTGCTGACCATCCGCATGCAACGCGCGGACAAGATGAACGCCCTGACCCGCGCCATGTACGGCGCCATGGCCGACGCCCTGGACGCGGCCGGCGAAGACCGCAGCGTGCGCGCGGTGCTGATCACCGGCAGCGAGACCTGCTTCACCAGCGGCAACGACGTCGCCGACTTCATCCAGGCGCCGCCTTCCGGGCTGGACAGTGAAGTGTTCCGCTTCATGAAGTCGCTGTTCGATTTCGCCAAGCCGGTGGTGGCGGCAGTGAGCGGCCCGGCGGTGGGCATCGGCACCACGCTGCTGCTGCATTGCGACCTGGTCTACGTGGCCCGTGACGCCAAGCTGAAGATGCCCTTCGTCAACCTCGGGCTGTGCCCGGAGTTCGGCTCCAGCCTGATCCTCCCGCGCATGCTCGGCCACGCCCGTGCCGCCCAGCTGCTGCTGCTCGGCGAAGCCTTCACCGGCGAGCAGGCGGCGGCCTGGGGCATCGCCAACGAGGCGCTGGACAGCGGCGCCGAGACCCTGGCCCGCGCCCGCGAAATGGCCCAGCGTTTCGAGCAGCTGGCACCTTCTGCCGTGGCGGTGAGCAAGCGCCTGATGCGCGAACCGGGCCGCGAGGAGCTGCGCCAGGTGATCATGGAAGAGGGCGAGCTGTTCGGTCAGCGCCTACGCACCCCCGAGGCCATCGAAGCGCTCTCGGCCTTCATGCAGCGCCGCAAGCCGGACTTCTCCAAGTTCGCCTGAGGCTCGCAGGCGGGTTTCACCCGCCCCACAGCGCTCCGGCAACCGGAGGATGGGGCGGGCGGCGTTCCGCGAGCTCCGCGAAACCCATCCACGCGATGTGTCAGGCACGCACAGGTGCCACGATCGACTCCGCCTGGTGGAGGTAAAAAGCGACCTCCACCCTACACACCGGTCATGCCCGCACGGCTGATGGGAAATGTTGTAGGGGCAATTCATTCGCCAAGCGGTGCGCAGCGCCGCCGCCTCCAAGCCCTTGAACGAAAAAGACCGCTCATCGAGCGGCCTTTTTCATTCACTGCGGATGCCTCACACCAGCGGGTCGCCGACGTGGAGGATCTTCATGGTGTTGGTGCCGCCGACGGTGTGGTAGCTGTCGCCCTTGGTGAGGATGACCCAGTCGCCCTGCTGCACGATGCCGCGCTTGAGCAGTTCGTCCACCGCGGCCTGGCTGACCTTGTCGGCCGGCAGCGCGGCCGGGTCGAAGGGCACGGTCTGCACGCCACGGAACAGGGCGACGCGGGCCTGGGTGGCACGGTGGGGGGAGAAGGCGAAGATCGGCACCGAGGAACGGATGCGCGACATGATCAGCGGGCTGTAGCCGCTCTCGGTGAGGCAGATGATCGCCTTCACGCCCGGGAAGTGGTTGGCGGTGTACATGGCCGCCAGGGCCACGCTCTCGTCGCAGCGGCTGAAGGTGTGCCCCAGGCGGTGGCTGGATTTCTGGCTGGTGGGGTGTTTCTCGGCACCGACGCAGACGCGGGCCATGGCCTGCACCGCTTCCACCGGGTATTCACCGGCGGCGCTCTCGGCGGAGAGCATCACGGCGTCCGTGTAGTCCAGCGCGGCGTTGGCTACGTCGGAGACTTCGGCGCGGGTCGGCATGGGGCTGTGGATCATCGACTCCATCATCTGGGTCGCGGTGATCACGGCCTTGTTGTAGCGACGGGCGTGCAGAATGATCTTCTTCTGGATGCCCACCAGCTCGGCGTCGCCGATCTCCACGCCCAGGTCGCCACGGGCCACCATCACGGCGTCGCTGGCGCGGATCAGGCCGTCCAGGGCTTCGTCGTCGGCCACGGCTTCGGCGCGTTCGATCTTGGCCACCAGCCAGGCGCTGCCACCGGCTTCGTCGCGCAGGCGGCGGGCCAGTTCCATGTCGGCGGCGTCACGGGGGAAGGACACGGCCAGGTAGTCCAGTTCCATCTCGGCGGCCAGTTTGATGTCGGCCTTGTCCTTGGCGGTCAGGGCCGGTGCGGTGAGGCCGCCGCCACGACGGTTGATGCCCTTGTGGTCGGACAGCGGGCCACCGATGAGCACGGTGCAGTGCAGTTCGTCGGCGGTGGTGGCGTCGACGCGCATGACCACGCGGCCGTCGTCCAGCAGCAGTTCGTCGCCGATACCGCAGTCCTTGATCAGGTCCGGGTAGTCGATGCCGACCACGTCCTGGTTGCCGGCTTCACGCGGGTGGGTGACGGAGAAGCGGAATTTGTCGCCAGCTTCCAGTTCGATGCGCTTGCCTTCGAACTTGGCGATGCGAATCTTCGGGCCTTGCAGGTCGCCCAGCAGCGCCACGAAACGGCCGTGCTTGGCCGCCAGCTCGCGGACCAGGCGGGCGCGCGCCTTGTGCTCGTCGGGGGTGCCGTGGGAGAAGTTCAGGCG
Source organism: Aquipseudomonas alcaligenes MRY13-0052 (assembly GCA_000474255.1). Taxonomy (GTDB): domain Bacteria; phylum Pseudomonadota; class Gammaproteobacteria; order Pseudomonadales; family Pseudomonadaceae; genus Metapseudomonas; species Metapseudomonas solani. The sequence continues at coordinate 24,785 of BATO01000011.1, forward strand.
GGCAACGTCGATACCGGCGAGGATCAGCTGTTCCAGCACCTCGGGCGAGTTGCTGGCTGGGCCGAGGGTGGCGACTATCTTGGTGCGGCGAAGGGACATGCGAAGGCTCCATTTTTCAAGCAGAGCCCGAGGCTACACCGCTCGCAACCTGTAGTCATTGTTCCTCTTCACTACCCTTTGCCGGGGTTATTTAACGCCGGGATTCAGGGCCTGGTCCAGGTGCCGGGCGGCATTCTCGGCCTGCTCGGCATCGGGGAACTCGGCGAGCAGGCGGCGCAGGTAGCCGATGGCGCGGCCACGGTCGGCGCGGGGGTTGGCCGGGGCCAGGTTCATCAGCGCCATCTGGTACAGCGAGCGGGCCTTGATGTCGGGCTGCACATGGGCGTCGCCCAGGGCGAGGGAATACAGCTGCTCGGCTTCGTCGACGCGGTCCTTGAGCACGGCGCGGCGCGACAGCAGGGTCATGTCCGGGTCGAGGTCGCTGCGGTAGAGGTCGAGGTTCTGGCTGGGCTTCCAGTCGGCCAGCAGCTCGCGGGCGGTCTTGTGCACCGGCTCGTCGGCACGCTGGCGGATCACCAGGATGCGCGCCTCGGCACGTTCGGCGGCGCGGGTGCCGGGGAACTCGTTGGTGATCTGGTAGAAGCGGTTGAGCGCCTTGGTGTCGTCGCGCTGGTCGTTGTAGCGGCTCATGTAGATCAGGCCGATCTGGTAGAGCGAGATGGCACGCACCTCGTCGCTGAACTGGCGATCCTGGTAACCGGTGAGGTAGAGCTTCTCGGCCTGGGCGCTGGTGCCATCGCGGATGGCCATGGCGCTGTAGGTGAGCAGGTCGCCATCCTCTTCCACCGCCGCGGCCATGCGGTTGTTCTTCAGCACCTTGTACTCCACCGCTTCGTTGGTGGTGATCTGGGCGATGAACAGCGGGGTGGTGGGGGCGCAGGCGCCAAGCAGCAGAAGGGTGCACAGCAGGGCAGGGCGGATGGGCTGCATGGAGGCTCCGGAGGCGGGGTTTGGGCGAGTCTAGCAGCCGCTTCGCCTGGGCCGGGATGATGGGCTGCAAGTCCCATCGGAGGTTGTGCCCGTACTCCGCCGGATGGCGCTGCAGAAATTTCCGTGAGCGCCGATATACTCGCCAACGGAGGACTTACCCATGCGCACGCTGATCATCCTGGCCCTGCTCGCCGGCCTTGCCGGTTGCACCCGCTGGTCGCTGGACCATCACCTGAACAATGCCTACCACGCCTACGACGAGGGCGACTGCGAAACGGCCATGCTCGAGCTGTCCCAGGCCGAGCGCAAGAGCCGCTCGCGGGCCTATATGCAGCCGGAGATCTCCCTGCTGCGCGGCCAGTGCCTGGAGCGCCAGAGCCTGTTCGTGGATGCCCAGCAGACCTACAACTTCATCATCGGCCGCTACCCCACCAGCGAGTATGCCTACCGCGCCCGTGCGCGCCTGGAGACCCTGGAGAAGCTCGGCCAGATCAACACCGGCTCACCGGCCAAGGCCACCCCGGCGTCGCTCTGACCGGCGTTTCGACCGTCGGTCGTGGCTCGCTTGAGTGACGACCGGCCAGCGCTAAGCTTGGCCTTTGTTTCCGGGAGGGGCTCCATGCGTCACCTGCTTTTCGCGGTCATCCTGCTGCCAGGGCTGGCGAGCGCGGAGATCTACCGCTGGACGGACGCCAGGGGCCAGGTGCATTTCAGCGAGCGACCCCAGGCCGGCGCGCAGCAGGTGGAGGTCAAGCCGCAGGTGGTGGAGCGTGACGAGGCCACCCGTGAACGTGAGCAACGTGCCGAGCAGTTCTTCGATGCCCGCCGCCAGGAACAGGCGCAGGCGGAGCGCAAGGCTGCGGATGCCCGCGGCGAGCGCCAGAAGCAATGCAACACGTTACGCGGTAACCTTGCCCAGCTTCGCGACGGCGCTAAGTTCTATCGTGTCGATGGGAAGGGGGAGCGCCAGTATTACAGCGACGGCGAGATCGACGCCGCCCGTCGTAAATTGACCGCGGAAATCAGTGAGCACTGCGGTTAATTACTTGGTTCGAGTGCAGTAGTGAGGCCATACTGAACGGCCATCAATAGCGATTCGCCATCATGCGTAGCCAACGCCGAATAGAACGCCACCAGCTGCCCTATTACCTGAAGGTCTTCAATCGCATCACCGACAAGCCCATGGGCTATCTGGGAAACGTTTCCCTCGAAGGCCTGATGCTGATCAGCCAGCTACCGATGCTGGTGGGGGCCCGTTTCGACATGCGCCTGAAGATTCCGGGGCATGACGGCCAGCAGCACTTCATCGACTTCTACGCGACCTGCCAATGGAGCCGGGAAGACGTCAACCCCGGTAACTTCGACTCGGGCTTCGCCCTGGTGGCACCGCCGCCGGAATACGTGGAGATGGTCGAGGCGCTGCGCCACTACTTCAGCTTTCGTCCCCTCGCCGCGTCGGCGTAGCCGTGCCCGGCGTTAGCCGCTGCGCTTCAGGCGCGGCGGCTGGCGTTTGAATTGGTGCTGGAGGATTTGAGCTCAGCTGATTGCCGAGTTCTGCTGATGCTTTTGGTTTCGCCCACCCGGGCGAGTCCCTTTTCCAATCGCTGGAACGCCAGCCCGGTGAAAAGGAACCAAAAAACTCGCCCCCGACATACGGGTCTGGCTGGCGCCAGACTCCCCTCGCTCCATCATCGTTAATCGCTGCGCTCGCCCTTCGGGCCGCACTGAAGTGCGTTCGCCGCAAGCGGCGTCCAGGGGCACGCGCTGACGGGCCATCCCTGGCCCGACATCGCTCTCGCGACATCCATGTCGCTCAACCCCTTGATGCGCTTCGCTTACCCTTCGGGCCAGCCTTCGGCTGTTACTCCGCTTCGCTTCGTTTCACGACGATTGCGCTCGGCCTCCTGAAAGGGGGCATTTGGCGGCTGCTCCAACATCGGCGCACGTCGGCCCAGATGTTGTGCGCATCAGTACGTAGGATGGGTAGAGCGAAGCGAAACCCATCATGGCGGCCAAGCCGCCACGTGGTTCCGGTTTCTTGCTCGGGCATTGACTCCCGTAGCCCGGGCTTCAGCCCGGGAATCAAGCATACGGGTACGGTTGTGCCCCGATGGGGTTAGAGCACGCCGGCTTTTTTCCAGGCCAGGTAGCGGCCCACCAGTTCGGGGCCGAGTTCGCCGGGGCGGCAGTCGAGCACCGGGACGTCGTGGGCAGCCAGGCGTTCGTGCAGGCTGGCGCGGGCGTTGAGGTAGTCCACCGTGCCGCAGTAGGACAGCGCCTGCTCGAAGCCTTGCACCGGCTCCTGGCGCAGGGCGTCCAGCACTTCTTCCCGCAGGCTGGCGATCAGCACCCGGTGATGGCGACCGAGGCGCTTGACCGCGGCCAGTAGCTCATCGTCGTCTTCATCGCGCAGGTTGGTCACCAGCACCACCAGGGCGCGGCGGCGCTGGCGTGCCAGCAGGGCGTCGATGGCGGCGCCGAAGTCGGCCGGGCGCTGGGTGCTGTTGAGGTCGTAGACGGCGTTGAGCAATACGCTCAACTGGGCCGGGCCCTTGACCGGCGCGAGGTAGCGCTGCTGGTCGCCGGCGAAGGTGCTGAGGCCCACCGCGTCGCCCTGGCGCAGGGCCACGTAGCTGAGCAGCAGGCTGGCGTTGAGGGCGTGGTCGAAGTGCGAGAGGTCGCCGTCCTGGCTGCGCATGCGGCGGCCGCAGTCGAGCATGAAGACGATCTGCTGGTCGCGCTCGTCCTGGTATTCACGGGCGATGGGCGTGCGCTTGCGCGCGGTGGCCTTCCAGTCGATCTGGCGCAGGGTGTCGCCATCGCGGAATTCACGCAGCTGGTGGAACTCCAGGCCCAGGCCGCGACGCGGACGCTGGCGCACGCCGAGCTGGCTGAGCCAGTCGTCCACCGCCATCAGCTGGGCGCCGTAGAGGCGGGCGAAGTCCGGGTAGACGCGGGTCTCGCCCGGCAGGTCGAGGTAGCGGCGCTGGCCCCACAGGCCCAGGGGGCTGGGCAGCTCCACCTCGCACAGGGGGAAGGCGAAGCGGCCGCGCTGCAGCGGTCGTACGCGGTAGCCGAACTCGGTGACCTCGCCCGGATGCAGGGCCACGGATTGCGGCAGGAACTCGGTGTCCATCCCCGCCGGCACATGGTCGTAGACCTTGAGCTGCAGGGCGCGGGTGAAGGCATGGTGCACGCGCAGGCGCACCTCGCCCCAGCGGCCCAGGGACAGGTTGCCCGGCAGCTGGCGTTCCAGCGCGGGTGAAGGCAGGCGGCGCAGCCACAGCGCATCGAGCACGGCCAGCAGGGCGAGAGCGCAGAGCAGCCCCCACCAGAGCAGGCGCAGCTGTTCCGGCAGCTTGGTGCCAAGGGCGTGCAGGGTGCCCAGGACCAGCGCCACGGCCAGCAGGCCGGCGATCAGGCCGAGCAGGATGCGCGATGGTTTCATAGGCGCGGCGCCGGCACCTGTTCCAGCAGTTGTTGCAGGACCTGGTCCACGGACTGGCCTTCGATATCCAGCTCCGGCGACAGCCGTACGCGGTGGCGCAGCACCGCCAGGGCGCAGCTCTTCACGTCATCGGGCAGCACGAAGTCGCCGCCGCGCAGCAGGGCGCGGGCGCGACCGCCACGGACCAGGGCGATGGAGGCGCGCGGGCCGGCACCCAGGGCCAGGCCCGGCCAGGTGCGGGTGGCACGGGCCAGGCGCACGGCGTAGTCGAGCACCTGGTCGTCTATGGGCAGTTCGCTGGCGATGCGTTGCAGAGCCTGCACGTCCTTGGCCTGCAGCAGGGTGCGCAGGGGCGCCACCTCCAGCATGTCGGCACGGGCGGAGCGGGTCACCTGGCGCACCAGGGCGAGCTCTTCGTTGGCCTCGGGGTAGTCCATGCGCAGCTTGAGCATGAAGCGGTCGAGCTCGGCTTCCGGCAGCGGGTAGGTGCCTTCCTGCTCGATGGGGTTCTGGGTAGCCATGACCAGGAAGGGCAGAGGCACCTGCAGGGCGCGGCCTTCGAGGGTGACCTGGCGCTCCTGCATCACTTCCAGCAGCGCGGCCTGGGTCTTGGCCGGGGCGCGGTTGATTTCGTCCGCCAGCAGCAGGTTGGTGAACACCGGGCCCTTGCGCAGCTTGAACTGCTCGCTCTGCATGTCGTACACGGCGTGGCCGGTGACGTCGCTGGGCATCAGGTCCGGGGTGAACTGGATGCGCGAGAACTCGCCGCCGAAGCAGCGCGCCAGGGCGCGGACCAGCAGGGTCTTGCCCAGGCCCGGCACGCCTTCCACCAGCACGTGGCCGGCGCCGATCAGGGCGGTGAGCACGTCGTCGATGACGGCGGTCTGGCCGACCACGGCCTTCTGCAGTTCCTGGCGCAGGGCCTGGGCCAGCTGGCTGGCGCGCTGGCGCTGGCTGCTGGCTGCCGAGGGCGCGGCAGGGGCGGCCGGCGCCTGGGCGGGCTCGCTGGGCTGCACGGCAGCGGCTACGGGGGCCGGGGCTTCGGGGGTGACGTCGGAAAGGTCCAGGTTCAGGCCTTCGGCTTCATCGTTGATCGGCTGATCGGGCGTCTGTTCGCTCATAGGGCATTCCTGAGGCTTTGCAGGTGGGCGACCTGGCGGGTGAATTCGGAGGCGCTGAGGCGCTGCTTGGGCAGCGGCCGCATGGCCTGGCTGATGGCGGCGGTGGGCATGCGGGTCAGGCGGCTGAGCACCTGCCATTGCTCGGCCACGGCGAGTCGTTCGAAACCGGGGTGACGGCGCCGCGCGCGACGCAGGATGTCGCGCTGCAGGCCTTGCAGCAGCACCTGCTTGCCGCTGCGCCGCATGAGGAAGTCGGCGCTGGCGCGCAGGTGTTCTTCCAGCTGGCGGCGCGAGCGGCTGGCCGGTGCCAGTTGCGGCCCCTGGCGACGGCCGACGTGCCACAGCACCAGGGCGATGAGCAGGGCCAGGGCCGCCAGCGCTTCGGGGAAGTTGCGCAGCAGCAGGGCGGGCAGGTCATCGCGCTCGGCGCGGTAGAGCAGGGTCACGCCGGTGTCCTGGGTCAGGTACCAGAGCAGCCAGGCGTTGTCGTGGCTGGCGATGTTGTTGTTCTGCCAGATCCAGCTGTCGGTGAGCACGGTGACCAGGCCGTCGCCATGGTTCATCTGCAGCATGTGGGTGGCGTTGCCGCTGTTGGCCCAGGCGTGGGCGCGGTCTTCGCTGTCGTAGAGGTGGAAGCCGGTGTCGAAGTCGATGTAGGCCGGCGCGTCCTCGTTTTCCAGGTAGAGCTTGGTCAGCTCGGGGTAGCGGTCTTCGTCCTCGGGCTCGGCTTCGCTGTCGGCCGGCGCTTCTTCCTCGCCTTCGGCCTGCTGCTCGCTGTCGTCGGTGGCGTCGGACTCGGCTTCGTCCTGGGTGTCTTCGGCGCTGTCGGTCGCTTCGCTCTGCTCGGCGTCCTCGCTGTCCTCGTCGTCGAGGTCCTCGCTTTCGTACTGCTGCACGCCGAGGCGGTCCAGCAGCAGGTCACCGCTCTTGCCGTCGTCCTCGTCGTAGAGGGCTTCGGCGACGAACAGCAGGTGGCCGCCCTTGGCTGCCCAGTCCAGCACGCGGTCGGCCTGGCGCGGGGTCATGCGGCTGCGGTCGGCCAGCAGCAACAGGGTGTGGCCGGCGGCGGGCAGGTCGTTGAGCACTTCCAGGCCATCGGCGTGCGCCACCGTCAGGCCCTGCTTGCGCAGGTAGCTCTCGGCGGCGAGGTAGATGTTGCTGCGCGCCTCGGGCGAAGCCCCGTGGGCGATGGTTTCCTGATAGGGCTCGATCTTGTTCAGCAGCCAGATGAGGAACAGGCCCAGCAGCAGGAAGAGCAGGGCACCGAAGATGAAACCTCCACGACGGCTCATGCGCTGGCTCCCGTGGCGACCAGGCGGCGCCAGCCTTCACAGAGGCCACGCTTGAGGCTCTCCGGTGGCAGCTGGTGGCCGTAGGCGAGGTTCTGCCAGTGGCGGGTGAGGACCTGGGCGAAGCGTCCCAGCTCTTCACGCTGCAGGTTCTGCACCATGCGCAGCACTTCGCCTTCGGTGTGGGAGCCCTTGAGCGGCAGGCGGAAATCGTGGAGCAGGTGGCTGAGCAGGGCACGGTAGAGCAGGCCGAGGGCCTCGCGCGGGTGCTCGGCCCAGAGCCGTTCGGCTTCGCTGGCGACGTCGTCGGGCAGGGTCTCGGGGGCCACCTCCAGGCCGAACAGCTGCAGCGGTGCCTCGCGGCGCCGGCGTTTCGGCAGGCCGATATTGCCGGCGAAGGTGGCGAGCCATTCACGGTAGCGCCAGATGATCAGGGCGATGAGGCTGAACAGCAGGCCCCACAGCAGCACCTTGATCACCAGCGCCAGCCAACTGGTGCTGTTCCACAGCTCGGCCAGCTTGAACAGGCCCTTGATGAAGTCGGTGAGGCTTTCCGCGTCTTCCTTGGAGAGTTCTTCTTTCTTCTTGTCCTTGGCCTCGGCATCCGGGAAGCGCCAGCGGGTCACCGTCTCGCGGTTCTCGAAGGGCGGCTCGTCCAGCAGCTTGGCGATGCTTTCGCTGGAGGCCTGGCTGGTCAGCTCCTGGTGGAGAAGACGCGGGGCGTCGGGGCCGTCGGGGTCTTCCACCGGGATCGGGCAGCTGCTGGCGGTTTCGTCGGCCAGCACCGGCTGGGCGGGCAGGGCGGTGACCAGGAGCACGCCCATGCCCAGCACCAGGGCGTAGGCGAGGCCGGTGAGGCGCTGGCGCAGGCGGCGGAACACCAGTTCGATGTCCCAGGCTTCCAGGGCGGTGCGGCGGTTCAGGTAGAGGGTGAAGCCGCAGGCGACGTAGACCGGTTCCCAGATCATCAGCACGAAGAAGTACAGGCTGTTGGACAGGTGCTCCAGCCATACCCAGTCGCCTTCGGCCTGTTGCAGCAGTTTCTGCCAGTCCCAGTCGGCCACCACCTGCTGCGGCAGCATCAGGTAGAGCAGGGTGATCAGGCCCATCCACAGCGCCGTTTCCAGGTGCATGCCGATGATGGTGAGCCAGGTGGCGCCACCGGCATCGCGCTGGCCGAGCACCACCAGGCGCTGGCTGCGCGCCGCGCCGGAGAGGCCTTCGAGCTGCATCACCGGTAGGTCGAAGCTGCGCGTGGGGCTGAAGCGGCGCCAGGTGAGGCTGGCGATCAGCTGCGGCTTGAGCAGGCGCGGGAAGGCCTTGAGCGCTTCCTTGAGCGTTGGCGTGTCGCCGAACAGCGCGCGGGAAAGGATGTACAGCGGCAGGCGCTCGAAGGCGGGCTTGAGCAGCCAGAAGATGAAGATCGCCCAGCCGGAGTAATTCCACAGCACCAGGCACAGCAGCAGGAACACCGGCAGGGTGACCAGCGCCCAGCTGGCCATGAGCAGGCCCATGTGGCGTCGGGCGAGCAGCACGCCGAGGTCCATGGCTTCCCAGGCGCTGCGCGGGCGGATGGCGACGCTGGCATCAGTCAGGCGCATGGCGACTCCGACCGGCGAAGCAGAAATAGCTGCCGAGCAGCAGCCACAGGCAGGCACCCACGATGTACTTCACCTTGGGCGTGGTGAAGGTCATGGACGACCAGTAGGCCTCGATGAACGCGGCGATCAGGAGCATCAGCATGGCGCCGGCAATGAGTTTGACGCTGTGGGTGGCGGCCAGGCGCAGGGATTCGGCGCGGGTCATCCGCCCGGGGGCGAGCAGCGCCCAGCCCAGCTGCAGGCCGGCGGCACCGGCGAAGGTGATGGCGGTGAGCTCGAAGGAGCCGTGGCCGATGACGAAGGACCAGAAGGTCTCGCCGTAGCCGACCTGGGTCAGGTGCCCGGCCACGGCGCCGATCATCAGGCCGTTGAAGAACAGGAAGAATAGGCTGCCGAGGCCGAAGAGCAGGCCGCTGGCGTAGGTCTGAAAGGCGATGCCGATGTTGTTCATGATGTAGTGGCCGAACATCATCCAGTCATCGCCGGAGTCGCGCTCGCTGGCGCCGATGCGGTGGGCGTCGGGCTCGTACATGGATTCCATCTCGGCCACCTGGTCCGGCGGCACCACGCTGTAGACCAGGTCGGGGAACTGGTGCACCAGCACGCCCATTACCGCCAGGCTCACGTAGAACAGCAGGCTGGCGATGAGGATGCTGCGCCACTGCTCGCGCACCAGGCGCGGGAAGCCGCCGAGCACGAAGCCGACGATCTGCGCGCCGAGGTGGCTGCGGTGGCGGTAGAACTGCTGGTGGCCACGCATGGCCAGTTGCTGCAGCTGGTCGATCAGGTGGCTGCTGTAGCCGCGCTCCTGGGCCAGGGCCAGCTGCTGGCAGAGGTGGCGGTAGTCGGCGGCGAAGCCCTCGCAGGACTTGGCGTCGGCCTTGCCGCGCTCCAGGGCGTCGAGCTGGGCGCCGAAGCGTTCCCAGTCGGCCTGGTGGCGACGTTCGAACAGGCTTTGTTTCATGGGCTTCCCAGTAGGCTCCTGGCGATGCCGTTGAGGCGGGCCTCGGCCTGCTCGGCCGGGACTTCCAGCGGCTCGGCGAGGATGCCCGCCAGCTCGGCGCGGCGCCCGCTGGAGAGGCCGCCCTGGCGCTCGGCATAACCGAGGATGGCGCGCTGCTCGGCGAGGCTCAGGATGAAGGGCGCACGCTGGGGCTCGGCGTCCGGCAGTTGCGGGCGCGAGGGTTTGTCTTCGCGGTAGACCACCAGGGTGCCGGCGGCGAGGTCGCCGAGGCGCTTGAAGGCGGGGTGCGTCAGGGTGCTGATGATGCCCAGGGCGTAGCCGAAGGGCAGGATGTCGACGAAGCGCAGCAGGTTGCGCACCAGGGACGAGGACCAGCCCACCGGCGTGCCGTCGTCGTGGACTACGCGCAGCCCCATCAGCTGCTTGCCGGGGGAGCGGCCCTGGTTGAGCACCTCGAACAGCACCATGTACCACCAGGTGACGAGGAAGGTGACGATCAGGCCCAGGCCCATGCCGAACTGCCCGAGCAGGAGGAACACCGAGTAGAGCACCAGTAGCAGGATGCCGCGGATCAGCAGGTCCACGGTATAGGCCAGGGCGCGGGGCAGGAGGCTGGCGGGGCGCAGCACGAGGTCGATGCCCTCGGGCGTTTCCACCTGGTAGCGGGTGTCCAGGGGGGCGGACTGACCCTGCTCATTTCCGTATGGGCTGGTGCTGCGGGACGTCGATGTCATGGGTCGACTGCGTTGGGGAAACCACGATGCTAGCGGAGCATCACTTGGCGAGGCAACCGACCCGCCGCTGGGCGGGTCGGCACGGCGGGCTCACTGCGGCGGGGGCAGCACGCCGAAGATGGTGCGATAGAGGATGCCCACGGCGATGATGAACATCGGGAAGGTCCAGATCAGGCCGATGCCCAGCGGAATCGCACTGACCATCATGATCAGCGACAGCACCAACATCAGGCCGAAGACCTTGAACCAGCGCTGGGTGATGGCCTTGCGCGAGGCTTCCAGGGCTTCCCAGGGCGACAGCTTGCGCTCCATCGCCAGGGGGAGGGCGAGCATATAGGCGATGGCCAGGTAGAAGCCGGGGATGAGCAGCAGCAGGAAGCCGATGTAGATCAGCACCGCCATCAGGATATTGAGGATGAACAGCGGCACGAACAGGTTGAAGTTGCTGAACAGCTCGTTGAAGTTCAGTGGCTGGCCAGCAGCCTGGCGGATGCCCAGCAGGTAGATGCCGCCGAGAACCGTGGCGCAGAGGCCGGAGCCGATGACGCCGCCGATGAAGGACAGCACCGTGGCGGCGAGTTCACCGGCCATGCCGCCGATGAAGCCCAGGACCAGGCCGAGCAGTGTGGCCAGAATCTGGCTGGCGACACCGTAGATGATCATGCCGCAGACGATCATGCCCTTGGAGCCTTTGACCCGCTGCCAGGATTCGTTGATCACGTCGCCGATGTTGAAGTCGTAGCCACGGGCCAGGGCGGCTTCGATGCTCAGGGCGCCGTTGTCGACGGTTTCGACCAGGGCGCTCTGGGGCGCGGAATAGGGGTTTTCGGGTATGCCTTGCATGGTCGCTTCCTTGTGAGTCGGTGCAGGAGGCGCGGGCCCGGGTCGGGCATGGCGCGAGCGCGATATTTTCGGGTGTCGGTGCGACGAATTCAATCGGCTGCGTCACTGTTTCGCGTATTGGTGGTCGGTGGTCGCGCGCCGTCGGGTGATAGACTCCGGCCCCTTGGCCATAGGAGGCAACGTGACTTCCAGCATCTTCTGGTACGACTACGAAACCACCGGCATCAACCCCCGCAGCGACCGCGCCATCCAGGTGGCGGGCATTCGCACGGACGAGGCGCTCAACGAAATCGAGCAGCCGTTGAACATCTATTGCCGGCCCAGCGACGACATCCTTCCCCACCCGGCGGCCTGCCTGGTCACCGGCATCCTGCCGCAGACCCTGCGCGAGAAGGGGCTGGACGAAGGCGAGTTCATCACCCGCGTGCACGCCGAGCTGTCCCGCCCGGGCACCTGCGGCGCCGGCTACAACACCCTGCGCTTCGACGACGAAGTGACCCGCTACAGCTTCTACCGCAACTTCCACGACCCCTATGCGCGGGAGTGGCAGGGCGGCAACAGCCGCTGGGACCTCATCGACACCCTGCGCACCGCCTACGCGCTGCGCCCGGAGGGCCTCGAGTGGCCCACCGAGGAGGGGCGGGTGTCGCTGCGCCTGGAGCGCCTGACCACCGCCAACGGCATCGACCATGGCCAGGCCCACGAGGCGCTGGCCGACGTGCGCGCGACCATTGCCCTGGCGCGGCTGGTGCGTGATCGCCAGCCACGGTTGTATGACTTCCTCTTCCAGTTGCGCAGCAAGCACAAGGTGCAGGAACAGATTCGCCTGTTGCAGCCGCTGGTACATATATCGGGCCGCTTTTCGGCGGCGCGGCATTATTTCTCCGTGGTAGTGCCACTGGCCTGGCACCCGAAGAACCGCAATGCATTGATCGTCTGCGACCTGTTATCCGATGTATCGCCGTTGCTGGATCAGGATGCTGAAACTCTGCGCCGCCGCCTCTATACACGGCGTGATGAGCTGGCCGAAGGTGAAATACCGGTTCCGTTGAAACTCCTGCATATCAATCGTTGCCCGGTAGTGGCGCCCTTGAGTGTATTGCGGCCGGCGGACCAGCAACGCCTGCACGTGGACTTGGCCGCCGTCCAGGAAAGCGCCCGGCAACTTGCCGAGTTGCGTGGGCAATGGCAGGACAAGTTGCCCGCCATTTATGCAGAGGAAGCTTTCCCCGGAACCGAAGATCCGGAGCAGCAACTCTATGATGGTTTTATCGGTGACCGTGATCGGCGGCTGTGCGAACAAGTACGGAATGCCGAGCCGCTTCGTTTGGCCCAGGAACCCTGGCCGTTCGATGATGTGCGGTTGCCGGAATTGCTGTTCCGTTACCGCGCGAGAAACTTCCCGGACACGTTATCCCCCGCCGAGCGGGATAAATGGATCGCGTTCTGCCGCGGCCGCCTGAGTGACCCGGCCCTGGGCGCGCCCAATACACTGGCGGGCTTCGAGCAGGCGATGGCGGAGCTCAGCGCCACGGCCACGCCGGCGCAGCTGGCGATCCTCCAGGCCTGGTCCGAACATGCCACGCAATTGCGTCAACGCTATGGCCTTTGAGTTTTGCCGGGCAATAAAAAACGCCAGCTGATGCTGGCGTTTTTTTAACCCGTGGCAATTAGCCCAGCAGGGTGGCCCAACCTTCAACGGTGTCGGCGCCCCACTTGGCTTTCCACTCTTTCAGCGTCTTGTGGTTGCCGCCTTTGGTTTCGATAACTTCACCGGTGTGCGGGTTCTTGTATTGCTTGACCTTGCGAGCACGCTTGCTGCCTGTAGTCTTGGCGGTAGCACGCGGGGCCTTGGAAGTTTTGGAGTCCGGATCGAGCAGGGCGATGATATCGCGCAGGGACTTCTGGTATTCACCCATCAGGGCGCGCAGTTTGCCTTCGAACTCCAGCTCTTTTTTCAGCTTGTCGTCTTGCGACAGGTTCTTCAGGCGTTCTTGCAGTTCTTTGATGGCTTCTTCGGTAGCGCGGTATTCGTTGATCAGCGACATGTCTGAGTCCCTTGTGAAAATGGTGATGGCTGGCGATGGCTGAGTGTCAGGAATAATAGTCAGCGCGTTAATACAAGTAAACATGCAGGAAAAGTTTTGTCGGGATTATTTTTAGAATAAGCCGATGTTTGAATTAATCCCTGTTCACAATCGGACCTAACCAAGGATTGGAACTTGCGTGCGTCATCGGCGACGGCGCCGGAGTTGCGGGCTGGCGCGGAGGCGACGGGAAGTTCAATGGAGCTGCTGAACTTTTCACGGCGTGTGGATAGAATGACCGCCTTTTGCGAAGTCTCTGGAGTTTCCCCCATGCGCACATTTCGTCTGGTGATCGCCTGCCCGGACGGCGTTGGCATCGTAGCCAAGGTCAGTAATTTCCTGGCTACTTACAACGGCTGGATCACCGAGGCGAGCCATCACTCCGACAATCAGAGTGGTTGGTTCTTCATGCGTCACGAGATTCGCGCCGATTCGCTGCCGTTCGACCTGGATGGCTTCCGCCAGGCGTTCGCGCCCATCGCGCGTGAGTTCTCCATGGAATGGCGCATCACCGACTCCTCGGTGAAAAAGCGTGTCGTGCTGATGGCCAGCCGTGAGTCCCACTGCCTGGCCGACCTGCTGCACCGCTGGCACAGCGGCGAGCTGGATTGCGAGATCCCCTGCGTGATCGCCAACCACGACGACCTGCGCAGCATGGTCGAGTGGCACGGCATCCCCTACTTCCACGTCCCGGTCGACCCGAAGAACAAGCAGCCGGCGTTCGAGCAGGTCTCGCGCCTGATCGACGAGCACAAGGCCGACAACGTGGTGCTGGCGCGCTACATGCAGATCATCCCGCCGGACCTGTGCCAGAAGTACCGCCACCAGGTGATCAACATCCACCACAGCTTCCTGCCCTCGTTCATCGGCGCCAAGCCGTACCACCAGGCCTCGCTGCGCGGCGTGAAGCTGATCGGCGCCACCTGCCACTACGTCACCGAGGAACTGGACGCCGGCCCGATCATCGAGCAGGACGTGGTGCGCATCAGCCACCGCGACAACATCGAAGACCTGGTGCGCCTGGGCAAGGACGTGGAGAAACTGGTGCTGGCGCGCGGCCTGCGCTATCACCTGGAAGACCGCGTGCTGGTGCACGACAACAAGACCGTCGTCTTCGACTGATCGCGTAACAGGAACAAGGAACGATCCCATGCTCAAGTCCGTCCAGGTTCGTGACTACATGACCCATCACCAGGTGAGCTTCCGGCCGGACACCGACCTGTTCCTGGCCATCGAGCGCTTGCTGGAGCACCGCCTGAGCAGTGCCCCGGTGGTCGACGCCCAGGGCCACCTGCTAGGCATTCTGTCCGAGTCCGACTGCCTGCGCGGCATTCTTTCCGGTGCCTACTACGATGCTGTAGGGGGAGTGGTGGGCGCGTGCATGCGGGCGCAGCCGGGGAGCGTTTCCCCGGGTGAGGACGTGGTCGATGTCTGCCAGCGCTTGCTGCGCGAGCAGCATGAGGCCTTGCCGGTCGTGGAAGGCGGTGTGCTGGTGGGCGTGCTCAGTCGTCGTGACGCCTTGCGCGCGATCAAGGCCTTCGCCCAGCACGACGCCGGCCGCCCGACCTAGGAGCTTGAGCATGTCCGACCCTCTCGACCGCGCGACCTCGAAAGCCCCGCCCACCCTCGGCGAGGGATGCGTGCGGCGCTATGACCCCGAGGCGCTGGACGAGGAGGACGGCACCGACTTCCCGGATGCCGAAGCCCTCTGGAAGCAGATCCAGGACGAAGCCGACGAAACGAAAAAGGCGCCTTGAGGCGCCTTTTTCATTCCCGCACGGTTCAGATGCGGAAGCTGTCCACCAGGTGCTTCAGGCGCGCGGCCTGCTGTTCCAGGTCGGCGCAGGCGCGCAGGGTGGCCTGGAGGTTTTCCACGCCTTCCTGGTTGAGCATGTTGATCTCGTTGATGTCCACGTTCAGTGATTCCACCACCGAGGTCTGTTCCTCGGTGGCGGTGGCCACGGACTGGTTCATCCCGTCGATCTCGCCGATGCGCTGGGTGACGCTGGAAAGGCGCTCGCCCGCCAGGTTGGCGATGGTCACGCTCTCCTCGCTGTAGCGCTGGCTCTCGGTCATGGTGTTGACCGCCTCGCGGGCGCCCACCTGCAGCTCCTCGATCATCTTCTGGATTTCCTGCGCCGACTCCTGGGTGCGGTGGGCGAGGTTGCGCACCTCGTCAGCGACCACGGCGAAGCCACGGCCGGCCTCACCGGCACGGGCGGCTTCGATGGCGGCGTTGAGCGCCAGCAGGTTGGTTTGCTCGGAGATGCCCTTGATGACCTCGAGGATCTGCCCGATGTTCACCGTCTTGCTGTTCAGCGTCTCGATGTTGCCGCACGAGGCGCGGATCTTCCCGGACAGGTCGCTCATGGCGACTATGGTCTTCTCCACCACCTGGCGGCCGTCCTCGGACTGGTTGCGTGCATCGGAGGCCTGGTGCGAGGCATCGGCGGCGTTGCGGGCGATCTCCTGGGCGGCGGCGCCCAGTTCGTTGATCGCCGCGGCCACGCTGTTGGTGCGCTGGGCCTGCTCGTCGGAGTTGCTCATCGACGAGTTGGAAGCCGACAGCACCAGCTTGGCCACCTCGTTGACCTGGCGGGTGGTGGCGGAAACCTCGCGGATGGAGGCGTGGATGCGCTCGACGAACTGGTTGAAGGACTGCGCCAGCTCGCCGAATTCGTCCTGGGAGTGCACTTCCAGGCGGCGGGTCAGGTCGCCCTCGCCCTGGGCGATGTCCTGCATGGCGCGGCCCATCAGCAGCAGCGGCTGCATCAGCACGCGGATCAGCATGCCCAGCAGGGCGATGATGATCACCACCGCGATGACGGTGACGATGATCGCCGAGGTGCGGAACTCACGCAGCATCGAGAACGCCTCGGCCTTGTCGATGGACAGGCCGATGTACCACTTCACCGTCGGCAGGCCCTTGATCGGGGCGAAGGTGAGGATGCGCGCCTGGCCGTCCAGCTCGGACTCTGAGAACTCGGGGCTGATGCGCGGTGTGTTCCTGGGGTAGATGTCCGCCAGCTTCTTCATCACGAAATCCTTGTTCGGATGAACCAGGATGGTGCCGTCCTCGCTGACCAGGAAGGCGTAGCCCATGCCCTGGAAGTCCAGCGAATTGACGATCTGCTGCAGCGTCTGCAGGCTCAGGTCGCCGCCCACCACGCCCTTGTCTCCGGCGGGGGTGGCGATGGTCATGATCAGCGTGCTGGTGGCGGCGTCGATATAGGGTTCGGTCAGGGTGGTGGTGCCGGCGGCCATGGCGTCCTTGTACCAGGGACGGGTGCGCGGGTCGTAGCCTTCGGGCATGGCATCGTTCGGGCGCATGGTGAAGGTGCCGTCGGCGCTGCCCAGGTAGGTGAAGGAGAAGGTCGAGGCCAGCACCTTCTGTTCCAGCAGCGAGGTCACGGATTCGGCTTCGGCGTGGCGGGAGATGTTCTGCGCCACGTTCTCCACCAGCAGGATCCGGCCCGAAAGCCAGTTCTGGATGTTGCTGGCGGTCACGTCCCCCATTTCCTTCAGGTAACTCTCCAGGTCGTCTCGGATCGCATTCCGTTGCAGGTAATCGTTGTAGAGCGTGAATAGCGAGAACGCCGCTATCACTACCAGAGAGGCGGCCAACAGGATCTTGTGGCTGAACTTCAGGTTCTTGGTCATGTTTTCTTGCGTCCGATTGATGCAGGTACCAGTCTTGGCGGGTCGCCGGTTTTTCTTAACGGATCCGGCGTTGAACACTGTGTCGGTACAGAACCAGTAAAGCTTGAGGATGGCGAGATGCCTGCATCCAGTTCGATAATTCTTGGCGCTGACCCTTCCGGCCAGCCGATCGCCCAGGCACTGCGCCTGGCCAACCGTCACGGCCTGGTGGCGGGGGCCACCGGCACCGGCAAGACGGTGACCCTGCAACGCCTCGCCGAAGCCTTCAGCGACGCGGGGGTGGCTGTGTTCGCCGCCGACATCAAGGGTGATCTCTGCGGCCTAGGCGCCGCCGGCGTGCCCCAGGGCAAGGTCGCCGAACGCATCGCCTCCATGCCCTGGCTCGGACACCAGCCCAAGGCCTATCCGGTGACGCTGTGGGACGTGGCCGGCAAGAGCGGCCACCCGCTTCGTACGACACTCAGCGAAATGGGCCCCCTGCTGCTGGGCAACCTGCTGGAACTCACCGACAGCCAGCAGGCGGCCCTCTATGCCGCCTTCCAGGTGGCCGACCGCGAAGGCCTGCTGCTGCTCGACCTGAAGGACCTCAAGGCCCTGCTCAACCACCTGCGTGACCACCCCGAGCTGCTTGGCGAGGACCGTGCCCTGTTCGCCGGCGCCTCCGCCCAGGCCCTGCTGCGGCGCCTGGCCACCCTGGAACAGCAGGGCGCCGACGCCCTGTTCGGCGAGCCGGCCCTGCAACTGGAAGACATCCTCCACCCCGACCGGGACGGCCGTGGCCGCATCCACCTGCTGGACGCCAGCCGCCTGGTGCACGAGGCGCCCAAGGTCTACGCCACCTTCCTGCTCTGGCTGCTGGCCGAGCTGTTCGAGCAACTGCCCGAGCGCGGCGATGCCGACAAACCGGTGCTGGCGCTGTTCTTCGACGAGGCGCACCTGCTGTTCGCCGACACCCCGCGTGCGTTGCAGGAACGCCTGGAGCAGGTGGTGCGGCTGATCCGCTCCAAGGGTGTCGGCGTCTACTTCGTCACCCAATCCCCCAGTGACCTGCCGGATACCGTCCTCGCCCAGCTCGGCCTGCGCATCCAGCATGGGCTGCGCGCCTTCACCGCCAAGGAGCAGAAGTCCCTGCGTGCGGTCGCCGATGGCTTCCGCCCCAACCCGGCGTTCGACAGCCTGGCCGTGCTCACCGAGCTGGGCATCGGCGAAGCCCTGGTGGGCACGCTGGAAGAGAAGGGCACGCCGGCCATGGTGCAGCGCGTGGCCATCGCCCCGCCGCAATCGCGCATCGGGCCGCTGAGCGAGGCCGAGCGTGCCGAGCGGGTGCGCAGCTCGCCCCAAGCCGGGCGCTATGACAAGCCCATCGACCGCGAGTCCGCCTACGAAATCCTCACCGCCCGTGCCGCCGATGCGCCCGCCGCCCCGGCCACCAAGGGCAAGGCCGCGCCCGCCGAGGCCGAGTCCGGTTTCGCCGGTGCCGCCGGCGAACTGCTGGGCAGCCTCGCCAGCCAGGCGATGAAAACCGCCGTGCGCCAGGCCGCCAACCAGTTGGGCCGGCAACTGGTGCGCGGGCTCATGGGGTCGCTGCTGGGTGGCAAGCGCCGTTGACTGCGGATTCGCCGCAACGAAAAAGGGCGCCCGAAGGCGCCCTTTTTCATGGCTGCATGGCTCAGACGATGAACTTGGTCGAGAGCCAGAACAGCGCCGCGGCCAGGGCCATGGAGGTGGGCAGGGTCAGCACCCAGGCCAGCAGGATGTTGCGCACCGTGCCGCCCTGCAGGCCGCTCTTGTTGGCGACCATGGTGCCGGCGACGCCGGAGGACAGCACGTGGGTGGTGGACACCGGCAGGCTGTAGATGTTGGCCAGGCCGATGGCGGCGGCGGCGGTGATCTGCGCGCTCATGCCCTGGGCGTAGCTCATGCCCTGCTTGCCGATCTTCTCGCCGACGGTCAGTACCACGCGCTTCCAGCCGACCATGGTGCCGATGCCCAGGGCCAGGGCCACCGCGAGGATCACCCAGAAGGGCGCGTACTCGGTGGTGGCGGTCAGGTCCTTGCGCAGCTTCTCCAGGTCCGCCTTCTCGCGGGCCGGCAGCTCGGAGAGCTTGCCCACTTTCTTCGCGGTGTCGTCCAGGCAGAGCAGGTAGCGACGGGTCTCGACGCGGGTTTCCTCGCTCATGTCGCTGTAGCTGGCCACGCCCTTGAGGTTGGTCAGCAAGCCGTCGATGGTCGCTTCGGTCTGCTTCGGATCGCAGCGGAATGCCTGGGGCATCTCGCTGGGAGTTGCCTTGCCCAGGGCCAGCATCTCGCCGAGGGTGTCGGTGTGGCGCTGGTAGAACTGGCTCAGGTGAGTGGCGGCATCACGGGTGCGTTCGATCTGGTAGGTGGTGCTGTTCAGGTCGAGCACGAACTTCGCCGGGACGATGCCGATCAGCACCAGCATGATCAGGCCGATGCCTTTCTGGCCGTCGTTGGAACCGTGCACGAAGCTCACGGCCATGGCCGAAAGCACCAGCACCAGGCGGTTCCAGAAGGGCGGGTGCTTCTTGTCGTCGACTTCCTTGCGGGTCTCCGGGGTCTTGTGCATCTTCGACGCCGGGTAGAACCACTTCAGCGACAGCAGCAGCAGCGCCGCGACCATGAAGCCGGCGGCCGGGGAGAAGATCAGCGACAGGCCGATATCGATGGCCTTGCCCCAGTTCACGCCTTCGCCCAGGGGCAGATCGGTGATCATCGCGTTGGCCAGGCCGACGCCGAGGATCGAGCCGATCAGGGTGTGGGAGCTGGACGCCGGGATGCCCAGGTACCAGGTACCGAGGTTCCAGGTGATGGCCGCCGCCAGCAACGAGAACACCATGGCCAGACCGTGGCCGGTGTTGACGTTGATCAGCAGCTCCACCGGCAGCAGGTGGACGATGGCATACGCCACGCCGACGCCGCCCAGCAATACGCCGAGGAAGTTGAAGATGCCGGAGAGGACCACAGCGCGGTAGGGCGACATGGCCTTGGTGTAGATAACCGTGGCGACCGCGTTGGCGGTGTCATGGAAACCGTTGATGAACTCGAAGGTCAGGACGAATGCCAGGGCGAGCAACAGGCTCACGACCAGCCAGGCATCAAGCCCGCTGAAGAGATCGAACATGAAGGTTTAGTGACAGGCTGGTTAGGGGGCGCGAATTATGCCAGAAATCCGGCCCGCGCCCAGCGCCCGACTGCCGATCGGTACCTGATGGCACTGCGGCATGGCAGCGCAGCCCAGTAAAACCGGGCTGCGCGACGCATTGTTCGAAATCGTTTCAGCTGTTCTGGCCGAGCTCTTTCTCGATCTTCTGGATCTCGCGCTCGAAGGCCTGGTCCAGGTAGTTCGAGCGTTTGCGCCAGGGCTTGCGCTCGGGGTCCGGTTGCGCGGCATAGGTGGTTACTTCGCCGCCGTAAACATCCTTGAATCGTTTTTCCTGGCGCTCGAGTTCGGCGCGCAGTTCGTCTTTCGTCACGTAGTGATCCGCTTCGTCTGATAGAGGTCTTGAATGAGTGTACGGCGATGGAAGGCGCGGGGCCTTCTGCAACTTTCGCCTGTCATGGAGTTGGGCCGAATGGCCGTCTTCCATTGTCTTCACGACTATCCCGGTCGCGTTCGCCGCACCGCCGCAAGCCAGGTATGCCGCGCCTTGCGCGAATTACCGGAGAACTTGGGGAGGGGCGCCGAAGTATATAGGGAAATTCACCAGAAGCTCTATCGAATAGAAAGCCGAACGCACGACGAGTTCAACTTTCGTTGCACTCGCCGTGCACTTCCCTGGTGCACACTCAAAGGCTGCGGATGATTCGCCCGAGTGTTTCCATGGCCTGTTCGCTGCGTGTCGTCCAGGGGTGGCCGTAGTTCAGGCGCGCGCAATTGCTGAAACTTCGCGTGGCCGAGAAGATCGGCCCGGGCGCGATGCTGATGCCCTGGGCCAGGGCCAGCTGGAACAGGCGCAGCGAGTCCACCTGGGCGGGGAACTCCAGCCACAGGAAGTAGCCGCCATCGGGCCGGCTGACCCGGGTCTGCTCCGGCAGGTGGCGCGCCACGGCCGCCAGCATCGCGTTCTGCCGGCTCTCCAGGGCATAGCGCAGGCGCCGCAGGTGGCGGTCGTAGCCGCCGTGCTGCAGGTAGTCGGCAATGGCGGCCTGGGCCGGCACCGAGGCGGAGATGCTGGTCATCAGCTTCAACCGCTCGATCTCCCCGGCGTAGCGCCCGCCCGCCACCCAGCCCACCCGGTAGCCCGGTGCCAGGCTCTTGGAGAACGAACTGCAATGCATCACCAGGCCCTCGCTGTCGAAGGCCTTCACCGGCTTGGGCGCCTGCTGGCCGAAATACAGCTCGGCGTACACGTCGTCTTCGATCATCGGCACCTGGTACTGCTTCAGCAGCTCGGCCAGGCGTCGCTTGCGCGCTTCGGTAAGGCTCGCGCCCAGGGGGTTGTGGAAGTTGCTCATGAACCAGCAGGCCTTGATCGGCAACTGCTCGAGGCTGCGTTCCAGCACCTCCAGGTCGATGCCCTCGCGCGGGTGCACGGGGATTTCCACCGCCTTCAGCTTCAGCCGCTCCAGCACCTGCAGGCTGGCATAGAAGGCCGGCGACTCGATGGCCACCAGGTCGCCCGGGCGGGTCACCACCTGCAGGCACAGGTTCAGCGCTTCAAGCGCGCCGTTGGTGATCACCAGCTCCTCGATGGGCAGCGGCAGGCCGCCGACCATGTAGCGCAGGGCGATCTGCCGGCGCAGGCCATGGTTGCCCGGGGTCATGTCGGAGACGGTGGAGCGCGGGTCCATCTCCCGCACCGCATGGGACATGGAGCGCGCCAGGCGTTGCAGGGGGAATAGCTCGGGGCTGGGGAAGGCCGAGCCGAAGGGCACGGTGTCCGGGTCCTTGATGGAGCTGAGCACCGAGAACACCAGCTCGCTCACGTCCACCTCGGTGGTGGCCGCCTCACGGACGGGCACCTCCGGCTCCTGCAGCGGGCGCTGCACGTGCTGGCAGACGAAGTAACCGGAGCGCGCACGGGCGATGATCAGCCCACGGCTCTCCAGCAGGTAATAAGCCTGGAACACGGTGGAGGCGCTGACCCCGTAGGTGCGGCTGGCGTGGCGCACCGAGGGCACCTTCTCCCCCGGTGCGAGCACGCCGGTGCGGATCAGCTCGGCGATCTCGTCGGCGAATTTCTCGTAGCGCTTCATCTTGTCCTGCGGGTGGGCGGCCTGGGCCGCCCACTCTAAGCGCTGCGTCGGGCCGCCGCCACAGGTGCCGTCCATGCTCAACGGTGGGGGCTGACGAAGGTGCTGTCGGCGCTGGCGCTGGCCGCATCGCCGTCCAGGCTGGTGAGGCGGAACACCAGCTCGCGGGAGCCGCCGCCCAGCGCGTCGTCTTCCTGGGCCACCGAAACCGGTAGCTCGAGGATCTCGCCCGCCTCGATCTTCACCTCGGCCGGTGCCTGCAGGCGCAGGCCCTCGCCTTCGGCCAGCTCCAGGCGGTAGCGGTGGGCGAGCTGGGTCTTGTTGATCAGCTTGAGGTTGTAGATGTTCTCGATCTCGCCGGCGGCGTTCTCGCGGAACATGCCCCTGTCCTTGATCACGTCCATGGAGATTTCCGAGCGCGCCGCCAGCAACCAGCCGAACGCGCCGATCATCAGCACCAGGGCGGTGGCGTAGCCGATCAGGCGGGGGCGCAGCAGGTGGGTGTGGCCGCCTTCCAGGGCGCGCTCCGAGCTGTAGCCCACCAGACCACGGGCGTAGCCCATCTTGTCCATCACCGAATCACAGGCGTCCACGCAGGCCGCGCAGCCGATGCAGGCGATCTGCAGGCCATCGCGGATGTCGATGCCGGTGGGGCACACCTGCACGCATACCGTGCAATCGATGCAATCGCCCAGGCCCTGGGCCTTCGGATCGACCCCCTTCTTGCGCGCCCCGCGGGACTCGCCCCGGGCGGCATCGTAGGAAACGATCAGTGTGTCCTTGTCGAACATCACGCTCTGGAAGCGTGCATAGGGGCACATGTGGATGCACACCTGCTCGCGCATCCAGCCGGCGTTCACGTAGGTGGCGGCAGTGAAGAACAGCACCCAGAACAGCGAAATGCCGCCGGCCTGCAGGGTCACGATCTCGGTGGCCAGTTCGCGCACCGGGGTGAAGTAGCCGACGAAGGTCACAGCCGTGGCCAGGCTGATGGCCAGCCACAGGCCGTGCTTGGCCAGGTTGCGCAGCACCTTCTCCACGCCCCAGGGTGCGGCGGCCAGCTTGATGCGCTGGTTGCGGTCGCCCTGGGTGCGCTGCTCGACCCACATGAACATCCAGGTCCACACGCTTTGCGGGCAGCTGTAGCCGCACCACACGCGCCCGGCGAACACCGTGATGAAGAACAGCCCGAATGCGCAGATGATCAGCAGCCCCGAAAGCAGGATGAAATCCTGCGGCCAGAAGGTCGCGCCGAAGATATAGAACTTGCTGTCCTCCAGGCTCCAGAGCACGGCCTGGCGGCCATCCCAGTCGAACCAGAGGGTGCCGAAGAACAGCAGGCACAACAGACCGGCGCCGAGCAGGCGGAAGTTGCGGAACCGCCCGGTGAAGCTGCGGGTATGGATGGGGGCACTGGAGGCGTAAAGGGACTTGCTGGCGGCGGCGGGGCGACTCGGTTGGACGACCTCTACCTGCCTGACGGGAATCATCTCGCTCATGATGCTGGCCTTTTGGGCTATGACGGCGAGGCGGACTATAGGGAGAGGCTGATACTGGAAACAGATTCAGGTGATGGGGCAAAAACCATATCAGATGGGCCGCGATGGCCGTCTGGCCCGCAAGGCGCGTGGTTTCTGGCGGGGCACGGGTGCGCCCTGCGCAAAGCGCGGCAATCGGTCGCGGGGTAATTACCGGTGCAGCGCCTCGCCCCTACCTAGAGAACGCCACTCATCCACCTTGTAGGGGCGAATTCATTGGCTCTGTCTGCGTTAAGTGTTGCTAAAGGATTTGAGCTCAGCTGATTGTCGAGTTCTGGTGATGTTTCTGGTTTCGCCCACCCGGGCGAGTCCCTTTTAACAATCGTCGGAATGCCGAACCACTTAAAAGGAACCAAAAGGGCTTGCCCCATCATCCGGCCCCGGCTTCGCCGTGGTTCCCTCACTCCATCGTTGCTCTGGGGGCCGGCGCGATGGGCCATCCATGGCCTGGCGCGCCTCTCGCGGCATCCATGCCGCTCGTCCCCCGGCGCAACGACTGCGTTCGGCCTCCTGGAGGGGCGTTGGCGGCTGCTCCAACTTTCTTCGTCCAGCGCATTGCCACGTGGTGCGCACAGGCTTTCGTAGGATGGGTCGGGCGGCGTTCCGCGAGCGAAGCGAAACCCATGCGGTGGCGGTGGCAGAAATCCTTTGGTGCCCGGAAAGCACCGTGCTTGAGCGCCTGCATTAAAACCACAACAGCTAACGCCGACAGAGCCATTTCAATCGCCCAAGGGCAACGCCGTTGCCCCAAAAGCCCCTCCCTGTTCCGAGAGGGGCCGGGCTTGGGTCAGTTGGTCCAGAGAGGCAGCGCGCCCATCTTCATCAGCTGCCAGAAGTCCTGCTGGTTGCTGTGGCAAAGGTCCACCATCACATCCATCAGCGCACCCTCGCGGACTTCGTTGAGAAAGGGGCCGGGAGTACCTTCGCGCCGGCCCGCGTTGTCCTGGATGATCGCCGCGATCATGTGCACCGCGTTCAGCCGTGAGTCCAGGCGCTCCAGCAGGTCGTGCAGGCGTTGCTGCTGCATATCCGTGCTCATGCCGACACCTCCTTGCCGCTGGCCATGAACAGCGGCAAATCCCGCCAGGCCACCCACAACTCACCCTGCCAACGCACCACACCCAGCTGCCTGCCCTCGTAGGTCAGCGTTTCACGCGTCGGGGCCGCATCGGGCGTGCGGTGATAGTCATGCAGCGTCGGCACCAGCACTTCGTTCACCCAGCGGCCCACATCGCCGTGCTTGGGTTTGCCGAACTGGAACAGTGCCCGGTAGGCGCCGATATCGCTGATCACCACCACCTCTTCATGGAAGTCGTCGGTGTAGCTGAGGGAAAGGGTTTGCTGCTCGTGAGGCTGCAAGGACGGGAGCAAGGGGAGGGCATCGGCAAGGCCGATCAACTGCGCGAAGTCATGGGCAACGAACCAGGGCTGGTTGTCGACTATCACGGCGCGTAGGCGTTGGTGGTGGTGATAGAAAACGAGGGGGGTGAACGCGTTTTTCATGGCAAAGCTCCTGATGAATAAGGAAGCTGCCACCGTTCGCTGTCAGTCGAAGGGTGGCAGACCGCGCAGGGTTGACAGACCGGCATCAGGAACCGGCAGACCCGAGGGTCTCCCCGCGCGATCTGCCATAGAGCAGTGCAGTTGAAAACTGCATGCGAGCAAAGGCCTGCAAGAAACATTCGCCGTTTCTCGCATGCACCTTGCGGCGCAATCGCGCCTGATGACGGGCTGTCAAACCCGGCCACGGGATTTACCGTGGCCGGGGCAGGATAGGGAGGAGGGAGTGGGAGGGCAAGGGTGTGGTCGCCGGATGGATCGCGGGGGGTGAATCAAACCAATGGCTATCTAACGACTCTGCTGCTCGTGACTGGCATCTTTCGACCAAGAGCGGACGTTGAGACTAGGAAAATAAAACGGTGGCCTTTTTCGCGCACAAACTTGTGCCAGCCGTTGCATTTGGCTACCGCCAAACTGAAGATAAGCGCCTGTCGTAAGCCCACTGCTTGGGCTATCTCTCGCTTCGGACGAAGCGCCGTTTTGACCAGGAGCTGTATTGTGATGGATCACATACTGGCCGGACCTTCTTGTTCAGGTCTTTCCCTCTCGGCAGGGCGCCCCTCTTTTTTCACAACATATCCTCAACCCAGCCAGCTCTAGGAATTCCCATGTCCGAGTCATCGCTCAATATCGTCTTGAAGTCCGATAACAATCAGCTCGCGGTGTTGCTTAAAGGGTTGAACGGGATGTTTACCGCCGCGTTTTTACAAGGGTTAGAAGCAACGTTCGCCGGCGACCGGGGCCATCCACAACCCGCCGTTTTCACCGACCTCAACGTGCAACAGGTGAGGGTCGGCAAAGGATTGTATGGGCTGCATATCCAAGGCGACGAAGCGGAAGCCTTCATGGACTGGCTAGGCGGCTTGCCGGGATTGGCGTTCTGGGCGTTGGCAACCAGTGAAACGATGATCGACATATATGCCTCCAGCGATGGCTGTAGTTACTGGAGCACCTATGTGGCGTGGGAGGGCGGCTCAGACCCGGAAGAAGATGCTCGTGAAGCCAAGCTCCAATGGTGGGTCGGCATGACCAAACCGGTGTTGCGCCATTTCGATGAAGACGCCGACAGCGCGCTTGCACTGCTCAAAGCCCATCAGAAAACCAAGGACGAAGCCGACCACTGGGGCTACTTCTTCGCCAACCACATCACCAGCGAAGGTATGCTTCTGAAAGTCCGGATCAAAGACAAACTGGTACGTACCGCCTGGCTGCGAGAACTGCAGCGCTACGTAAAAGCGGAAGAAAAAGACTTCCAGCGCCTGGCCACCTTTTTCACCAGCGAGCGCCTCAAATGGCAAGGCGGTGACGAGACGGCACAGTTCCCCGATTGGTCGGAACAACGGAAAGCTCCGCTGGAGCTGGCGAAGGGTTTAATGTTCGCCGAGGAGGCCGGCAACTGCCTATACGTTGGCTTTCATATGGACGGTATCGCGCCATATATTCACGGCGACTGCAACTCCTCGTCACGAGGCAATTACGCAATCAATTTGGTGCAGTACTTCACCGCACTTTATTCGTTAGTCGGGGGCCGAGTTTTTTATAAAAACGAAACCCACTACCTTGCTCGCAGTGTTATTGACCATGATGGTTATCTGTACATCATGTAAATCAATGCGTGCGGCGCTAGATCGTGAAGAAAAACAGCGCCGCTGGGATAGCGCGCCTGAAAGATGTCACCACATTTGGTTTTTGATTTTCGTACGTGCAGCATCGTCCCGGGATTTCGGGCCTAAGACTGCCCATCACGGCCGTCCGCTCCTGGCCGATTTCAGCCCCTGGTGAACGGCTCCAATCATCACTTTTCGCCAACCTACAGTTGGTCGACAGCCATCCGACCAGAGCATCCAGTTCGGCCTGCCGCGCCGGTGCGATCACCCGCTCGCCGGCGCTGAGAATCTCGTACGGGTGCGCCACCGATGAGGTGACTGGAGTCAGGGCCTAGCTCGGGCTTCAGCCTTGGCCGAGGATGCCGGCCAACGTGCCTTTCCCGCCATTGATCCGAAACCCGCCATGGCCCCGAACCCGGCCATGGGGCGGTTGCCCAACGGACGTATCATCGGCACATAACCCTCAGCGAGGTACGGCCATGAAGCTCTTCCGTTGTGCGCTGCTGGCCCTGGTGGCGAGCGGCGCGATTCCCGCCCTGGCCGCCGAACCGAACGGGCAGCAGACCATCCGTGTCATCCCCAAGACCTACGTCAGCCCCGGCGCCAGCGGCAGCGTCGACACCTACGAAAGCAGCCAGCGCTACGACGTGTACGGCGGGCAGCGCGTGCCCAGCGACATCAACTCCACCCGCAGCAGCTCCGGCTACAGCAGCCAGGACATCCAGCAGCGCGGCGGCATCCGCCAGACCACCGAATACCCCAACGGCCTGATCATCGAGCGGGTTCCGGGGCAGGGCACCACGCAGTATTACCGCCGCGAGTGATCCGTCGTTGTTTCTGTGGGAGCGAATTCATTCGCGATGCCAGGCCGCCGGCCTATCGCGGATGTACCCGCAGCGTAGGGTGGACCACGCTTCATCGGTCCACCAATCGAGGTCATGCCGGGCATCGCTGGTGGATGAATAAAGCGCCATCCACCCTACGCAGCGGTCATGTCCCTGCCTGTGGATTGCCGCCTCTCCTGTGGGGGCGAAGTCATTCGCGATCGGTTTTTCCCGATGGCACCTCTGCGCCGATCTCCCGCTTCGCTTGGCCCTCCCGCTGCGAACGTGCTGCGAAAAAAAGCCTGCCGGCGACCGGTGGGGGCTGAATCCACGGGCTTTTTGTTCTCTATAATGTCGACCAGTTCGCAACGGCGATCTTCATCCCAATCTGCATCTGGTAGCCCGTCACGTGAAAATCCGAACCTCGCTCTTCAAGGCCCTGTTCCTCTGCACCAGCCTCGCGCTGGCCAGCCCTGCCAACGCCCAGACCCCCGCGCCCCTGCGCGACCCGGCGCAACTGCAACTCGCCTCCGGCAGCGCCATGCTGCTGGACCTGAAGACCAACAAGATCATCTATTCCAACAACCCCGACCTGGTGGTGCCCATCGCCTCGGTCACCAAGCTGATGACCGCCCTGATCGTGCTTGAAGCCAAGCAGTCGATGAGCGAAGTCATCGCCATCGACATCAGCCAGACCAAGGAAATGAAGGGCGTGTACTCGCGCGTTCGCCTGGGCAGCCAGGCCACCCGCCACGACATGCTGCTGATGGCGCTGATGTCGTCCGAGAACCGCGCCGCCGCGACCCTGGCCCACCACTACCCGGGCGGCTACCCGGCCTTCATCGCCGCGATGAACGCCAAGGCCCGCGCCCTGGGCATGAAGCACACCCGCTTCGTCGAGCCCACCGGCCTGTCGCTGAACAACGTCTCCACCGCCCACGACCTGGTGCAACTGCTGGTGGCGAGCAACAAGTACCCGCTGCTCAGCGAGCTCAGCACCACCAAGGAAAAGACCATCACCTTCGTCAAGCCGCGCTACAGCCTGGGCTTCAGCAACACCAACCACCTCACCCGCAAGGCTGACTGGAACATCGAGCTGACCAAGACCGGCTTCACCGACGAGGCCGGCCACTGCCTGGTGATGCGCACCCGCATGGGCAACCAGCAGGTGGCCATGGTGCTGCTCGACGCCTTCGGCAAGTACACCCACTTCGCCGACGCCACACGCATGCGCCGCTGGGTGGAAACCGGCAAGAGCGGCCCCATCCCGGTCGCCGCCAAGGTCTACCGCCAGCAGAAGGACTCGGCGCGCAAGCAGCAGATGATCGCCACGCCGAACTGATCCGGCGCGTCGCTCTTCACGTCCAGTGATTCAGGCCGGCGGGGTTCAACCCTGCCGGCCTTGTCGTGCTCAGGCGATTTCGGCGAAGCGCTCGATGGGTGGCTGCTCGCGTTGTTCGGCCTGCCAGAGGTCGTAGCTGCCCTGCATGGCCAGCCACATGCGCGCGGTGCTGATGCCGGCGCGTTCGAGCCGTACCGCCAGGTCCGGGCTGATCGGCGCGTGGCCGTGCATGATCCGCGACAGGGTTTCGCGGGCGATGCTGAGGCGCCGGGCCATCTCCGCGATGCTGATGCCCAGCGTGGGCAGCACGTCCTCGAGGAGGATTTCGCCCGGGTGGGGAGGGTTGTGCTGGGTCATGTCGGCCTCCTCAGTGGTAGTCCAGGTAATCGAGCAGTTCGACGTCGTTGTCGATGAAACGGAAGATCACGCGCCAGTTGCCGCTGATGCTGATCGACCACCAGGACTCCAGGTCGCCTTTCAGCGGGTGCAAACGCCAGCCCGGGATATTCAAGTCGGCCGGCCCGTGGGCGTTTTCCAGCATCAACAGGGCGCGGGACAGACGCTTGGCGTGCTCCGCGATGATGCCCTTGGTCGAGCCCGTCTCGTAGAAGAGACGTAATCCCTTGTGCCTGAAGCTCCTGATCATGGCGAAGAATCGTGATCCATTGGGTCACGCTTTGCAAGCCACCGCCCGGCACCTCACCCCAACAACACCGGCAACAGCACCGCCGTCGCCACGCCCGCCAGGCTCATGGCCAGGGCGGCGAAGGCGCCTGTCTCGCTGTTTTCCTGCAACGCCTGGGCGGTGCCGACGGCGTGGGCGGTGAGGCCCAGGGCGAGGCCGCGGGCGGCGGGGTGGGTGACCCGTGCCATGCGCAACAGGGCCGGGCCGAGGGCGGCGCCGAGCACGCCGGTGATCATCACGAACACCGCCGCCAGCGAGGCGCTGCCGCCCAGTTGCTCGGCCACCAGGATGGCGATGGGCGAGGTCACCGATTTCGGCGCCAGGGTCATCAGCATGGCGTGGCCGGCGCCCAGCAGGTGGGCCAGCAGCAGGGTGAGCGCGAGGGTCACCGTGCCGCCCACGGCCAGGGCGATGAGCACCGGCCAGAACAGCTGGCGGATGCGCGGCAGGTTCAGGTACAGCGGCACCGCCAGGGCGACGGTGGCCGGGCCCAGCAGCAGCCAGAGCATGCTCGAGGCGCTGCGGTAGGTGGCGTAGTCGATGTCGCAGGCGAGCAGGGCGGCGACCACCAGCAGGGTGCCCACCAGCACCGGTTGCGCCAGCACCGAGCGGGTCTTTTCGAACAGCAGCAACGCCAGCTGGTAGGCGCCCAGGGTCAGGGCGAGGTGGAACAGCGGGTGGTCGCTGACGCCGGGCAGCAGCGGGGCGCTCATGGGCGGTGCTCCGGGCGGCTGCGGCGGATCAGCGCCTGCATCAGCCAGCCGGTGAGCGGGATGCCCACCAGCAGGGAGCCCAGCAGCGCCGCAGCGATGGCCCAGAAGTCCCGGCCGATGGCTTCCACGTGCAGCATGATCCCCACCGCTGGCGGCACCAGCAGCAGGGGCAGGTATTTCAGCAACTGGCCGCTGGCATCCCCCAGCGTCGCCGGCACCCCGCCGCGCAGCACGAGGAAGGCCAGCAGCAGAAGCAGGCCGAGCACCGGCCCCGGCAGCAGCGGGACGAGGAAGTGGTTGAGGGCCGAGCCCAGGAGCAGGAACGACAACAGCAGGAACATCCCGCGCAGCATGGCGACGCTTTCCGAATGACGAGTCGAGGGAGCGTCACTATGAAAGGTGCGCGGCCCTGGAAAACAGCGCCAGTTGCCGGGGTAAAAGGCGGTGCAGACGGCGGCGTCAGGCCAGCCAGTCGTCCTTGTCGTCTGGCTCCTCGTCGGGCGCGAGCCCGTGGATGAGGTACCAGCGCACGGCGAGGTGGGCCCCGACGGCGGCCGTGACCACCAGCAGGATGTGCAGCGACTCCGAATCCATGAGTTCCCCAGGGCAGTGAGGCGACTGCTGCAACGCTATCTGCCCGGGCGGGCGTTGAACAGGTGCAGTGGGCGCTGTTTACCGCCAGCACAGTGGTCGTGGCTGGCTATAACGGCTCGGAATAGTTGCTTCGGGCATTTCTATTTTCAGGTAATGGCGACTGAGGGTTAGCATCCGCTCACCCTAATGCGAACAGGTGCCCCGGACCCGAGCCGGGAACCTGTGCAACCGATAAGAACAAAGCAGTCAAGGAATCGCCATGTCCAGCAGCGCCCCTCTCACCCGCGATGATTTCGTGCGCCTCGACAACGAGGACGGAATGGGTCAATTCCGCGCCCGTTTCGACCTGCCGCCCAACGAGATCTACCTCGACGGCAACTCCCTCGGCGCGATGCCGGCCCACGTCCCGGCGCGCATCGACACGGTGATGCGCAAGGAATGGGCCCATGGCCTGATCCGCTCCTGGAACGATGCCGACTGGTACCCGGCCCCGCAGCGCACCGGCGGCAAGATCGCCCGCCTGATCGGCGCCCAGGCCCACGAAGTGATAGTGGCCGACTCCACCTCCATCAACCTGTTCAAGGTGCTGGTCGCCGCCACCCGCATGCAGCCCTCGCGCAAGGTGATCCTGGCCGAGCGCGGCAACTTCCCCACCGACGTCTACATCGCTGATGGCGTGGCCGAGCTGACCGGCTGCGAGCTGCGCTGCGTGGAGCCGGACGCGGTGCTCGATGCCCTCGACGAGAGCGTGGCGATCCTCTCCCTGACCCACGTGAACTTCAAATCCGGCCGCCGCTACGACATGGCCGCCATCACCGCCCGTGCCCATGAAGTCGGCGCCCTGGTGGTGTGGGACCTGTGCCACTCCGCCGGCGCCATGCCCATCGAGCTGAACGGCGCCAACGCCGACTTCGCCGTGGGTTGCGGCTACAAATACCTCAATGGTGGCCCCGGCGCGCCGGCCTTCGTGTTCGTCGCCGAGCGGCATATCGCCCAGGTGCGCCAGCCACTGACCGGCTGGCACGGCCACGCCAAGCCCTTCGACTTCAGCCACGACTACGCGCCCCACGCCACCATCGACCGCATGCTGGTGGGCACCGCTCCGCAGCTCGGCGTGCTGGCCCTGGAGGCGGCGCTGGAGGTGTTCGAAGACGTCGACATGCAGGCCCTGCGCACCAAGAGCGTGGCCCTGTGCGATCTGTTCATCCAGCTCTGCGACCAGGAGCTGCAAGGCCTGGGCATCGAGTTGCGCACCCCGCGCGACGCCGAGCAGCGCGGCAGCCAGGTGTCCCTGGCCCACGCCGACGCCTACCCGGTGATGCAGGCGCTGATCGCCCGCGGCATCGTCGGCGACTTCCGCGCGCCGGACATCCTGCGCTTCGGCTTCACCCCCCTCTACACGCGCTACCAGGACGTCTGGGAATGCGTGGCGGCACTGCGTGAAATCCTCGAACGAAAAGAATGGGACCGCCCGGAGTTCCTGGCCCGTAAATCGGTGACCTGAGCCCCCCCGCCAAACCCTGGAGCAAGAATGCGATGACAAAAACAACAAGCTCATTCGAACAATTGGTAGACCGGGAAAAAGGCCTCAAGCAGAGCCTCACCAGCGGGCAGCTGTCGATGATCGCCATCGGTGGCGCCATCGGCACCGGCCTGTTCCTCGGCAGTGGTTTCGCCATCGGCTTCGCCGGGCCCAGCGTGCTGGTCAGCTACGGTATCGGTGCGTTGATCGCCCTGCTGCTGATGGGCTGCCTGGCGGAAATGACCGTGCGCCACCCCACCTCGGGCTCGTTCGGTTCCTTCGCCGAGTTCTACGTGTCACCCGGCTTCGGCTTCGCCATCCGCTACGCCTACTGGTCGTCCATCGTGTTTGCGGTGGGCACCGAGATCACCGCTGCGGCCATGTACATGAAGTACTGGTACCCCGAGGTGCCGGGCGGCTACTGGATGGTGGCCTTCTCGGTGGCGCTGATCCTGGCCAACGCCTTCAGCGTCAAGGTGTTCGGCGCCATCGAGTACGTGTTCTCGCTGCTCAAGCTGTGCGCCATCGTGGTCTTCATCCTGCTCGGCGCCTGGGTGGTGTACGGCGCGCCGGCGGATTCCGCCATCGGCTTCGCCAACTACAGCAACGACCGCGGCTTCTTCCCCAACGGCCTGTGGGGCACCTGGGTGGCGGTGATCGTGGCCTTCTTCAGCTACCTCAGCATCGAGATGATCGCCGTCGCCGCCGGTGAGGCGAAGGACCCGCAAAGCGCGGTGACCCGTGCCTTCCGCATCACCGTGGTACGCCTGGTGGTGTTCTACCTGCTGACCATCGCCCTGGTCCTGGCCATCGTGCCCTGGGGCCAGAACAACGGCGGCCAGAGCCCCTTCGTCACGGTGATGGAAGCCACCGGCGTGCCCTATGCGGGCGCGGTGTTCAACGCGGTGATCCTGATCGCGGCGCTGTCGGCGATGAACAGCCAGCTGTACATCACCACCCGCCTGATGTTCAGCCTGTCCCGGGCCGGCCAGGCGCCCAAGGTGTTCGGCACCCTGAGCGGCAAGGGCGTACCGCTGCCGGCGCTGCTGCTGTCCTCGGTGGGCATCGCCCTGGCCACCCTGCTGTACCTGGCGTACCCGGAGAAGGCCTTCACCCTGATGATGTCGATCGCCATGTTCGGCGCGATGTTCACCTGGGCGGGCATCTTCCTCACCCACCTGTTCTTCCGTCGCCGCCAGGGCGGCCAGCCCCTGGCGTTCAAGCTCTGGGGCTACCCCTGGACCAGCCTCGCCGGCCTGCTGCTGATGCTGGCGCTGATGGTCACCACGCTGTTCACCGAGGAGTTCGCGCCCACCCTGCTGTGCGGCCTGCCGTTCCTCGCGGTGATCCTGCTGATCTACGCCCTGCGCTTCCGGCAACGGGCGCCGCTCGAAGGCGACGCGCCCAAGCCGCTGCCGATCCAGCGTTGATCCCCGGGCCAGGGACGGCCCGCACCCCCTGATGGCAACAGCGCCCACCCGCCGTGGGCCGGTGCCTGCGCGCGCCCCGGGATAGGGCGTGCCGCGAAGAACAACAAGAATTCACGAGGCTCGAACCATGTTGCGCAGAACCCTCCCGGCATTCCTGCTGGCCGCCTGTGCCTGCCCGCTCGCCCTTGCCGCGAACGAGCCGGCGCCGGGCTTCGTTGCCGGCAGCCAGGCGACCCTGTTGCTGCGCAACTCCTACTTCAACCGCAGCAAGGAGGATGGCCGCCGCGACGCCCGCGACTGGACCCAGGGCTTCGTCGCCCAGTACGCCTCCGGCTTCACCGCAGGCACCGTCGGTGTCGGCCTCGACGGCTTCGCCTACCTCGGGCTGAAGCTCGATGCCCCGGCCAACAAGACCGGCACCGGCAACCTGCCCGTGCATGACGACGGCCAGCCCGCCGACGAGTACGCCAAGGCCGGCGCCGCCCTCAAGCTGCGTTACTCGCGCAGCGTGCTCAAGCTCGGCGAGCAGCGCCCCGACACCCCGGTGTTCGGCGTCAGCCACTTCCGCATCGTGCCGCAGACCGCCACCGGCATTGCCCTGGTCAGCCAGGAGATCGACGGGCTCGACCTGCAGGCCGGGCACTTCACCTCGTCCACCAGCCCGGTGACCACCAATGGCGACGGCGACCTCTGGGCGGTGATGGCGGGCGTCACCACCCCGCGCGCCGATTACCTGGGCGGCCGCTACCGGGTCGCCCCCGGCCTGGATCTGAGCCTCTACGGCGCGCGCTTCAAGGACATCTGGAACCAGTACTACGCCAGCCTCGACGGCCGCCACGCATTGCCCGGTGACCGCGAGCTGGGCCTGACGCTGACCCTCTACCGCACCACCGACAGTGGCCAGGCGCGGGCCGGCGAGATCGATAACACCACCCTGGGCGCCGCCACCTGGCTGCGCAGCGGCGCGCACCGCTGGCTGCTGGGGCTGCAACGGGTGGGCGGCGACACACCGTTCGACTACCTGGGCGTGGGCGACAACGACCGCAATGGCCGCAACGGGCGGGACCAGGGCGCCTCCATCTACCTGCCCAACGCCGCCCAGTTCGCCGACTTCAACGGCCCCAATGAGCGCTCCTGGCAGGTGCGCTACGACCTGGCGCTGGAGCGCTACGGCGTGCCCGGCCTGTCGCTGATGGCCCGCCACGTGCGCGGCTGGGGCATCGACGGCAGCCGGATTCCCGCCGGCAGCCCCTACGCCGGGCGCTACGGCACCGATGGCGAGCACCGCGAAACCAACCTGGAGCTGCGCTACGTGGTGCAGGCCGGGCCGGCCAAGGGCCTGAGCCTGCGCGCGCGTCAGGCCTGGCACCGCGCCGACCGCGACCAGGGCTCGGGCGACCTCGACGACTTCCGCCTGATCACCGATTACCCCATCGACCTGTTCTGACCGGCCAGCACGCCTGGCCGGGGGCTTCACCCACACCGATTTCTGCAATGGCAAGCACTGCCCAATCGGGCACAACTGACGGAGTGAATAATGAAAACAAGGCTGCTCCCTTCCAAGGCTCGCGTTCCGTTCATCCAGACCGGCGTCGCGGCATCCGTGATCCTCGGCATGTTGCTGGGCTGTTATGCCCGCGCCGAGGAACACGGCCCGATCAACATCGTCGACCCCTTCGTGAAGCGGCAGACCGAGCTCTCGCCGGACAGGACCCCGCCGGAACCGGCGCCGGGCAGCTACGGCCTGGACAAGAAGACCGGCGTCTTCACCCACCCGGCGGCCACGCCCTTCTCCCACGGCGGCCAGCCCTTCGCCGGCCAGCTCGACTACTGGGACAGCAAGACCTACATCAAGAACATGAAGGTCGAGGCCTACTACCCCATCGTGGTCGAGCCCTTCCACACCTGGCAGAACATCGTCGACTTCGACGGCAAGCGCTACCTGTACCAGTACGTGCGCCGCAGCCTGAAGATCTTCGACATCACCCATCCCAAGGACGTGAAGCTGCTGCTCACCCGTGGCGAGACCTGGGGCCCGAACGGCCCGGGCGAGGAGCAGAACCCCTACCCGGCGGACGACATGTTCGGTGCGGCTTCCATCCAGTGGAACAAGAAGCTGGGCAAGAACATCATGGTGCAGTCCTTCGAGGTGCGTCGTTTCGGCGTGCTGGAAGACAAGTACCGCGAGCCGGACAAGGTCGAGGCCATCCGCAAGTCCAAGCACCTCAAGGGCTTCAAGGTCTACGAGATGAACGGCCCGCTGCCGGCGGACTGGAAGCTGATCGCCACCCGCACCACCGACATCGAGCACCCCAACGCGCCCATCGGCGAGCAGGAAGGCTCCGGCGTGCGTGACATCCCGGCCTACTTCGGCGGCGATGTGATGTACGTGGCCGCCGCGCCCAGCGACAAATATGCCCTCACCGAATACCCCAACGACCTGTACAACGCCGGCTACCAGTCCTGGGACATGTCCAACCCGGCCGATCCCAAGCTGCTGGACGTGCTCACCGTACCCGGCCAGATCGTCGGCGACCCCGAGCACGAGGCCGTGTTCAAGGCCAACCCGCGCGCCGGCAACCGCGCCTCCTGGATGGGCGCGCGCATGTCGCTGTTCATCCCCAAACCGGTGGAGCAGGGCGGCAAGTACGGCTACGCGGCCATGGGCGGCATGGGCCTGTACGTGGTCGACATCACCGATTCGAAGGCGATGAAGGTGGTGGGGCACGTGGACTTCCCGGTCAGCGTGGCCGGCACCGAAGGCGACAACATCGACGTCTCCCAGGTGGAGAAGACCGGGCTGGTGTACTTCAGCGGCTACCCGCTGTCCGAGGACTGCTACGAGGCCTACAAGGACATCTACGCGGTGGACGTGAGCAACCCGGCCAAGCCCGCCATCCAGCACGTGCTGCCGCGCCCGACGCCGCCAGCCGATGCCGCCTTCACCGACTTCTGCCAGCGCAAGGGCAGCTTCGGGCCCAAGCGCACCGGCTACTACACCCAGCCCGGCGTCTCCCGCGAGGGCATCCTGCCGTACGCCTTCTACAACGCCGGCGTGCAGGTGTTCGACGTGCGTGACCCGGCCAAGCCCACCATCGGCGCCTACTTCGTGCCGCCCTTCGACACCAAGAACGTGGCCAGCTACGCGGTCGGCAACCTGACCCACAGCGCCTACACCGAGTACGACCGCAACCTGATCTGGGTCTTCACCAACCACGGCTTCTACGCACTGTCGACGCCGTTGCTGGGCACGCCGAGCTTCGATGCACCGAAGAAGCCCTGGCCGTCCCGGGACTGACCCTGCGGCTCCATAACAACAAAACCCAATAAGAAAAATAGAGCGCGCGGCGGCGGGGAGATGGCCGCCGCGTGCTCACCCTGTTCGATCGGAGCAACCCATGCGCAAACTTCTACTCGCACTTCCGCTTGTGAGCGGGCACGCCTTCGCGGGAATCGAGATATCCGGGATCATCGACGTCACCTACGAGGTGGCCACGTCAGGGGGGGACACCGTGGAACGGGTCACCGGTGCCGGTCTCAGCGCCAACCGCATCCAGTTCAAGGCGGACCAGGCGCTCACCGACGACCTCTCGGTGAAGGGCGTCTACGAGGCGATGTACAACCCCCATTCCGATGACGACATGGGCAAGCGCGAAGCCTATGCCCAGATCATCTCCAAGCGCTGGGGCACCCTCAGCGCCGGGCGCCAGGACACCCCCTCGGCCAACGCCTACGGCTACGCCGACCCGCTGTTCGGCAACGAATACAGCCTGATCAACAACGTCAGCGTGTTCTATGCGCCCTGGCGTGAAGACCGCTCGCTGATGTACATCAGCCCGCGCATCGAGGGCTTCGAGTTCCGCGGCATGGCCACCCAGGGCGAGAAGGACGGCAGCCGCGACGGCCGCGTCTACAGCGTGGCGCTGGACTACTGGGCCGACAGCCCCTGGTACTTCTCCGGCGCCCTGGACCGCAAGTACCAGCGCAACCTCTGGGACAAGGACAGCATGGAGTACGCCACCGACCTCTACCTGACGGCGGTGTACAGCATGGGCAAGACCGACCTGACCGCCGTCTACCACCGCTACACCGGCTACTACGCCTACGCGCCCTGGGTGGATTTCGAATCCAACGGCAGCGACCTGCAGCTGGGCCTGCGGCACAACTTCGGCAACAAGCACAACGTCGCCGTCAGCCTGATCTACAAGGACGACCGCAAGGACGAAGCCCTCAGCGACGCCGCCGGCATCAACCTCGGCTACATCTACAACTACGACGAGAACATCGACCTCTACGGCGTCTACGCCTACATCCACCACAAACGTGATTCGGATGTGCGCTACCCCATCAGCTGGAACCTGGAAAGCCCGCTTTCCGACGAAAACCCCGAAGGCATGCAGCTCGGCGTGCGCTTCAAGTTCTAGCCCACCCGCCACACCCCCACCCGCGACAGGACGCTGCCGCGGGTTTTTTATTGCCCGCGCACAGCCCCGATCACCGTGCCGACGGTTGGCGCTTCGCGAGCAGAGCTCGCTCCTACGGGGTAGGTGTAGCCCTGTAGGTCGGGTGCAACCCGACGTTGTGGTGCCCGGGGGCGCGCACGATGCCCGCCGGCAACGCCGATCGGTGGATGGGGGAAGCGTACGCGAGGCCGGGCCGACGGGCCGTGGTTGGTGCCTGCCGGTGATGGGTTTCGCTGCGCTCTACGTCATCCTACGGTTCGAGTTCGCGTCCGGTTCAGCCCCGGGGCTGAACGGGGTGTAGGGTGGATGACGCTCTTTTCATCCACCAGGCGATGCCGCCGGGAAACACCTGCGTTGGCAGCCCTGCGGCCTGCTTGCCGAATGAATTCGCCCCTACAGGGGCCGCGTGTCCTGTAGGTCGGGTGCAACCCGGCGTGGGTGGTGCATGGGGCATGTCCGGTGCACGTCGGTCATGCCGATGGGTGGATGGGTGAAGCGTCATCCACCCTACGCGAGGCCGGGCCGACGGGCCGGGGTTGGGGCCTGGCGGTGATGGGTTTCGCGGCGCTCAACCCAGCCTCGGGGTTGACCGGGATGTAGGGTGGATGACGCTCTTTTCATCCACCAAACGATGCTGCTGGGAGCACCGTGATGGCAGCCCTGCGGCCTGCTTGGCGAATGAATTCGACGCTACAGGGGCCGTGCGTCCGGTAGGTCGGGTGCAACCCGACGTTGTGGTGCAGGCCCTCGCGGGTTTCACCCGCCCTACGGAAACCACGCTCACAAAAAAAGCCCTGGTCCGACGGTGTGGACCAGGGCTTGAGTAAGGAGGCGTGATGAAGGGGGTATCAGATGCCGAAGAACTCCCGGGCGTTGCCGGCGCAGATGCGTGCCTTGTCGGCGTCGTCCAGGCGCGGGTGTTCGAGCACGCCGGAGCCGATGCGCTGTTCGCCCAGGGGGAAGGGCGAGTCGGAGCCGAGCATCACCCGGTCCGGGCCCATCACCTCCACCAGCAGCTGCAGGGCCCGCGGGTCGAACACGGCGGAGTCGACGAAGAAGCGCTTCACGTAGCTCGAGGGCAGTTGCGGGCAGTCCTCGCGGACGATGTCGCGGTGGCGCCAGGCGTTGTCGACGCGGCCGAGGAGGAAGGCGAAGCCGCCGCCGCCATGGGCGAAGCAGATGCGCAGCGACTCGGGGATGCGCTCGAAGGCACCGGAAAGGATCAGCGAGAGGATGCCCAGCTGGGTTTCCGCCGGCATCGCCACCAGCCAGGGCAGCATCCATTTGCGCATGCGCTCGCCGCCCATCATGTCCCAGGGGTGCACCAGCACCGGGATGCCGTCGTTGGCGCAGTGGCTGAGGAAGGTCACCAGGTTGTCGTGGTCCAGGTCGTGGTTGCCCACGTGGTTGCCGATCTGCACGCCGACGTGGCCGGCGGCCTTGGCGCGGCTGGCCTCGCGGCAGGCGGCGTCTATGTCCTGCAGGGGCACCTGGGCCAGTACCTTGAGGCGCTCCGGGGCGCGGGCGGTCATCTCCAGGGCGCGGTCGTTCATCAGCTGGGCCCAGGGCAGGGCGCGTTCGATGGGTGCGTCGTAGGCGAACATCACCGGGGTGGCGCACATGATCTGGATGTCCAGGCCCTGCTCGTCGAGGTGCTCGATGCGCCGCACCGGGTCCCAGAGCACGTCGTGCACCGGGCGGAAGGGCTTGTCGCCGACCATGATCTGGCCGCTGCGGCCGTCGCTGTGCAGCCAGGGCGCGCGCTCGGGGTTGAGCCGTGCGGCTTCCTCCCGGGTGATGGTGGGGAAGAAGTGCGAGTGGATATCGATTTTCATGCTTGGGCTGCCGCCTCCAGGGTCCGGTGCCAGGTCTGCCAGTCACGGCCGGGGTGGATCTCGCCGCATTCGCTGCAACGGCGCTCGGCGTCGCTGGTGGCGTAGAACTGCTCGTACACCGGGGGCAGGTCGTTGACGATGCTCTGCAGCTGCATCTCGTAGCGCTTGATCACCGTGCCGCAATGGGCGCAGCTCCACTGCAGGGCGTCGAACAGGCCGGCGGGGCGCTGGCGCTCGATCACCAGGCACAGGCTGCCGGGCTCGGGGCGTTGCGGGGAGTGGATGACATGGGGCGCCATCAGGTAGATGTCGCCCTCGCGCAGGTCGATGCGCTCGTAGCGGCCACGGTCCCAGATGTTCAGGTAGGCGTTGCCCTTGAACTGGTAGAAGAACTCTTCCACCGGGTCGTCGTGGAAGTCGGTGCGCTGGTTCGGGCCACCGACCACGGTGACCATGAAGTCGGCGTCCTGCCACACCTGCTGGTTGCCCACGGGCGGTTTGAGCAGGTGCGCGTGCTCCTCGATCCAGCGGTTGAAGTTGAGCGGCGGGCTGAAGTGGTGTTTGTCCATCTTGTTGTTCTCAGCGATTGAGCGGGGCGTAGGCCACGGCCTTGATTTCGATGCGCAGGTGCGGGTGCGGCAACTGGTGCACGGCGACGGTGGTGCGGGTCGGGCCGCTCTCGTCGAAGTACTCGGCGTAGACCTGGTTGTAAGGGCCGAAGTCGTTCATGTCGACCAGGAAGGTGCTGATCTCCACCAGGTTCTGCAAGGTTGCGTTTTCACTGGCGAGGATGTCGCGGATGTTTTCGATCACCGCGCGGGTCTGGGCGCGGATGTCCAGGTTGGTGGTGCCCATGGCGTCCACCTCCACGCCCTCGAAGCTGTTGTCCGGGCGCCGCGAGCTGGTGCCGGAGACGTAGAGGAAGTCGCCGGCGCGCTTGATGTGCGGGAAGCGCCCGCGTGGGGTGGCCTTGCCGGCCACGACTGTGGAGCGGTTGTCACTCATGCTCGGGTTCCTTGTTGGGGCGCACGGGCGGCGCTGCAGGTGAAGCCGCATTCGCCGTAGCCGGCGATCTCCACGCTGACGTGGGCGCCCGGGGTCAGGGCTTCGGCGGCGGTGGCGGCGCCGGCCATGATCAGGCTGCCGGCGGGCAGGGCGATTTCGGCGCGGGCCAGCAGCTGCGAGGCCTGCACCAGGCTGCGCAGCGGGTGGCCGAGGATGGCGGCGGTGGAGCCGGCCTGGACCACGCGGCCGTCGATG
This sequence comes from Aquipseudomonas alcaligenes MRY13-0052, assembly GCA_000474255.1. Taxonomy (GTDB): domain Bacteria; phylum Pseudomonadota; class Gammaproteobacteria; order Pseudomonadales; family Pseudomonadaceae; genus Metapseudomonas; species Metapseudomonas solani. Next base: position 66,109 of record BATO01000011.1, read on the forward strand.
CGCATCAGCACGCCGGCATTGGCCAGCCCGGCGAAGTCCCGCGACCAGGCGCCGACCACCAGGCCGGACGAGGAGCAGTTGTCGGCGACCACGTCCTCCAGGCTGAACTTGAAGGCCTGGTAGCGCGAATCGATGATCTCGATGGCCGGGGCCACGGCCTCCAGGTAGTCGGCCGCTTCCAGCTGGGTCAGCGGGCGTTCGATGGCGCGGCGGGTGACGAAGCACACCTCCGGCTCGGCGCGCGGGTGGATGAAGCGGCCCAGGTCCACCACGCCGCCGTCTTCTTCCAGCATGGCGTCGGTGAGCCAGCCCCAGATCAGGCTGTCGACGCCCATCTGGATCATCTTGGCGCGGCTGGTGAAGCCCAGCTTGACCCCGACCATGCGCTCGCCGTCGGCGTAGCGGCGGGCCATGGAGGCCCGCTGGATCAGGTAGGCCTCGTCGAGGCTGAAGGGGCTGCTGGCGCTGAACTGCGCCAGCGGCTCGGCCTGGCGGGCGGCGCGGTCGAGGGCGGTGGCGATGCGGGCGATATCGGTGCTCATGGGCGCGGCTCCTGGCGGCGGGCGAGAAGGTCGAGGGCGACGTCGACGATCATGTCTTCCTGGCCGCCGACCATGCGGCGCTGGCCCAGCTCGACGAGGATGTCCACGGTCTTCAGGCCGTAGCGAGCGGCGGCCACCTCGGCATGGCGCAGGAAGCTGGAGTACACGCCGGCATAGCCCAGGGCGAGGGTTTCGCGGTCGACGCGCACGGGGCGGTCCTGCAGCGGGCGGACGATGTCGTCGGCGGCGTCCATCAGTGCCAGCAGGTCGGTGCCGTGGTGCCAGCCCAGGCGTTCGGCGGCGGCGATGAACACCTCCAGCGGCGCGTTGCCGGCCCCGGCGCCCATGCCGGCGAGGCTGGCGTCGATGCGGTCGCAGCCTTCCTCCACCGCAGCGATGGAGTTGGCCACGCCCAGGGAGAGGTTGTGGTGGGCGTGGATGCCGGTGGCGGTGGCCGGGTCGAGCACGGCCTTGAGCGCGCGGAAGCGCTCGCGGATGTCCTGCATGCCCATGGCGCCGCCGGAGTCGACCACGTAGATGCAGGTGGCGCCGTAGCTTTCCATCAGCTTGGCCTGGCGGGCGAGGCCGTCGGGGGTCTGCATGTGGCTCATCATCAGGAAGCCGACGGTGTCCATGCCCAGGTGGCGGGCGTATTCGATGTGCTGGCGGGAGACGTCCGCCTCGGTGCAGTGGGTGGCCACGCGGACCACCCGAGCGCCGGCGGCGTGGGCCGCCTTGAGGTCGTGCACCGTGCCGATGCCGGGCAGCAGCAGGGTGGCGATGCGTGCGTGCTGCAGCACATCGGCGGCGGCCTCGATCCATTCCAGGTCGGTGTGGGCGCCGAAGCCGTAGTTGAAGCTCGAGCCCTGCAGGCCGTCGCCGTGGGCGATTTCGATGGAGTCCACGCGGGCCTGGTCCAGGGCGCGGGCGATGGTCTGCACCTGCTCCAGCGAGTACTGGTGGCGGATGGCGTGCATGCCGTCGCGCAGGGTCACGTCGGAGATGTACAGCTTCTTGCCGGGGGTGGCGGTCATGGCGTGCTCCTCAGCGGTTCAGCAGCGACTGCGCCATGCGTTCGGCGGTGGCCAGCGCGGCGGAGGTCATGATGTCGAGGTTGCCGGCGTAGCTCGGCAGGTAATGGGCGGCGCCTTCCACTTCGAGGAACACCGAGGTCTTCAACCCGCTGAAGCGGCCATGGCCGGGGAGGGTCAGCGGCGCCGATTCGGGGATCACCTCGAATTGCACCTGCTGCTTGAGGCGGTAGCCCGGCACATAGGCCTGCACGGCGGCGACCATTTCTTCGATGGAGGCGGCGACCTGCGCCTGGTCCACGGCCTCGCTGAGCACATAGACGGTGTCGCGCATGATCAGCGGCGGCTCGGCCGGGTTCATGATGATGATCGCCTTGCCCTTGGCCGCCCCGCCTATCACTTCGATGGCCTTGGAGGTGGTCTCGGTGAACTCGTCGATATTGGCGCGGGTGCCGGGGCCGGCGGACTTGCTGGCGATGGAGGCGATGATCTCGGCGTAGTGCACGCGGGCCACGCGGGACACCGCCGCCACCATGGGGATGGTGGCCTGGCCGCCGCAGGTGACCATGTTGACGTTGGTCTGCTGCAGGTTCTGCTCCAGGTTCACCACCGGCACGCAGTAGGGGCCGATGGCTGCCGGGGTCAGGTCGATCAGGCGGATGCCCGGCTTCACGCTGCGCAGGTAGGCGTCGTTCTGCACATGGGCGGCGGCGCTGGTGGCGTCGAAGACGAAGTCGATCTCGGCGAATTCGGGCAGGCGGGTCAGCCCCTCCACACCTTCATGGGTGGTGGCCACGCCCAGGCGGGCGGCGCGGGCCAGGCCGTCGGAGGCCGGGTCGATGCCGACCATGGCGGCGATTTCCAGGTGCTGGGCGTTGCGCAGGATCTTGATCATCAGGTCGGTGCCGATGTTGCCCGAGCCGATGATCGCGGCCTTGAGTTTCTGTCTGTTCATGGGGGCTCCGGTCATTGCGCGGTGGCGAAGGCGGCGGTGACGCTGCCCAGGCCCTGGATGTGCGCGGTGAAGCTGTCGCCCGGTTGCACGGCGACCATCGGCCCCAGCGCACCGGTAAGGAGGATGTCGCCGGCACGCAGCGGTGCACCGTGGCGGACCATGGTGTCGGCCAGCCACAGCGCGGCGTTCAGCGGGTTGTCCATGCACGCGGCACCGGCACCGACCGACACCGGCTCGCCGCGCAGGGTCATGCTCATGCCGCAGCGCACCAGGTCCAGCTTGTCCAGGGTCACCGGGCGGCTGCCGAGCACGAAGAGGCCGGAGGAGGCGTTGTCGGCGATGGTGTCCACCAGGCGGATGTCCCAGTTGGCGATGCGGCTGCCGACCACCTCGATGGCCGGCAGGGCGAAGGCGGTGGCGCGGATCAGGTCGGCCACGGTGTGGCGCTCGAAGCACAGGTCGTGTTCCAGCACCAGGGCGATCTCGGCTTCCACCTTGGGTTGCAGGGTGTCGTCCCAGGCGATGGGCTGGCCGTCGCCCCGGGCCCGCTCGGCGAACAGCAGGCCGAAGTCCGGCTGGTCGACGCCCAGCTGCTTCTGCACGGCGCGGGAGGTTAGGCCGATCTTGTGGCCCACCGGGCGCAGGCCGGCGTCGATGGCGGCCAGGGTGTTGTAGCGCTGGACGGCATAGGCCAGGGCGACCGGGTCCTGGGTCGGGTCTTCGGCCAGGGCGGTGGCGATCAGGTCGCGCACCGGGGCGCAGGGCTGGCCGCTGCGTTCCGCCTGGCGCAGGCGGCTGGCCGCTTCGATGAGTGCTGCATGCATGGTGGGGCTCCCGCTCAGGCGTTGACGCAGATGGTGGTGATCTCGGAGTAGAAATCCAGGGAATGGCGGCCGCCCTCGCGGCCGAGGCCGGACAGGCGCGCGCCGCCGAAGGGCGTGCGCAGGTCACGGAGGAACCAGGTGTTGACCCAGACCATGCCCACGTGGAAGCGGCGCGAGACCTTGTGCGCGCGCTTCAGGTCGCGGGTCCACAGGGCCGTGGCCAGGCCGTAGGCGGAGTCGTTGACGCGGCGCACCACCTCGTCCTCGCTGTCGAAGGGGGCGATGTGGCAGACCGGGCCGAACACTTCTTCCCGCACGCAGCGGGCGTCGTCGCCGAGGCCGGTCCAGATGGTCGGCTGCACGTAGGCGCCGTTGTCGCGCTCGTCGCCGAACACCGGCACGCCGCCACCGGTGACTTCGACGGCGCCTTCGCTACGGGCCAGTTCGAAGTAGCCGAGCACCTTGTCGCGGTGCTTGTGGGAGATCAGCGAGCCCATGTTCACGCCGTCTTCGTCGGGGTAGCCGATCTTCAGCTTCTCGGCGCCGGCCTTCATGGCGGCGACGAAGCGCTCGTAGATCGGCCGCTCGACATAGACGCGTTCCGAGCACAGGCACACCTGGCCGGAGTTGGTGAAGCTGGAGCGCAGCACGCCGGCCACCGCCGCGTCGAAATCGCAGTCGGCGAAGACCACCGCCGCGTTCTTGCCGCCCAGTTCGAAGGACACGTCACGCACGCCCTCGGCGGCGGCCTTCATGATGGTGGCACCGGTGCGCGACTCACCGGTGAAGGTGATGGCGTCGACGTCCGGGTTGCGGGTGAGGAATTCCCCGGCGGAGTTGGGGCCGAAGCCGTGCACCAGGTTGAACACGCCGGCGGGCAGCCCGGCTTCCTGCATCACCTCGGCCAGCAGGGTGGCGCTGGAGGGCGAATCCTCCGACGGCTTTACCACCACCGAGTTGCCGCAGGCCAGGGCCGGGGCGACCTTCCAGGTGAGCAGCAGCATCGGCAGGTTCCATGGCGAGATGATCGCCACCACGCCGTGGGGCTTGCGTACGGTGTAGCTGAATACCTCGCTGCCATCGGCGGCGCGCATCTCGAAGAACTCGCTGCCGGCCTGGCGCACCAGCTCGGCGAAGGTGCGGAAGTTATGCACGCCACGGGCGATATCCAGGGTGCGCGCCTGCTGCACCGGGCGCCCGGTGTCGGCCACCTCGGCGGCGACGAACTCCTCGAAGCGGCGCTCGATGCCATCGGCGATGCGCATCAGCATGTCGGCGCGCTGGCTCGGGCTGAAGTCGGCCCAGGGCCCTTCCTGCGCGGCCTTGGCGGCGGCGACGGCGCGCTCCACTTGGCTGGCGTCGGCTTCGCAGACCTGGCTCAGGACGCGCCCGTCGATGGGCGAAACATTGGGGAAGGTCTTGTCACTGGCGACGAATTCGCCCGCGATGAAATGGCGCAGCAAGGGCAGGGGAGTGGACACGACAACCTCCGATTCTTGGATTTCGGAGAAGTCTAGGGAAGGCGCCTATAAGGGAATAATGAAAGCCTTGAGGTTGACTATTCTGCTTTGGAATAGCTGGATGGCTCGGTCACCCCACCCCCGGCTCGGCGCCCTCTGGGAACGCAATCATCGATGTAGGGCGGGTGACACCCGCGAGCCCCGGGCATCAAAAGCCGTCGGGTTGCACCCGACCTACGGGCCGGCCACCCAGCACACGACACGCCCGGTGCGGTAGGACCGTAGGGGCGAATTCATTCGCCCAGCAGCCCGCAGGGCTGCCCTGGCTCGATGCCATAGATGGAGTCCGGTGCGCCTCACCGCATGGGTTTCGCTTCGCTCTACGCCATCCTACGAAAGCCGCCGCGATTGGAGAGGAGTAGGGCGGGTACATCGGTCAGGCCGGCGTGCCCTGATCATGCTCGCGGCTGGCCTGTTCCAGGCATTCGCGGAACAGGCGGGCGGCGGGGCCGAGGTCGCGGTTGGCGGCGTGGAAGTAGCCGATGTTGCCGAACTGCAGCGGGGTACCCAGGTCGAGGGCGCGCAGCATGCCGGCGTCGGCGAACTGGCGGGTGGCTTCAAAGGGCATCAGGGCCACGGTCTGCTGGTCCTGCATGAGGCTGATGTTGGTGAGGATCGACAGGGATTCGACCACGTTGGCCGGGGTGCACAGGTCGGCCTCGGCGAACAGGCGGTCGGCGGTGCGGCGCAGCAGCGAGTCGCGGGTCGGTAGCACCCAGGGGTAGCCGTGGAGTTCCGCCAGGCTCACCGGCGAGCGGCCCTGCAGCGGGTGCTGGGCGCCGGCCACCACGCACAGGGCCTCGCCATAGAGCACTTCCACTTCCAGCATCGGCGATTCGTTGCGCCAGCCCCAGTCGTCCGGCACGCGGCCCACCACCAGGTCCACCTCGCCCACGGCCAGGGCCGGGAACAGCTGGTCCATCTGCCCCACCCGCAGGGACACCAGCACGCTGGGCGCGCGTTGCTTGAGCAGTTGCATGGCGCGCGGCAGCAGCGAGCTGGAGGCGGAGATCAGGGTGCCGACCATAACGTGGCCGGAGGTGCCTTCCTGGAAGGCGTTGACCTCGTCGGTGAGCGAGCGCAGTTCGGCCAGCAGCGACTTGGCCCGGCGTACCACCAGCTCGCCCAGTTCGGTGGCGGTGACCCCGCGGTTGCCACGGATCAGCAGCGGGGCGTCGAAGTAGGATTCCAGCTCGTGGATGATCTTGGTCACCGCCGGCTGGGTCAGGTTCAGGGCCTGGGCCGCGCGCAGCAGCGAGCCGCTTTGCAGCACCTGGTCGAACACCACCAACTGGTAGAACTTGAGCTTCCGCGCCACGGACATGGGGGTGAATTTCATGCGGTGCCTCGACGGGTCAAAGGGCGGTGGGGTGCGCAAAGCACCGCATGGTAATCAAAAGCGGGGACGAGCGGGGGATGTGGATGGTGGTGCCTGCTGGAGAGTTTTTGAGTCCAGCGGGTTGCCGAGTTTTGATGGTGGTTGTGCCGTAGGGTGTGCCGTGCGCACCGCCGCACGGTGCGTCCGGCGAGCTCCAGGTGCGCGCAGCACACCCTACGTTCGAGGTGAGCGGCGGCTGCATGCCCAGAGGCCCGGTTGTGCCCGTTGGCTATGGCCTCAGGGCTGCATCTCGCGCAGGGCGTCGCGGCTGAGGCTGATCCACTCGCCGTGCAGGTTGCGGTAGTGCTTGGGGGAGCGGCGGGCGTAGTGCTGGATCTGCTCCAGCAGCTCGCGGGCTTCGCGCTGGCGGCCCAGCTGGCGGAGCATCAGGGCGTAGCGGTAGTTGGCTTCGGGGCCGGTGTAGTAGCCCGAGAGGGCGCGGTATTCCTCTTCCGCTTTGCTGGTATCGCCGAGGCTTTCCAGGGCGCGGGCGTAGAGCAGGTGGCCGTCGGCGGAGCGGTAGTTGGGGTTGTGCTGGATCAGCCGGTCGAGGGTGTCGCGGCAGCCTTGTACATCACCCTTGGCGAACTGCGCCTGGGCGAGGCCGAGGAGGATGTCCGGCGCTTGTGCGTGGATGCCGCGCAGGGCGGCCTGGTAGTGGCTGGCGGCTTCGTCGGCCCGGCCCAGACGCAGCAGTTCTTCGGCCAGTTGCACACGGGTTTCGCGGGTGTCGCGCAGGTCCAGCTCGTCACGCAGGGCGCGTAGGTGGCGCTCGGGGTCGAGGGTGTCGTGCAGGCGGTTGACGGTGCGCCGGCCGGTGCGGCTGCCGAGCAGGTCGGGGAGCATGATACCGAGGAAGTAGATCAGGCAGCCGAGGCCCGGCAGCGCGATGATCAGGTACAGCCAGTAGCGTTCCTGCCCGCTGCGGACGACGTGAAGGCCGCAGGTGACCTGGCAGGCGATGACGAGCAGGGCGAGCAGTGGCATGGCGGTTTCCAGTCCCTTGGAGAGTCGATGGGCGCCGCCCGGAAAGGGCGGGCGCCTATGAAATCACGCCGCCATGCGCTTGTCAGGTGGCCGGCTGTGGAGCCGGTCACGTTGTGGGGGGCTTACCAGTCGTAGCTGAGGTTGGACACCAGGGTGCGGCCCTGGCCGTAGTAGCAGTCCCAGATGCTGCGGCAGCTGGCGACGTAGGTCTTGTCGGTGAGGTTCTCGACGTTCACCGCCAGCTTCACGCCCTTGAGGCGCAGTACCGAGTGCTCGAAGTCATAGGTCACGGCCGCGTCGTAGACGGTGTAGGACGGGATCTGGAACGAGCCTTCGTAGTCATCGCCGTAGCTGCCGCGCACGTAGCGGGCACCGAGCCCGGCGCCGAGGCCGGAGAGCGGGCCGTCGCCGATGTAGCGGTAGTCGGCCCAGAGCGAGGCGGTGAGCGGCGGGCTGCTGGCCGGGTGGCGGCCTTTGCGGCCGTCGTTGTCCTTGCTGTATTCGATGTCGTTGCGCGAGACCGAGGCCAGCAGGTTGAGGTTTTCGGTCAGCGCGGCCTTGCCTTCCAGCTCCACGCCCTGGGAGCGGATGGCGCCGGTCTGGGCGTTGAAGCCGGGGTTGGCGAGGTCGGTGGTGAGGATGTTTTCCTGCTCCAGTTCGTAGACCGAGAGCTGGATGAAGCTTTCCTGGCCGCTGGGCTGGTACTTCAGGCCGGTTTCGTACTGCTTGCCGGTGGAGGGCTCGAAGGGCTGGCTGGCGGCGTTGGTGCCGGTCTGCGGGAGGAAGGATTCGGAGTAGCTGATGTAGGGCGCCAGGCCGTTGTCGAAGACGTAGGTGAGGCCGGCGCGGCCGGTGAAGGCTTCGTCCTTGACGTTGCTGTGGGTGCCCTGGAGCGGCGCTCGGTTGTCGGTTTCGGCCCAGTCGTAGCGCCCGCCGAGGGTGAGGATCCACTGGTCGAGCTTGATCTGGTCCTGCAGGTAGAGGCCGGTCTGGGTGACGGTGTTGTCCCACTTGTAGCGGTTGCCGAAGCGCAGCGCCTGGCCGTAGACCGGGTTGAACAGGTCGATGATCGGCGGGTTGTAGTCGTACTGGCCGTCGAACTTCGAGTTGAAGTGGTAGTAGTCCAGGCCGATGAGCAGGGTGTGGCGGGCGGCGCCGGTGTCGAACTGCGCCTGGGCGATGTTATCCACGCCGAACACGCTGTTCTTCTGCGCCCAGTCGACGCCGTAGCGGGTCTGGTAGCGCTTGTCGTTGGCACCGGTGACCGGGTTGGCGACGAAGCGGTAGCCGTGCAGCGGTGCGGTGTAGTGGTCGTCGACATAGGCGTAGCGGGCGTTCTGCCTGAACGTCCAGACGTCGTCGAGGCGGTGGCTCAGCTCGTAGCCCAGGGCGTTCTGCTTGCGGTTGTAGTCGTTGACGCCGGGCTCGCCGAGAAAGCGGTCACGGGAGATATGGCCGTTGGGGTTGGCGAACACCGTGCCTTCGCTGGGCAGGCCCTGGGCCTCGGGCACGCCATCGTCCTTCTGCCATTGGGCGTAGAGGGTGAGGCTGGTGTCGTCGCTGGCCAGCCAGGTGAGGCTCGGGGCGATGAACAGGCGCTGCTGCTCGACGTAGTCGATTTCCGCGTTGCTGTCGCTGGCCAGGCCGGTGAGGCGATAGAGGAACTGGCCCTGGTCGTCCAGCGGGCCGCCGAGGTCGAAGGCGCCGCTCTTGCGGTCGTAGCTGCCGGTGCCGAGCTGGATCTGGTGCAGCGGCTCGGCGGTGGGGCGCTTGCTGACCATGTTGACCATGCCGCCGGGCTGGTTCTGGCCGTAGAGCACGGAGGAGGGGCCCTTCATCACTTCGATGCGTTCCAGCGAGTAGGGCTCGATCTGCAGGGCGCCGCCGGTGCTGCCGCCGCCATAGGGCAGGTGCAGGCCGTCGAGGTAGAGCGGGGTCGGCGAGTAACCGCGCGAGGTGGGCTCGTCGAAGATCTTCACCCGGTCGGAGAAGCCGCCCCCGGTCATGCCGGCGGTGTAGCGCAGCGCCTCGGTGATGCTCTGCGCGCCGCGCGCCTTGATCTCGTCGGCGGTGATCACGTTGATGGTCTGGGGGATTTCCAGCAGTGGCGTATCGGTCTTGGTGCCGGTGCCGCTGCGGGTGGCCACGTAGCCCTGCACCGGGCCCCAGGCGTTTTCCTGGTAGCTGTTGCCCTGGATGCGCGTGGCGTCCAGTTGCAGGCCGCTGCCTTCGCTGCGTGGCTGCAACTGGTAGCGGCCGGTGCCGGTGCGCAGGGCTTGCAGGCCGCTGTCGCCGAGAAGGATGCCCAGCGCCTGTTCCACGCTGTAGCGCCCCTGCAGGGCCGGGCTCTGCTTGCCGGCGGTGAGGGCGCCGTCGGCGGCCAGGTAGATGCCGGCCTGCACGGCGAACTGGTTGAGCTGGTCGGCCAGGGGGCCGGCGGGGATGTCGAACTGTTGCTCCTGCGCCTGCTCGGCGGCGGATACCAGCGAGCCGTGGAGGGCGGCGACAGCGCCGAGGGCGAGCGGGATGGCCAGCGCGAGGGGGCGCAGGGGGAAGCGTGAGGGGCGCGGTGACATGTTTTTTCCTTGTCGTTCGAGGGGCAGAAAGCCGTTGTCACCCACTAATTCGGATGAGAAGGAAAAACCGGAAACGCGAATGCGAAATTTTTTCGAACACCGGGATCAGCGCGCTTCCACGGTGTGCCACCAGGGCAGGGTACGGTGCACGCGGATGGGCAGGACGTCTTCCAGCATCGCCAGCGCCTGGTCGCCGTCATGCAGGGGGAAGGTGCCGGTCACCCGCAGGTTGGCGACCTGCGGCGCCACGCCGAGGTGGCTGTGGCGGTGGGCGGCCAGTTCTTCGACGAAGGCCGAGAGCGGCATGTCGCTGGCCAGCAGCATGCCCTGGCTCCAGCTCTGCCGGCCCTGGCTGGCGGGCTGCAAGGCGCCGATGGCCTGAGCATCGAAGCCCAGTTGTTCGCCGGCCTGGGCGATGCGCACCTGGCCGGCGGTGTTGCGCACTTCCACCGCGCCTTCGAAGACGTTGAGCAGGGTGCGGCCGTCCTGTTGCTGCACGCTGAAGCGGGTGCCCAGCGCGCGCAGGCGGCCTTCGGCGGTGGTGATGACGAAGGGGCGGCTGTCGTGGTGGGTGTCGATCAGCACCTCGCCGGCCACCAGGTGCAGCAGGCGCAGGTCGGCTTGCAGGTCGACGTCCAGGGCGCTGGCGCTGTTCAGCCAGACGTGGCTGCCATCGCCCAGGGTGAGTTCGCGCACCTCGCCCGTGGCGCTGCGGTAGTCGGCGCGCCAGCCCGCCACCAGGCCCGGCAGCGGCGTGTTGCGCCAGCCGGCCCAGCCGAGCAGGGTGCCGCCGGAGAGCACGGCCAGGGTGCGCAGCACCTGGCGCCGGGAGTGCTGGGCGCGGCGGGCGCCCTTGAGCGTTTGCAGGGCTACCTCGCCATCGCCTTGCAACGGGGCGAAACGCTGGCTGATGCGTTCGACGTAGAGCCAGGCCTGGCGGTGCAGCTCGCTTTGCCCGTGCCAGTGCAGCCAGGCGGCGCGGGTGCTGTCGTCGGCGGCTTCGGCGCTGAGCTCGGCATACCAGTGCGCGGCCTGCTGGAGGATGGCGTGGTCGGGCTTGAGCGGGGTCATGGGCGCAGCGCCTCGTCCAGTTCGGCTTCCAGCAGCAGGCACTGCAGCATGGCCTGGGCCATGTAGCTGGTGACGGTGCGTTCGGACACCCCGAGCCGCTCGGCGATGGCGCGGTAGCCGAGGCCCTGCACCTGGGCCAGGAGGAAGGCCTCGGCGACCTTGGGCGGCAGGCTGGCGAGCATCGCGTGCACCTGCTGCAAGGCTTCCAGCACCATGGCGCGGTGTTCCTCGGAGGGCGCCACTGCCTCGGGCTGGCCGGCCAGCACCTCGGCCCAGGCGCGCTCCACCTGCTGGCGCCGCCAGAAGTCCACGCACACATGGCGGGACATGGCGCTGAGGTAGGCGCGGGCGTGGGTGTCGCTGTCGAACTGGCGCGGCCTGCTCAGCAGGCGCAGGAACACGTCATGGGCGAGGTCGGCGGCATCGCTGGCGTTGCCCAGCTTGCGTTGCAGCCAGGCGCGTATCCAGCCGTGGTGCTCGACGTAGTAGTGCTGCACCTGGCGTTGGTAGGACTTGTCGAGGGTCGACATCGGGTGGCTTCCGGCAGGGCAGGCGATTTGGATGCAGATGAGAAGGATTCGCATATTATGCGCAGTCGCCCGTGCTGGCAAACCGCACCGTGGCCGACCTGCTAGCGCGGGTGAACACGGGCATTGCCAGCGGGAACGGGAATCAACAATAATGCGACTTATTCTTATTTGACTCCTGGGTCCATCCCCGTGGCCACCTCTCCTGATCTCAATGCTGCCCTGGCGACGCTCTATCACGAGAACCATCGCTGGTTGCGCGCCTGGCTCTATCGTCAGCTGCGCTGCCCGCAGGATGCCGCCGACCTGACCCAGGACACCTTCATGCGCGCCCTGACCTCGCGTCAGCTGGGGCAGCTGGACGAGCCGAAGGCGTTCCTCAATACCCTGGCCCGGCGCCTGCTGTGCAGCTTCTGGCGCCGCCGCAAGGTGGAGCAGGCCTATCTGCAGGCGCTGACCGAGCTGCCCGAGCAGTTCGCGCCTTCCGAAGAGGACATCGCCCTGGTGAGTGAGGCCATCGACGCCATCGACCGGCTGCTCGACGGCCTGCCGCAACGGGTGCGCCGCGCCTTCCTGCTCAACCGCCTCGATGGCATGCCGCAGCAGGCCATCGCCGATCACCTGGGCGTTTCCCTGGCCACCGTCGAGCGCGACCTGCGCCGTGCCTTCGTGCATTGCCTGAGCGCGAACCCGGAGCTGCCATGAGCCACGCCGAACTCGACCTGCACACCCGCACCGCCATCGACTGGATGCTGCGCCTGGACCCGGGCCGGGTGACCAACCACGACCGCCAGGACTTCAAGCGCTGGCTGGCCGACGACCCGGCCCACCTGGTGGCCTGGCAACGGGTCAGCGGCCTGCTGCAGCAACCCCTGGCCGATCTGCAGGGCGCCGAAGTGCGCAGCCCCGGGCAACTGCGTGCCGCCAGCCGGGCGCTCTCCGCCCCCGATTCGCCACAGCGGCGCAAGCTGCTGCGCGGCGGCCTGGCCTTGCTGGTGCTGGGCGCCGGTAGCGGTGCGCTGATCAACCGCGTGACCCCTTTGGCGGGCCTCACCGCCGATGTGCACACCGCCACCGGCGAGCGCCGCACCCTGCAGTTGGAGGACGGCAGCCGGCTGGTGCTCAACGCCCGCAGTTCGGTGGATATCCGCTTCGACGGTGCGCGCCGCCTGGTGCGCCTGCGCGAGGGCGAGCTGCTGGCCAGCGTGGCGGCCGATGCTACCCGACCCTTCATCATCGCCACCGCCCAGGGCGAAGTCCGCGCGCTGGGCACGCGCTTCCTGGTGCGCCAGGAGGAATCGCGCAGCCTGGTCTGCGTGCAGGAACACCGCGTGCGCATCGACTGCCATGGCGGGCAGCACGGCGAGCTGGGCGAAGGCCAGGCGGCCTGGTTCGGCGCCTCGGGCATCCAGCCGGCTCCTGCCAGCCTGCTGACCCGCGCGGCCTGGGTGGATGGGCGCGTGGAGGTCAACGACGAGCCCCTGGGCCACCTGGTCGAGGCCCTGCGCCCCTACCATCGCGGCCTGCTACGCATCAGCCCGGAAGCCGCGCAGGTGCGGGTGTTTGGCGTGTTCCCCCTGGACGACAGTGGCGCCGCCCTGCAATCCCTGGCCGAAACCATGCCGGTGCGCGTGCGCCGCTACGGCCCCTGGCTGACCCTGGTCGATCGCGCCTGATCGCCCATGGAGTGGCTCCGTGCGTAGGGTGGATGACGCTCTTTTCATCCACCAGCGGTGTTGCCTGCGAGCACGAAATGGTGGACGGGTGAAGCGTCGTTCACCCTACGGCTGGCGCGCGTGGAGTCGGTCGGTGGGTAGGGTGGATGACGCTTTTTTCACCTACCAAAGGGCGCCAAAGACGGGCTCGAAAGCGCGGCCATCGAGCAAATGCAAAAAATTCGCAAAAACGATGAGGGGTTTATGCGCCTCGTTGGACATGGATAGGGCAAACCCGACACACAGAACAAGGAGCCCTTCATGTCGTCCCCCCTTCTGCGCCCTGGCCTGCTGGCCCTGGCGATCGCCTTCGCCAGCGCCGGCCAGCCGCTCGTAGCCCTGGCCGAGTCCAGCAACAGCCAGGCTGCCGTGCGCAGCTATGACATCCCCGCCGGCCCGCTGGGCGAAACCCTGGCGCGAATCTCCCGCGAGAGCGGCCGCACCCTCTCCGCCGACCCGGCGCTGGTCCAGGGCAAGCGGGCACCGGCGGTGCGCGGCCAGTTATCGGCCGAGCAGGCGATGCAGCAGGCGTTGGCAGGCAGTGGGCTGGCGCTGATCGTCACGGGCGGCGGCACGCTGTCGCTGGTGCCCATGGCAGATGGTGAGGGGCTGGAGCTGGGTGCAACGACCATCACCAGCTCGCTGCTGGGCGATACCACCGAGGGCACCGGTTCCTACACCACGGGTTCGACCCGCACCGCCACCAAGTTGCCGCTGTCCATCCGCGAGACGCCGCAATCGATCAGCGTGATCACCAGCCAGCGCATCCGCGATCAGGAAATGGTCAGCCTGGAAGACGTGCTGACCCAGGCTCCCGGTGTGCTCTACAAGAAGAAGAGCAACTCCTCGGACGAGGAAGTGGGCATCTTTTCCCGTGGTATGAAGATCGAGAACTTCCAGGTCGACGGCATCCCCACGGTCTTCGAACCCTCCATGAGCAGTCAGTCCAACGACATGGCGGTGTATGACCGGGTCGAGATCGTGCGCGGCGCCACTGGCCTGCTCAGTGGCATCGGCCAGCCTTCCGCCACCATCAACATGGTGCGCAAGCGCCCGACCCGCGAGTTCGCCGCGTCGGTCCAGGGCAGCGCCGGCTCCTGGGACAACTACCGCACCGAGGTGGATGTCTCCGGCCCGATGAACGAGCAAGGCACCCTGCGCGGCCGCCTGGTGGGCGCCTACCAGACCGCCAACTCCTTCACCGACCGCCTCAGCACCGAGCGCCAGGTGGCCTATGGCGTGATCGAGGCGGACCTGAGCGAGCGCGATACCGTCAGCTTCGGCATCGACTACCAGGTGCGCAACTGCGACGCCTGCGGCTATTTCGGCTTCCCGGCCTTCTACAGCAATGGCCAGCGCACCGACTTCAAGCGCTCCTTCAACTCGGCCGCCGACTGGAGCTACGCGGATCGCCAGCGCACCTCGATCTTCGGTACCTACGAGCACCGCTTCGATAACGAGTGGATGGCCAAGGTCGCCGTCACCAACGTGCGTGACGACAACGACGTCGAGTACGGCTGGTTCAGCAGCAATGGCTACCCCAATCAGCAGACCGGTGCGGGCACCAGCCTGTATTTCGCCAAGTGGCCGAGCAAGCCCGAGCAGAACTCGGTGGATGCCTATGCCTCCGGTCCCTTCAACCTGTTCGGCCGCGAGCACGAGCTGGTGGTGGGCGCCAGCGCCATGCGTTACCGCAGCAACACCGGTGCCTACCCGCTGTGGGTGGACCGCAGCGGCAGCGGCTGGGACCCGACCATTCCCAACGTCTTCGAATGGCGCGGCGACATCTCCAAGCCGCCGTTCAACCGCATAGGCGACCTGGAGTACAGCCAGCGCCAGTACGCGGCCTACAGCACGGCCCGCTTCAAGCTCACCGATGACCTGTCGCTGATCCTCGGCAGCCGCCTGAGTTACTTCAAGGTCGACCAGACGTCCGCGTATTACGGCTACGACCCGACCTCCCTGAAGAAGCGCGAGAACGGCGAGCTCACGCCATACGCCGGTATCGTCTACGACCTGGACGACAACCACTCGGTCTACGCCAGCTACACCAGCATCTACAAACCGCAGTCGAGCAGGACCGTCGAAGGGAAATTCATGGACCCCACCGAAGGCGACAGCTACGAAGTGGGGGCGAAGGGCGAGTACTACGACGGCCGGCTCAACCTCACCGCTGCGCTGTTCGAGTCCAAGCTGAGCAACTACGCGGTCGGCACCGGGCTGTACGACGCCTTCGACAACGAGATGGTGGCGCCCGCGAAGATCAAGATCAAAGGCCTGGAGCTCGAAGTCGCCGGTGAACTCATGCCGGGCTGGCAAGTGCAGGCGGCCTACAGCCACGTGAACACCTACTACCCGCAAGGCGTCGATGTGAACGTCGGTTTCCCACGGAACAACGTCAAGCTCTTCACCACCTACGACCTGACGGGGGACCTGAACCGTCTCACCCTCGGCGGCGGCGTGCGTTGGGAAAGCGCGACCCGCTACGGCAATACCCAGGTGATCCCCGGCACCACCTTGCAAGCCAAGCAGGGCAGCTACGCCCTGGTGGACCTGCTGGCGCGCTACCGCTTCGACGAGCACTTCACCGGCACCCTCAACGTCAACAACCTGTTCGACAAGGAGTACTACGCCAGCACCAGCGTCTACAGCGACCTCTACGGTGAGCCGCGCAGCCTGACCGCTTCGCTGCGCTGGGAATATTGATCGCAGCCGCTCAGGCCCCGGGCTGAAGCCCGGGCTATGGCGTGACGCTGTGCGTAGGGTGGAGGTCGCTTTTTACCTCCACCAGCGGTGTTGCCGGTGAGTTCGCTTGGTGGACGGGTGAAGCGTCGTCCACCCTACGGCTGGCGTGCACGGAGTTGGCCCGTGGGTAGGGTGGATGACGCTTTTTTCATCCACCAGCGGTGCCGCCGGCACGCACCGGGTCGGCCTGTGTGTAGGGTGGGCCGGGCGGCGCTCCGTTTCAGCCCACCGATTGCCGATTGCGCGCCCTCAGAGCCCCTTGATCTGCTTGTAGTCCAACTCGGCGGTGTGGCCGGCGCCGAGGTCGAGCAGCACGTAGAACTCGCCATCCGGGCGGGGGAAGGTGAAGCGCGAATCCGCGCCGAGCTTGCCGGCAACCAGTACCTTTTCGTCGTAGCCGATCACGTCCAGGGTCACGTCCGGGGCGGCGCTGCCGTTGGAGAGGCCGCCGGTGCAGCGGATCTGCCCTTCGGCGATGGCTTCGCACTCGACGAAGGCGTTGTGGGCGAAGGCGGCGGGGGTGGCGAGCAGCAGGGCGCTCGCCAGCAGGGTGGGGTAAAGGGGCTTCACAGCGTGTCTCCATTGCGGGCCAGCCATTCGATCATCGACGGCGAGACTTCCTTCAGGGGGATTGACGCCTGGTGCACGCTCCCGTCCCAGCCTTCCACGGTCAGCCACAGGGCGTCGTCGGCGGTGGTGCCCGGCGGAATGCGTACTTCGGCGAACAGCCGGTAGGGGCTACCGGACAGCAGCGAGCCGGCGGCGCGCAGGCTGCGTGGCTTGCCGATGCGCAGGTAGGCGGCCTTCACCTGGCCGATACACTCGGCGCAGAAGGCCAGGGTGATCTCCTTCATGTAGCCGGCCTTGCCGTCGCGTTGCGGCTCGTGCAGCTCCCATTCGGCGATGCGTGCGGTCCAGGGGCCGACCGGGTATTCGCCGATCAGCCGCTCGCCCAGGCCCTGCAGGCCACGGTCGAGGCTGACGTCATGGAAGTAGGCGGGCATGAAGCCCAGCGGGATCAGCACCAGCAGCGCGCTGAGGTGGAAGCGCCACTTGAGCCACAGGCGTTTGAAGCGGGATTCGGGAATCAGGGCTGCGTTGCTCATTCGGTCGCCTCCACGGCGGTGGCGGCGGGTGTCGGGCGGGGCTTGCGCTTGAGCGCCTTGGCGGTGGCGATCACCGTGCGCTTGCTCCAGATGAGCAGGCCGCTGAGCACCATCATGCTCAGCAGCAGGCCGAAGAAGAACCAGATCATCTTCACCCAGATGCCGCCGAAGTCACCGGTGTGCAGCGGGCGCATGGACTCGGTGACGAACTCCAGGGGCGTGCGGTCGGCGAGCAGGCGCGACCCCACCAGCTCGCCCGTGTAGGGGTTGAGCTCGGCAGTCTGGAACATCAGCGGGTACCAGCCACGGCCGCCCACTTCCATCGGCGTGTAGGCGTCGGGGGCGAACATCACGAAGCTCACGTCGAAGCCGGGAATGGTCTCGGTGGCGGTGGCGACCGCCTGGTCCATGGTCACGCGCGGCACCGGCTGGCCGGGTTGCACCAGGGGGATCTGGTCACGCGGGATCAGGGTCGGCAGGCCCTCGCTGGAGATGGAGATGTGCGCGTCGGCGAGGATGGCGCGGATCAGGAACCAGATGCCGGTGATGGAAATCACCGCGATGAACCAGATCGACCAGATGCCCGAGAGGCGGTGGAAGTCGCCCCAGAAGATGCGCGCGCCCTGGCGGATGCGCAGGGTCGGCCGCAGGAAGCCGCGCCAGAAGCGCTTGTACACCACCAGCCCGGTGATCAGGGAGGCCAGCATCGGCAGGCCCAGCAGCGACACCAGGTACCAGCCCCAGCTGTAGCCGTTGGTGAAGGGCACCAGCCACCAGCCGTGCAGGGCACGGGTGAACTGACGGAAGTCGAACAGCGGGCTGCTGCCCTGGATCTGCCCGGTGTAGGGGTTCACGTACAGGGTCGCGGAGCGCGTGTCGGGGTAGGTCACCGAGGCGGTCAGGGCGAAGTGGCTTTCCTCGGGCTTGGCCAGCCACTCCACATCGGCGGTGGGGTCCTGCTTCTCGATGGCGGCGAGTATCTGGTCGAAGCTCATCAGCTCGGCGTCATCCGAGGGCGCGGTGGCGCGCACGTCGGGGTTGGCGAGCCAGACGATCTCCTCGCTGAGCACTGCCAGGGTGCCGGTGATGCACACCAGGAACACGAAGAACCAGATGGGCAATGCCAGCCAGCTGTGGACCAGGAACCAGATTTTCGAACGGGACTTCTTCGACATGGGCAACGATCTTGGTAGCGGAATCAGGGCCACCGGCCTCGGCCGGTCACGGGTTCGGTTACGCCCGACCAATGGAAAAGCACCCGCCGGCCTCGGTGAGCTGGCGGGTGAAAACCAAAGGAACGACATCTCGAAGTCGAGGGGGCGTTACATTCAGGACGGACGAGAGGGGCAAAACCCGCAACTGCAGATGCAAGAAAATGTTTCCGTCCGACTGGCGGTGGGTTAGACGGCCGAACTCTCGCTTGCCTCCAACTGCTCCAGCAACCACGCGCTGAAGCTGCGCGTCAGCGGGCTGAGCTCGCTGTCGCGGTGGATCAGCCAGGCCCACTTGGGGCCGCGGATGGTCTGTTCCACCAGCGGTTGCAGGCGATTCTCGGCGCGGGCCTTCTGCGCCAGCAACTGGCTGACCAGGGCGATGCCGAGGCCGTCGCAGGCGGCGTCCAGCAGCAGGCCGGGGTCGGAGAAGTTGAGGCCGCTGCTCTGCTGGCCGACGTCGATACCGGCCTCCAGCGCCCAGTGGCTCCAGTCCATTTCCCGTTCGCCGTGCAGGGTTGTGCGCTGCGCCGGCGGCGTGGCCAGCAGCGCCGGGTGGCAGGCGGGGTAGAGGCGGTCGGCGTGGAGCACGCGGAAGCTGCATTCGGCCTGGGCGGTGATGTCGTCGCGCACGGCGATGTCGATGGTCTGGGTGGCCATCTCCGGCGGCTCGTCGGTGGTGAACAGCCACAGGTCCACTTCCGGGTGCTGCTGGCGGAAGCCGCCCAGGCGCGGCACCAGCCAGTGGCGGGCGAAGGCCGGGCTGGTGTTGACCACCAGCTGGTTGGGCTTGCGGTACTGCTCCAGCCGGCGGATGCCCACGGCCAGTTGCTGCAGCAGCGCCTGGGTGGTGCCGAGCAGGTCGTGCCCGGCATCGGTGAGGGCGACGCTGCGGCCGTTGCGGTGGAACAGCGGCTGTTCGAGGAAGCCTTCGAGGCTGCGGATCTGCTGGCTGATGGCCGATTGGGTGAGGTGCAGCTCCTCGGCGGCCTTGTGGAAGCTGCCGAGGCGGGCGGCGGCTTCGAAGCCGCGCAGGGCGTTCAGCGGGGGCCAGTGCTTGAGCATCTCTGATAAGCCTGTCTGATCATAAATGGGGAAAATCTATCGTTTGTTGCGCCGAATTCACAGGCCTAGCATGGCATCCATTACCGCAATCGCGGTTTTCAGTGATAACTAAAACTTAACTGAAGGCAATCGTCATGCAGCAGCAACACGCGCAGCAGAGCGGCTGGGTCATGCCCGCCGAATGGTCCCACCACGCCGCCACCTGGATGGTCTGGCCGCACAACCAGCCGCTGTGGGAAGCGGGCTGGGGCGTGACCCTGGCTGCGGTGCAGGAGGACTTCGCCTGCGTCGCCAACGCCATCGCCCGCTTCGAGCCGGTGAAGATGGTGGTGGACCCGAGCGCCGTGGAGCGTGCCCGCGCCCTCTGCGGCCCGGGCATCGAGCTGCTGCCCCTGGCGGTCAACGACAGCTGGTGCCGTGACTCCGGCCCCAGCTTCGTCTGCCACCCGCAACTGGGCGTGGCCGGCGTCAGCTGGCGCTTCAATGCCTGGGGCGGCAAGTCGGCCCATGACCTCGACGAGGGCCTGGCCCGCCGCGTGCTCAACGGCCTGGGGCTGGACTGCTTCGGCACCGCACTGAGCAACGAGGGCGGCGCCATCCATGTCGACGGCGACGGCACCCTGATCACCACCGAGTCGGTGCTGCTCAATGCCAACCGCAACGCAGGCATCAGCAAGGCCGAGGTGGAGGAGATTTTCGCCCGCCTGCTGGGGGTGAAGAAGACCATCTGGCTGCCGGGTGACCCGGACCACGTCACCGGCGACATGACCGACGGCCACGTCGACGGCGTCTGCGCCTTCGCCCGCCCCGGCGCGCTGCTGGTGGATGCCACCCGTGACGTCTCCTCGGTCTACGCCCAGGTGGCGCGGGAGAACCGCCGTGCCCTGGAACTGGCCACCGACGCCCGTGGCCGCCATTTCGAGATGCTCGAGCTGTTCGAGGCCAGCGACGCGGTGGACACCGAGGCTGAGGTGTTCTGCGCCTCCTACACCAACTTCTACATCGCCAACGGCGCCATCATCATGCCGGCCTACGGCATCGACGCCGACGACGAGGCCGCCGCCACCCTGCGCCTGGCCTTCCCCGGCCGCGAGGTGGTGCCGGTGCGCATCAACCAGCTGGCCCACGGCGGCGGCGGGGTGCATTGCATCACCCAGCAGCAGCCGGCCTGGCCGCTGAGGGGGGTGTGAGATGGCCAAGCTGACCGTCGCCACCACCCAGATGGCCTGCAGCTGGAACCTCGCGCGCAACCTCGACCAGGCCGAGCGCCTGGTCCGTGAGGCGGCCGCCCGGGGTGCCCAGGTGATCCTGCTGCAGGAGCTGTTCGCCACCCCCTATTTCTGCATCGAGCAGAACCACCGCCACCTGGCGCTGGCCGAGGAATACGCCCAGAGCCAGGTGCTGGCGCGCTTCGCCGACCTCGCCGGGGAGCTGGGCGTGGTGCTGCCGCTGAGCTGGTTCGAACGCGCCGGCAACGCCTTCTTCAACTCCCTGGCCATGGCCGACGCCGATGGCCGCCTGCTGGGCGTGTACCGCAAGACCCACATTCCCAACGCCATCGGCTACCAGGAGAAGGAATACTTCAGCCCGGGCGACACCGGCTTCCGCGTCTGGGACACCGCCCACGGCCGCCTCGGCGTGGGTATATGCTGGGATCAGTGGTTCCCCGAGACCGCGCGCTGCCTGGCCTTGCAGGGGGCCGAGGTGCTGTTGTTCCCCACCGCCATCGGCTCCGAGCCCGGCGCCCAGGGCCTGGATTCCCGCGACCACTGGCAGATGACCATGCGTGGCCACGCCGCCGCCAACATCCTCCCGGTGGTGGCGGCCAACCGCGTCGGCCGCGAGGTGGCGACCACCGACCCGGAGCTGCAGATGAGCTTCTACGGCTCCTCCTTCATCTGCGACCACAAGGGCACGTTGCTGGCCGAGGCCGATCGCGAGGGCACCACGGTACTGCTGCAGGAGCTGGACCTCGACGCCATGGCCGAGGAACGCCTGGCCTGGGGCATCTACCGCGACCGCCGCCCGGAGATGTACGGCCCGATGCTCGGCCTCGACGGCCAGCGCACCCACGTCACCTGGCAGAACACCCGAGGAGCCTGAGCATGCGTGCCTTCCGATCGCTGTTGGTCACCGCCGCCGCCCTGGCCTGCCTGGCCGGCAACGCCCAGGCGGAGGAGAAGATCCTGCGCCTGTACAACTGGGCGGATTACTTCGCCGAGGACACCCTCAGCCGCTTCACCGCCGAGACCGGCATCCAGGTCGTCTATGACGTGATGGATGGCAGCGAAACCCTGGAAGTCAAGCTGATGGCCGGCAACAGCGGCTACGACCTGGTCTTCCCCGGCGACACCGTGGCCGAGCGGCTGATGCGTGCCGGCGCCCTGCAGAAGCTCGACGCGAGCAAGCTCACCGGCCTGGACGACATCGAGCCCGGCCTCAAGCGCCTGCAGACCCGCTACCCCTACTCGCGCCACGCCGTGGTGCCCTACACCTGGGGCACCATCGGCATCACCTACAACGCCGCGATGATCGCCCAGCGCCAGGCCGACGCGCCGGTGAACAGCCTCGACCTGCTGTTCAAGCCGGAGCTGGCCGCGCGCTTCGCCGACTGCGGCATCTCGGTGATCGACTCGCCCGACGAGGTGCTCGCGGTGGTGCTCAACTACCTGGGCCGCGACCCGCGTAGCGCCAAGGCCGAGGACCTGGCGGCGGCGACCGCGCTGCTGAGCGCGATCAAGCCCTACATCCGCAAGTTCCAGTCGCAGCCGGTCACCGACCTGGTCAACGGCAACCTCTGCCTGTCCCTGAGCTACAGCGGCGACGTCACCCAGTCGCAACGCGCGGCGGCGGCAGCGGGCAAACCGGTGGACTTCCAGTACCGCATCCCCCGTGAGGGCACCACGGTGTGGATGGACACCATGGCCATCCCCGTCGATGCGCGGAACCCGGAATACGCCTATGCCTTCATCAACTTCGTGATGCGCCCGGAGAACATGGCCGCCATCAGCAACTTCACCGGCTACCCCACTTCCAGCGCCAAGGCGCGGCCGATGGTGGACGCCGACATGCGCGGCAACCCGGACATCTACGTCGACGATGCCGCCTACGCCCGGCTGATTCCTGGCCGCGACATCCCCCAGCGCGACATGCGAGCCCGCATGCGTGCCTGGACCAAGTTCAAGACCTCCACCCACTGAAATGACCGCCGGCGCCCCTGCGCCCTGGAGAACTGCCATGCCTTCGCGTCGTGACTTCATCAAGCACCTCACCGCCGTCGCCGGCCTCGGCGCGGTCGCCAGCCTCGGGCTCGGCATCTCGCCCGCCCGGGCCCAGGCCGCCTTGCGCGGCGGCGCCTGGCGCATGCCGGACGAGAACGGCGTGCACGCCTGCAGCTACGTCAGCTTCGGCGCCCAGGCGGCGATCTGGGAGGACTTCACCGCCGACGTGCAGGACTGCATCGGCCTGATCGCCCGCACCATCGCCACCTACGAGCCGGTGGTGGTGCTGCACCGCCCCGGCCAGCTGAGCCTGGCCAGGCAGAAGTGCGGCACGCGCAACACCCGCTTCGTCGAGATGCCCCTGGATGACGTATGGATGCGCGACATCGGCGGCACCTTCGTGGTGGACGGGCAGGGCGGCCTCGGCCTGGTGGATTTCAACTTCAACGGCTGGGGCAACAAGCAGCAGCACAGCAAGGATGGCGAGGTGGCCGGGGAAGTCAGCTACGACGCCGACGCCAGCTACATCGCCAGCCAGCTCACCGGTGAAGGTGGCGGTATCGAGGTGGACGGCGCCGGCACCGGCATCATGACCGAGAGCTGCTGGATCAACGGCAACCGCAACCCCGGCATGAGCAAGGCCCAGGTGGAAGCCGAGCTGATGAGCAACCTCGGCCTGCGCAAGATCATCTGGCTGCCCGGCATCAAGAACAAGGACATCACCGATGCCCACGTCGACTTCTACGCGCGCTTCGTCAAGCCCGGGGTGGTGGTCGCCAACCTCGACAACGACCCGCAGTCCTACGACTACGCGGTGACCCGCAAGCACCTGGAAATCCTCAACAAGGCCACCGACGCCGACGGCCGCAAGCTGCAGGTGCACACCCTGCCGCCGCCCCGCACCCTGCGCAACAACCGCTTCACCCGTAACAACCCGGACTTCGCCCCCGGCTACATCAACTACTACCCGGTCAACGGCGCGGTGATCGCCCCGCAGTTCGGCGACGCCAGCGCCGACGCCTTCTGCCGCGACCTGCTCACCCGGCTCTACCCGGGGCGCAAGGTGGTGCAGATCAACATCGACGCGGTCGCCGCCGGCGGTGGCGGCATCCACTGCGTCACCTGCCACCAGCCGAAGGTGTAGACGGGCGGTCCCGGTTCCGATGGGCTCCCGGTTTGTAGGGTGGATGACGCTCTTCTCATCCACCAGCGGTGCTATTTGTGGCACCGGGCAGGGGCAGCCCTGCGGGCTGCTTGGCGACTGAAGTCGCCCCTACGGGGCGGGTGCAAGGCCGGTGATGGGTTTCGCTGCGCTCTACGCCATCCTACGGTTCGTGTGCGGGGCCTGTTGGGGCGAATGCATGCGCCCGCTTTTCCACCCGGTTCGTGTCACACCCGCTCCATTTGTTTACGTGCGAAAAGTTGACACATGGACATGTAAACAAACACGACATAGCGTGACGCCCCAGATGCTGAATCAACTTCTGGGGAGCCCGGACATGTTGTCGATCGAACTGATTGTGGAAAACCTCGCCAGCAGCGCCCTGGTGCTGGGCTGCATGCTGGGCCTCGCCTGGTTGGCCTACGGCCCGGCTGAGCGAGGCTTGCGCGGCTGAGGCGTGCGTCAGGCCAGGTCGGAAGGCGAGCGGCGGACGAACTTGATCTTGTGGGTGAAGGTCGGCTTGCGCGTCACGCTGATGGCCCGGCGGGTCACCGCGTCGAGGGTGATGTTCCAGTAGCCGGTGCTGGGCACGGTGATGCGTGCCGGGAACTTGTCGAAGGCCCCACCGTGGTAGGTGTGGCGGCCACCGTTCTTGAAGCTGCGAAAGTTCGCATCGTTCATCAGGCGGATGTTGCAGACCTGCGAACACTCGATGACCACGATGTCGCCTTCGTTGAGGTGTTCGCGCTGGTGGATGAACTTCATGTACCGCTCCGGAGCTGGTAAAGCGAAAGGCGCAACGATATCACGGCGGGGCCCTCCCGCTCTCGGCCTGCCGTCGTTTCGCTGCTGCGCGCCGGGTAGCCGGGCTCGAACAGCCACAACCTGAACTCCCTGTGCACGCTTTCCAGGCGCAACGCCACGCGCCGCTGCACCTGGGCCACCAGGCGTTCCTCCAGCCAGCACCAGGCCCGGCGATAGTCGCCCAGGGTCATCTGCGCCCCCGCTTCCACCAACAGCACCACCGGGCGGTGCCCGTACCAACGCAGCGCCCCCTCCAGCCCCGCCAGCGCCTGTTCCAGGTGCGCGCCACGGCTCATGCGCAGGGCGTGGCGGGCGATATCGAAACAGTCGCAGTAGTGGTGGCGGGCGATCACGCCGCAGGCCGGGGCCGGCGCGGCGCAATCGCTGTTGTAGCAGTGGTAGAGATAGTCCCCGGCCACGTGGAGGCTCAGCGCTGTCGCGTCGGTGCGTTGATGCATTTGTAGCCCGGGTACTGGGCCTCGGCGGTGATGCGCGCCATGTCCGAACTCACCGCCTGGACGATGAGGCTGAAGTTGGCGCGCGGTCCGGCGCCTGGCTGGACGCGTTGCAGGAAGGCGGAATAGCTGTGCATGGAAGCGATCTCCTCGGTGATGAGGAGCCCAGCCTAGGGGGACCGCACGACAGCCTGTGTCGTCAGGGGGCGGCGTAGAAGCCGGCCATCTCCCGCGCGCATTGGGCGATGGCCTGGCGCAGCGCGGGTGGTTCCAGCACTTCCACCGTGGCGCCGTGGGCCAGGATCCACCACTGCAATTCGCGGGTGTGGGCCATCTCGCATTCCAGCAACCACCAGCCATCGCCTAGGGGCGACAGGTGCTGAGGTTCGGCCAAGGGCGTCTCGGTGCTGTCCAGACGCTCCCGCAGCGCGGCGTTGATGCGCAGTTTGAGTTGGATCGGTTCGGCGGCGAGCAGGGTTTCCTGGCGCGCATGGGTTTGCAGGTCGAACCCCGGGGGCGACTGGATGCTGCGCGACCGTTTCGGCGTGACGCTACGGAAGCGTTGCAGAGGCAGGGCGCGCACCTTCACTTCGTCGACCTTGGTGCAGATCAGGTAAATGCTCGAATCCCGGTACGACAGCCCCAGCGGATTGAGCGTCATGCGCTGTTCCGTAGCGCTGCGCCGCGAATGGTAGAGCGCCTCCAACTGATAGCCCTCCAGCAGCGCCAGCTGGATGTCCCGCAGCACGGTTTCGTCGATCGGCGCCTGGCGCAGCTGCAGCTGTTGCGAGCCGCTCACCACCTTGCCCAGCCAGCGGCCCTCGTGGCGCTGGAACTTGTCGAGCACCTCCCGCGAGCGCAGGTACTGTTCGCGCAGGTCATCCAGCGCCGCGCGGTGCAGCAGGTGGCTGGCCTGTTCATAGAGGGTGACGATGCTCAGCGCCACCCGTGCCGATTTCAGTTCGTGGCTGTCCAGCGGCTTGGCCTGCGCCCTGGCGGCGGGCAGGCGCGCGCCCTTGGCCAGGCGCCAGCGCGGCTGTGCATGGTTGTGGTCGGAGGCGATGGCGCCATCGGCTGCCAGCAGCTCCAGGTCGCGCTGCACGGTGCGCAGGCTGATGGTGCCTTCCCGCAGGAGCTGCTCGTGCAGGCTGGCGGTATCGATGCCCGCCTTCCCGGTCGAGGCGATCTCGGCGAGCAGGCGGTTGCGGCGCTCCAGGGTGACGGCGGCGTTGGGGCGCGGTGTTTTGGCAGGCATCGAGAGGCTCCAGGTGCGACATAGGTTGTCGCTCGGTCGTGGATACTAGCGCCATGGAAAACATGCTGCCTAGCGCACGTTGGGCGGCTTGCACAGAATGACGGGGTTCGTGCCGTGCCCGGTATTTCCGGCACGGCTTTTCGATGGGGCAAGGGGAGGGAAGATGACGCTACATGATTCGATCGTTCTGGAAATCGTCAACGGCCGACTGAACAAGGAGTTGCGTGCCAGCGAGTTGCTGGGAGACGAGCGCCGGGTCGAGCTGCTCGATGGCGGCGAGAAGGTGGAACGCTACCGCGTCGGGTTCGAGTTCTTCAGCGAGAGCCATATCGCCACCGAGATGGCCAACCACGCTGAAGACACCGGTTACTGGGTCAAGCGTGGCGAGGCGCCGCGTTATCGCAAGGTCGAGCGCGGGCTGTATCGCGTCCTCGCCCTGGAGGAAGGTGAAGAGCTGCTGGAGGATGGTGAAGCAGCGCCTTTGCCGGTATCGGCGAGCGGGCATACTCGCGAGGAGCGCTTCGCCCACTACCTGGCCCAGCAGCCGTTCCAGATCTTCGACCGTCGTCGTCGCTCTCTGCATCCCGGCCAGCCGGTGCAGGGTTTCACCCAGCGCCTGAGCAGCTATTTCTGGCCCAGCCCGAGCGTGAGCTACCAGGCCACCGAGGCGACGCTGAATGGCTTTATCGGCCGCGCCCGCGCGCTGGACGCCAACCTGGCCGCCAATGCCGCCGCCGTGCTGGTGCTGTTCCAGGAGATCTGCGACTGGGGCGGTGTGAAGCTGCCGACCCAGGATGCCGCCCTGGTTGTGCATAACATCGATGAGGCCCGCAAGCATGCGGCCTCCAGCCCGGCCGCGATGAGCAGTGCCTGGACCAAGCTCTACGCGATCTTCTTCCCCGATCTGTATGTGATCTACGACTCGCGGGTGGCCACGGCGCTGGTGGGCATCGCCGAAGCGGTGCTGGATGACGGTGAACTGAGCGGCTTCAAGCAGCAGTACCCGGCCCTGGGCACCGTCGTCGGTCGTGGCGGCTCGCGCCCCCGCGCCACGCGCAGCTACTGGAAGAACGCCTACACCTCCTGGAACGCCCAGCTGGACGCCAACGCCCTGGCGGCGAAGATCCTCACCACCCTCAACCAGCAGCAGGGCAGTACTCATAGCCTGCGTGAGCTGGAGGCGGTGCTGTTCATGGAAGGCTACTGACCGGCGTTGCGGTGGCTGCCTGGCGGCCACCGCACGGCATGGGGCCGCGCCCGCCGAACCTGCCTGAAAGCTTTACCTGTATATGTCGACAGAATAGATGTGTCGCTAAAGGCGACATATATTTCGAGCTGCCTTGCTGCGCCGCATCAAGCGTAAGGACATTGTCCAAATAGCATGCAGGGCCATAACCGGCAGCGTAGGAAGCTTTACCCGATTCTGACTAATCGATAATGTCGCAATGATGGCGATTCGGTCAGGATAGTCGCTGCGGAATATCGCCCTACTTCAAGCGGGCTCTCTGTTTCGCGGCTTTCAACGGGGTAGTCGATGGCCGCCGGTGTTGGCATGACGAAGTTCGGGCCCATGGGATGCATGGGTATTCAAGGGAATGTGAAGGAGGCGCTCATATGTCGTTGGTCGAGTTTTACACGAAGAAGAACTTCACCAGTTGTAGCCGGATTCACATGGCGCCGGGGATCGCGCCAAAGCTGCTGAGCAACGCCATGGAGGCGTTCAAGTTCAAGGGGTATGCGCGTGAGATCGTGGCCCTGATCGACAACACCATGTTCGGCAGCGGCAAGGATGGCTGCCTGATCTGCAGCGACCGCATTCTCTTCCGCGAGCCCTTCGCGGAGCCCACCGAATACCTGTTCATCGAGATCAGGCAGATCCAGTCCCATGACCAGCGCGCCTTCATCAATGGCCGCGACGTGATGAAATTCAACATGCCCGACAAGCGTGACCTGACCGCTTGCTTCGAGGTGCTGGCCGAGTGGCTTGACGGGCAGGCCGATGCGCCTGGCAAGCCGGTTGCCGCGCCGGTGGAGGCCGCGCCGAAGGCCACCGGGGAGCTGCCGGCCGAGCAGTTGGCGGTGCTGATCGGTTACGTGCGCGAGTGCGCCTTGCGCATCGAGTCCGACAAGATCTTCGTGGCGCCGAACATTCCGCCGAAGAAGCTGCAGGCGGCCCTGGCGTCCTATGGCAACAGCATGACGGCGGACGAGGTGATCGTGCTGGTCGACGACACCCTGTTTGGTGGCGCCAAGGAGGGGATGCTGATCGGCGACACGCGGATCGCCATGAAGATGATGATGGATTCACCCCGCCTGTTCTTCTGGAAGTTCCTCACCGGCATCGCCATCAGCAAGCGCAAGGTCTTCGTCAACCAGCGCGAGATCGCCCAGTTGACCCAGCTCGGCGAGGCCGAGCTGGGAGACTTCTTCGACACCATCAACGACTGCCTGCAGGACCTGCAGGGCCAGTTTGCCGATCAGCCCGCGCCGGTGGCCCAGGCGGTTGCGGCACCGGTGAGCGTGGCCGCGCCTGCCGTCGAGCAGCAGGCGCAGCTGTCCAGCGAAGTGGAGCAGAGCATGTCGGTGCCGGCGGTGCAGGCCCTGGCCGAGGCGCAGCCGGAAGTCGTGGCAGGGGACGCCAAGGGCAAGGATTCCAAGGCCAGCGAGAAGCTGTTCGGCTTCATCGCCAACGCCATCGAGCAGAACAAGTCGAAGATCATCCCGCTGCTCAAGGAGAAGACCGGCGAAGCCTCCCTCGCGGCCTTGCGCAACGACGAGAACATCGAGAAGTTCGCGGTGTACCTCTATGCCTTCCTGCCGAGCGTGGTGCGCCTGGCGCTGAGGGAGCAGGTGTTCGTGCAGTTCATGATCAGCAACCGCGACAAGATCATCGACCGTGTCATCGGTCCGGAGCTGGAAGGCGAGCTGCTGGAGGCGCCGGAGCCGGCGAGCCCTGCACCGAGCAAGGGCCTGGCCAGCTTCGCCAAGCGCGCCGAGCCGGCCGTGGCGCATCGCCCGTCGCTGTTCCGCCGCAAGCTGGAGGAGGGGCAGCAATACCTTGAGCAGTTCGAGGCCCATGCCCGTGGCGCCAGCGCCCGGCAGCGCGATACCGAGGAGTTCCAGCAGGGGCTGGAGCAGTTCCACACCATCCAGTTCGGCATGGGTGTATTGACCGGTGCGATGCAGGTGCCGCGCTTCGTGGCCCGCGCCCAGCAGGCACCGCTGAGCGCCAACGAGCAGGCGGCCCTGGCCAGCGATGAAACCACCCTGTTGGGGCTGGGTTACGCCATCGCCTCCATGGGCCACATGCTGCGCGAGCAGGCCGGCTTCGACGAGGACCAGATCGCCGAGCTGTTCTACCCGCTGCTCAGCGCACTGATCGTCCCTTACGCCCAGCAGAACGTGGACGGTGGTCGCAAGACCCTGCGCAGCGTGGCCAAACCCATGGAGCAGATCGCCGAATCCGAGCTGATGAAGGACTTCCAGCTCAACTGCCGGCGCATGGGCATGAACATCGCCAACGGCGACCTGGAAGACCTCGCCGGCAACTTCACCTTCGCCATCTACCGGGCCGTGGAGTCGCAGTTCCCCAGCCAGGAGGAAGCCATCGGGCTGAACCGCAAGCTGGACGACTTCGCCCGTGAAGGCTTCGACGCGTACAGGCAGCAGATGGACGAGGCGCTGGAGGCGCTGCTGATCCGCTACATGGAAAGCCAGCAGGGCTGAACCGCGGCCCGGGGCGCCGATGCCAGGCGCTCCGGGGCTTGCCGGCGTTGCCGGATCAGTTGCCATATCCCTGAACCAAGTATTTGATTTATCCGATGTTTCCCCGCTTCCCCCTTGGCTAGAGTCGGCCCCATAACGACCAGAACAAGCCGAGACACCTATGGACGACCTGCTGCCTGCCTGCTGCGACACCCCGCCTGCCTGATCCAGCCCCGTGACCGTCACCCCGCGCCAACCCTGGCTGCGCCTTCACGTTCTGGATGAGGAATTTCCATGCATCAAACCCCGACTACCCAAGCCCCGCGCCCGAAGATCGAGGTGCGCTCCATCGACTACGTGCCGCGCAGCGAGCGCCACGGCAAGGTCTGGCACCAAGGCCCGTTCTGGTTCACCGGCAACTTCGTGCTTACCACCCTGGTCACCGGCTTCACCGGGCCGGCCCTGGGGCTGGGGGCGTTGCCCTCGATGCTGGCGATTCTGATCGGCGTAGCCATCGGCACCTTCTTCATGGCCTTCCATGCCAACCAGGGGCCGCGCATGGGCCTGCCGCAGATGATCCAGTCGCGGGCGCAGTTCGGCTTCCGGGGCGCGGTGGTGCCCTTCATCGCGGTGGTGGGGGTGTACATCGGCTTCAACGTGTTCAACGTCATCCTCGCCACCGATGCCATCAACACCGTGCTGCCCGGCGCGCGTACGCCCTGGTACCTGCTGCTGGTGGGCCTGGCGGTGCTGCTGGCGATCGTCGGGCACGACCTGCTGCACCGGGTGCAGCGCTGGCTGACCTGGCTGATGATCGCGGTGTTCGGCGTGCTGACCTTGCTCGCCATCCGCGAGCTGCGGGCCGATGCCGCGCTGGCCGCCGGGCCGTTTTCCTGGAGCGCCTTCCTGGTCCAGCTGTCGGCGGCGGCGGGCTACCAGATCAGCTACTCGGTGTATGTCTCCGATTACTCGCGCTACCTGCCGGAGAACACGCCGCCCGGCAAGGTGATCTTCTGGACCTACCTGGGCGCCGGCGGCTCGGCGCTGTGGCTGATGTCCCTCGGCGCCTTCCTCGCCTCGGCGCTGCCGGCGCCGGACGCCATCGGCAGCATTCGCGAGGTGGGCAACCGCCTGTTCGACGGCTTCGGCACCTTCGCCGTGCTGATCGCCGTGCCTTCGCTGGTGGGCATCATGGCGGTGAACTGCTACGGCGCCATGCTCACCAGCGTCAGCGCCATCGATGCGTTTACCAAGGTGAAGCCGACGCTGCGCCTGCGGGTGACCGGCATCCTGGTGATCGCGGCGATCATCCTCGCCGTGGCGCGGCTGATCCCCGAGAGCTACCTGGGCAGCTTCAACACCTTCGTGCTGCTGATGCTGTATTTCCTGGTGCCCTGGACGGCGGTCAACCTGGTGGACTTCTACCTGGTGCGACGCGGGCACTACGCCATCGGCGAGATCTTCAACCGCGATGGCCTCTATCGCGGCTGGTCGGTTGCCGGCCTCACCGCCTACGGGCTCGGCTTGCTGGCGATGGTGCCCTTCATGGCGCTGAGCTTCTGGACCGGTCCCTTCACTGCAGCCCTGGGTGGCGCGGATATCGCCTTCGCCGTGGGCCTGCCGGTGGCCGGCGTCAGCTACTGGCTGCTGAGCCGGCGCCTCGACCTCGCCGCCGAGCGCCAACTGGCCGAGGCGGATAAACAGCGCCTGGAGCCACAGGGAGAACAGCCATGAGCACGCAGAAGACAGTCACGGTGGCCTGCTGCCAGGTCGCCCCGCGTATCGGCGAGCTGGAGTACAACCGCGCCCTGGTCGAGCGCGTGGTGCGCCAGGCGGCGCAGCGCGGAGCCCGGGTGGTGGTGCTGCCGGAGCTGGTGCAGAGCGGCTACCTGTTCCGCGACCGTGTCGAGGCGCAGGCCCTGGCCGAGACGCCGGACGGCCCCAGCCTGCGCCTGTGGATAAGCCTGGCCGCTGAGCTGGATATCGTGCTGGTGGCGGGTTTCTGTGAGCAGCGCGACGACGGCACGCTGGCCAACAGCGCGGCCCTGGTGGATGCCGGCGGCCTGCGCGCGCTGTACCGCAAGGCGCACCTGTGGGATGGCGAGAAGGCGATCTTCAGCCCCGGCGATGCCGCGCCGCCTGTGGTGGACACGGCCTTCGGGCGCATCGCGGTGATGATCTGCTACGACCTGGAGTTCCCCGAGTGGGTGCGCCTGCCGGCACTGGCCGGCGCCGAGCTGCTCTGTGCCCCGGTCAACTGGCCCCGTGGCCCGCGCCCGGCGGGCGAGCGCCCCGCCGAAGTGGTGCGGGTACAGGCCAATGCGGCGGTGAACCGGATGACCATCGCCGCCTGTGACCGCCACGGCCACGAGCGTGGCGTGGATTGGGTCGAGGGCTCGGTGCTGGTGGACGCCGACGGCTATCCCCTGGCCGGGCCGGCGGGCGAGGGCGGCGAGCAGTTGCTGCTGGCATCGCTGGACCTGGGGGCGGCGCGGGACAAGCGCATCAGTGGGCATAACGATGTGCAGGGTGATCGGCGGCCGGAGCTTTATGCCGGGGTGTTGGCTGTGCAGGGGAGGGCCCTGGGCTGAAGCCCAGGCTACAGGATGACCGGCGTAGCCCGGGCTTCAGCCTGGGAACGGCTGCTCAGCTGTAGAGCCAGCGCCCCAGTTCTTCCAGGTTGGCGACCACGATCTGCTGCGCCACCGGTTTGGCCTGCACCTTGTTCGGGTCGATCTGGTAGCGCTGCAGCACGTACTGCACCAGGGCGCCGCGGCTGTGGATAACCAGCTGGCCGCCCTGCATGCCGTAGTCCGCCTCGATGATCGCCTGCTGCGCCGGCTTGAGCCGCGCATCGGGGCTGAGGATCACCTCCACCGCCGTCATCCAGCCTTCGTCGCCGTCGCGGCCCTGCTCGGATTCGTCCATCAGGTCCGGCTCACCCCGGAAGCGGCTGAGCACGAAGTCGCGGTAGTCGCGGTTCTTCTCGCAGTAGGCGCGCACGTGCCAGCGCATGCCGGTGAAGATCAGCGTGTGCGGGGCGATGACGCGGGTTTCCGATTCCGGGTGGGCCAGGGACACGTACTCGGTTTCCAGGCGCAGGCCTTCACGGCAGGCCTGGAGGAGGGGGCGCAGCACCTCGGGGCGGATGCTGCGGTCCGGCACCTGCAGCACCTCGGTGTGGGCATAGGCCAGGGCCAGGCCCTCGATGTGCGGCGAGCGTTCGCGGTTCTGGTCCAGCAGGTGCAGGTAGGCGCTGGCGCTGCCGTCGATGAACAGCGGCTTGAAGCCCTTGCCGGGTTTGTAGCCCTTGAGGTGCTTGTCGTAGACGAGGTTCTTCGGCGCGTGCTCGTTGAGGTAGGCGTTGATGTCCTTGGAGGCTTGCTGACGGCTGATGCCGAAGCTCTGCATCAGGTGGTTGGTGGTCAGCCGGCCTTCCCACCAGGCCACGGTTTCGATGAGCCGGTAGCGCTGGGCGAGGTCCCAGCGGACGTGGTCGATGGAGCGCTTCATGGCGATGCACCTGGCGGGACGGAGCCTTGGGTATAGGCCAGGTGCGTGGATATGTCCATGAAGGCGACATGTCGCCTTGCGAAAGAATTGGTGATTTGTTGCTAGAGGATTTGAGCCCAGCTGATTGCCGAGTTCTGTTGGTGCTTCTGGTTTCGTCCCCTCCGGGCGAGTCCCTTTTCCAATCGCTGGAACGCCAGCCCGGTGAAAAGGAACCAAAAAACTTGCCCCATCATCCGGCCCCGGCTTCGCCGTGGTTCCCTCACTCCATCGCCGTTACTCGCTACGCTCGCCCTTCGGGCCGCACTGAAGTGCGTTCGCCGCAAGCGTCGTCTGGGGGCCGGCGCGATGGGCCATCCATGGCCTGGCGCGCCTCTCGCGGCATCCATGCCGCTCGTCCCCCGGCGCAACGACTGCGTTCGGCCTCCTGGAGGGGCGTTGGCGGCTGCTCCAACTTTTCGGCCAGCGCATCATCACGTGGTGCGCATGGGCCTTCGTAGGGTGGAAAGAGCGGAGCGAAACCCACGGGGTGGAGGTGGCAGAAATCCATAAATGCCCGGCTTAAGCGTTTGCTTTAAAACCCAACAGCTAACGCGGGAAAAGCCAAAGCGATTTCCTTCGATCGCTTCCCCTTCAATACAGATGCTTGAGGTCGTGCCGCACCACCGCGTCCACCACCAGGGTGGTGGCCTTGCCCAGCAGGCCGGTGCCGTTCATGTGTTCGGCCAGCATTTTCGGGAAGGAGGGGATGTCGCTCGGCGCCAGGTGGGTTTCCGGGCGCCACAGGCCGGCTTCGACCAGCTCGGGCGCCTCGACGAAGGCGAAGCGCTCCACTTCCACCAGGGTGCCCAGCACCGGGGCCTTGCCGTTCACCGAGAGCGGGCCCAGCAGCTGCGGGTCGGCGCTCACCTGGGCGCGGCCGGTGACACTGAGCACGGTCGCCGAGCCCGGCAGCAGGAAGGCCAGCTTCAGTTCGTCGCAGGCGAGGATGTTGCTCAGCGACACCGCCACCTTGTTGCCCGGCCGCTCGGGGATCAGCAGCCATTGTCCATCGATGACGCCGATGAAGCCTTCCGGGTCGCCGCGTGGCGAAATCTCGGTGGCGCCCTCGGCGTTGCGCGTCAGCATCAGCAGGTAGGGCGAACGGGCGATGAAAGCCTGCGCGGCGCCGGAGAGCGCGCCTTCGCCCCGTTCGGCCGGCCACCCGTCGAGGTGTTCGCGTGGCGTCCAGAAATCCGCCCGCACCATGGCCCGCGAGCAGTGCAGGAACAGCGCATCGGCCTGGAACTCCAGCACCACGCCTGCCTCCACACCCCGTGGATGGCAGCGGCCATTGGCGCGCAGGGCGAAACCGATGCCCGGCATGATGAAGAGCAGGCTGCAGGGCCTGGGCGTCTGGCCGTCGATCCTGGGCAGGTGCAGGCCGGATGGCCAGGCGAGGCGGATGCGGTTGCCTTCGGCGAGGATCACCGGCGTGGCGTGCAGGTCGAGGAAGGCGATGTCGCTGTCGGCGCCAGCCAGGCCGACGGTGCAGACGCTGGCGTTGCGGATGATGGTCAGGCAATGGGCGTCGATCACCGGTTGCAGGCGTTTCTTCATCAGCGCGGGTGGCTCGCTGATCAGCTGGCGCAGGGCGCTGAGGGATTGGATGCGGTGGTTGGGCATGGCGCGGCTCCTGATGGCGGATGCCCCGATGCTAGGGCCGCGCCGCCCGCAGCGGCATGGCGCGCGGTTTCAATCCACATGGCGTTCGGTTGCAATCGCCTCGCAGGGCTGTCTAGCTGCATATGGCAACCTGAAACGCCCGTGCCAGAGCTTGTGCAGCACTCGCCACTGTGACGGAAAGCAATATGTGTGACGGGCGTTGCGTTCAGACTGTGCGGCAGATCCGGACCCGGTGCCCGCCAGGGGCGGTGGGAGGCAGCGCCATGTCGCTGTCGCGCACCTGGCAACCAAGGGGCACTGTGAGAATCCGGGCAGCGCCGCGGTCGACCCGTGGCCACACCGCCAATCGACAATAAGGAATGCTCCATGGATGTTGCTGTACGACGTGCCCTCGGTTTCCTCCTGGCCTGCGCCAGCCTGCCCGCCTCGGCGGAGTTCGTCACGGTGATCACCTTCGGTGGCGCCAACAAGGACGTGCAGAAGGAAGCCTTCTTCAAGCCCTTCAAGGCGAGCACCGGCAACGCCGTGGTGCACGGCTCGTACAACGGCGACCTGGACAAGCTCAAGCACATGGTCGAACTCAGGCACGTGACATGGGACGTGGTGGAGATGGAGGCGCCGGAACTGGCGCGCGGTTGCGAGGAGGGGCTGTTCGAGAAGCTCGATCCGGCCTTCCTCGGCAACCCCGGCGATTTCGTGCCTGGCACCATCCAGCCCTGCGGTATCGGCATCTTCGTCTGGTCCACGGTGCTCGCCTATGACTCGGCGAAGATCAAGAACGCCCCCAGCGGCTGGAGCGATTTCTGGGATCTGCGCAAATACCCCGGCAAGCGCGGCCTGCGCCATGGCGCCAAGTACAACCTCGAGTTCGCCCTGATGGCCGATGGCGTCGCGGCGAAGGACGTCTACCAGGTGCTGGACACCCCGGCCGGCGTCGAGCGCGCCTTCCGCAAGCTCGACGAGATCAAGTCCAGCATCGTCTGGTGGAAGGCCGGCGCCGAACCGGTACGCGCCCTGCAGGAGGGCAAGGTGGCCATGAGCGCCGCCTACAACGGCCGCATCGCCACCGCGCAGAAGGAAACCCGCTCCCTGGCCATGGTCTGGACCGGCAGCATCTACGACTTCGACTACTGGGCCCTGCCCAAGGGCTCGTGGAAGGGCGACCTGGCCAAGACCTTCGTCGCCTTCGCCAGCCAGCCGGAACGCCAGAAGGCCTTCGCCGAAGGCATCTCCTACAGCCCGGTGAACAACAAGGCGATCGCCATGATCGACCCCGCCATCGCCGCCACCCTGCCCACCGCCCCGCAGAACATCAGCGGCGCCCTGCCGATGAGCGTGAAGTTCTGGGCCGCCCACGGCGAACTGGAGCAGCGCTTCGAGAACTGGGTGAAGAACTGATCCCCGCACGGAGCTGACCTGCGTGGATGACGCTTTTTCATCCACCAGCGGTGTCGCCTGTGAGCACGAAATGGTGGACGGGTGAGGCGTCGTCCACCCTACGGTCGGCGTGTACGAAGTTGGTCGGTGCGTAGGGTGGATGGCG
This sequence comes from Aquipseudomonas alcaligenes MRY13-0052, assembly GCA_000474255.1. Lineage (GTDB taxonomy): Bacteria > Pseudomonadota > Gammaproteobacteria > Pseudomonadales > Pseudomonadaceae > Metapseudomonas > Metapseudomonas solani. Next base: position 102,682 of record BATO01000011.1, read on the forward strand.
CTCTTTCCATCCACCAGCGGTGCTGCATGTGAGTACGAACGGTGGACGGGTGAAGCGTCGTTCACCCTACGGTTGCGGGTGCTCCGGCGTGGGGGCTTCGGTGTCCTCACGCGGCGGTCTTGCCTTGAGCCAGAGGCCGAATTCCTTGACCACTTCCACCACCTTGCGCAGGCGCTGGCCGTCTTCGGTGAGCTGGTATTCCACCCGCACCGGCACTTCCGGGTAGACGGTGCGCAGCACCATGCCGGCCTCTTCCAGGGCGCGCAGATCGAGGGTGAGCATGCGCTGGGAGATGTGCGGGATGTCGCGGCGCAGGTCGTTGAAGCGCTTGGGGCCGTCCAGCAGGTAGGACACCAGCAGCAGGCGCCAGCGGCCGCCGAGCAGGTGCATGGCTTCCTCCACCGAGCAGCCGGATACGTTCTTCTTCATGGGGGTTCCAGGTATATATCTTGTACCTAAGCTACAGATTTCTCCCTTCTTCAAAAAGAGAACCGCTGCGTCGATACTCCCGCCGCGCCCCCATTCCGGGGTGGCCCGTGCAAGGAGTCGCCATGAAGCTGTACTACGCCCCCCGTACCTGTTCGCTGTCGCCGCATATCGTGCTGCTGGAGCTGGGCCTGCCGTTCGAGGCGGTCCGTGTGGATAACCGCAGCAAGCTCACCGAACACGGCGACGATTTCCTCGTCATCAACCCCAAGGGCTACGTCGCCGCGCTGCAGCTGGACAATGGCGAGGTGCTCACCGAGGGCACGGCCATCGTCCAGTACCTGGCCGACCTGCGACCGGAAAGCGGGCTCGCGCCGGCCAACGGCACCCTGCAGCGGGTGCGCCTGCAGGAGTGGCTGAACTTCATCTCCGGGGAGATCCACGCCGGCATGAGCCCGCTGTTCAACGCGGCGATCCCGGAGGAGGTGAAGGCGATCTTCCGTGCGCGGCTGTTCAAGCGCTTCGATTACCTAGAAAGCGTGCTGGGCCAGGCCGACTACCTGCTGGACGGGCGCTTCGGCGTGGCCGATGCCTACCTGTTCACCGTGCTCGGCTGGGTGGATTTCTTCGCCATCGAGCTGGCGCCCTGGCCGGCGCTAGCGGCGTTCCGGGCACGCATCGGGGCGCGGCCGCAGGTGCAGGCCGCGATGCGCGCCGAGGCCACCTGAGGCGAGCCCCTGTGCGCTGGCGGCGATGCCTGCCAGGCGGTACTGTCCGCGCAGGAACAAGGAATGCCTGCCATGAGCCCTACCAGCGTCTCCGCCCTTGCGGTGCTCGACCTGCATGACCTGCTGCTGCAACTGGGCGCCGTCGAGGTGGCGCAGTTGCAGGCGGCGGGGCTATCCCATGATCGCCTGCTGGCGTCGTGCGACCCGGCGCTGCCGTTGCAGGAACAGCGCCTGGACGAGCGCCAGTTGCTGGGGCTCTGGCAGCTGGCGGCGGGCAACCCGGCGTTGCCGCATATCGGCGTGCTGATCGGCCAGGCGTTCAACCCGGAAAAGCGCGGCCTGCTGGCCAGCCTGTTGTTCCAGTGCGAATCGGTGGGGGAGGCGCTGTCGACCTTCCTGCAGCACGGCGCGCTGATGAACCCCTCCGAACACTGGACCTCCCGCGACACCGATGGCTGCCTGTGCCTCGAACTGGCGTTCGCCGCCGGACGGGGTTATCCACAGGCGGCGGTGGAGCGCAGCCTGGTGGCGCTGGTGCGCTGGGGGCGGGAACTGGCGGGGGAGGGCTTCGCGCCGGAGCGGGTCGAGTTCGCCGGCCCGCGCCCCGCCTATGCGGAATATTTTGCCGAGGCGTTCGGTGCCGAGGTGCAGTTCGGCTGCGCCGCCAACCGCCTGTACCTCGCCCATGGGCAGCTCGCCCGCCCCATCCGCAGTTCCAACCCCTACCTCAAGACCCTGCTCGCGGAGCGCGCGCGAACGGCCCTGGAGCAGGTGAAGGCCGAGACGGACCTGGTCGAGCGGGTGCGCCTGATGATCCGCGCCGATCTCGCCGGCGGGCCGGGCATCGAGTCCCTCTGCGAGGCCCTGCACCTCAGCCGGCCGACCCTCTACCGCCGCCTGCGTGAGCAGGGCACCAGCTTCACCGAGCTGCTGGAGCAGGAGCGCAGCCAGCTGGCCTTGCAGCGGGTGCGCCAGGGTGACCCGCTGCAGGCGATCAGCGAGGCGCTGGGGTTCAAGGATGTGAGCACCTTCCACCGCGCCTTCCGGCGCTGGTTTGGCCATTCGCCGGGGGCGGCACGGCAGGGCGGGTCGGCGCCCTAGCGAGGCGCTCATCCGCGGTGGCGAAACAGGGCTGGCGCATCGGACGACCGTTTTTTCTCCATCGGGTTCGAGCGCAGCGTGACGACCCGTCCGAAAGTTCAGTGCAGTTTGCATGGTCCACCCGGGGGTATCGTGCAAATTGCAACTGGCACATTGATGTCAAAGATATATAGGTCATTGAATTTTCTTATTTTTTTCATTCAGCTCAACTGGCACAGCGGGTGCAATGGTTTGAGCTCAAAGAAAAAAATAAGGGAGCAATGACAATGCAGATCGCCATCAAAGAATTCTTCGACGCATTCCCCGGCTTCGAGGTGTCCATCAAGCCCCGTCCCGACGGCATGCTGCTGCTTACCCTGGGCAAGCAGGGCGAGGCCGCCATGAGCAAGGCCATCCAGAGCGATGCGGTGTTCTGCAAGGAACGTGTGCGTGGCCTGATCCGTGACGTGATGCGCGAGATGAAGCTGGCCTCCGGCGAGGTCACCTGGAAAGGCGAGGGCAATATCTGGCTTACCCGCGAGCTGCCCACCTTCACCGGCGGGCCGATCCAGATGACCGCCGCCAAGACCCTGGTGGAGCGCCGCAAACTGGAGCGCCAGAGCAACCGCCGCGCACTGGTGAGCTGAGTTCCTCGGGCAACGTGCGCAGCAACCGTTAGGGAATTTTTCGCGATCCTTGCGCTCAATCCATCATGAAATCCACGGCGATAAACCGGGTCGTTCGTCACGATTGTGGCGCCGCTTTCTGTTAGTTTGTCGCCCTTGAATCAATGGAATGCGCGGCTCCAGAACGGCCGGCAACGGTCGCTGACCCCTTCGGTGAACCGGCGGGACGGCAGTGGGGCATCGAAGGAGATCGCGTTTTGACACCCAGCGACAGTGTCGCGGCACTGGCCACCGCAAGCGAGAACTGCGCGCGGGAAGCCATTCGCATACCCGGCAGCATCCAGCCACACGGCTTCATGCTGGTGTTCGACGAGGCCGATGGGCGCGTGGTCCAGGCCAGCGCCAACGTCGTCGATTGGCTCGGCCTGCCCGTCGAGGAACTACTCGGCCGCCGTTTCGACGAACTCCTGCAGGACAGCGAGGTGCTGCACAAGCACCTGGCGCAGCTGGATGACGGCGAGCACAAGCCCTTCCACATCGGCGATGTGCTGTTCACCTGTGGTGCCCGCGCCGGGCAGCCGACCGCGATGATGGTGCACCGCCACGATCAGGTGCTGATCGCCGAATTCGAGCCTGCCGCGGAGGGGGGCGCTGCCGAGGGCGGCATCTACCCCCTGTTGCGCGGTTTCATCGGTCGCCTGCAGGAGGCCGAAAGCATCGAGGCGCTCTGCCGCTTCGCAGTGGCCGAGCTCAAGCGCGTCACCGGCTTCGGTCGGGTCAAGGCCTACAGTTTCGACGCCGAAGGCAACGGCCTGGTGCTGGCCGAGGAGGCCGATTCCGGCTACCCGCGCTACCTGGGCCTGTGCTTCCCTGCTTCCGACATTCCCCAGCAGGCCCGCGCGCTCTACTGCGCCAACCGCATCCGCGTGATCGAGGACGCCAACTACCAGCCTTCGCCCCTGCAGCCGGTGGACAACCCGCTCACCGGGCAGCCGCTGGACCTGAGTTTCGCCGCCCTGCGCAGCGTTTCCCCGGTGCACCTGCAGTACATGCGCAACATGGGCACGATGGCCTCGATGTCCATTTCCATCGTCGTCCGTGGCCGGCTCTGGGGGCTTATCTCCTGCCATGACGAGCAGCCCCGCACGGTGGGCTTCCAGACCCGCATCGCCTGCGAACTGATGGGCAGCGTGTTGTCGCTGCAGATCGAAAGCCGCGAAGCCCACGGCCAGACCCAGCGCCTGCTCGGCCTGCGCCAGCACATCGTGCACATGCTCTCGTCCATGGCCGACCGCGACAGCGTCGCCGCCGGCCTGCTGGCCTTGCCGGACACCTTCCTGGGGTTCGCTCGCGCCAGTGGCGCCGCGATCATTTCCGCCGCCCGTTGCGACCTGGTGGGGCAGACCCCGCCCGAGGCCCAGGTCAACGCCCTGGTGCATTGGCTGGCGCGGCGCGACGGCGAGGTTTTCCACACCGACAACATCGGCCGTGACATCACCGAGCTGCCCGAGCTGGCCCGCCACATTGGCGGCGTGCTGGCGGTGGCCATCTCGCAGATCCACTCCCATTACCTGCTGTGGTTCCGCCCGGAGCAAGTGCGCACCGTCGAGTGGGCCGGCAGGCCGGAGAAGAGCATCGGCCCAGGTGGCGCGCTCAACCCGCGCAGCAGCTTCGAGAGCTGGCAGGAGACGGTGAAGGGCTACTGCACACCCTGGGACCCGCTGGAGGTGGAAGGGGTTGCCGAATTGCGCACGGCGGTGCTCGGCATCGTGTTGCGCAAGGCCGAGGAGCTGGCCCAGCTGGCCGGCGAGTTGAAACGATCCAACAAGGAGCTGGAAGCCTTCTCCTACAGCGTTTCCCATGACCTGCGTGCGCCCCTGCGGCACATCGCCGGGTACGCCGAGCTGCTGGGTGAGTTCGAGGGCGAGCGCCTGTCCGAGCGCGGCCTGCGCTTCCTCGACCATATCGGCGAGTCGGCGCGTTTCGCCGGCACCCTGGTGGACAACCTGCTGAGTTTCTCGCAGATGGGCCGTGCTGCCCTGCGCCTCTCCGATGTCGACCTGCAGGCGCAGGTGGAGGCCATCCGCACCGAGATGGCGCCGGACTTCGAAGGGCGTCGCGTCGAGTGGCGCATCGAGGGGCTGCCGGTGGTCATCGCCGATGCCGCCTTCCTCCACCTGGCGATGCGCAACCTGCTGTCCAACGCCATCAAGTACAGCCGCGATCGCAGCCCATCGATCATCGAGGTCAGCGCCCGTGTCGAAGGCAACGAGGTGGTGGTGGCGGTGAGCGACAACGGCGTGGGGTTCGACATGGAGTACGCCGGCAAGCTGTTCGGCGTGTTCCAGCGCCTGCACCGCATGGAAGAGTTCGAAGGCACCGGCATCGGCCTGGCCAGCGTGCGCCGCATCATCGAACGCCATGATGGCCGGGTCTGGGCCGAAGGCCGGTTGGACGAAGGCGCGACCTTCTATTTCGCACTGCCCCTGCGTGGGCAGGAAACACCGCAACAGCAACCATGAGGATCGACGATGCTCAAACCCATCCTTCTGATTGAAGACAACCCGCACGACCTCGAACTGACACTCGTGGCCCTGGAGCGCAGCCAGCTCGCCAACGATGTGATCGTCCTGCGTGATGGCGCCGAGGCGCTCGACTACCTGTTCCGCCGCAACGCCTACGCCGGGCGCGACGACGGCAATCCGGCGGTGATGCTGCTGGACCTCAAGCTGCCCAAGATCGACGGCCTCGAGGTGCTCAAGACCGTGCGCGAAAGCGCCGAGCTGCGCAGCATCCCCGTGGTCATGCTCACCTCCTCGCGGGAGGAGCCCGACCTGGAGCGCGCCTACGCGCTGGGGGTGAACGCCTACGTGGTGAAACCGGTCGAATTCAAGGAATTCGTCGCGGCCATCTCCGACCTGGGCATCTTCTGGGCCGTGCTGAACGAGCCGCCGCCCGGCTCGCTGCGCCTCCAGCGCCGCCCGGTCACCTGAACCGCGACACCCGCCACACCTCGGCCTCGCGCCGGGAAACAGGAAGCCACGACGACCGTCCATGCCGCCGAAGCCTTTGAACCTGCTGTTAGTCGAAGACAGCTCCCGTGATGCCGAGCTGGCCCTGCTGACGCTCGAACGCAGCGGCCTGTCGGTGGAGTCCACCCTGGTCTACCACCACCGGGCCGTGGAAGAAGCCTTGCTGCGCGGGCAGTACGACCTGATCCTCTGCGACTTCATCCTGCCCGGCTCCTCCGGTGCCCAGGCCCTGGAAGTGGCGCGACGCCTCGCACCCAAGACCCCGTTCATCTTCCTCTCCGGCGTGTTCGGCGAGGAGCACGCGGTGGAGATGATGCGCCAGGGCGCCATCGACTACGTGCTCAAGCAGAACCTCAGCCTGCTGCCCAAGGCGGTGACCCGCGCGCTCTCCGAGGTGCACGAGCGTCGTCGCCGGCGGATGGCCGAAGAAGCGCTGATGGAAGTGGAGGTGCGCGCACGCCTGGCCATCGACTCGGCGCGCATGGGCATGTGGGACTACCAGCCCGAGGGCGACCGGGTCATCTGGGATGAGCGCTGCAAGGCGCTCTACGAGCTGCCCCAGGACGCCGAGATCAACCTGCGTACCTTCCTCGACCGCTGCCACCCGAAGGACCGCCCCTACCTCGAGCGCAAGATGAACGAGGCGCTGTCCCAGGACAGCGGCAACGAATACCAGGTCGAGTACCGCCTGCAACTGCCCGGCGGCCGCGAGCGCTGGGTGCAGACCAGTGGCCGGGCCTTTTTCGAAGACGGCCGCTGCGTGCGCTTCATCGGCGTGTTGCAGGACATCAGCGAGCAGAAGTACGCCACCGAGGCCCTGCAGCGCCTCAACGAGATGCTGGGCGAGCGCGTGGAGCGCCGCACCCGCGAGCGCGACCGCACCTGGGAACTCTCCCGCGAGCTGCTGGCGGTGCTGCGTTTCGACATGACGCCCATCGCCCTCAACCCTGCCTGGGAAGAGACTCTCGGCCTCACCCGCCAGCAGCTGACCCGTGTGCAGCTCTGGCAACTGATCCACCCGGACGACATCGACGCCACCTTGCAAGAGGCCGAGAACATCGCCAACGGCAACGTCTCCACCCGCTTCGTCAACCGCATGCGCCACAAGGACGGCGAGTACCGCTGGCTGTCCTGGACGGTGGTCCCCGACGAGGGGCTGATGTATGCCGCCGTGCGCGACATCAGCTACGAGCGTGCGGTGATGGACGAACTGGCTACCACCAACCAGCAACTGCGCGAAGAGATCCACGAGCGCCAGCGCGCCGAAGCGGCCCTGCATCAGATGCAGCGCCTGGAGGCGGTGGGCCAGCTCACGGCGGGCGTGGCGCACGATTTCAACAACCTGCTGACGGTGATCCTCGCCAGCACCACCTTCATCGAGCGCGACCTGGCCCGGGGCACCTTCGAGCGCACCCAGGGCCGCCTGCAGAACATCAAGGAGGCCGGCGAGCGTGGTGCCAAGCTCACCGGCCAGTTGCTCGCCTTCGCCCGGCGCCAGCGCCTGGAGCCGGTGGCGGTCAACCTCAACGACACGGTGCAGGGGCTGCTGGACATGCTCCAGCGCACCCTGGGCGGTGCTATCTGGATCGAGACCGACACCGCTCCCGGCCTGTGGGGCGCACTGGTGGACCCGACCCAGACGGAGATGATCATCCTCAACCTGGCCATCAACGCCCGCGATGCCATGCCCACCGGCGGCTCCCTGCGCCTGAGCACATCCAACCAGGTCATCAGCGAGCCCGCGCAGCGCCCCGAAGACCCGGAGCCCGGCCCCTACGTGGTGCTGGCGATCACCGACTCGGGCAGCGGCATGAGCGACGAGGTGCTGGCCAAGGCCTTCGAGCCCTTCTTCACCACCAAGGAGGTGGGCAAGGGCTCCGGCCTGGGGCTGGCCCAGGTGTTCGGTTTCGCCAAGCAGTCCGGCGGTGGCGTCAGCATCGAGACACAGGAAGGGCGGGGCACCACGGTGAAGGTTTTCCTGCCCTGCATCCAGGCCGATGCCGGCGAAGAACAACCGGAATTGCACCTGCCCGCCGCCCCCCCGCTGGGTGGCCCGAAGCGCACCATCCTGCTGGTGGACGACGACGACAACGTGCGTGAGGTGACTGCGGCGCTGCTGCACGCCCTGGGCTACCGGGTGCGCGAGGCCGAGAGTGCGGCACGGGCCCTGGAAGAGCTCGATGACGGCGTCGATCTGTTGCTCACCGATTTCGCCATGCCCGCCATGAACGGCGCGGAGTTCGCACGCGCGGCGCGGCAACGCTACCCGCAGTTGCCGGTGCTGTTCATCACTGGCTATGCCGAGCTCGATGAGCTGGATGTGGGCGACAGCGTGATCGTGCAGAAGCCCTTCCGCGATGAAGAACTGGCCACCAAGCTCAGCGCCGCACTGAAAGGGGCGGCGGCATGAGCCTGCGCCAGTTCCTGCGCGAATCGGGGGAGCACTGGCACGCGCGGGTCGACCAGGTCTACTCGACCTATTCGCTGGAAAGCCGCGCCGGCTACGGTGCCTTCCTCCAGGCCCACGCCCGCGCGCTGCTGGCGCTGGAGCCGGCCCTGGAAACCGCCGGCATCGAACGGCTGCTGGACGACTGGCCGCAACGCCGCCGCCGCGAAGCCCTGTGCCGCGACCTGCAAACCCTGCAACTGCCCATCCCCGATGCGCTCGCCACGGCACTCCCCATCGACACCGGCTCCCTCTGGGGCCTCGCCTATGTGCTGGAAGGCTCGCGCCTCGGCTCCCGCCTGCTCGCCGGCCGCGTGCGCCAGGCCAACTGGCCCGGCGCCGACAGCGCCCTCGGCTACCTCGGCCACGGCGAAGGCCAGCCGCTCTGGCCCGGATTCCTGAAGCGCCTGGAAGAGCAAGACGGGCGGCTCGACCCCGCCGCCCTGCGTGCAGGCGTCGAACTCGGCTTCCGTACCTTTCTTGCCGCCACCGAGCACGCCGCCACAGTGGCTCACGCGTAGCCGCCCATTGCGACACCGCCGGTGGAGGTAAAAAGCGACCTCCACCCTACACACGGATCAATCCGTAGCCTGGGCTTCAGCCCGGGAGCCTCCACACCGCAGTAGCAGGCTTATGTAGGGTGGACCCCGCTCCATCGGTCCACCATTCACGGCCCGTTGTTGCACCGCCGGTGGAGGTAAAAAGCGACCTCCACCCTACACACGAGCCAACCCCGTAGCCTGGGCTTCAGCCCGGGAAGCAGGCTGGTCGCAATCAGCCCCGGCTGCTCATCTGCTTCTTGTACTGCCGTGTGCGGCCCAAGGTCTTCCACTGCTCGTTCAGCAGCGCTTTCAGCGGCGAGGCGCTGGGGTCCGGCTGGTTGCCGGTGGCCAGGCGGCGCATCTGGAATTTCACCAGGGCCATGTAGGCCAGCGCGGCCAGGGCCTTGCGCTTCCAGCGGATCGGCGGCAGCTCGGCGCTGGCCTTCGCTTCGCCGTTGCGCCAGCGGCGGGGCAGGGCGGGGTCCACGGCCAGGGCGGTGGCGATACCGGCCATGGCCACGCCACCGGCGAGCACCTGCTCCACCACGGGCAGGCGGCGGATGCCACCGGTGACCATTACCGGCATGCGCGCGATGGCGGCGATCTCCTGGGCGAACTCCAGGAAGTAGGCTTCGCGGGCCAGGGTGCGGCCGTCACGGGCGTCGCCCTGCATGGCCGGCGCCTCGTAGCTGCCACCGGAAAGCTCCACCAGGTCCACGTCCAGTTCGTTGAGCCAGAGCACCACCTGGCGCGCGTCGCTGGTTTCGAAGCCGCCGCGCTGGAAGTCGGCCGAGTTGAGTTTCACCGCCACGCAGAAGCCGGGCGAGACCTGGGCGCGCACCGCCTTTACCGCTTCCAGCAGGAAGCGTGCACGATTCTCCAGCGAGCCGCCCCAGCGGTCGTCGCGACGGTTGCTCAGGGGCGAGAGGAACTGGCTCAGCAGGTAGCCGTGGGCAGCGTGCACCTGCACCCCGGTGAAGCCGGCCTGCTCGGCCAGGGCTGCGGTGCGGGCGAAACGCTGGATCAGCGCGGTGATCTCGGCCTCGTCCAGGGGCTTGGGCACCGGGAACATCTTCGACAGGCCACCCAGGTCCAGCGCGACGGCGGACGGCGCCACGGTGGGCTGGCCGAGGTTGGCCTGCATCTGCCGGCCGGGGTGGTTGATCTGCATCCAGAACTGCGCGCCCTGGGCACGGCCGATGCGCGCCCATTCGCGAAAGCGCTCCAGCTTCTGGCCTTCCTCCAGCACCACGCCGCCGGGGCCGGTCATGGCGCGGGCGTCCACCATCACGTTGCCGGTCAGCAGCAGGCCGGCGCCGCCCTCTGCCCAGGCGCGGTAGAGGCGCAGCAGCTCGTCGGAGGGGGTCTGGTCCGGGTTGGCGAGGTTCTCCTCCATCGCCGCCTTGGCGATGCGGTTGGGGATGACGGCGCCGTTGGGCAGTAACAGGGGCTGGAAAGGCGACATGGAGCTCTCCGGGGTAGTTGCCGGTCGTCGGCTCGAGGGGGAGCACAACGCGGCGGGGGCTGTGACGTCGCAAAGGCTAAGGTTAAAGTCAACTTCAAGGTCAATAGGGGAGCAGCAAATAAATGAAGATCGGCGAACTCGCCAAGCGCAGCGGCCTGGCCGCTTCGCGCATCCGCTTCTACGAAGCCAGCGGGCTGATCCGCGCCCAGCGCCTGGGCAATGGCTACCGCGACTACCCCGAGGAAACTCTGCATGTGCTGGAAATCATCGGCTGCGGGCAACAGGCCGGTTTCAGCCTGGAGGAAATGCGCAGCCTGATGCCCGGTGCCGATCTGCGCATCGGCGACCACGATCGCCTGCTGGCTGGCCTGCACGCCAAGGTCGCCGAGATCGAGATCGTCCAGCAGCGCCTGGCGCAAAGCCGCGAGCGCTTGCTGCAGACCATCGCCAGCATCGAAGGCAAGCCCGAGGGCATGGACTGCGCGGAAAATGCCAAGCGCGTGATGGATCAATGGCGGGAGCGCAATGCGAAGGGCACCAAGGACGTGGCGTCGTGATGGATGACCGACGCGGGCACTGAAGGGCGTTGATCATGATTCTGACTATCGACTTTCCTCAGGACCTGCGAACCGAAGCGATGCTCCAGCACGTGCGGATTCCGTGCCTGTGCAAGGTGGCAGCGGACTTTGCCATTGCGTTTGCGGTAACCGTCCCTCCCTCGGAAGGGCTGGTTTCCGGGTGGGATCGCCGTGAACTGGAGTTGAGGGCGGTTGCAGGGGCGGGAGGGGAGTACACCCACTACAGCCAGGGGCTGATCACGCTGGAGATGATCGGGGAGAGAACATACCGGATCGTCGACCTGGAGATGTTCTACACCCGCTTTGGCTGGTGCGCCGTGATCAGGGATGGGAAGTATGCGGAGCCAGGGGCGTTCTGGGATGAGGACGGTTCTGGCCTCTGAAGAACTGCCAGGCAGTAGGGAAGGCGATGCCTTCAAGCCCTCTGCTCACTCGATCCCCAACCCCGCCAGCAGCACGTTCAGGCCCAGTTCGAAGGTGCGGTCGAAGTGTTCCGGTTTGAAGTATTCGCCCGCCCGGGCAACGAGGGGGAAGTCCTGTGCCAACTCTTCGTCACTGATGGGGCGTAACGACGAGGTGCCTTCGGCGTAGCCGCTGATCTCGTCCAGGGTTGCGCCGAGCAGGTAGTAGCCCAGTGCGCGGAAGCCCCTGGCAGCGGCCTCGTCATCCAGCCCCGCGGCTTTGAAGCAATCCAGTATCTCCCCCAGGAAGGCGACACCCGTCCGCGAGTTCCAGCGATGCAGGGCCAGCCAGGCGTAGAGGCGCGCATGCCGCCTGGCCAATTGGCGCCATTGCACCGCGAGTGCTTGCAGGCGGTGGGCCGGTGCTTCCCCCCGCGAGGGGAATTCCACGGTCGAAAGCACCCGGTCCACCAGGGCGTCGAGGATGTGGGCCTTGCTGGGGAAGTAGTTGTAGATGCTCATCGCCTCGCACCCCAGGGCGGTGCCCAGGCGGCGTGTGCTGAACGCCTCCAGCCCATCCTGCTCGATCAGCCGCAGGGCCTCGGTTTCGATCCGTTCCCGCGTCAGTGGCTCGCGTACCGATGGCTGCGTGGTGGTGGCGTCGGGCAGTGATTTCTTGCGTGGCACGGTGCGCCCCTCCAATGAAAAGGCTTGCAGTGTAAATCAGCTTCTGCCAGCTTACGCTGTAAGTTTTCTTACAGTGTAAGTATTGGAGAAAAACATGCTCGAACTCCCGATAACCTCCTGCTCGGCGGCGCTGGCCGCTGTCTTGCTGACGGGGCTTTCCCTGAATGTTTCCAGGCTGCGCATGCGCCACCGCGTCAGCCTCGGCAGTGGCGGCCACAAAGCCCTGCAGCTGGCCGTGCGTGCCCACGGCAACGCCCTGGAGCAATCGCTCCTGTTCCTTCTCTTGTTGCTGATCGCGGAGGCCCAGGCTCATTCGTTTGCGCCGCTGGCCGCTGTGGCAGGTGCTTTCCTGCTGGCGCGTGGGGGCCATGCCATCGGCATGCTGGCCGGGTTCTTGAAGCTGCGGCAGGGCGGCCATGCCCTCACGTTGCTGGCCCAGGTGGCGCTGGTCGTCGTGCTGCTGACGGGGTTCTGAGGCGAAGTTGCCGCCGGCCACCGCAATCAACAAGGAGTCGCTCATGCTGTCGAAACTGCTCGTAACCGTCGGGATCGTCTTCTACGCCGCCGTGGTGCCGGTGCTGGAGGTCAACGACACCCACGTCTTCAACCAGGCCTGGGAGGCCCACGCGCGGTTGCACGAGGTGTGGCAACTCTTCACCAACACGGTGCTGGGGCTCTTCAGCCTGTGGTTGGTGTGGTTCAGGAACGACCTGCGCCTCTCCAGCCTGCTGACGCTGTTCGTCACCGGCGGCTTCCTGCTCAGCTACTGGCTGCGCCATATCTACGGCGGCTCGATGGTGCTCAGCGACGGCTCGGAGAAGATGATCCTCGGCATCAACCTGGGGCTCTTCGCCTACCTGCTGGCGCTCTTCCTGGCGGGGGCGGCGCTGCTGATCGAGTGGCGGCGTGGTACTGAGCGGAGTGTGCGGACGATGGGCAACGGCTCCCTGGGCTGAAGCCCAGGCTACGGGCTACGGGGGTATTGTCGGTTGTTGCGTAGCTCGTGGTTAGCCGTAGAGTGTTCGCCTGAACTCAATCGCGTGATGACTTATCTGGGATAGCCATGTTGTCGACTCAAGGTGAAGAGGCGCTCACCGCCTTCACTCACGATCTGTTTCTTAATACCGAATACGTCGAGTGGCGAAAGAGCCTGAAGTCTTTCTCCTCCGGCGAATGGCATTTGGTGGCTGCAGCACTGGAACGGTTCGGGGCTCCTGTTGGCAGGGTGTTCAGCTTCGGCGAAAGCATTGGTTCGACGCTCTTTTTCAACTACACAAAGGCACCGGACCACAATGAATCCCAGATGCTGATGGTGCAGTTCACCGTGGCAGGCAGCATGTGGCATAGCGTGATATGGCATTGCCCGGAGCGGAACTGAGTAGGGTGGGCTTCAGCCCGCCGCCGCCCGGTGGAAGGACTCATCTTTGTGGATAACCAGTAGCGAAGCTGGAGACTTGAACCCGCGCACGGTCATTTACTGTTCGGGTATGGAAGATCAGCAGATGAGCCATGCCACACTGCGGCCTCCGCCCGGGACAACTCCAGGCTGTACCGGGCCTTGAGCACCGAGATGGCGTCAGCCGTTAGCGCGCATGAGCGGTGTACCAGCGAGCTCCCGCATGTCATGAACAGGTAGAGCGCCGATAGCTGCATAAGGCGCTCGGACTCCGACTCCACCGCATAGACGCCCGGCTGCTCTTCCAGCTCGTAGATATCCACTGCAGGGTCGTCGCTCTCGCGATCGGCGATGTAGAGGTAGGTCCAGGTTCGGCTGTAGACGGGGTTGGCGTCGCCGTCGGTATCGACATTACGGCCTGCGCCGTAGAGCAGGTCGATGAAAGCTCTGAAGTCAGGGCGGTTCTGGTTGATTTCGACTAAGTACATTGCTCGCTCATTTTTATCGTCGGATGAGTGGGGCTACTCGAGAATGCCGTGTCAGCTGCAAAGGAAGGGTTTCGAATGGATCTTAAGTTGATAAAGGGCCTGCTGACACTCGCCGTCTGCACCGCCCTCGGCGCCTGCGTCCCCGTCTACAAGACCCTCCAGCCCTATGCCGAGGCACAGGTGCGCAACGAGCAGGGCCAGCCGCTGGAGTCGGCGGAGGTGGTGTTGATCAGCAGCGCCTATCCCTATGGCTGGGAGCAGTTCAGGGCGGCGGCGATGACCGACCCGGCAGGTGTCGCGACCTTCTACAAGGTGAAGGATTTCCGCCTCGAGTTCTTCGTGATCCACGGGGCGCAGGAGTTCTTCTGGAACTGGTGCGTGAAGAGCCGGGGCTACGCGACCCAGACCACCGCCTTCAGCAATGGCGATGATTTCGAGGCCTATCCGACGTTCGTGCTCAAGCCGGGGGATTCCACGGCTTGCCCTGAGCCCAGGAAATAGGACAGCTTCACGCCGTCGTGCCCAAGGAGATGCATGTGAACGAGCCGCTTTACACACCGGAACAGGTGGCGAAAAGAAATGCCGCGACGGATAAGCATGTCCGGCGCTGGTTGGCGGAGCTGCCCAGTACGGAAAAGCTCGAATTCCTCAAACAGCTTTGGCCGCTGAATTTCCGCTTTACGCTCCTGCTCGTTCAGGGGGCGAGGCTGTCCAGGCAGGAAAGCGAAAGCCTGCTCGTGCACTGGTTACGCCACGGTAACCATAACGGTGCGCAGGAGCTCATCAAGCGGCTCGAGCCGGTGCTGGGGGAGAAGCGCTTCTGGCGTGTCGTTGCGCAGGAAGAACTCAGCCCGGCCATGTACGACTTCATCAACTACCACAGCCATGGCCGGCTGGACGCTGAGCGCTCCTAAGCGCGGCTGATCGCCGCCTGATACAACCCTTCCGCGATCTTCTCGATCTCATCCCCCTGGTGCAGCTTGCCGAGCCATTTGGCCGGGATGCCGGGCTTGCCGTAATAGGCGCCGGCGACCTGGCCGACGATGGCGGCGGTGGTGTCGGCGTCGTCGCCCAGGTTGGCGGCTTCGAGCACGGCGGCTTCGAAGGAGTCGGTGGCCCAGAAGCACCAGAGCGCGGCTTCGAGTGAGGCGACGCAGTAGCCCGTGCCGCGTATCTGCGCGCGGGGCTTGCCGATGAAGCTGCCGCTGGCCAGTTCGCGGATGGCGGGTTGCAGGTAGAGGGCGGGGGAGGAGTCGAGCAACTGGTCGCGGGATTTGCCGGCCAGGGCGTTGGCGATGACCTGGGCCAGCAGCTTGCAGGCCTCGACCGCTTCGGCCGCGCCGTGGGTGGTACGCGAGCTCTGCTGGGCGAAGCGGGTGACATCTTCCTGGTGAGGGAAGTAGTACATGACCACCGGGGCGAGGCGCATCAGCGAGCCGTTGCCGGCGGTGTCCGGGTCGCTGGAGCCGGCGAAGGGCTGGCCGGATTCCTGGTAGTGGGTCAGCGCCTCGCGGATGGTGGTGCCGATGTCGAAGCATTGCCCGGTGGAGCTCCAGTAGCCCCATTGCCACCAGTTGAGGTAACGCGTCATCTGGTCGGCGGCGTCGAAGCCGTTTTTCTCCAGCAGGCTTTCGGCGAGGCAGAGGGCCATCGAGGTGTCGTCGGTCCATTGGCCCGCCGCGAGGGCGAAGGGGCCGCCGCCGTTCATGTCGTCGATGGGCTTGAAGGTGCCGGGCGGGAAGAATTCGAGGGTGGTGCCGACGGCGTCACCGCTGGCCAGGCCGAGCAGGCATCCCTTGTAGCGATCCAGTAGTTCCATGTGCGTATCCCCAGGGTGGACCTGATGGGTACTCCAGGGCCGGGCCTGGGGCAAGTGTCTGCGCGATGAGCGGGCAGGATCGGTGCGTGCAGCCCCGATCCTGCCGTTCCATCAACTGCGCGCCAACGGCGGGGTGCGCGGCGGCACCCGGCGCTTGCTGCCGGTGGCCTCGTAGGCCGAGGCGAGGCGCAGCAGCGTGGAGTCGTCGTAGGCGCGGCCGGCGAAGGTGAGGCCGACGGGCATGCCGATATCGGCCATCACGCCCATGGGCACGGTGACCGTGGGCACGCCCAGGTGGCGGATGGCGAGGTTGCCGTTGGCGACCCAGATGCCATTGCTCCAGGCGATGTCGGCGGACTCGGGGTTGACGTCGGCGTCGGCCGGGCCCACGTCGGCGACGGTGGGGAAGAGCACGGCGTCGAGGCCCAGGCGGTCCATCCATTCTTCGAGGTCGATGCGGCGGGTCTGCTCCAGGCCGCGCAGGCCGTCGGGCAGGGTGGGGATCTGGTCCCAGGGCGTGATGCCGCGCTCGGCCATCCGCACGTACTCGTCCATGCCCGCCGCCAGGTCGCCCTCGCGGTTGGGCAGGGTGCCCGGGTCGTGGGGGAAGATCTTCGGCCCGTCGACGTCCACCAGGCGGTTGAGCCTGGGGTCGCCATTGGCGCGGAGGAAGTCGTCGAAGGCCCAGGCGGAAAGGTCCCAGAGCTCGTGGTGGAGGAATTCCTTGGACACTATCCCGCGGTTGAACACGGTGGGGGCGCCGGGGCGGTCGCCCTCGCAGTTGGACACCAGCGGGAAATCGACCTCGACCACTTCGGCGCCGGCGGCTTCGAGGGCCTTGCGGGCCTCCTGCCACAGGTCGATCACCGAGGCGCGGGTGTTGATGCGCTGGCCGGTGGGGCCGCCGATGCCGGGGGCTTCGCTGGTGCCGGCTTGCGGGTCGGCGTTGATGAACATGCGCGGCACGCCGAGGCGCTTGCCGGCCAGGGCCTCGGCCTTCACTGCGAGCTCCAGGTAGGAGGCGGGGCGCACGCTGGAGGCGGCCGGAATCGGCACCCAGGGCTGCAGGCGCCACAGGTCGCCACGGGTGTCCGGGTCATCGGCGACCACCACGTCGAGCACTTCGAGCAGGTCCGCCATGGTGCGGGCGTAGGGCACCACGACGTCCATGGTCGGCGTGAGCGGCCAGTTGCCGCGCACCGAGATCACCCCGCGCGAGGGCGTGTAGGCGCACAGGCCGTTGTTGGAAGCGGGGCCACGGCCGCTGGACCAGGTTTCCTCGGCCAGGCCGAAGGCCGAGAAGCTGGCCGCGGTGGCGGTGCCGGCGCCGTT
>BATO01000010.1 GCA_000474255.1 Aquipseudomonas alcaligenes MRY13-0052
GCCTTCGATCACCGCGTCACGTTCGCCACGGCGCCACTGCACGGCGTCGGCGAAGGGTTCGAGGAACACCTTGTAGCGGCCGTCGATCTTCAGGCAGGTCATCAGGTTGAGCGGACACTTGAGCAGCCCGGCCAGTAGCCAGGGGCCCTGGGGGAAGGCGGCGGGGTGGCCGAGGAAATCGACCTGGGTGGTGCGCCCGCCGTGCAGCGGCACGCGGTCGCCGGCGATAGCCAGCCATTCACCGCGCTCCAGGCGTTCGCTCAATTGCAGCATGATCGCCGGGTCCAGCTCGCTGACCTGGATCAGCCGCAGGTGGCTCGCGCCGGCCTCACCCAGCAGGCGGTTGAAGCGCTCGGCGTGGCGGGTGTGCACCAGCACGTTCATCTGCACCTTCTCGCCCAGCTCGGCCAGGGCGCGGCACACCTCCAGGTTGCCCAGGTGGGCGCCGACCAGCAGTTGGCCGCGCCCGCCGCGCAGTTGCTGGCGCAGGCCGGTCGGGTCCACCAGCTCGATGCGTTCCAGGGGCAGCTTGCCGCGCCAGATGTCGAGCTTGTCCAGCAGGGCGTCGGCGAAGGCCATGAACTGGGCGAACACCGAACGGAGGGTCGGCGCCAGCTCCGGGCGACCGCTCCAGGCGGCGAGGTTGGCCTGGTAGCGCCGGGCGCTGCGCCGGGCCTTGGTGCCGAAGAGGAAGAAGTAGAACACGATGATGTAGAGCAGCGGGCTGAGCACACGGCGGCCCAGGTGGCGCACCGCCAGGGCGGTGAACTTCATCAGCAGGAAGCTGCCGCGTTCGTCCTGGCGTGCCCAGTGCCCCTCGCTCATGGCCGGCACCTGCGCCAGAGGATCAGCGGGGCGCGCAGGAGCATGCCGAAGAACAGCTTGGCGTGCATCTTGGAGATCAGCGCGTTGTCGTGGAACAGGCGGAAGTGCGAGAGCCCGTCCAGCGGGTAGTGCACCTTGGTCGGTAGCCAGTGCATGGGCTGGTTGCGCCAGGCCAGGCGCACGAGGATCTCCGGGTCGAAGTCCATGCGCTTGCCCAGGCTCGCGGAATCGATCAGCGCCAGGGTCGGCGCCAGCGGGTAGACGCGGAAGCCGCACATGCCGTCGCGGATCGACAGCGACAGGCTGTTGATCCACACCCAGACGTGGGTCAGGTAGCGGGCATAGAGACGGCTCTTGGGCACGCTCTCGTCGTATTGCGGGTAGCCGCACACCAGCTCCGCGGGGCGGGACTCGGCGGCGGCGAGGAAGCGCTGCACGTCGGCGAGGTCGTGCTGGCCGTCGGCGTCCACCTGCAGGGCGTGGGAGAAGCCCAGCCGGCCGGCTTCGCGCAGGCCGGCCATGACGGCGCCGCCCTTGCCCTGGTTGATGGCCAGGCGCACCAGGTGGACGTCGGGCTGGGTGGCCAACTGGTCCATCACCTGGGCGCAGGCGGGGCTGGAGGCGTCGTCCACCAGCACGCAGGGCAGGCCGTGCTGGCGCAGGGCGTCGACCACCAGGGGCAGGGCATGCTCGTGGTTGTAGACGGGGATGACGGCGCAGGGTTTGAACGGGTTCATGTCGGCATCGGGTGGTGCGGGTGGGTTTCGGGGCCCGGTTCATGGCCGAGTGTGCGTCGAGTCTCTGTTTCGCCTTGCCGGGCGAGTCCCTTTTGGCAGTCGCCCCAAAAGGAACCAAAAGGGCTTGCCCCTGCATCCGGCCCCGGCTGCGCCGGGGTGCCCTCGCTCCCATCGTTGCGCCGGGAGCCCGGCGCGACAGGCCATCCCTGGCCAGATCGCGCCTCTCGCGGCATCCATGCCGCTCGACTCCCTCTGCAACGATTCCGCTCGGCCTCCTGAAGGGGCGTTGTTCCCGCCCCGCCCGACGAGCTGGAGAGGGCCATGTACTGCGCAGGAACCTCGTGCAGCACGCGTTCTTGAACGCTGTGGGAACCGGCGCGCGTGCCGTTCAGGGCGTTGAAGGCCTTACGCATGGTCGGCCACCAGCAGGATGCGCCCGGAGGAGCAGGCGGCTTCGCCGTTGCGGTAGGCGAAGTAGAGCTTGCCCTTGTCGGTGTCGAAGCGCAGGGACAGCTGCAGGCGGTCGCCGGGGCGGACCAGTTGCTGGAACTTCAGCACCTCCATGCCGGCGAAGCGCGGGGGCAGGGCCATCACCTGGCGGGCGAGGTGCTGGGCCCAGTCGATCTGCACCACGCCGGGCAGCACCGGGGTGCGCGGGAAGTGGCCGGAGAAGTGCGCCAGGTCCAGCGGTACTTCCAGCTCCAGCTGCCATTCGCCGTCGATCTCGCGGCTGGCCAGCGGCTCCACCGTTTTCGGGCGCGGCGCCTTGACCAGGGTTTCCACCAGCGCCTGGGGCAGCTTGCCCTGGCTGCTCCAGGGCAACTGGCGCAGCAGGCGCCAGCGGCGCGGCAGGGCGATGGCTTCGCAATGGCCGGCCAGGTGGCGGCGCAGGGTTTCGGTGACGGCGCGACGGCCCTGGTTGCGCAGGGCGTGGATGCCCTCGGCACTCAGGGCCACGAGGGCGCCGAGGAAGGCGCGGCCTTCCTGCACCACGCCCAGGCGGGCTTCGGCCACCCAGGGGTGTTCGCCCAGGGTCTGTTCCAGCATGGGCAGGGAGATGCGTTTCTCTTCCAGCTTGACGATGCGGTCGAGCCGGCCGAGCAGTTCGAAGCGGCCGTCGGCGTCGATGCGCACGGCATCGGCGGTCTGCTCGCGGTGGCCGGCGGGCAGGTAGGGCGAGGCGAGGTGCAGTGCGCCTTCCTCGTCCCGGCCCAGCTCGACGCCGGCGAAGGGCTGCCACAGGGCGCCGCCCTGGCGCCAGGCGATGCCGCCGGTCTCGGAGCTGCCGTAGATTTCCGTGGGCCACTGGCCGAGGCGCTGCTGCAGCTCGGCAGCGGCGTCGGCGGGCAGGGCGCCGCCGGAGGAAAACACCCGGCGTACGCCACCCAGGGCGGGCCAGTCGAGGTTGTCGCCCATGCGCTTGAGCAGGGCGGGGCTGGCGACCCAGGCGAAGTCGCCGGCCTCCAGGCTGGCCTGCTGCATGTCTTCGGCGAAGGGCTGGGCCCGGCGCACGAAGGGGCGGCCGGCGCACAGGGGCCAGAGCACGCGGAACAGCAGGCCGTAGATGTGCTGGGCGGAGACGCTGGCCACCAGGGTGGCGCCGACCAGGTCGCCGCCCCAGAGCGCTTCCAGGGCTTCGACCTCGTTGGCCAGCTGGCGCAGGGTCTTGTCGATCAGCTTGGCTTCGCCGCTGGAGCCGGAGGTGCACAGCACCAGGCGGCAGGCGTCCAGGTCCAGCGTGGCGGGGGCCAGGGGCTCGCCGTCGAGGCCATCGAGGTTGTCGAGCCAGAGGTCGCAGTGTTCGCCGAGACGCTTGCGGGTCTGTGCCTGGGCGTCGGCTGGCAGCAGCACGTCGATGCCGGCGCGCCAGGCGGCCAGCAGGGCGGAGGCCAGCTCGGCGCCGTCTTCCAGATACAGGGCGACGCGCTGGATGCCTCGGGCCTGGAAGGCACCGGCCAGGCGCAAGGCGCGCTGGGCGAGGGTGGCCTGGTCCAGCGCCGGGGCGAGGGTGACCGGGCGGTGCGCGGCGGTGTGGAGTAGCAGGTCCTGGGGGGCGATCCAGTTCACGCGAACCTCCGCACACGCTGGCGCACCAGCCACTCGCCGGCGAACAACAGGCCCATCAGCAGGTAGGCGATGAAGCCGGTGTAGAGGGTCCACCAGCTGAGCGGCGCCCAGAGGGTGAGGGCGGCGGCCATCAGGCCGTTGGCCAGGAAGAACAGTGCCCAGACGGCAGTGACGCGGCGGGTGTAGCGCACCGCCACCTCGGGCAGCTCGGGCTCGCGCAGGCGCGCCAGGCGTTCCACCAGCGGCATGCCATGGACCAGGCTGGCGCCGAACAGGCCCAGCAGCACGGCGCTCATCAGCACCGGGTACCAGCGCAGCAGGTCGGCCTGGTTGACCAGCCCCAGCAGCAGGCAGAAGCCCAGGGCGGCGATGGCCGTCCAGCGGTTGCCGGGGCGTTGCGCGGCGCTGAGGCTGCGGGCCAGCCAGAGGCCGCCCAGCAGCAGGGCGAACAGGCGCGGCGACAGGTGCTCCATGCCGTAGTACACGGCGAAGGGATAGCCCAGCCCGGCCAGCACCAGCAGCAGCCCGATCAGGCGGCTCATGCGGGCTCGTTCACCAGGCGGTGCACGGCCTCGACCACGTCGCTGACGGTGCGCACGGCCTTGAAGTCCTCGGCGGCGATCTTGCGGCCGGTGTGGCGCTTGATGTGGTCGATCAGGTCCACGGCGTCGATGCTGTCGATCTCCAGGTCCTCGTAGAGGTTGGATTCCAGGCTGATCTGCGCCGGGTCCAGCTCGAAGAGTTCGACCAGGGCGTCGCGCAGGGTGGTGAAGATCTCGTCACGGGTTTGCATCGCGGTCTTTTCCTCAGGCGGCTTTCTGTGCCGAGACGAAGGCCGCGAGGCTGGCCACGTTGGCAAAGTGTTTGCGGGTGTCCTTGGCATCGGCATCGATCTTGATGCCGAAGCGCTTCTGGATGGCCAGGCCCAGTTCCAGGGCGTCCACCGAGTCCAGGCCCAGGCCTTCGCCGAACAGGGTCTGTTCGGCGTCGATGTCGTCGGGGCCGATGTCTTCGAGGCCCAGGGCCTCGATGATCAGGTTCTTGATCTCAAGCTGCAGAGCGCTCATCCAGGCCGAGCTCCTTCATGAAATGTTGATGCAAATGGTCGTTGAGGCGGCGCGAAGCGATGGGTGCCGACCCCTGTGAGGCGAAACTCTGCGGGTCGATGTCTTGGCCGACGCGCAGGTGGAAGTGGAAGCGCCGCGCCGGGATGCTGTACCAGGGCTCGGCCTTGGTCAGGGTGGTGGGGGCCACGGTGATGGTCACCGGGGTGACGATGCGGGCGCCGCGCAGGGCGATGGCGGCGGCGCCGCGATGGAACTGCGGGGCCTGGCCCGGCGTGGTGCGGGTGCCTTCGGGGAAGACGATCAGGGTCTGGCCTTCCTGCAGGGCGGCGGCGGCCTCGTCGAGCATGTCCATGCTGCCGCTGTTGCTGATGTACTGGGCGGCGCGGATCGGGCCACGCATGCAGGGGTTGTCCCACAGGCTCTGCTTGACCACGCAGTTGGCATCGCGGATCAGGGCGATCAGCACCACCACGTCGATCAGCGAGGGGTGGTTGGCGATGATCATCTGCCCGGGGCGACCGAGGCGCTCGGCGCCTTCCACTTCATAGGTGAGCACGCCGCTGCGGTACATGAACTGCACGAACAGCCAGAACAGCCGGCTGGTGGTGGCGCGGGCGCGGCGGCGGCGGTCGAGGGCGCTGCCGGGCAGCAGCGACAGCAGCGGGAATACGACGATGCGCAACAGCACGCCACCGACCCCGAACAGGGTGAAGGACAGCGCGGTGGCGATCAGGCGCCACCAGTAGGGGGCGTTGGGGCGGGCGTTCAGGGCCGGTTGCGTTGCCAGGTCCATTTACGGCTCTTCCATTGATGCTGACGGTGGGGCAGATCGTTAAGCAGTGCTTGCAGCAGGCCCAGTGCATGGGGCCAGGGTTCCGGCGCCTGTTCCGGCGCTTCGGGGG
The DNA here is from genome assembly GCA_000474255.1 of Aquipseudomonas alcaligenes MRY13-0052. GTDB lineage: Bacteria > Pseudomonadota > Gammaproteobacteria > Pseudomonadales > Pseudomonadaceae > Metapseudomonas > Metapseudomonas solani. Next base: position 5,599 of record BATO01000010.1, read on the forward strand.
ACAGCTTCAGCTGCCACTGGTCCCCGGGCGCGAGCCGCAGGGCGACGGCGTAGGGGAAGGGCACATCCTCAACCCAGGGTCGGTAGATGTCCGGTGGGCACTCCTCGGTCACCACCAGCAGCACGGCCGGGGCGCCTTCGGCGAGCATGCCGGCGGCTTCCAGGGCCGCGTGCTCCAGGCCGTCGCCTTCGGCGGCCAGGGCGGTCATCTCGCTGGTATCACCCCGCAGGATCGACCACTGGCCGATGATCGCGTTGTGCACGGAAAGGCTGAACTGGGTGGGCGACAGCGGCTCGCCGCGCGCCAGGTCCTGCAGCAGGGCCAGGGTGCGGGGCGTTTCGCCGTGGCGCGAGGCGAACACCATGGGCAGTTGCTCACCCTCGGCGGCCAGGGGCCAGGCGACGCTCATCGCCATGCGTGCGAGGCGCGACAGGCGCCGCCGCTGCATGGCGGGAAGGAAGGAGACATCGGGTTGCACAGTGAGGTCGGCAGGCGCGAACGGTTGCCTGCACCAGGCGCGCCAGTCGTCCTCGCTTTCCAGACCCGGGGCCCAGGCACGCCATTGTTCGATACTGAAGTGAGTCACGCTAAGAGCTCTTCCCGGCCCCTGTGGGCGTCCTTGTCGACTGGCAATCCCTGAACGACAAAGGCCTTGTCGATGACGCCATAGCAAAGTGCCGCATTATCCCCGACCGTCGGGTTACTTCGCAAACTTCAGACACAATCTTCAGATGTAAGGCACATAAATTCCCGCTGGTAAGAAAGGCCCGTCAGTGCTCGCCCTTGTCACGGGCTTTGCATAGAATCCGGGACTATCCAAGGGACCCGGGAGGTGTGCGATGCGGCGAGTGGTGTTCAATCAGAAGGGCGGCGTGGGCAAGTCGAGCATCGCCTGCAACCTGGCGGCGGTGAGTGCATCGGAGGGTTATCGCACGCTGCTGATCGACCTCGACACCCAGGCCAACTCCACCCACTACCTGACGGGCCTGACCGGCGATGACATCCCCATGGGAATCGCCGACTTCTTCAAGCAGACCCTGTCGTCCGGGCCGTTCGGCAAGAAGGGCAAGGTGGATATCTACGAAACCCCCTTCGACAACCTGCACGTAATCACCGCCACGGCGGAGCTGGCCGACCTGCAGCCGAAGCTGGAGGCCAAGCACAAGATCAACAAGCTGGCGAAGTTGCTGGACGAACTGGCCGAGGATTACGACCGTATCTACCTGGATACACCGCCGGCCTTGAATTTCTACACGGTTTCGGCGCTGATCGCGGCGGATCGCGTATTGATCCCCTTCGATTGCGACAGCTTCTCGCGCAATGCCCTCTACGGCCTGCTGGCCGAGATCGAAGAGCTGAAGGAAGACCACAACGAGGGCCTGGAGGTCGAAGGCATCGTGGTCAACCAGTTCCAGCCCCGCGCCAGCCTGCCCCAGCAACTGCTGGACGAACTCATCGCCGAGGGCCTGCCGGTGCTGCCGGTGAACCTGATGAGCTCGGTGAAGATGCGCGAATCCCACCAGGCCTGCACCCCGCTGATCTATCTGGATCGCAGCCACAAGCTGACCCAGCAATTCGTCGAGCTGCACAATCTTCTAGAAGCTTGAAGCTTCCGGCTTCCGGCTTCCGGCTTCCGGCTTGCCGCTTGCGGCTTTGCCGCCTACTTCACCACCAACACATCACAGGGCGGGCGCTGCAGATAGTGCAGCGCCAGGCTGCCCAGCAGGGCCTGGGAGATCATGCTGCGGCCGTGGCTGCCGAGGGTGATGAACTGCGGCTGGGCGGCGGCGATGGCGTCGTCCAGGGCGCGGGGCAGTGAGCCGTGGGTGACGTCCAGGCTGATCTTCGGCGCGGCCGTGACGTTGCCCAGTTCGTCCTTCAGCAATTGCTCCAGCAGCTCGCGCTGGGTCTTCAGGTATTCGCTGGAGCTGCCCGCTTTGGCCAGCAGGCGGCCGGTAATCTCCATCACGTTCACCGCCTGCAGGTGGCCTTCGGTGGTCAGCAGGCTACAGGCGCTGCGCAGCGCGTCGCAGGCGCAGAGGGAGAAGTCCAGCGCGGTGAAGCCCTTGCGGTAGGGGGCCGGCTTTTCACTCACGGCCAGCAGCAAGGGGATGTCGATATGCCGGGCCACGCGCTCCAGGGTGGTGCCGATGAACAGCTCCGGTGCGTTGTGGTGGTGGTTGCCGATCACCAGCAGGTCGGCCTGGCTCTCTTCCACTTCTTCGAGAATCTGCAGGGCCGGGCGGCCCTTGCGCAGCAGTACCTGGGCGGGCGGTGCGCCGAGCTGCTCCAGGCGCTGCTGGAACAGGCGCTGGGCGCCTTCGCGCAGGTTGTCCTGCAGGGCGTTGGGCAGGTGGTCTTCGAGCACGTGCAGCAGGGTCAGGCGGGCGTCGTACTGGCGCGCCAGGTCCACGGCGCGTTGCAGGGCGAGGTCGGCTTCGCGGCTCAGGTCATGGGCGATGAGGATATGGCTGAACATGGGTGGCACCTCCGGGTGAGGTGCCACTGTGGGGCAATTGGCCGCACGGCAAGTTGATCCAGGGCAATCCGTCCGAGGCTCAGTGGGCGCGCAGCTGGTACAGCCCGCGGCTCTGCGCCACCACCTCGCCGGTGGCGTCCACCAGCTCCAGTTCCAGCAGGTAGTCGGCCTTGCCGTTGGCGCTGGCCTCGGCCTGGATGCGCTCGATCTCTTCGGCGCCGATGCGCGCCTCGACGCTGATATCACCCTTGGCCGGGCGGCGGAAGCGCAGGCTCATGTCCTTGATGATGGGGTAGAAGCGGCGGGTGTCGAAGCTGGTGATGAACAGCGCGCCGCCGGGAATCTCCGCCAGGGTGAACAGGGCGCCGGCGTACATGGTGCCGATGTGGTTCTCGTTGCCGGCCAGGGGCACCAGCAGCTTCACGTAGCCCGGCTCCAGGGCCACGGCCTTGAGGCCCATGCGGCGTACGAAGGTGATCTTGTCTTCGGTGAAGTGGCGGGCCATCTCTTCGTTGAATTGCATGACGAACTCCGGCAGGACGAATGCCAGGAGCCTAGCCGGATGCGCGTCGGCGGCAATGACCGGGACGGCCAGCGCGGGTGACCGAAACGATCAGGACCCGGCCGTTAGGTGGGACTTTCACCGGGAGGTTGAGCCTGTAACGGACGCGCTTCATTGCCTAGGGTAGTAATGGGCCTGCGCATGTCGCGCTCGCTCGAACCAGCAGGGAACGCCCATGAACACCACTTTCAAACCGCAGGGATTCAATACCGTTACGCCGAACAGCATCGTCAGCGACCTGGCCAGTGCCGTCAGGTTCTACCAGGCGGTGTTCGACGCGGAAGAGCTGCTCCGCCTGACGACGCCGGACGGCAAGGTGGTGCATTGCGAGCTGAGGTTCGGCGACTCGCGGATCAACCTCGGCGAGTCGATGGAAGGCTGGCCGGAGCAGCCGCTGCTGGCGCAGATCTATGTGCCCGATTCGGACGCGACCTTTGCCCGGGCGATACGCGAAGGCGCCCGGGAGCTGAGCCCGGTGGCCGACATGTTCTTCGGCTCGCGGGAAGGCCGGGTCATCGACCCGTTCGGCAACACCTGGACCATCTCCACCCACAAGCGCCAGGTCTCCGCCGAGGAGATGCAGCGGGCGCTGAACGAGATGTACGCCGGGCAAGGCTAGCCGGAGCTGCGCCCGCCCTGGCGTTCTAGATGCCCTGGCTCTTCAGCCAGCCCAGCAGTTGCGGCAGGGGCAGGGCACCGCTCTGGCGTGCGACTTCGACACCGCCCTTGAACAGGATCAGCGTGGGAATGGAGCGGATGTTGAGCTGCCCGGCCAGCTGGCGGTTGGCCTCGCTGTCCAGCTTGCCCAGGCGGCAGCGGCCGTGGAGCTGGGTGGCGGCCTGCTGGTAGGTGGGGGCGAAGGCCTTGCAGGGACCGCACCAGTCGGCCCAGACGTCCACCAGCAAGGGCAGGTCGCCGCGCAGTTGCTTGGCGAAGCCGGCTTCGTTCAGGTCGAAGGGCGTGGCAGGGACCACGGCGGACTTGCAGTGACCGCAGCGGGGCGAGTCGCCCAGACGCTCGGCGGGAATGCGGTTGAGCCCGGCGCAGTGGGCGCAGGGGATCATCAGGGGGTCGGTCATGGTCGGCTCCGGAACAGATTCCCCTGATCTGGAGCCGACCCGCCGAATATCAACCCCTGGGCATCAGCCCCGTGCGGCCTCTAGGGACTGGGTGAGGTCGGCGAGGATGTCGTCGATGTGCTCGATGCCGATGGACAGGCGCACCATGTCGCGCGGCACGCCGGCCTTTTCCAGCTCCTCGTCGTTGAGCTGGCGGTGGGTGGTGGAGGCCGGGTGGCAGGCCAGGGACTTGGCGTCGCCGATGTTCACCAGGCGCACCACCAGTTTCAGCGCGTCGATGAAGCGCGCGCCCGCCTCGGCGCCGCCGACGATGCCGAAGGACAGGATCGCCGCCGGCTTGCCCGCCGTGTAGCGCTGGGCCAGTTCGTGCTCGGGGTGGTCCGGCAGGCCGGCGTATTTCACCCAGGCCACCTGCGGGTGGGCCTGGAGGAAGTGGGCGACCTTCAGCGCGTTCTCGGTGTGGCGCTCCATGCGCAGGGGCAGGGTTTCCAGCCCCTGGAGGATGAGGAAGGCGTTGAACGGCGACAGCGCCGCGCCCATGTTGCGCAGCGGCACCACGCGGCAGCGGCCGATGAAGGCTGCGGGGCCGAAGGCTTCGGTGTAGGTCACGCCGTGGTAGGAGGCGTCCGGGGTGTTAAGCAGCGGGAAACGCGCCTTGTTTTCGGCCCAGGGGAACTTGCCGGAGTCGACGACGATGCCGCCGATGCTGTTGCCATGGCCGCCGATGTACTTGGTCAGCGAGTGCACGACGATGTCCGCGCCGTGTTCGAAGGGGCGGCAGAGGATGGGCGTGGCCACGGTGTTGTCGACGATCAGCGGCACGCCATGGCGGTGCGCGGCGGCGGCCAGGGCGGCGAGGTCGATGATGTTGCCCGCCGGGTTGCCGATGGATTCGCAGAACACCGCCTTGGTGCGTTCGTCGATCAGTGCTTCCAGGGCGGCGATGTCGTCGTGGGCGGCGAAGCGTACCTGGATGCCGGAGCGCGGCAGGGTGTGGGCGAAGAGGTTGTAGGTGCCGCCGTAGAGCTTGGCCACCGAGACGATGTTGTCGCCGGCTTCGGCGACGGTCTGGATGGCGTAGGTGATGGCGGCCATGCCCGAGGCCACGGCCAGGGAGCCGACGCCGCCTTCGAGCGCGGCGATGCGCTTCTCCAGCACGTCGTTGGTGGGGTTCATGATGCGGGTGTAGATGTTGCCGGGCACCTTGAGGTCGAACAGGTCGGCGCCGTGCTGGGTGTCGTCGAAGGCGTAGGAGGTGGTCTGGTAGATCGGTACCGCCACCGCACGCGTGGTCGGGTCGGGGCTGTAGCCGGCGTGGATGGCGAGGGTTTCCGGTTTCATTGTGGCTGCGTTCCTTCGGGGCTGATGAAGGAGCGCAGCATGTGAAAGCGGAAGGGGTGCGGTCAATGACCTGGAGCAATCAGCGGCTGGCGCGGCTAGACCGAAAAGTTCGGTGGCTAGAACCGCCCGATCAGCGCAGGGCCATGTAGATGTTGAAGGCGCTGATCAGGGTGATCAGGGTGCCGACCAGGGTCAGCAGGGTGCGCGCCGGCAGCTTCTTGCACAGCATGGCGGCGAAGGGCGCCGCGAACAGGCCGCCGAAGACCAGCCCGGCCACCAGCATCCAGGTGTTCAGCTCACCGGCCAGGAGGATGAAGGAGGTGGCGCTGGAAATGGTCAGGAAGAACTCGGCGAAGTTCACCGAGCCGATGGTGGTGCGCGGGTCGCTGCCCGAGCCCAGCAGGCTGCTGGTGACCACCGGGCCCCAGCCACCGCCGCCGGCGGCGTCGACGAAACCGCCGAACAGGGCCAGCTTGGCCACGTGCTTCGGCGCCCGGCGCTGGGCCACATGGCGGTAGGCCTTGCTGAGGATGTACAGGCCCATCAGCAGCAGGTAGGCGGAAATGAAGGGCTTGAGCGCGGCGCCGTCGAAGGTGGTGATCAGCACGGCGCCTAGCACCGCACCGATGATGCCCGGCAGCAGCAGGCGCAGGAACAGGGATTTGTTGACGTTGCCCAGCTTCACATGGGAGATGCCCGAGAGCCCGGTGGTGAAGACTTCGGCGATGTGCACGCTGGCGCTGGCAGCAGCGGGGGAGGCGCCGGCGGTGAGCAGGAAGGTGGTCGCGGTGATGCCGTAGGCCATGCCCAGCGCGCCATCCACCACTTGGGCGAGGAAGCCCACGGCCACCGCGCTCCAGAAGGTCGGGCTGCTGAGGGTGCGTTCGATGATGTCCAGGCCGGTGGCCCCGCCGTGGTCGCCGAAGAACAGGCGCCAGGCGAGGAAGCCCAGCAGGCTGACCAGCACCAGCACGGCGAACCACATCGCGGCGCGCAGCACCGGGTGGTTGTCGGGGTGGCTGACGAAGTCCTCGACGGGGGGGATGCCCAGTGCCTCGTGCTCGGTGTTGATCGGGCTCTGGCTGAGGTCGAGATTGCGGATCTTCATGCGGGGTACGGTGCCTGACAGTGGGTGGTAGAACAGGCTGGAATAAGCAGGCGGCGAAGATAAGCGGCTTTGCTTAGAGAGTCTAAGAAGATTTCCGCAGGTTCATATTCCATTTTAAAAGGTTCGGGTGGCCCGTTGCGGCTGTACCTGCCCATCGCCGGATAACTGTATGTCCAGGCAGCACGCCTGCCTGGGCTAGGCTGGGATTTTGCTCGGGAGAACGCGTCATGAGGTTGCTGGGTGTACTGGGTGGCATGAGTTGGGAGTCGACCCTGAGCTATTACCGCCTGCTCAACGAAGGCGTGCGCGATGCGCGGGGCGGCCTGCATTCGGCACCGTTGCTGCTGCATTCGGTGGATTTCGCCGGCATCGCCGCCCTGCAGAAGTCCGGTGGCTGGGACGAGGCAGGGCGCCAGCTGGCTGCCGCTGCGCAAGGCCTGGAGCGTGCCGGCGCTGGCGCCCTGCTGCTGGCCACCAACACCATGCACAAGGTGGCTCCGGCCATCGAGGCAGCGGTGGACATCCCCCTGCTGCACATCGGCGACGGTGTGGGGACGGCCCTCAAGGCGCAAGGCTGCGAGCGGGCGGCGCTGCTGGGGACGCGCTTCACCATGCAGGAGGACTTCTACCGGCAACGCCTGGGTGAGCGCTTCGGCATTCGCGTGCAGGTGCCGGATGCAGCAGCGATGGTGGAGATCGACCGGGTGATTTTCCAGGAGCTGTGCCTGGGCCGCTTCCTGCCCGAGGCGCGGGCCTTCTACCTCGCGCAGTTGCAGCAGCTCAAGGACGAGGGCGCCCAGGCGGCGATCCTCGGCTGCACCGAGATCGGCCTGCTGCTGGACGGTTGTGATTCGCCCTTGCCCCTGGTGGACAGCACCGAGGAGCACGTACGCATGGGGCTGGACTGGTTGCTGGCCGGGGCCTGAAGACGGGAGCGGGGACGATGCGCACAGGGATCATCCGATGGGTGGGGCGCGGCGCCTTGCTGATGGCATTGGCGGTGCTGCTGGTCTTCGCCGTGCGGGTGCTGGATATCCAGGGCGAGCCGGCGCTGCTGCCCTGGCACCGCTTCGTGCCGGACGAACTCGATGAGCGCGCCCTGGACCAGGCCGACTGGGCCGCGTGGATGGGCGCCGAAGCCCATGTCTTCGACCAGGTGCGCCAGCAGGTCAGCGAGCGCCTGGAGCCCGAGGAACGGGTGCCGGCGAACCGCTACTTCCCCGGTAGCCCGCTCTACCCCGGGCACTTCCACCAGGACTGGAACCGCTCCTATGTGCTGCGCCCGGAAGGCGAGCCGGTGGGCGCGGTGGTGATGCTGCATGGCCTCACCGATTCGCCCTACAGCCTGCGCCACCTGGCGCTGCGCTACCGCCAGGCGGGCTTCGTGGTGGTGGGCTTGCGCCTGCCGGGCCACGGCACGGTGCCGGCGGCGCTGACCGACGTGAGCTGGCAGCAATGGCTGGCCGCCACCCGCCTGGCCGTGCGCGAGGCCCGGCGCCTGGTGGGCGAGCCGCGGCCGCTGCGGTTGGTGGGTTACTCCAATGGCGGCGCGCTGGCGCTGAAGTATTCCCTGGATGCTCTCGAGAACCCGGCGCTGCCCCGGGCCGAGCGGCTGGTGCTGCTCTCGCCCATGGTGGGCGTGGCCGGTTATGCGCGTTTCGCCGGGGTGGCGGGCTGGCCGGCGGTGTTCCCGGCCTTCGCCAAGGCCGCCTGGCTGGATCTGCTGCCCGAGTACAACCCGTTCAAGTACAACTCCTTCCCGGTCAACGGCGCGCGCCAGTCCTACCTGCTCACGGCGGCCCTGCAGGAACAGCTGCAGCGGGCCTCGCACCGTGACGGCCTGAGTGCGATGCCGCCGCTGCTGACCTTCCAGTCGGTGGTGGATGCCACGGTGAGCACGCCAGCGGTGGTGGACGGGCTCTACCGCCTGCTGCCGGACAACGGCAGCGAGCTGGTGCTGTTCGACATCAACCGCTCGGTGGATTTCGGCCCGCTGCTGCGGCCGGAGGCGAGCCTGGCGCTGGCGCGCCTGCTGCCGCCACCGCCGCGCAACTACCGCACGGCGGTGGTCACCAATGTCACGGCGAGCAGCCGCGAGGTGGTCGAGCGGGTGACCGAAGCCGGTGCCCGGGAAGAGTGGGTGACGCCGCTGGAGCTGACCTTCCCCCGTGAGCTGTTCTCGCTGTCCCACGTGGCCGTGCCCTTCCCCGAGAACGATGGGCTGTACGGTCGGCGCCCCGACCCGGCCGATGACTTCGGCATCCACCTGGGTGACCTGTCGTTGCGGGGCGAGCGGGGTGCGCTGGTGATGGACATGGGCGCGCTGCAGCGTGCCACGTCCAACCCCTTCTTCCCTTACCTGCTGCGGCGCGTGGAGCAGACCCAGGGGCTGGCCCGCTGAGGCCCGCCGAGGGCTCGGGGGCTCAGGAGGAGCAGCTGATTTCCAGGTGCTTGCCCCATTCGGGCGGGCGCTCGGCGTAGCTTTCCATGCCCGGCTGCTCGTCGAACGGACGGGCGAGCACGGCGTGCAGCTGGCGCACCTCGCTGTAGTCGCCACGCTCGGCGGCCTCGATGGCGCGCTGGGCCAGGTAGTTGCGCAGGATGTACTTCGGGTTCACCGCGTGCATGCGCTGGCGGCGGGCGTCCTGGTCGTCGCCCTCGCGCGCGGCGCGCTCGACGTACTGCGCGGCCCAGGCGTCGAAGCCGGCGAGGTCGACGAAATCGTCCCGCAGCATGGCCACCGCCTGCTCGGGCGCGCTGTCGCCCAGGCGGCGGAAGAACAGGCTGTAGTCCACTGCGCTGGTCTGCATCAGTTGCAGCAGGCGCTGCACCAGCGCTTCGTCGCCATCCTCTGCCTGGGTGAAGCCGAGGCGCCGGCGCATGCGGTCCAGCCAGGCCGCCTGGTACAGCGGCAGGAACAGCTCCAGCGCCTCGCGCAGGGCCTCCACGGCGATGTGCGGCGTGAGTGCCTGAGCCAGGGCGGCGAGGTTCCAGTGGGCGATGGGCACCTGGTTGCTGAAGCTATAGCGCCCGCTGTCGTCGGAGTGGTTGCAGATGTGGTTGGCGTCGAAGTCGTCGAGGAAGGCGTAGGGGCCGTAGTCGAAGGTGATGCCGAGGATCGACATGTTGTCGGTGTTCATCACCCCGTGGCAGAAGCCATAGGCCTGCCAGCCGGCGATCATCTCGGCGTTGCGCTCGATCACCGTGCGGAACATCGCCAGCCAGGGTTCGTCGGCGTCGAGGCACTCGGGGAAATGGCAGGCCAGCACGTGCTCGCCGAGGGTCTTCAACTGCTCGTGCTGGCGGGTGTAGTAGAAGTACTCGAAGTGGCCGAAGCGTACGTGGCTGGGGGCCAGGCGCATGACCATGGCACCGCTTTCCTTCTTCTCGCGGTAGACCGGGGTGCTGGAGCCGGTGACGCACAGCGCGCGGCTGCTGGGGATGCCCAGGGCGTGCAGGTGTTCGCTGGCGAGGAACTCGCGGATCGAGCTGCGCAGCACCGCGCGGCCGTCGCCCATGCGCGAGTAGGGCGTCTGGCCCGCGCCCTTGAGGTGCAGGTCCCAGTGCTCGCCGGCGTCGTTGACCACCTCGCCCAGCAGCAGGCCGCGGCCATCGCCGAGGCGCGGGTTGTAGCTGCCGAACTGGTGCCCGGAATAGACCATGGCGCGCGGGGCCGCGTCGGACCACAGCTTGTGCCCGGCGAAGAGCTCGGCGAACACCGGCGTGTCGGCCTCGGCCGGGTCCAGGTCGAGCAGCGCCATGGCCGCCGGGCTCGCCACCACCAGGTGCGGGTCGGCCAGCGGGTCGGGCAGGACTTCGGTGGAGAAGGCATCGCCCAGGCGGGCGAAGCGGTTGTCGAACTGCAGGTCGTCGAGTCGTTTCATGGGCTCAGCTTGTCACGCGGCCGGAGCCGGGGGAAGTCGCGGGGACCGGTGGTCCCCGCGTGGCAGCGGCCTACTTGGCCTGCTCTTCGGCGGCGTCGGCGGCAGCTTCCTCGACCGGGGCGTGGGCCTCGACCTTGCGGCTGAGGATGACGTCCATCTTCGGCACCGAGGAGATGTTGATGTTGTGCTCCTGGAACAGCTGGTCGATGCGCCGGTTCAGCTCGTCGGTGGCCAGGCCGCGGTCGCCCAGCTCGCGCACGTAGATCTTCAGCTCGTGCTCCAGGGTGGTGGCGCCGTAGGTCTTCAGCTGCACGTTGGGGGCCGGGTCGCGCAGCACGCGGGTGTTCTCCTGGGTGGCCTGCAGCAGCAGCTTGCGCACCAGTTCCAGGTCGGCACCGCGATTGACGTTGTAGACCAGCACGATGCGGGTGACGGTGTCGGTCAGGGTCCAGTTGATCAGCTGGCTGGTGAGGAAGGTCTGGTTGGGGACTATCACTTCCTTGCGATCGCTGTCGGTGATGTGCGTGGCGCGGATGCGGATGCGGTTCACCGTGCCGGTGACGGTGCCGATGGTCACCAGGTCGCCGATGCGCACCGGGCGCTCGAACAGCAGGATCAGGCCGGAGATGAAGTTGGCGAAGATCGCCTGCATGCCGAAGCCGATACCCACCGAGAGCGCGGCCACCAGCCACTGCAGCTTGTCCCAGCTGACCCCGAGAGTGGACAGGGCGCTGACGAAGCCGATGCCGGCGATGGCGTAGGAGAGCAGGGTGGTGGTGGCATAGGCGCTGCCCTGGGCGAGCCTCAGGCGCGACAGCACCAGCACTTCCAGCAGGCCGGGCAGGTTGCGTGCGAGCACCGTGGTGATGCCGGCGATGATCAGCGCGCCGAGCACGTCGAGCAGGCTGATGGGCACCTGGGTGGCGGCGTCGCCGGTGCCGGCGGCGTACTGGTAGAGGGTCACTTCGTCGAGGTAGGCGAAGACGCTGATCAGGTCGGCCCAGACCAGGTACATCGCGGCGATGAAGGTGCCGAGCAGGGCCAGGCGGATCAGGCGCAGGGACTGCTGGTTGACCTGCTCGATGTCGAGGGTCGGCTCTTCCACCGCCACTTCCTCGCCCTCGGCGTTCTCCTTGGTCTGCGCCTGGCGCTTGGCCAGGGCGCGCGCGTAGGCCAGGCGCCGGGCGGCCACGGCCAGGCCACGGACGAAGGCGGCCTCGATCACCAGCGTGAGGATCAGCAGGTAGAGCGTGTTGATCAGGCGGTCGGTGAGCTTGAGCGAGGTGTAGTAGTAGCCGAAGCCCACGGCGACGATGAACGCCAGCGGCAGCAGGGTGAAGCCCAGGCCGATGAGGAAGCGGAAGGGCGAGGTGTGCTCGCGCATCGGCTCGGCCAGCAGCAGGTTGCTCAGCACCAGGGCCATCAGGGCGTAGCAGGAGATGACGACGATGATGCCGATCACGTCCTCGGCCAGGGCCTGGGGCTGGTGCTCGGCGACGGTGACCACGGCCACCAGGGCCATCACCACCATGCCGAGGCGGCGGATCTGCTTGCTCAGCAGGGACACCTGCGGGCGCGGCCAGCGGAAGTGCAGCTCGGCGACGCCGCCCGGGGAGAGGATGCGGTACAGGGTGTAGAACACCAGCCAGGCCTGGGCCATTTCCATCAGCGCGGCGCCGAGGGTGGCGTTCTGGCCACGGGCGTCGATCTGCAGGGCCAGGCCGCAGAGGGCGAGGAACAGGGTCACCGGCAGGGCCAGGAGGACGTTCAGCAGCAACGCCAGGGGCGTGTGCATCTGGCTGTCGCGCTTGTAGTGGCCGATGTCCTGGTGCAGGTCGGTGAGCTTGGCGTAGATCCAGCTGCGCCGCCACAGCAGCGCACCGATCATCAGCAGCAGGGGGACGAACAGCCAGGGGCGGTCTACCAGGCCTTCGCCCAGCTCGGCCAGGCCTGAACCCCAGGGCACGTCGGCGAGCTGGCGTTGCAGGTAGTGCGGGGCGTTCTTGATCCAGGAAAGGTCCAGCGGCTTGTTGCTGGGAATCCAGAACATCTGCTCTTCCAGGGTCGCGCGCAACGCCTGGGAGGTACTTTGCAGCTGCTTCTGGTTGAGCTGCAGGGTGATGGATTCGTTGAGCAGGGCGTTGAGTTCGCGGCTCAGGCGGTCGAACAGCTCGGTGCGGGTGGTGGCCAGGTCGAGCAGAGTGGCGCGTAGTTCCGGGGTGACCTGGTCGGCGGGCTGGCGGGACAGCAGATCGTCGACGTAGGCCTGGGGGCTGTTGAGCTTGTCGCGCTGCTGGCTGAGTTCGAACTGGTAAAGGCGGATGTCGGCGATCTCGTCGGCCAGGTCGCCGTCGAGCTTGAGGTGCGGCAGGGCCTGCTTCTGCTGGTAGAGGATCTTCGACAGCAGCAGGCTGCCCTTGAGCACGCTGATCTGCTCCTCCAGGGCCTGGTCGGCCTGGCTGAGGGTGTCCAGTTGCTGGCGGGTTTGCAGGTTTTGCTGGGTCAGTTCGTTGAGGCGGTCGGTGGCCCGCAGCAGGTAGTCGGAGAGCTTGAGGTTGGTGGCGCTTTCGGCTGCCAGCAGGCTGTCGGGCGTGGCCTTCTGCGCCTCGCGGGAGAGTTCGGCGACGGTCTGCTCGGAGCTTTCCCGGCGCTTGTCGTTGATCAGCGACTGCAGGGCCTGGGTTTCCTGCTCCAGGCGATGGATGCGCTCCACCAGCAGGTCGCGGCGGCTGTTGCCGAGATCCTGCAACAGGCTGTTGCCGGCCAGCTCCTGGCGGCGCAGCTGGGTCTGGGCGTCGAGGGCGGCGAGTTCGGCGTTGTACTGGTCGCGCTGCTCATCGGAGAGCGCCTTGCTGCCTTCCTTGCCGATCTTGAGGGTGGCGTTGATCTGCTGGGCACGGGCTTGGTTGCTGGCGATCTCGGCCTGGGCGCGCTCGGGGCGGGTCTGGGCGGTGATGATCAGGCTGTTGGCCTCGGCCAGGTCCTTCTGCCAGTCGGCCAGCTGGGTGCTGCGCTGGTTGAGCAACTGGTCGAGCTGGGCCAGGGACGACTTGCTGTAGCGCTCGGTGACGTCCACCGGCTTGCTGGCCTTGAGACGGGTGAATTCGCGCTGGGCGTCGCTGGTCTGGCGCGGGGCGTCGGTGAGCTGGCGCTTGAGGTCGGCCAGGCGCTTTTCGCTCTCGGCTTCGTTGCCCAGCAGGGTCAGGGTCTGCTCCAGCACCTGCTGCACGGCCTTCTGCTCGGCTTCGGACAGCTTGCGCTCGGCCAGGGTGTCCAGGCTTTGCTGGACCTTGGCGCTGGTGGGGGGCTCGGCGGCGTGCAGGTTGGTCACACCGAGGCTGAAGCCGATGAGGGCGGCGGCAATGAGGGGGCGCAGGAAAGACATGGTCGCTGGGGGCGGCTCTGGAAAAAGTGCGGTTAATGATATGCCAGGCGCGGCGCCCGTGGTGGGACGTGCCGCGCCTTCAGAGGAACAGTCCGGGGCCTGGGCGCCCGTGACCTTCGGGGAATTTGACGCCCACCTTGCGCACCTTGTTCCCTTCCATCAGGGCGACGGTCCAGGTCAGGCCGTTCCACTCCACCTGGTCGCCGACGATGGGTTCGCCGCCGATCTCGTGGGAGATGAAGCGCCCCAGGGGCTGGGTGCCGTCGATGTTCTCCAGCTTGAGGCCGTAGAGCGAGGCGACGGCGGAGAGCTGGGCATCGCCTTCGAGGACGAAGTCGCCGAAGAAGCGCAGGTCGAGGCCGCGCTGGGGCGCCTGGCTGAACAGTTTGCCGAGGGCGGAGAGGTCGTGCTCGTGGCCGACCACGCAGAGGATGTCGCCCGCCTCCAGCACGGTACTGCCCGAAGGGTGGAGCAGTTCGGTGCCCCGGAACAGCGCGGCGATGCGGGTGCCTTCGGGCATCTTCAGTTCGCGCAGGGCGGCGCCGATGCACCACTTCTCCGCGCCCAGGCGGTAGACGAACAGCTCCCACTCGCTGGTGGGGTGGATCTCCAGCCCGGCGCGGGAGATGGGCGCCGGCTCCGGCGGTACCGTCACCCGCAGCAGCTTGGCCGCCAGCGGCAGGCTGGCGCCCTGCAGCAGCAGGGAGACGAGGACGATGAAGAACGCCAGGTTGAAGTACAGCTGCGAGTGGGGCAGGCCGGCCATCATCGGGAACACCGCGAGGATGATGGGCACCGCGCCGCGCAGGCCGACCCAGGCGATGAAGGCCTTTTCGCGGTCATGGAAGGCGCGGAAGGGGATCAGCCCGATCATCACCGACAGCGGGCGGGCGAAGAGGATCATCCACAGCGCCAGGCCCAGGGCGGGCAGGGCGATGGGCAGCAGGTCGTGGGGCGTGACGAGCAGGCCCAGCACCAGGAACATGCCGATCTGCGCCAGCCAGGCCATGCCGTCGAGCATATGCAGGATGCTGTGGCGCGAGCGGATCGGGCGGTTGCCCAGCACCAGCCCGCAGAGGTAGGCGGCGAGGATGCCGCTGCCGTGCAGGAAGTTGGTGAGGGCGAACACCAGCAGGCCGCCGCTCACCACCAGCAGCGGGTAGAGGCCGTTGGGCAGGTTGATGCGGTTGATCAGTTGCAGCAGCAGCCAGCCGCCGCCGAGGCCGAGCAGGGCGCCGATGCCGAACTCGCTGACCAGGTGGCCGAGGAAGGACAGGCTGATTTCGCTCTGCCCCTTGGCCAGCATGTCGATCAGGGTGACGGTGAGGAACACCGCCATCGGGTCGTTGCTGCCGGACTCGATCTCCAGGGTGGCGGTGACCCGTTCGTTGAGGCCCTTGCCGCCGAGCAGGGAGAACACCGCCGCGGCGTCGGTGGAGCCGACGATGGCGCCGATCAGCAGGCCCTGCATGATGTCGAGATTGAACAGCCAGGCCGCGGCCATGCCGGTCAGCCCGGTGGTGATCAAGACGCCGACCGTGGCCAGCGACAGCGCCGGCCACAAGGCCACGCGGAAGCTGGAGACCCGTGTGCGCAGGCCGCCGTCGAGGAGAATGATGGCCAGCGCCAGGTTGCCCACCAGGTAGGCCAGCGGGTAGTTGCTGAAGCCGATGCCGCCCGGGCCATCGATGCCGGCGACCATGCCCACGGCCAGGATGATGACCAGGATGGGGATGCCCAGGCGCGAGGAAACCGAGCTCACCAGAATGCTTGCGCCGACCAGCAACGCGCCGATCAGGAACAGGCTATTGATGGTGGCTGCATCCACGTATTGAAGCTCCTGGCAATGATGTCGGGGGTGACGCTGGAGGGATGCATGCAGTGTGCATGCCAGCTGGATTCTAACCTGCTACCCGCAACGCGCCGCAAGCGCTGATCGGCATAAATCCACAGGTTTTTTGAACAGGGCCGAAGCCTGTGTTCACGGATTCGACCAGGTGGTCAGGATATTGTCCGAGGTCGATTTGACGATCCGGGGAATGCCGGTGCCGAGCCGGTCATCGGTGGACTGGCCGATTCGCAGGCAAAAAAAGCCCCGCATGTGCGCGGGGCAGGGAAACCCTGAAAAGTTGAAATCAGAACCAGGCGTCGCGCATTTCCAGGCAGGTGTCGTCGCGGGCTTCGAGAATGGCCAGGGCGTGGTGCACGCCCGGCACTTCCCAGGTGAGGAAGTAGCGCGCGGCCTGCAGCTTGCCCTTGTAGAAGTCGGCGTCGGCGGCGTTGCCACGGGCCAGGCCTTCTTCGGCGCGGATCGCCTGTTCCAGCCAGCGCCAGCCGATGACCGCGTGGCCGAAAGCGTTGAGGTAGAGCGCGGAGTTGGCCAGGGCCTGGTTGACCTTGCCCTGCATCAGGTCGCCGAGCAGGGCCAGGGTCACGGCGGAGAGGCGCGACACCAGTTGCTCCAGCGGCTGGCGCAGGGCGTCGAGGGAACCGTGGACGCTGGCGCGCTGGCAGGTGTCGTTGATCAGGCGGGTCAGCTGCTTGAGGCCGGCACCGTTGTTCTGCGCCACCTTGCGGCCCAGCAGGTCCAGGGACTGGATGCCGTGGGTGCCTTCATGGATGGGGTTGAGGCGGTTGTCGCGGTAGTACTGCTCCACCGGGTATTCGCGGGTGTAGCCGTGGCCGCCGAGGATCTGCACCGCCAGTTCGTTGGCCTTGAGGCAGAACTCCGAGGGCCAGGATTTGACGATGGGGGTGAGCAGGTCGAGCAGTTCGTGGGCCTGCTTGCGCTCCTCCTCGGTGGCGAGGGTCTGGGTGTCGTCGAACAGGCGGGCCGAGTACAGGCCGAGGTCGAAGGCGCCTTCCACATAGGCCTTCTGGGTCAGCAGCATGCGGCGCACATCGGCGTGCTCGATGATCGCCACCTGGGCGCTGGTCGGGTCCTTGCCGTCGGGCAGGCGGCCCTGGGGGCGCTCGCGGGCGTATTCCAGGGAGTAGAGGTAGCCGGCGTAGCCGAGCATCACCGCGCCCATGCCGACGCCGATGCGTGCCTCGTTCATCATCTGGAACATGTAGGACAGGCCGGCGTGGGGCTTGCCCACCAGGTAGCCGACGCAGTCGCCGTTGTCGCCG
Organism: Aquipseudomonas alcaligenes MRY13-0052; assembly: GCA_000474255.1. Lineage (GTDB taxonomy): Bacteria > Pseudomonadota > Gammaproteobacteria > Pseudomonadales > Pseudomonadaceae > Metapseudomonas > Metapseudomonas solani. Next base: position 22,569 of record BATO01000010.1, read on the forward strand.
AAGTTCAAGGCGGTGGAGGTGGTACCGCGGTAGCCCATCTTGTGGAACAGGCCGGCGAGGATCACGTCGTTGCGCTTGCCGAGGGAGCCGTCGTCGTTGACCAGGAACTTGGGCACGATGAACAGCGAGATGCCTTTGACCCCGGCGGGGGCGTCCGGCAGCTTGGCCAGCACCATGTGCACGATGTTGTCCGACAGCGGGTGGTCGCCGCCGGAGATGAAGATCTTGTTGCCCTTGATGCGGTAGGTGCCGTCACCGGCCGGTTCGGCGCGGGTGCGGATGTCCGACAGCGAGGAGCCGGCGTGGGGCTCGGTGAGCGCCATGGTGCCGAAGAACTTGCCGTCGATCATCGGCTGCAGGAAGCGCTGCTTCTGTTCGTCGCTGCCGAAGCTCTCGATCAGGTTGGCCGCGCCCATGGTCAGGAAGGGGTAGGCGGAGCTGCCGACGTTGGCCGACTGGAAGTGGGCGAAGCAGGCCTGGGACAGCAGCGTGGGCAGTTGCATGCCGCCCTGCTCGAAGCTGCGGGTGGCGTTGAGGAAGCCGGCCTCGAGGAAGGCGTCGACGGCGGGCTTCACTTCCGGGATCAGCGTGGCGGCGCCGTTGTGGTACTCCGGCTCGTTCTCGTCGCCCTTGCGGTTGTGCGGGGCGAAGTATTTCTCGGCGATGCTGCGGGCGGTGCCGATGGCGGCGTCGAAGGTTTCGCGGTTGTGATCGGCGAAGCGCTCGCGCTGGGTCAGGGCTTCGGCGTCCAGCACTTCGTAGAGTTCGAAGGCCAGGTTGCGGGAACTGAGCAGGGTCTCGGACATGTCGGATCTCCGGTTGGATGGCCGGAGTCTAGATCGGTGAATGAAGGTCGCCTAGCAACATCCATAAGGGTGATAAAGCGGCAAAACCCGGCCAGCGTCGCGGCTGGTAAACTGCGCGCCTCGCGAGGATTCCCACACCATGAACTACCGTCACGCCTTCCATGCCGGCAACCACGCCGATGTGCTCAAACACCTGACCCTGGCCCGCCTGATCGCCCTGCTGTCACGCAAGGAGGCGCCCTTCGCCTACCTCGACAGCCACGCCGGCGTCGGCCTCTACGACCTGGCCGGCGACCAGGCCAACCGCACCGGGGAATGGGAGGAGGGCATCGGCCGGCTCTGGGGCCAGCCCGACCTGCCGGAACTGATGGTGGACTACCTCGGCGTGCTCCACGCCCTGAACCCCGATGGCGCGCTGCGCCACTACCCCGGTTCGCCGGAGCTGGCACGCCAGCTGACCCGCCCGCAGGACCGCCTGCACCTGAACGAAAAGCACCCGGAAGACGGCCAGGCGCTGAAGGAGAACATGGCCGGCGACCGCCGCGTTGCCGTGCACCTGGGCGAAGGCTGGCACCTGCCCCGCGCCCTGCTGCCCACCGCCGAGAAGCGCGCGTTGATGCTGATCGACCCGCCCTTCGAGAAAGCCGACGAGCTGGAGCGCTGCGTCACCGCACTGAAGGAAGCCATCGGCCGCATGCGCCAGACAGTCGTGGCGATCTGGTACCCGATCAAAGACCAGCGCCAGCTCAAGCGCTTCTACCAGGGCCTGGAAGCCTCCGGGGCGCCCAAGCTGCTGCGCGTGGAACTGATGGTGCACCCGGCGGACAACGCCCTCGGCCTCAACGGTTCGGGCCTGGCCATCGCCAACCCGCCATGGGGACTGGAAGAGGAACTGCGCCAACTGCTGCCCTGGCTGAGCGAAAAGCTTGCGCAGAGTCAGGGTGGCTGGCGGTTGGATTGGATTATTGCGGACAGTTGATAGCTTGAAGCTTGAAGCTTGAAGCCGGAAGCCGGAAGCCTCAGGCCGGCGCTCCTTCTTCCAGCTTCAAGCTTCCCGCTTCAAGCTCTAAAGCGGCATACACACGCCCGTCCCCCCAACCCGCAATAACCCCCCGGATTCTTCGCCAGGTACTGCTGGTGATACGCCTCGGCGTAGTAGAAGGTCGGGGCTTCGTCGATTTCGGTGGTGATGGCGCCGAAGCCTGAGTTGCTCAGTTCGGCCTGGAAGCGGGCTTCGCTGGCCTTGGCGGCTTCCAGCTGGGCGGCGTCGCTGCAGTAGATGGCCGAGCGGTACTGGGTGCCGATGTCGTTGCCCTGGCGCATGCCCTGGGTCGGGTTGTGGGCTTCCCAGAATACCGAGAGCAGCTTCTCGTAGCTGATCACCTGCGGGTCGAACACCACCAGCACCACTTCGGTATGCCCGGTGAGGCCGGAGCAGACTTCGTCGTAGGTCGGGTTCGGGGTGTGGCCGCCGGCGTAGCCGACCGCGGTGGACCAGACGCCTTCCTGTTGCCAGAAACGCCGCTCGGCGCCCCAGAAGCAGCCGAGGCCGAACACCGCCTGTTGCAGGTGGGCGGGGAAGGGGGCTTGCAGCGGGCGGCCGTTGACGAAGTGGGCGTCGGGCACCGGCATCGGCGATTCACGGCCGGGCAGCGCCTGTGCCGCCGTGGGCAGCTCGATTTTGTGAGCGAGGATCTGCGAGCGCAGGACCATGGCGTTCTCCTGATTGGGTGGCTGGTCGATAGACCTGCGGGAATGGCCGATGTTACAGCAGGCTTGGGGCTTGGGGCTTGGGGCTCGGGGCTCGGGGCTCAGGGCTGCGGGCGGCAGGGGTAGCGGCGCAGGCTTTCCAGCAGCAGGTGCCCGGGAATGGGCTGGTCGAACAGGTAGCCCTGGCCGACGTCGCAGCGCTGGCGGCGGAGGAAGGCCAGCTGGGAGGCGCTCTCGATGCCTTCGGCGACGACCTTGAGCTTGAGGTTGTGGGCCATGGCGATCACCGCGGAGGTGATTTCCATGTCGTCCTGGTTGTCGGGGATGTCCTTGATGAAGCTGCGGTCGATCTTGATGACGTCGATCGGGAACTTCTTCAGGTAGCTGAGGGACGAGTAGCCGGTGCCGAAGTCGTCCATGGCCAGGGTCAGGCCTAGGGTCTTGAGACGGTTGAGCTGGTGCTTGGTGTCGTCGGTGGCTTCCAGCAGCAGGCCTTCGGTCAGTTCCAGTTCCAGCAGGCCCGGGGGCAGTTGCTCCTCGTGGAGGATGGCGGCGATGGAGCCCACCAGGTCCGGGTCGCTGAACTGCTTGGGCGAGAGGTTGATCGCCACCTGCACATCGCCCATGCCCGAGGCGCTGAGGCGCCGGCTCATGCGACAGGCTTCGCGGATCACCCATTTGCCGATGGGGATGATCATCCCGGTTTCCTCGGCGACGCTGATGAACTGGTCGGGGCGGATCATGCCGCGCTCCGGGTGCTGCCAGCGCAGCAGCGCCTCCATGCCCAGCAGTTGCCCGGACTTGAGGCACAGCTTGGGCTGGTAGAAGACTTCCAGCTCGTTCTGTGCCAGGGCGCGGCGCAGGTTGTTCTCGACGAACAGCTTGTAGCTGGCCTCGGCGTTGAGGGTTTCGGTGAACAGTTGCAGCTGGTGCTTGCCGTTGGCCTTGGCCTTGTGCAGGGCGAGGCCGGCGTGCTTCATCAGGGTCTGCGGATCACGCCCATGCTGGGGCGCGCAGGCCAGGCCCAGGGAGCCGGTGACGCTGATCAGTTGGTTGTCGACGAACAGCGGCTTGTCGAGGGTGTGGAGGATCTGCCCGGCGGTCTTCTGCCCGCTCTCCAGGTCGGCGCCATCGAGCAGCACGGCGAATTCGTTGCTGGCGAAGCGCGCGAGGATGTCGCCCTGGCCGAGGGTGTTGCGCAGCCGGCGGGCGAGGCTGACCAGCAGTTTGTCGCCGGTCTGGTGGCCGAGGCTGTCGTTGATGCGCTTGAAGTTGTCGATGTCCACCAGCAGCAGGCAGAGGGGCGACTCGTGGTCGCTCTGGAAGCGCTCTTCGAGGCTGCGGATGAAGTAGGGACGGTTGCCCAGCCCGGTGAGGTTGTCGGTGTAGGCCAGCTTCTCGATGCGCTGCTGGGCCAGCTTGTTGTGGGTGACGTCCTCGTAGATGCCGATGTAGTGCGTCAGTTCGCCGTTCTCGCCGAACACCTTGGAGATGGACAGCTGGCCCCAGTACGGCTCGAGGTTCTTGCGCCGGCTGCGGAACTCGCCCTGCCAACTGTTGCTGGTGGTGAGGCTGGAGCGGGCGTCGAACAGCAGGTCGCTGAGGTTTTCCAGGGCCGGCAGCTCGGAGAGGCGGCGGCCGTGGACTTCGTCGGAGCTGTACTGGGTGATGGCGGTGAAGCTGGGGTTGACGTATTCCACCAGGCCGTCGCGGTCCACCAGCAGGAAGGCGCTGGCGCTCTGTTCGACGGCGCGCTGGAACAGGTGCAGGGCGTTGGTGGCGTCGAGGCGTTGCTGGTTGACCAGAACCTGGGCGAACTGGTCGGCCAGCTCGCCGGCGAAGGCGATTTCATCGGTCTGCCAGACGCGCTGGCCGCCGGTGTGTTCCAGGCAAAGCACGCCGACCACCTCGCCACCGATGCGCACGCTGGCATCGAGCAGGGCGACCACACCCTGGGGCTTGAGGTAGTCGTCCACCAGCTCGATGGTGCGCGGGTCGCGCTGGGCGTTGTGGGCGTCGATGGCGCGGCCGCTGTGCAGGGCTTCGAGGTACTGCGGGTAGCGGCTGACGTCGATGGCGCCCGGGTGTTCGTGGTGGTCCTGGTCGCGCCGGTAGAGGGTGATGGCGCGCAGCAGGTCGCCATCGAACATCCACAGGGAGGCGCGGGAGACCTCGTAGGCCTCGCAGGCGGCCTGGGTGATCAGCTTGGCCGCTTCCAGGGCCGGGTCGCCGGGGCTGTAGCGGTGGCGGGCCAGGCGCACGATCAGGCTCTGCTGCGCGCGGGAGCGGATCAGGTGCTGCAGGTGGTCTTCCTGGGAGCGCTGGTAGAGATCCAGGGAGCTTTTCAGGCGCTGGTTCTGGGCTTCCAGTTCGCTGAGGCGATGGTCATCGTCTTCACGGTCGTCGACGTCCACCGGCAGCAGGTAACCGCGCAGCAGGTTGCGGCCGTGCTGCTGGAAGGCTTCGCCGAGTTCGAGGATGGTGCGCACGCCGTCGGGGGTGTGCAGGCCGTACTGCACTTGGTAGCTGGCGCTGCCGGTCAGCTGACGCTGGATTTCGTCATGCAGGCGGTAGCGCGCTTCGGGGGACATCAGGCTGGCGTAGGGCGAGCCGACCAGGGCACAGAGCTCGGTGGCCGGCAGGCCGATCTGGCGTTCGCAATTGGGGTCGAGGAACAGCAGCGCCCAGCTGGCCTCGTTGAGCCGCTCGAAACGCATGAGGCCAAGCCGCGAAGGGACTGGCAACTGCGTCACAACCTCGGCCACCGTACGGCTGGCGGCATCGGGATGGCTTTTCATCGGGCGGGTGGGTTCCAGTATGCTGACCGAGTCGGGCCTCGGCCCACTTCATATTATGGCGTCGGGCAAGGGTGCATCATGCAGATGGGGCTGACAAGACAACTTGGTGGGGCTTTGGTGCTATGTGGGCTGTTTTTTTATCACCGGTCTCGGTGGCCGCTCCTGAGCCTGTTCTCAGCAGCGCCGAACAGACCCGTTACCTGACGGAAATCAAGCGTCTCTACCTGACCGACGACGAGCGCAAGGCGCTGTTTGCGCATACCAATGCGCTGCTCAGGAGCTACGCCCTGAGCGCCGGCTACCAGGTGGGTTCCAGCGACCGCCGCGACCTGGAGTACCAGGTGAGCCTGGCCAAGCCGGGAGAGTTGATGCTGCGCGAAGAGGTGCGTGCCACCTCGGGCACCGGGGTTTCGGTACGCAACCGTTTGCTGCCGGTGTTCGGCGTCGATCCGAGCATCAGCTACGCGTGCCCTCGCGAAGGCCAGGCCTGTGTGCTCAACGTGCCCGGCTCCACGGAACCGATGCTGACCATCGTCCGGGATCTCGATGGCGCCGGACAACTGGCCAAGGCCTTCAGCTTCCTGATCCGCAATCTGCAGAAGGGCTGACCTGGCTGCAGCGACGAAGCCCATCGGCACCGGCTGATGGGCTGCGTGCCTTTCCTCCTTTCTGAACGCACGATACGGGCTGCCGTAGGACGACGCCTGGGCGATGGTCGTGGGTTTCCTTCAGTGGTATTTCCAGGCAAAAAAACCCCGCCTAAAGGGGCGGGGTCGAGGTGCGAGCGTGGCGTGCTCGCGATGAAGCAAAGGTTTACAGCAGCATGGTGCGGATATCCGCCAGCACGTCGCCCAGGCGCTTGGTGAAGCGCGCGGCGGCGGCGCCGTTGATCACGCGGTGGTCATAGGACAGCGACAGCGGCAGCATCAGGCGCGGCTGGAAGGCCTTGCCGTCCCAGACCGGCTGGATGGTGGCCTTGGACACGCCGAGAATCGCCACTTCGGGCGCGTTGACGATCGGCGTGAAGCCGGTGCCGCCAATGTGGCCGAGGCTGGAGATGGTGAAGCAGGCGCCTTGCATGTCGTCCGCCGAGAGCTTCTTGGTCCGGGCCTTCTCGGCCAGGGCAGCAGCTTCGGCCGCCAGTTGCAGCAGGCTCTTCTGGTCGACGTTGCGGATCACCGGGACCAGCAGGCCGTCCGGGGTGTCCACGGCGAAGCCGATATGCACGTACTTCTTGCGGATCAGCGCCTTGCCACTGGGGGCCAGGGAGCTGTTGAAGTCCGGCAATTCCTTGAGCAGGTAGGCGCAGGCTTTCAGCAGCAGCGGCAGCACGGTCAGCTTGACGCCGGCCTTCTCGGCCACGGCTTTCTGGGCGACGCGGAAGGCTTCCAGCTCGGTGATGTCGGAAGAGTCGAACTGGGTCACGTGCGGGACGTTGAGCCAGCTGCGGTGCAGGTTGGCGGCGCCGACCTGCATCAGGCGGGTCATCGCCACTTCTTCGATTTCACCGAACTTGCTGAAGTCCACGGTGGGGATCGGCGGAATGCCGGCACCGCCGGTGGCGCCTGCGGCAGCGGCCTCCTTGGACTTCTGCATCACGGCCTTGACGTAGGCTTGCACGTCTTCCTTGAGCACGCGGCCGTGCGGGCCGGTCGCGGTGACCGCGCCCAGCTCGACGCCGAATTCACGGGCCAGTTGGCGCACCGCCGGGCCGGCATGGACCTTGGCACCGTTGGAGCGGGCCGGGGCGCCGGCGCTGCCGGCGGCAGCGGCCGACAGCGAGGCGATGGCATTGACCTCGGCGGCAACGGCCGGGCTGGCGCCTGCCGGTACGCGATGGACCGGTTGGCTGTCCTGCGCGGCAGGGGCCGGAGCGGCGGCCGGGGCGGAACCCTGGGTGCGTAGCTTGAGGATCAGGTCGCCGGTGCCGACTTCGGCGTCCAGCTTGACCACGATGCTCTCGACCACGCCAGCGGCGGGCGAGGGGATCTCCATGCTGGCCTTGTCGGATTCCAGGGTGATCAGGCTTTGGTCGGCTTCGACGCGATCGCCGGCCTTGACCAGCACTTCGATGACCTTGGCCTTGCTGTCGGAGCCGATGTCCGGGACGTGAACGTCCTGGACGCTTTCACTGGCGGGGGCTGCCGGTGCCGGTGCGGCAGCGGGCTTCTCTTCCGCCTTGGGGGCGGCAGCCGGTGCCTGGGCCGCGGGAGCCGCAGCGGCGGCGCCCTCGACGTCCAGTTCGATCAGGTCGTCGCCTTCCTTGAGGCGGTCGCCGATCTTCACCTTCAGGCTCTTCACCACGCCGGCCTTGGGCGAGGGGACTTCCATGCTGGCCTTGTCGGATTCCAGGGTGACGAGGCTCTGGTCGGCTTCGACGCGGTCGCCAACCTTGACCAGAATCTCGATCACTTCGCCTTCGCCGCCGATATCGGGTACGCGGATCAACTCACTCACAATGCGTCTCCTCAGCAGTCCAGGGGGTTGCGCTTATCGGGGTCGATGCCGAACTTGGCGATGGCCTCGGCCACCACTTTCGGTTCGATGTCGCCGCGATCCGCGAGGGCTTCCAGTGCCGCCAGGACAACCCAGTAGCGGTCCACTTCGAAGAAGTGGCGCAGCTTCTTGCGGCTGTCGCTGCGGCCGAAGCCGTCGGTACCCAGGACCTTGAATTCCTTGCTCGGCACCCACTGACGAATCTGTTCGGCGAACAGCTTCATGTAGTCGGTGGAGGCCACGACCGGACCCTTGCGGCCATTCAGGCACTGCTCGACGTAGGTCGACTTGGGCTTCTGGCCCGGGTGCAGGCGGTTGTGGCGCTCGATGGCCAGGCCATCGCGGCGCAGTTCGTTGAAGCTGGTGACGCTCCAGACATCGGCGCCGACGTTGAACTCGTCGCGGAGGATCTTCGCCGCTTCGCGGACTTCGCGCAGGATGGTGCCCGAGCCCAGCAGCTGCACGTGGTGCGCGGCTTCCTTCTTGTCCTCTTCGAGCAGGTACATGCCCTTGATGATGCCTTCCTCGACACCGGCCGGCATGGCGGGCTGGGTGTAGGCCTCGTTCATCACGGTGATGTAGTAGAAGACGTCCTGCTGCTCTTCGGTCATCTGGCGCATGCCTTCGCGGATGATCACCGCGAGTTCATAGCCATAGGTGGGGTCGAAGGTGCGGCAGTTGGGGATGGTGCCGGCCAGCATGTGGCTGTGGCCGTCCTCGTGCTGCAGGCCTTCGCCGTTGAGCGTGGTGCGGCCGGCGGTGCCGCCGATCAGGAAGCCACGGGTACGGCTGTCGCCAGCGGCCCAGGCCAGGTCGCCGATACGCTGGAAGCCGAACATCGAATAGAAGATGTAGAACGGCAGCATCGGCTGGTTGTGGCTGGAGTAGGAGGTGCCGGCGGCGATGAAGGAGCTCATGGCGCCCGCTTCGTTGATGCCTTCCTCGAGGATCTGGCCCTTCTTGTCCTCGCGATAGAACATCACCTGGTCCTTGTCGACGGGCTCGTAGAGCTGGCCGACGGAGGAGTAGATGCCCAATTGGCGGAACATGCCTTCCATACCGAAGGTACGGGCTTCGTCCGGGATGATGGGGACGATGCGCTGGCCGATTTCCTTGTCCTTGACCAGCTGCGAGAGGATCCGCACGAAGGCCATGGTGGTGGAGATTTCACGGTCGCCGGAACCGTCGAGGATGGCCTTGAGGGTATCCAGCGGCGGGGTCGGGATGCTGAAGCTCTTGGCGCGACGCTGGGGCACGAAGCCACCCAGTGCGGCACGGCGCTCGCTCAGGTAACGGGCTTCGGCGCTGCCTTCCTCGGGTTTGAAGAAGGGCAGGTTCTCCAGCTCGTCGTCCTTCACCGGGATGTCGAAGCGGTCGCGGAACGACTTCAGGCTGTCGACATCGACCTTCTTGGTGTTGTGCGCGGTGTTCTTCGCTTCGCCGGCACCGGTGCCATAACCCTTGATGGTCTTGGCCAGGATGACGGTGGGCTGGTCCTTGTGGTTGACCGCCTGGTGGTAGGCCGCATAGACCTTGTACGGGTCATGGCCGCCACGGTTGAGCTTCCAGATCTCGTCGTCGGAGAGGTCGGCGACCATCGCCTTGAGCTCGGGGGTGTTGAAGAAGTGCTCACGGACGAACGCGCCGTCCTTGGCCTTGTAGTTCTGGTACTCGCCGTCGATGACTTCGTCCATGCGGCGCTGCAGGATGCCGTCGACGTCCTTGGCCAGCAGCGGGTCCCAGAAGCGACCCCAGATGACCTTGTTGACGTTCCACTGGGCGCCACGGAACACGCCTTCGAGTTCCTGGATGATCTTGCCGTTGCCGCGAACCGGGCCGTCGAGGCGCTGCAGGTTGCAGTTGATGACGAAGATCAGGTTGTCGAGCTTCTCGCGGCCGGCCAGGGAGATGGCGCCGAGGGATTCCGGCTCGTCGCACTCGCCGTCGCCCATGAAGCACCAGACCTTCTGCTTGCCGGCGGGGATGAAGCCGCGGCTTTCCAGGTACTTCATGAAGCGTGCCTGGTAGATCGCCTGGATCGGGCCGAGGCCCATGGATACGGTGGGGAACTGCCAGAAGTCCGGCATCAGCCAGGGGTGCGGGTAGGACGACAGGCCGTTGCCATCGACTTCCTGGCGGAAGTTGTTCATCTGGTCTTCGGTGATACGGCCTTCCATGAAGGCGCGGGCGTAGACACCGGGGGAGGCGTGGCCCTGGAAGTAGATCAGGTCGCCGCCGTGTTCGTCGGTCGGGGCCTGGAAGAAGTAGTTGAAGCCGATGTCGTAGAGGGTCGCCGAGGACGCGAAGCTGGAGATGTGACCGCCCAGGTCGGAGTCCTTCAGGTTGGTGCGCATGACCATGGCCAGCGCGTTCCAGCGTACCAGCGAGCGAATGCGGCGTTCCATGAACAGGTCGCCAGGCATGCGTGCTTCGTGGGTGACGGGGATCGTGTTGCGATAGGGCGTGGTGATGGCATAGGGAAGCTGCGAACCGCTACGGGTAGCGAGTTCACCCATACGGGTCATCAGGTAGTGCGCGCGGTCTTCGCCTTCTTTGTCGAGAACCGATTCCAGGGCGTCCAGCCATTCCTGGGTTTCGACGGGATCGAGGTCTTGCATGGCTTGCTCCAGGGCGGAAAGGCTTCCAGAATCGGACGCCTATGTTCACTGCCAGCCTTTTGGGCGGGCAGAAGCTAATTCTTGGATTTACCGGGGGTCGAACCGGCCTTGTGTAGTTTTACTACATTTCGACGGCCGTTTCAGCACTCTGGACACAATCTTTCGTAGTAAAACTACAGATGGGCGGTGCAAGGCCAGCAACCACAGGCCCGGCGTACGCCGATCACAGGATAGACCATGAGCCTGCCCCCGCTTGTCGCCCTTCCCCCGCAATTGCAATCGCTCGCCGACCGTGCGCGCCAGGCTTTCACCTCCGCTGGGGAGGGCCTGCCGGAATCTCCGCGGCGGGTGTTCGAGGGCTGGCCCGACGAACGGCAGCAGGCATTCCAGCGGGTGTGCGCGGCCAGTGACTTCGTGGCCGAGCAGGCGCAGCGCGATCCGGCGATGCTCATGCAGCTGGCGGAATCGGGCGAGCTGGAATGTACACTTAAATCCAATGAATTGTGTACACAATTGGATTCAGTTCTTGCTGAGTGCGAGAGTGAAGATGAGCTGGCGCGCCGCCTGAGGCGCTTTCGCAACCGCCAGCAGGTGCGCATCATCTGGCGCGACCTGACCCGCCAGGCGGACCTCGCGGAAACCTGCCGCGACCTTTCCGATCTCGCCGACGCTTGCATCGACCGCGCCTACCACTGGCTCTACGAGCGCCATTGCGCGCAGTTCGGCACCCCCACCGGGCGCCGTTCCGGGCTGCCGCAGCACATGGTCATCCTCGGCATGGGCAAGCTGGGCGCCCACGAACTGAACCTGTCCTCGGACATCGACCTGATCTTCGGCTACCCGGAAGGCGGCGAGACCGAGGGTGCCAAGCGCGCCCTGGACAACCAAGAGTTCTTCATCCGTCTCGGCCAGAAGCTGATCAAGGCGCTGGACGCCATCACCGTCGACGGCTTCGTCTTCCGCGTCGACATGCGCCTGCGCCCCTACGGCTCGTCCGGCGGGCTGGTGCTCAGCTTCAATGCGCTGGAGCAGTACTACCAGGACCAGGGGCGCGACTGGGAACGCTACGCGATGATCAAGGCGCGGGTGGTCGGCGGTGACCAGCAGGCCGGCGCGCAGTTGCTGGAGATGCTGCGGCCCTTCGTCTACCGTCGCTACCTGGACTTCTCCGCGATCGAAGCGCTGCGCTCGATGAAGCAGTTGATCCAGCAGGAGGTGCGCCGGAAGGGCATGACCGAGAACGTCAAGCTTGGCTCCGGGGGCATCCGCGAGGTGGAGTTCATCGCCCAGGCCTTCCAGCTCATTCACGGCGGGCGCGACCTGAGCCTGCAGCAACGCCCGCTGCTCAAGGTGCTGGCCACCCTGGAAGGGCAGGGCTACCTGCCGCCGGCCGTGGTGGCCGAGCTGCGCGATGGCTATGCCTTCCTGCGCTACACCGAACACGCCCTGCAGGCCATTGCCGACCGGCAGACGCAGATGCTGCCGGACAACGACCTGGATCGTGCTCGCGTCGCCTTCATCATGGGCTTCGATGACTGGGCGGCCTTCCATGAGCGATTGATGTACTGGCGCGGCCGTGTCGAGTGGCACTTCCACCAGGTCATCGCCGACCCGGACGAAGAGGAGGACGCCGGCCCGCAGGACGCCTGCATCGGCGGCGAGTGGCTGCCGCTGTGGGAAGACGCCTTGGATGAAGAGAGCGCCTGCCGGCAACTGAGCGAATCCGGCTTCCTCGACCCGCTGGCGGCCATGAAGCGCCTGATCGACCTGCGTAACGGCCCGCAGCTGCGTGCCATGCAGCGCCTCGGTCGCGAGCGTATGGACGCCTTCATTCCGCGCCTGCTGACCATGGCCAGCGAACATGCTAACCCTGATCTGGTGCTGGAGCGCGTGCTGCCGCTGGTGGAGAAAGTGGCCCGGCGCTCGGCCTACCTGGTGCTGCTCAGCGAGAACCCTGGCGCCCTGGAGCGCCTGATCACCCTCTGCGCCGCCAGCCCCTGGATCGCCGAGCAGATCGCCCGCTACCCGCTGTTGCTGGACGAGTTGCTCAACGAGGGCCGCCTCTACCACCCGCCGCTGGCGCCCGAGCTAGCGGCCGAGCTGCGCGAGCGGCTGACCCGTATCCCCGAGGACGACCTCGAGCAGCAGATGGAGGCCCTGCGCCACTTCAAGCTGGCCCACAGCCTGCGGGTGGCGGCTTCCGAAATCGCCGGCACCCTGCCGCTGATGAAGGTCAGCGACTACCTGACCTGGCTGGCCGAGGCCATTCTCGACCAGGTGCTGGCCCTGGCCTGGCGCCATACCGTGGCCCGCCATGGGGTGCCGCACCGTGCCGATGGCAGCGACTGCGACCCGGACTTCATCATCGTCGGCTACGGCAAGGTCGGCGGACTGGAGTTCGGCCACGGTTCCGACCTCGACCTGGTGTTCATCCACGATGGCGACCCCCAGGCCGAAACCGATGGCGAGAAGCCCATAGACGGCGCCCAGTTCTTCACCCGCCTGGGCCAGCGCATCATCCACCTGCTCACCACCCAGACCACCTCCGGCTCGCTCTACGAGGTGGACATGCGCCTGCGCCCCTCGGGCGCGGCGGGCCTGCTGGTGAGCTCCCTGGGCGCCTTCCAGCGCTACCAGGAGAACGAGGCCTGGACCTGGGAGCACCAGGCGCTGGTGCGTGCCCGCGTGCTGGTGGGCTGCAAGCGCGTGGCGACGGCCTTCGAGGCGGTGCGCCTGGCGGTGCTCGGCCGCGAGCGTGAGCTGGACACCCTGCGCCAGGAGGTCAGCGAGATGCGGGCGAAGATGCGCACCACCCTGGGAACGCGCGAGACCGCGGCGGGAACCGCTGCGAACGCCTTCGAAACCACCGCTCCCTTCGATCTGAAGCAGGACGCCGGCGGTATCGTCGATATCGAATTTATGGTGCAATATGCGGCCCTTGCCTGGTCGCGACAGCACCCGGAGCTGGTGCGCTACACCGATAACATCCGCATTCTCGACGGCCTCGAGCAGGTCGGGTTGCTGTCCGGTGAAGCGGTCAGCCTGCTGCAGGAGGCCTACAAGGCCTATCGCTCCGCCGCCCACCGGCAGGCGTTGCAGAAGCAGCCGGGCGTAGTGAGTGGTGACCAGTTCCACGCGGAGCGCCAAGGCGTGATGCGGATCTGGCGTGAGTTGGGCTTGAGCTAACAGGCCGTTGAAGAACGTAGACGAGGCAGCCGATACAAGGCGAAAACGGCCGAAAAAGCGCAGTTTACGTGTGGTAAATGAGCATTTTGAGGGCGTTTTCAACGCCGTAGCGGCAACGCAGTTAGTTTTTCAGCAGCCTGCTAACTCGCCGAGCTGAATCAATCGAATCCTTGAGGAGCTGGCAAATATGTCGATGGCCGATCGTGATGGCGTGATCTGGTATGACGGCGAACTGGTGCCGTGGCGCGAAGCGACCACTCACGTACTGACCCATACCCTGCACTACGGGATGGGCGTGTTCGAAGGCGTGCGTGCCTACAACACCCCGGACGGCACGGCGATCTTCCGCCTGCAGGCACACACCGACCGCCTGTTCGACTCCGCTCACATCATGAACATGCAGATCCCGTGGACCAAGGACCAGATCAACGAGGCCACCCGCGCCGCCGTGAGTGAGAACAACCTCGAAAGCGCCTACATCCGCCCGATGGTGTTCTACGGAAGCGAAGGCATGGGCCTGCGTGCCACCGGCCTGAAGGTCCACGTCATCGTCGCCGCCTGGAACTGGGGCGCGTACATGGGCGAGGAAGCGCTGCAGAAGGGCATCAAGGTGCGCACCAGCTCCTTCACCCGCCACCACGTGAACATCTCCATGACCCGCGCCAAGTCCAACGGTGCCTACATCAACTCGATGCTGGCCCTGCAGGAAGCCATTTCCGGCGGCGCCGACGAGGCCATGATGCTGGACCCGGAAGGCTACGTGGCCGAGGGTTCCGGCGAGAACATCTTCATCATCAAGGACGGTGTGCTCTACACCCCCGAAGTGACCGCCTGCCTCAACGGCATCACCCGCAACACCGTGCTGCGCCTGGCCGAAGAGCAGGGCCTGAAGCTGGTCGAGAAGCGCATCACCCGTGACGAGGTGTACATCGCCGACGAAGCCTTCTTCACCGGCACCGCCGCTGAAGTCACCCCGATCCGCGAAGTCGACGGCCGCAAGATCGGCATCGGCAGCCGTGGTCCGGTGACCGAGAAGCTGCAGAAGGCCTACTTCGACCTGGTGACCGGCAAGACCGCCGCGCACGCCGAGTGGCGCACCCTGGTCAAATAAATAGACAAGGCTGCAAAGTGCAAGCCGCAAGCCGCAAGCAGTGGGTACTGCTTGAAGCTTGCGGCTTGTCGCTTGAGGCCCCGAAGCTGCCTTTATGAATATTCTGATCGTTGGCCCCTCCTGGGTGGGCGACATGGTGATGGCGCAGACACTCTTCCAGTGCCTGAAGGCCCGCCATGGCGACTGCCAGATCGACGTCCTGGCACCCGAGTGGAGCCGGCCCATTCTCGAGCGCATGCCCGAGGTGCGCCAGGCCCTGAGCTTCCCGCTCGGCCACGGCGTGCTGGAACTGGCCACGCGCCGCCGCATCGGCAAGTCCCTCGCCGGTCGTTATGACCAGGCGATCCTCCTGCCCAACTCGCTGAAGTCCGCGCTGGTGCCCTTCTTCGCGGGCATCCCCAAGCGCACGGGCTGGAAGGGTGAAATGCGCTACGGCCTGCTCAATGACATCCGCAAGCTGGACAAGGCCCGCTATCCGCTGATGATCGAGCGCTTCATGGCCCTGGCCTACGAGCCCGGCGCCGAGCTGCCGCAGCCCTATCCGCGCCCGACCCTGAACATCGAACCGGCGAGCCGCGACGCGGCCCTGGCCAAGTTCGGCCTCAGTCTCGACCGCCCCATCCTCGCCCTGTGCCCCGGCGCCGAATTTGGCGAGGCCAAGCGCTGGCCGGCCGAGCACTACGCCAAGGTCGCCGAGCTGAAGGTCCGCGACGGTTGGCAGGTCTGGCTGTTCGGCTCGAAGAACGACCACCCCGGTGGCGAAGACATCCGCATGCGCCTGATCCCGGGCCTGCGCGAAGAGGTGATCAACCTCGCCGGGCAGACCAGCCTGGCCGAGGCCATCGACCTGATGTCCTGCTCCGGCGCCGTGGTCTCCAACGACTCCGGCCTGATGCACGTAGCCGCTGCGCTGAACCGCCCGCTGGTGGCCGTCTACGGTTCCACCTCGCCGCTGTTCACTCCGCCTCTGGCGGAACAGGTGGAAGTGGTGCGCCTGGGCCTGGAGTGCAGCCCCTGCTTCGACCGCACCTGCCGCTTCGGCCACTACAACTGCCTGCGCCAGCTCAAGCCGCGCCCGGTGATGGATGCCCTGGGGCGCCTGGTGGCCGATCCGGCCGAGGTCGCTGAATGAGGGTTTTGCTGGTCAAGACCTCGTCCCTGGGTGATGTGATCCACACGCTGCCGGCGCTCACCGATGCCGCCCGGGCCATCCCCGGCATCCAGTTCGACTGGGTGGTGGAGGAGGGTTTCGCCGAGATTCCCGCCTGGCACCCGGCGGTGGCGCAGGTCATCCCGGTGGCCATCCGCCGCTGGCGCAAGAACCTGATGCAGACCATCCGCAGCGGCGAGTGGAAGCGCTTCAAGGCGCGCCTGCGCGAGACCCGCTACGACCTGATCATCGACGCCCAGGGACTGTTCAAGAGTGCCTGGCTGACCCGTTACGCCAAGGCGCCCGTTGCCGGGCTGGACCGCGAGTCCGCCCGCGAACCCATCGCCGCGCGCTTCTACGACCAGGCCCACTCCGTGGCCTGGGGGCAGCACGCCGTCGAGCGTGTACGCCAACTGTTCGCCAAGGCGCTGGACTACCCGCTGCCGGCCACCACCGGCGACTACGGGCTCAGCCGTTCGCAGCTGGCCGATGCACCGGGCAGCGCGCCTTACCTGCTGTTCCTGCATGGCACCACCTGGGACACCAAGCACTGGCCGGAAGCCTACTGGCGTGACCTGGCCGAGCGGGTCTGCGAGCACGGCTGGAACCTGCGCCTGCCCTGGGGCAACCCGAACGAGAAGGCGCGGGCCGAGCGCATCGCCGAGGGCTTGGAAAACGCCGCAGTGCTCCCCAAGTTATCCCTGGCCGGCATGGCCAAGGTGTTGGCGGGCGCCCGTGCCTGCGTGGCGGTCGACACCGGTCTGGGCCATCTGGCAGCGGCGCTGGACGTCCCGACCCTGTCGCTCTACGGGCCGACCAACCCCGGCTTCACCGGTGCCTACGGCCGATCGCAGGTGCACCTGGGCAGCGACTTCCCCTGTGCGCCCTGCCTGAAGAAGACCTGCACCTACCAGCCGACCGAGGAAGACAAGCGCCGCTTCGACCTGAAACGCGAGCAGCCCCTGTGCTTCACCCGGCTGAATCCGCAGCGCGTGGCCACCCAACTGGAGGCCCTGCTGCTGACCGAGGACACTCACTGATGCAACTGGCATTCGTGCTCTACAAGTACTTCCCGTTCGGCGGCCTGCAGCGCGATTTCATGCGCATCGCCCAGGATTGCCAGCGCCGTGGGCACGCCATCCGCGTCTACACCATGATCTGGGAAGGCGACATCCCGGACGGTTTCGAAGTGCTGATCGCGCCGGTCAAGGCGCTGTTCAACCACAAGCGCAACGAGAAGTTCACCGCCTGGGTCGAGGCCGACCTGGCCAAGCGCCCGGTGGACCGGGTGATCGGCTTCAACAAGATGCCCGGCCTGGACGTGTACTACGCTGCCGACCCCTGCTTCGAGGACAAGGCGCAGACCCTGCGCAACGGCCTGTACCGCAAGTGGGGCCGCTACAAGCACTTCGCCGACTACGAGCGGGCCGTGTTCGCTCCCGAGTCGAAAACCCAGGTGCTGATGATCTCCGAGGTCCAACAACCGCTGTTCGTGAAGCACTACGCCACGCCGGCCGAGCGCTTCCATCTGCTGCCGCCGGGTATCGCCGCTGACCGCCGCGCCCCGGCCAACGCCGCCGAGATCCGCGCCGAGTTCCGCCGCGAGTTCAGGCTGGCGGACGACGAGCTGCTGCTGGTGCAGATCGGCTCCGGCTTCAAGACCAAGGGCCTGGACCGCAGCCTGCGCGCACTGGCCGCGCTGCCCAAGGCGCTGAAGAAACGCACGCGGCTGATCGTCATCGGCCAGGACGACCCCAAGCCTTTCATCCTGCAGATGAAGACGCTGGGTATTTCCGATCAGGTCGAAATCCTCAAGGGGCGCAGCGACATCCCACGCTTCCTGCTGGGCGCCGACCTGCTGATCCACCCCGCCTACAACGAAAACACCGGGACCGTGCTGCTGGAGGCGCTGGTCGCCGGGCTGCCGGTGCTGGTGACCGACGTCTGCGGCTACGCCCACTACATCGACGAGGCCAGGGCAGGCCGCGTGGTGCCGAGCCCCTTCGAACAGGAGCAGCTGAACCGCATGCTGGCCGAAATGCTCGACAGCGATAACGCCCGCAACGAATGGGCCCGCAATGGCCTGGCCTTCGCCGATGCGGCGGACCTCTACAGCATGCCGCAGCGCGCGGCTGACGTGATCTTGCAGGCGCGCCCATGAAGCTGGTGCTCGCACAACCCTTCAAGGGCCTCTGGGCCGGGCGCGACGCCTTCGCCGAGGTCGAGAAGCTGCAGGGCGAGGTCTTCCGTGAGCTGGAGGCCCGGCGCACCCTGCGCACCGAGGTCGACGGGCGCGGCTACTTCGTCAAGATCCACCGTGGCATCGGCTGGGGCGAGATCTTCAAGAACCTGATCACCGCCAAGCTGCCGGTGCTCGGCGCCGGCCTGGAGTGGGCCGCCATCCAGCGCCTGCAGCAGGTGGGGGTGCCGACCATGACCGCGGTGGCCTTCGGCGAGCGCGGGAGCAACCCTGCGCAGCAGCACTCCTTCATCGTCACCGAAGAGCTGGCGCCGACCATCAGCCTGGAAGACTTCAGCCTCGACTGGCAGCAGAACCCGCCGCCGTTGAAGCTCAAGCGCGCACTGATCGACGAGGTGGCGCGCATGGTGCGCGAGATGCACCGCGCGGGCGTCAATCATCGTGATTGCTACATCTGCCACTTCCTCCTGCACACCGACAAGCCGGTCACGCCCGGGGACTTCCGCCTCTCGGTGATCGACCTGCACCGCGCCCAGGTGCGCGCGAGCACGCCGCGCCGCTGGCGCGACAAGGACTTGGCGGCCCTGTATTTCTCGGCGCTGAACATCGGCCTGACCCGCCACGACAAGCTGCGCTTCCTCCAGGTCTATTTCCAGCAACCGCTGCGCCAGGTGCTGCGCGAAGAGATCGCTCTGCTGGCCTGGATGGAACAGAAGGCTGCGCGCCTGCTGGTGCGCTACCAGCGCAAGTATGTGGAAGGAGCAGCGGATTGAGCGATTGGAAACTGGCGCCCGGACTCGACGAAGGCGTCGCCGGCCTGTTCGCCGACCTCGATGCGGTGTTCGCCCTCAAGGGCGACTGGATCACCGGTGACCCGCTTTCCGAAGTGCTGCGGATCGAGCATGCGGGCATCCGCTACTACGTCAAACGCTATTGGGGGGCGGGCAAGGGCCTGCGCCGCTGGATCGGCCGACCGCGGGTCAAGGCCGAATGGCAGAACCTCAAGAGCTTCAGCAAGTGGGGCATTCCCACGGCGCCGCTGGTGGGCTGGGGTCTGGAGCGGCGCTGCGGGCTTTTCCACCGTGGCGCGCTGATCACCCGTGAGCTGGAGCGCACCGCCGATATGGCGGCGCTGGCCTTGCGTGACGACCCGCGCCTGGACGACGCGGCCTGGGTGGATGGCGTCAGCCGCCAGCTGGCCCGCGCCACTCGCGCCATGCACGACCACCACTTCGCCCATAACGACCTGAAGTGGCGCAACCTGCTGGTCAACGACGAGGGCGAGCTGTTCCTCATCGATTGCCCCACCGGCGCCTTCTGGTTCGGCCCCTTCCTGCGGCGCCGCATCACCAAGGACCTGGCCTGCCTGGACAAGGTGGCCAAGTACCAGCTGAGCCGCACCCAGCGCCTGCGTTTCTACCTGCAGTACCGCGGGCGCCAGCGCCTGAACGTCGCCGACAAGCGGCGTATCAGGCAGATCATCGGCTTCTTCGAGGGACGCGAATGAGCGACTTCATCGCCGCCAGTGACCGCGACATCCTGGCCCGTCATGGCCTCGACAACTTCGAGGCGCTGTGGAACCTGCAGCTCGAGGCGGTGGACGCCCCCAATACCGGCCGTGGCGGCTGGAGCAGCGTGTTCCGCCTCGACCTGGGTGACGCCGCCTACTACCTCAAGCGGCAGAGCAACTACCTCAGCCGCAGCCTGGCGCGCCCGTTCGGCGAGCCCACCTTCGCCCGCGAATTCCGCAATATTCAGCGTTACCAGGCGCTGGAGGTGCCTGCCTTGCGCGCAGCCTTCTTCGCCGAGCGGGAGGTACACGGCGAGCGCCGCGCCATCCTGCTTACCCGCGCCCTGGACGGCTGGACCGAACTGGCCGAGCTGCTGGAGCGCTGGTCCAGCCTGGGCGAGGAGCAGCGCGCGGCGATCATCCTCGCCGTCGGCGCGCTCGCCCAACGGTTGCACGCGGCCGGCCAGGTGCATGGCTGCTTCTACCCCAAGCACATTTTCCTGCGCGAAAGCGGCGGCCACTACGAGAGCTGCCTGATCGACCTGGAGAAAACCCGCCCGCTGCTGCTGGGGCGCCGGGACCGGGTCAAGGACCTGGAGCCGCTGGTGCGCCGGGCCAATGCCTGGGGCGAAAGCGAGCTCCGCGAATTGCTGGTCGCCTACCTGGGCGCCGAGCATTCCAGCAGCAATATCGATACCTGGGTTCGCCGCCTCGGCGCGCGTCGCCGCAACAAGGAGCGTCGCGCTTGAAGCTGGCCGAACTCGCCGGTGCCGGGCGTGCACCGAACCTGCCACTGGCCGTGGACGCTGCGGATGGCCTGGAGCTGATCCGCCTGTTCCGCGTGCTGCCTGGGCAGCGTTACGTCGGGCTCGCCCGCTGGCAGGGCCGCGAGGTGCTGGCCAAGCTGATGGTCGGCGCCAAGGCCGAGCGTCATTACCAGCGGGAGCTGGCCGGTGCAAAACTGCTCGCCCAGCAGGGGTTGCCGACGCCGGCGCTGCTGGCCGAAGGTTTTGCCGCAGGGCAGGGCGGCTGGCTGCTGTTCGACTACCTGGAAGGCGCCAGCAGCCTGTGGGACGAGTGGCGCGCGGTGGAAGCCGAGGCACCGCTCTCCGATGGCCAGCAGGCCGTGCTGGGTGAGGCCCTGGCCCTGATCGGGCAATTGCATGGCAAGGGGCTGGTCCAGGAAGACCTGCATCTGGACAACATCCTTCGCCACCAGGGCGCGCTGCAGTTGATCGACGGTGGTGGCGTACGCGGTGAATCCCCCGGGCAGAGCCTGGCGCGGGATAAGGTGCTGGCCAACCTCGGGGTGTTCTTCGCCCAGCTGCCGGCGGACCTCGACCCCTTCCTCGAAGAGTTGCTGGTGCACTACCTGCTGGCCAACGGCGAGCACGCGTTGCCGCTGGAGATGTTGCAGAAGGAGATCGCCCGGGTACGCCGCTGGCGCCTGCGCGACTTCCTCGCCAAGGTCGGCCGTGATTGCAGCCTGTTCAGCGTGATCGGCTCGGCCTTCGGTTTCCGCGCCGCCCGGCGTGATGCGCTGGATGCCCTGTCGCCGTTGCTGGACGACCCCGACGCGGCCCTCGCCGCCGGTCGTCTGCTCAAGGGGGGCGGTTCGGCCACGGTTGCGCAGGTGGAGGCCGGTGGGCGGCAGTTGCTGCTCAAGCGCTACAACATCAAGGGCCCGCTGCACTGGCTGAAGCGCTTCTGGCGCCCCAGTCGTGCCTGGCACAGCTGGAAGGAGGGCAATCGCCTGGCCTTCCTCGGCATCGCCACCCCGCAGCCCCTGGCCATGATCGAGCGCCGCTGGTGCTGGCTGCGCAGCCGCGCCTACCTGATTACCGAATATCTGCCCGGGCACGATATAATCGCCCGTTTTCAGGAAGCCCAGGCCGATCCGCAAGGCAATGGCTTGCCGGCCGAAGCCGATCTGCAGGCGCTGGACCGCTTGTTCGCCGCGCTGATCCGTGAGCGCATCAGCCATGGCGACCTCAAGGGACACAACCTGTTCTGGCAGAACGGCGCCTGGTGCCTCATCGATCTGGATGCCGTGCAGCAACACCGAAGCGAGCGCAGTTTCGCCCGGGCCTACGCCCGCGACCGTGCCCGCTTCCTGCGCAACTGGCCCGCCGATTCGGCGTTGCACCAGTTGCTGGACCGACGTTTACCGAAAGACAGCTTCAAGCCGGGTGCTTGAAGCTGGAAGAAACAGCCCCCTGGGCCGTGAACCATATGACCGCTGGCGCCTCGGGCTTCCCGTTTCAGGCTGCCAGCTGCTTTCAAGAGGCTTAACACTGTGGCACTGACGATTCTTGGCCTTTCTGGCGCCCTCAGCCATGATCCCTCCGCCGCGCTCTACATCGACGGCAAGCTGATCGCGGCCGCCGAAGAAGAGCGCTTCGTGCGCGACAAGCACGCGAAGAACCGCATGCCTTACGAATCGGCCAAGTTCTGCCTGGAGCAGGCCGGCATCAAGCCTTCTGACGTCGATGTGGTGGCCATTCCCTTCGCCCCCATCAGCCTGTTCGGCAAGGCCCGCTGGCAGTACGCCAAGCGCTACTGGTACGCCCCGGACCGCGCCCTCGACGCGATCCTCATGGGCAACCGCCGCTACAAGCGTTACCGCAACAAGATCGTCTGGTGCCTGGAGCAACTGGGCTTCGACGCCAAGAAAGTGAAGATCGAGCCGGTGGAGCACCACCTGGCCCACGCCTCCAGCGCCTATCACTGCTCCGGCTTCAAGGAGAAGACCGCGATCCTCGGGATCGACGGCAAGGGCGAGTACGCCACCACCTTCTTCGGCTGGGGTGAGAACGGCAAGATCCACAAGATCAAGGAATTCTTCGACCCGGATTCCCTGGGCGGCCTCTATGGCGCGATCACCGAATACCTCGGCTTCGAGATGCTCGACGGCGAGTTCAAGGTCATGGGCATGGCGCCCTACGGTGACGCCGCCAAGTACGATTTCTCGCGCCTGGCCAAGTTCGAGAACGGCGAGCTGGTGATCAACACCGAATACGCCAACGTCATCGGCTTCCGTCGCTACAAGGAAAACGGCAAGGGTTACTACTTCTCGCCCAAGCTGATCGAGTGGCTGGGTCCGAAACGCCAGGGCGACATCGCCGATGACCCCTACATCCACTACGCCGCCAGCATGCAGGCCCTGTTCGAAAAGCTGGCGCTGGAGATGATGGAGTACTACCTCGGCGACATCCTCCGCGAGACCGGCAAGATCGCCTTCGCCGGCGGCTGTGCGCTGAACGTCAAGCTGAACCAGAAGATCATCGCCCGCCCGGACGTGAAGGAGCTGTTCGTGCAGCCCGCCTCCGGTGACGCCGGCACCGCCGTCGGCGCCGCCGCCTACATCTCGCACAAGCGCGGCGTGCCGGTGGAGAAGATGGAGCACGTCTACCTCGGCCCGGCCTTCTCCAACGAGGACGTCATCGCCGCCTGCGCCAAACACCCGAACAAGCCGGTGTTCAAGCGCATCGAAAACACCCCGCAGCGCATCGCCAGCATCATGGTCGCCGGCAACCCGGTGGCCTGGTTCCAGGGCCGCATGGAGTTCGGCCCCCGCGCCCTGGGCGGTCGCTCCATCATCGGCTGCCCGAGCATCCCCGGCGTCGCCGACCGCATCAACGAACAGATCAAGTTCCGCGAGCGCTGGAGGCCCTTCTGCCCGTCGATGCTCGACACCGTGGCGCCGCAGATGCTCAAGGTCGACCACCCGAGCCCGTTCATGACCTTCACCTTCGAGGTCAATGACGAGTGGAAGGAGCGCGTCTCCGAAGTGGTGCACGAGGACGGCACTTCCCGCGCCCAGGTGCTGGAGCGCCGCCACAACCCGCGCTGGTACGACCTGATGAAGGAACTGGAGAACCTCACCGGCAACGGCGTCTCCCTGAACACCTCCCTCAATCGTCGTGGCGAGCCGATGATCTGCTCACCCACCGACGCGCTGAACATGTTCTACGGCTCCGATCTGCAGTACCTGATCATGGAAGATGTGTTGGTCGTCAAGGATGGCGTGGATTGGTATGACAATGTCGGATAGTCCGCTGCTCAGCGTCATCATCCCGGCGTACAACTACGCCAGGGTACTGCCGCGAGCGGTCGAGTCGGTGCTCTCCCAGGCCGATGGCGATGTAGAGCTCTGGGTCATCGACGATGGTTCCAGCGATGACACCCCGGCTGTATTCGAAGCACTGGCGACTCGCTACGGCGAACGCTTCCATGGGGTCCGTCAGGAAAACGCCGGCCCCTCCGCTGCGCGTAACCATGGCGTGCGCCTTGCCAGTGGCCGTTTCGTACTGCTGCTGGATGCCGACGACGAGTTGGCGCCGAGTGTGCTGCCCCGGCTTAGCGAGCAGTTGCGTGCACACCCCGATACAGGCCTGTGGCTGGCCGGGCACGTAGCGGTCCAGCCTGATGGCCGCGAGCGCGAGCACCCTGCTTCCGAAGTGCCGAACGACCTGCAGCAGCGCCTGTCCGCTTACCTGCTGGACAAGACCATCGCCATCAGCCACGGCGCCTGCGTATTCAGGCGCGATCTCCTGCTCCAGCGCCCCTATCCGGAGCACCTGCGGCACAGCGAAGATATCCCCGTGTTCGCCTACACCCTGGCCCAGGGCCCGGTGCAACGCCTGGACTTCTCTCTCGCGCGCATCCACAAGCACCCCGGCAGTTTGCGGCACAACGCCGAGGCCGCGCGGAAGGTGGATCTGAAACTGGTGGATGAGGTATTCGACAGGTTGCCCGCAGTTGGGCAAGAGCTGCGTCAGCGCTACAAAGCGCAGCGTTGCCTGTCGTTGTTTCGTACCTGCATGCTGGCCGGCGACCAGGACGGTGCCCGCTACTACTATTGTGAGGCGCTGCGAGTCGATTGGCGTGTGCTGTTCAAACTTTCATACAGCCGCAAGGCCTTGCGCTTGTGGCTGGGAGCCAAGAAGAAGTCGGTATGAGTCAGCGCCGTATCAAAGTTCTACAGTTGCAGAACTACTATAACGTTAACGCCTCGGATCTTGCCGAGCAGATTGTCCAGGCCTTGCCGGCCGAGCGCTATGACGTCACCACAGCATTCCTGCGCGGTCGTCCTGGCCCCGGTGAGCCCGTGAGCAAGGCTGGCCGCTCTATCTATTTTGGTTACCGCCAGTCTCAGGTGAGTGGGCTGCGCCTGCGTGCCCTTTGGGCGCTTTACAAACATTGTCGTGAAGAGAGATATGACGCGGTAATTGGCCACCGATTCAAACCGGTGAATATGCTGATGCTGCTTAACAAGCTGCTCGGTTTTCGTGCCTGCATTGGCGTTGCCCATGGATTCGGCGAGTACGACCGCTCCTTCCGTTGCTGGACTGTACGCCAGTTGGTGACATCGAACTGGCGGCTGGTGGGTGTGTCGCGTGCTGTGCGCAATTATTTGGTTGATGCCAAGGCCGGTTTCACTTCGGCGAACACCTGCCAGATCAACAATGCCATCGACATCGACCGTGCGGAAGGTTTGCAGCTACCCCGTGCGAGTGCGCGCGAGCTGCTTGGCTTGCCGGCGGATGCTTTCGTGTTCGGGGCCATTGGTCGTCTGGTACCGGTCAAGGGTCATGTTCATTTGCTGCGTGCTTTTGCCGAAATCAAGGATGAGTGGCCTGGTGCGCTGCTGGCAATCATCGGTGAAGGTCGTTCGCGTGCCGAATTGGAGGCCGTGATTGCAGAGCTGGAGCTTGATGGGTGCGTTCGGCTGCTAGGGGCTCGGGATGATGCGCTGCAGTACGTGCGGGCATTCGATAGCTTTGTCATGCCGTCCCTCAGCGAAGGCCTGCCCTTGGCACTGCTGGAAGGTATGAGCGGCCACTTACCTGTGATTGGCTCGGATATTCCCAGCCTCAAGCCGATTCTGGAGGATTGCGGTGGTCGCATCTTCCCGACACGTCAGCATGTTGCATTGGCGGAGCATTTGCGGGCGGTAATGGCTCTTACTGACTCGGAGCGCATCGCGGAGGGCGAGCGGGCCTACGGCTATCTCCGCCGCGCCCATTCGATCGAGGACTTCCGCCGCCAGTATCGAGAGTTGTTGGCGGGGTTGCTGGAAGGAGGCCGAAATGACTGAGACTCAGGATTCGCCTCTGGTCAGTGTGATCATTTCCTCCTACAACCATGGTCACTACATCGAAGCCTGTATCAACAGCGTGCTGGCTCAGACCTATCCTGGCATTGAGTTGCTGGTAGTGGATGACGGTTCTAGCGATGACAGCGTTGCGCGCATCCGCAGGATGCAAGAGGAGCACGGCTTCGACTTCGTCGCTCGTGAGAACAAGGGGTTGGCCCATACCCTCAATGAACTGGTAGCGCGCTCGAAGGGCAGCCTGATTGCTCCTTTCGGCTCCGATGACGTGATGCTGCCCGAGCGTCTGGCACTGCAAGTGGCTTATATGCAGGACAAGCCGGAGGTCGGTATCTGCGCCGGCAATATATGCACCATTGATGGGCAGGGCCGAACGATTCCCGGAAAGGATCGCGATCGCCCCCTGCGTCGCTTGGATTTCGAGGACCTTTTCAATGCCAGAAAGGACGGTGCTCCGGCGCCGACACTGCTGTTTCGTCGCGATGCTCTAGAGGCGGTTGGTGGGTTCGATCCAGCGATACGCTTGGAGGACCTGCTGATCGAGTTGAAGATTGCCCGCGCCGGCTACTTCATCGACATTTTGCCTGATGTACTGGCCCTCTACCGGGTGCACG
The DNA here is from genome assembly GCA_000474255.1 of Aquipseudomonas alcaligenes MRY13-0052. Lineage (GTDB taxonomy): Bacteria > Pseudomonadota > Gammaproteobacteria > Pseudomonadales > Pseudomonadaceae > Metapseudomonas > Metapseudomonas solani. Next base: position 48,883 of record BATO01000010.1, read on the forward strand.
ACACCAATACCTACAAGAACCGGCGCATGATGATCGACGCCGTGCTTGCCACATATGCCCATTTTGGCGATCACCCGAACTATGCCGAGGTTTGTGCGCGCTTTATCAACTCGATGCTGCTGAAGACGGCGCGTGATGACAAGCCGCTGGCTCGTGAACTGTTGGGGCGCCTGCCGTTGCGCTATTGGAATGGCAAGACCCTTAACGCACTTGGCCGCCTCTACCTGGGCTAGCCGGGCAGAGTTGCCTTGGACAGGTCACGTTCGAATCGCGCTGCGGCCGTCTGGCCGCAGCTAACCGCGTAGCCACGAACCCAGGCCTGGCGATGTTCCCTAAGCAACCAGCCGGCATCTTCCTTGTAACGAAGAATGTGCTGCAGGTTACGCCGGCGCTTCCAACTCGCTAGCGGTTTATTGGCAATCTTCATGTCTGATAGATCTATGAGACCCAGCTCGCCGTCGGGCAGATGCAGCACGTTGCCCAAGTGCAGGGATCGGAAGTAAACCCCCAACTGGTGCAACTTGCCCAGGAAGGTGCCGAATAACTCGACTTCCTGCTCCCGGCTCGCCGTATCAAGTTGGCGCCAGCGGTTCCTGAGGGTATCTCCGGGTAGAGGGCTATAGATCACGGCGTTCAGTTGCAGCTCCGGGATCAGCAGCAACTGTTGGATCTCTGGGCTGACGATGCCGAGCTTGCGAAGGCGCTCTGCATTGTTCGCGAAACGTCGAGATGGTGGAGACCAGAGTGCAGAGCTGAGCATGCGCTTGCGTCGGTACAGCTTGAGGAAGTCCCCGTTTTTCAGGCGTGCCACCTTCAGACCATGGCCATCACCTTCAATGGCTGTCGAGTCGGTCAGTAGTTCCTGCAGTTCTGATGCACTCAGGTTTTTCATTCTTTACCCAGGCCTCGCTTTTGGATTGCCAGGGCGATTACCAGGCTCAGCGGAATCCAGATAAGGAACCAGCTCTCATTGGGGCGAGATAGGAAGCTGCTGCCTTCGGTCATGCCTGCTGCCAAGCCATAGACCACCAGCGCTGATGCGACCTGGAAAGCCTTGTCCTTGCGTTGGCGCAGGCAGTGCCACAGGCCGAGTCCATGCAGCACAAGCCAGAAACCCAGCCCCACGAGGCCCAGTTCGAGAAGCACCGCGAGTTCAACGTTGTGTGGGTCGCTCAGTATGGTGCTCAGGCCTTCGATTATGAAGACGAATCGGTTGTCGTAGCCGTGCCCGAGCCAGAGGTGGTCCTGAGCCTGACGCAGGGCGTCTGCCCAGATTTGCGGGCGGAAGGAGCCACCGCGCTGCAGTAGCAGGTCGGGGGAAAAGGCCAGGCACAGCCCGCCTGCCACTGCAATGGTGAGTATCAGCAAGGCGGCACGGCGGGGTGTTATAAGCAGCATCCAGAGGCTGGTTACAACCAGTGCCATCAGTGGCGTGCGTGAGCCAGTGGCGAGTAGGGCCAGCAATATCGGTAGAGTCATGAGTGGCGCTAGCCACTCCTGGCGGGTATCGCGGCTAAGCCAGGTTGCGATCCAGTAAGTGCAGAACATACCCAGGACATGAGAGGTGAGTAGCGGGTTACGCAGGGCACCGGTACCTATCAGGCGGTTCTCGGGGGGCGGCTCCAGCAGAAACCAGCCCAGACTCACGAGTGCGGCAAAGGCGACGAGCATGGCCGCGGTGCGCAGTGTGCCCAGTAATAACTCGCGACTTTCCAGGGCGATCAGGCTACAGGCGGCCATAAATAGAAGCAGATACAGCGGCCGCTTGACCAATCCGCCAAAGTTATCGTCAGTACCGGACCAGGCGAGGGTTGTAAGCATCCAGGCCGAGAAGACAAGGAAGACAAGCACCATGGGTTCATGTAGCAGGTCGCTGCAGCGGCGGGGCTTCAGGGCAAGAGCCAACAGGGCGGGGAAGGCGATCAGGGCATAGAACACCTTGGTGTAGACACTGCCGCTGGGCAGCCAGAACAGCCCGGTGAGCAGTACCAGATAGCCGAGCACCAGCCAGCGCTTGACGATGAAAAAGCTAAGAGACTGCCGCCGGGACTGTGAGAGCATGAAAGAAGCCTGCACCTGAGAAGGTCTATTTCCGTGAAAAAGGGCTGCATCTTAGTCCAACAACGGTGGCTAGGCACGCTGTGGTAAGCTCTGCGCCTTTTCTGCCACCCCCAGGCTGAGCGAATGACCGAGCAACAACTGACGGAATCCCAGCCGTCCAGCATGAAGATCTACCTGCGACTGCTGAGCTACGTCCGTCCCTATATCTGGCAGTTCGTGCTGAGCATCGTCGGCTTTGTGATCTTCGCCACCACCCAGCCGATGCTGGGGGCGATCCTCCAGTATTTCGTCGATGGTCTCAACGACCCGAGCGTGGTGCTGTTCCCCAATGTGCCGGTGTTGCGCGACCTGCAGTTGCTGCAGATGGTGCCGCTGCTGATCGTGCTGATCGCCGCCTGGCAGGGTGTTGGCTCGTTCCTCGGCAACTATTACCTGGCCAAGGTTTCCCTCGGCCTGGTGCACGACCTGCGCGTTGCGTTGTTCAACAACCTGCTGGTATTGCCCAACCGCTATTTCGACAACCACAACTCCGGGCACCTGATCTCGCGCATCACCTTCAACGTCACCATGGTGACGGGGGCGGCGACCGACGCTATCAAGGTGGTGATCCGAGAGGGCATGACGGTGGTCTGCCTGTTCGCCTACCTGCTGTGGATGAACTGGAAGCTGACCCTGGTGATGGTGGCGATCCTGCCGTTGATCGCCTTCATGGTGACCACGGCCAGCCGCAAGTTCCGCAAGCAGAGCAAGAAGATCCAGGTGGCCATGGGCGATGTCACCCACGTGGCCTCCGAGACCATCCAGGGTTATCGCGTGGTGCGCAGCTTCGGTGGCGAACCTTATGAGGAGGCGCGCTTCCTCGATGCCAGCCAGAGCAACACCGACAAGCAGTTGCGCATGACCAAGACCGGCGCCATCTACACGCCGATGCTGCAACTGGTGATCTTCTCCGCCATGGCCGTGCTGATGTTCCTCGTGTTGTTCCTGCGTGGTGATGCGTCGGCCGGTGAGCTGGTGGCCTACATCACCGTGGCCGGCATGCTGCCCAAGCCCATCCGTCAGCTGTCGGAAGTCAGCTCCACGGTGCAGAAGGGCGTGGCGGGTGCCGAAAGCATTTTCGAACAGCTGGACGAGGTGCCGGAGACCGATACCGGTTCCGTCGAGCGCGAGCGGGTCGTCGGCCGGCTGGAGGTGCGTGACCTGAGCTTCCGCTATCCCGGCACCGAGAAGGCCGTTCTGGATAGCATCAGCTTCACCGCCGAGCCGGGGCAGATGATCGCCCTGGTGGGCCGCTCGGGTAGCGGCAAGTCCACGCTGGCCAACCTGATCCCGCGTTTCTACCAGCACAGCGACGGTCAGATCCTCCTCGACGGTGTCGAGGTCCAGGACTACCGCCTGCGCAACCTGCGCCGGCATATCGCCCTGGTCACCCAGCAGGTCAACCTGTTCAACGACTCGGTGGCCAACAACATCGCCTATGGCGACCTCGCCGGTGCGCCGCGTGCGGATATCGAGCAGGCAGCCGAGGCGGCCTATGCCAGCGAGTTCATCGAGAAGCTGCCTCATGGCCTGGACACCGACGTCGGCGAGAACGGCGTGCTGTTGTCCGGCGGCCAGCGCCAGCGCCTGGCGATCGCCCGTGCATTGCTGAAGAACGCGCCGCTGCTGGTGCTGGACGAAGCCACCTCTGCACTGGACAACGAATCCGAGCGCCACATCCAGAAGGCGCTGGACCGCGTGATGGATGGCCGTACCACCCTGGTCATCGCCCACCGCCTCTCCACCATCGAGAAGGCCGACCTGATTCTGGTCATGGACCAGGGGCGCATCGTCGAGCGTGGCAACCACGCCGAGCTGATCGCCCTGGATGGCTACTACGCGCGCCTGCATGCCAACCAGTTCGCCGAGGACAAGGTCCAGGCGGCGGAGCGCGGTTGAGCCGTCGATGTGTCCGAGATGAAGTTTCCATTCCCAGGGACCGGGCTGTGCTGAACCTGATACGCGCCTGCCGTGAACGCGGCTGGCATTCCCTGAGTGCCGCCGACTACGCCGCCGTCTGGGCGCGTTTCGGCGGCAGCCTGATGACCCACCCGGATGTGGTGGAGCGGCTTTCCGCGATGGCTGGTATCCCGGTGCGCTACCTCGCCTGGTTCGAGGGTGATGAGCCGGTGGCCGCGATCCCTACCTGGGGCCGTTATCTCGCGCTGTCGCGGGACGTGCTCAAGCGTGCCGGCAAACGCCACCTGTTCGACCTCGGTAACGCCGAGGTCATCCTGCCGGCGCGCCCTGATAGCGGCGCCGTCCTACGCCATCGCAGCAGCTACCTGGGTGAGCCTAACCACAGCCGCTTGCTAGGCTTGCGCCTGCAGAAAGAGTCGCTGGCGCTGTGCCGTGCTCCCGAGGACTTTTCCAAGAAATTCCGCTACAACCAGCGCCGTGAGTTGCGGTTGCTGGAAGAGGCGGGTGGCACCTTGCGTCCGGTCGCTGAACTCAGCGCTGCCGAGTTAGCCGCCATTTATACCGACCTGTTCGAGCGCCGCTGGGGGTTCGATGTGCCTGGCAAGGGGCATCTGGAAGAGGTGTTCGGGCTGCTCCGGGAGTTCCTCAGCGGCAGCCTGTTATTGCTGGAGGGAGCGCCCATCGCCGTTCAGGTGGTGTACAGGGTGGAATCTCCAGAATGGATCAGCGCCGAATACATCAACGGCGGCGTCGATCCACAAAGCCGGGACTTCAGCCCCGGCAGCGTTCTCAGCTTCGTCAATACGCAGGCCGCCTGGGAGGATGCCCGGGCCAGAGGCAAGGCCCTGCGTTATTCGTTCGGGCGCGCGGATGTGGAATACAAGGATCGTTGGTGCAACAAGGTTCCCGTCTTTCGGGTGTGAGTGAATGGAAACACGCAAGCAGCTGCTCCTGCGCCGTCATCGGCGCCATAAGCGTTTGTTCATGTTTGGCGCCCTGCTGGTCTTGGTGGCGCTGGACTGGTTCGGTTCCTGGAGCACTACCCCGGTGCTTCTGGTGCTCGGCTGGATAGCCCACGAGGCCTGGTTCGCCGACCACCTGTTCTACTCCCCGCGTGACGACTACCAGTATCGCTTTCCGACTGGAGTTGAACCGCTGCCGGTGCGCCTGGTGGATGGGCGCATCGAGGCGGTAACCGGAAGTCTGCCGGTGGGCGTCGATACCTTGATGCTGGAGGTCGATATCCGCTGCGGCTGGCTTGGCCGCTGGGTGGATCCCCACGTACTGATCGACTGCGGTGAGTGCACCGATCGCCAGGATTTCGAGCGCGGGGTGAATGGGCGCCGCTACCTCAATCTTTCCGGTGCCCAGGCCGCGCTCGCCGCTGGGACTTTGCGTCTGCGCGGGCGCTTCTGTCGCCTGGCTCCCGGTGCTTCGCTCTATGCCTTCAGCAACCCCGACTACGCCAAGCAGAAGGTGCTGGTCATCGCGCCCCATGCGGACGATGCCGAACTGGCGGCCTTTGGCCTCTATAGCCGCTGCAGCGATGTGCATATCGTCACCCTGACCCAGGGCGAGATCGAGGCTCAGGTGTATCGCCGCCTGGGGTTGGATAGCGCCGCCGCCGCCCGCCTGAAGGGCCGCCTGCGCAGCTGGAGTAGCCTGGCGGTACCGCTATGGGGCGGTGTGCCGGCCACCCGCTGCCTGCAACTCGGCTACTACTGCCTGCGCCTGGAGGCCATGGAGGCCGAGCCGGACAAACCCTTCGCCTCGCTGGAGTCGGGCGAGACGGATATCCGCAGCGTGCGCCGCTTCAATGCCCTGGCCCTGCCCGGCGACCTCGATGGCGCATCGAGCTGGCGCAACCTGGTGGGCGACCTGGCGGCCCTGCTGGCGCGCCTGCAGCCCGACGTGGTGGTGGTCCCCCATCCGCAGCTCGATCCGCACCCGGACCATATCCAGGCCAGTCGCGCCCTGGACCAGGCCATCGAGCAGAGTGGCTGGACCCCCTCCGTGCAACTGCTCTACGCCAACCACCTGGTGGACAACGACCGCTGGCCCATGGGCCCTGCGGGTGGCGGCATCGCCCTGCCACCCTGCATCGATCCGCTGCCGGCGGATGCCCTGTGGAGCCCCGTGCTCTGTGAACAGGCACGCCTGGACAAGGCTCAGGCGCTGGCCATGCAGCATGACCTGCAGGTGCCGCTGTCGTTCAAGAAGCGCCTGCGCCGGACCATCCAGTGGCTGCTCGCCGCACGGCGCTGGCCGGAGAGCGGCGAGGACGACTTCTTCCGCAAGGCGGTGCGCCGCCACGAGCTTTTCTGGGTGAGACGCCTTTCCGATTGACGGCCTCCGGCGACGGGGCGGGTCAGCTGCTATGTTATGATCCGCGCCGTTTTTCCATGCTCCTGGAGTCTTCATGAAGCTCACCATGCCCCGTTTCGATCTGGCCCCCGTTCTGGTGGTGGGCGATGTCATGCTCGACCGTTATTGGCATGGCGGCACCTCGCGTATTTCCCCTGAAGCGCCGGTGCCCGTGGTACGTGTCGACCAGATCGAGGATCGCCCGGGTGGTGCCGCCAACGTGGCGCTGAACATCGCCGCCCTCGGCGCGCCGGCTGCCCTGGTGGGCGTGACCGGTGAGGACGAGGCCGCCGCCAGCCTGCTCGCCAGCCTCGGCGCGGCTGGCGTCGACGCGCGCTTCCAGCGCATCCCCTCGCAGCCGACCATCGTCAAGCTGCGGGTCATGAGTCGCCACCAGCAACTGCTGCGGATGGACTTCGAAGAGCCCTTCGAGACCGATGCCGAAGCGCTGGCCGCCGAGGTCGAGCGCCTGCTCTCCGGGGTCAAGGTGCTGGTGCTATCCGACTACGGCAAGGGCGCGCTGAAGAACCATCAGGCGTTGATCCAGGCCGCCCGTCGCAAGGGCATCCCGGTGCTGGCCGACCCCAAGGGCAAGGATTTCGGCATCTACCGCGGTGCCAGCCTGATCACCCCCAATCTCAACGAGTTCGAAACCATAGTCGGGCGTTGCACCGACGAGGCCGACCTCGTCGCCAAGGGCGCGCAGCTGATGCGTGAGCTGGACCTCGGCGCGCTGCTGGTGACCCGTGGCGAACACGGCATGACCCTGCTGCGCCCGGACCAGCCCGCCCTGCACCTGCCGGCCCGCGCCCGTGAGGTGTTCGACGTCACCGGCGCTGGCGACACCGTGATCTCCACCCTGGCCGCCAGCCTGGCTGCCGGCGAGGACCTGCCCCAGGCCGTCGCCCTCGCCAACCTGGCCGCCGGCATCGTGGTCGGCAAGCTGGGTACCGCCGCCATCAGCGCACCCGAGCTGCGCCGTGCCGTGCAGCGTGAGCAAGGTTCCGAGCGCGGTGTGCTCAGCCTCGACCAGCTGCTGCTGGCCATCGAGGACGCCCGCGCCCACGGCGAGAAGATCGTCTTCACCAACGGCTGCTTCGACATCCTCCATGCCGGCCACGTGACCTACCTCGAGCAGGCCCGCGCCCAGGGTGATCGCCTGGTGCTGGCGGTCAACGACGACGCCTCGGTCAGCCGCCTCAAGGGCCCCGGCCGGCCGATCAACTCGGTGGACCGACGCATGGCCGTGCTCGCCGGCCTCGGCGCCGTCGACTGGGTGGTGAGCTTCAGCGAAGACACCCCCGAGCGCCTGCTGGGCCAGGTCAAGCCGGACATCCTGGTCAAGGGCGGCGACTACGGCATCGAGCAGGTGGTGGGCGCCGATATCGTCAAGGCCTACGGCGGCGAAGTGCGCGTGCTCGGCCTGGTGGAGAACAGCTCCACCACCGCCATCGTCGAGAAGATCCGCAGCCGCTGATCCTCCCGCCGGGTGGGTGGCCGTCGTGCCACTCGCCCGCGGCCCGACGGTCATAGGCGCGCCCATTCGCGGCGCGCATCATCGAGGCATCCTCACCCCGCGTGGAGCGAGATGCCCATGAGTACCGATGCACAGGGACGCGCCCTGTCCGTGCTGAACCGCGTTGCCCAGGCCGACTGGCCGGACCGGTTCAAGCTGCGCAAACCCTTCGAAAAACTCCTCTACACCGGCAGCCGTGCCGGCTTCCAGATGGTCGCCGAGCGTTCCGGCAAGGCCGCCAAGAAGCCGCGTGCGGCCGACCCGGATGCGCTGTTCGACCTGTCCCTGTCCGACGAGCAGCAGATGATCCGCGAGATGCTCCAGGGTTTCGCCCTGGAGGTGCTGCGTCCGGCGGCCCATGACGCCGACGCCCGTGGCGTCATCCCCGCCGAGCTGCTCAACCAGGCGCTGGAGCTGGGTCTTGCCCACTACGGCGTGGGTGAGGTGCACGGCGGCATGGCCGGCGAGCGCACTGTCATCAGCAACGCGCTGATCGCAGAGGCCCTGGGGCAGGGCGACCTGTCCCTGGCCGCCTCCCTGCTGGTGCCGCTTTCCGCTGCCAACTGCATCCGTCGCTCCGCCTCGCCCGAACAGCAGGCCCGCTGGCTGCCGGCTTTCGTGGGCGAAGAGCGCCCGCCGCTGATGGCCATCGCCGTCAGCGAGCCGGGGTTGCTTGCCGATCCCCATCGCCTGGCCACCAAGGCGCGGCGCAAGGGCAAGCACTACCAGCTGTCCGGTGAGAAGAGTCTGGTGCTCGAAGGGCTCAATGCCAGCCAACTGATCGTCGCGGCCGAGGCCGAAGACGGCCCGGCGCTGTTCCTCGTGGAGGGCGGTGCCAAGGGGCTGGAACGCCAGGCTGAGCCCGGCATGGGCCTGAAGGTCTGCTCCACTGCGCGGGTGCAGCTCAAGGGCGTCAAGGTGCCGCTGGAGAACCGCCTGGCCGCGGCCGATTTCGACTACCAGCGCTTCCTCGATCTCACCACCCTGGGCTGGTGTGCACTGGCCCTGGGCACCGGGCAGGCGGCGCTGGATTACGTGGTCACCTACTGCAACGAGCGTGTCGCCTTCGGCGAGCCCATCAGCCACCGCCAGGGCGTCGCCTTCATGGTCTCGGACATCGCCATCGAGCTCGACGCCATGCGCATGATGGTCTGGCGTGCTTGTGCCCGGGCCGAGCGCGGCGAGCCGTTCCAGCGCGAGGCCTACCTGGCGCGGCTGCTGTGCGCCGAGAAGGCGATGAAGATCGGCACCGACGCGGTGCAACTGCTCGGTGGCCACGGTTTCACCAAGGAGCACCCGGCCGAGCGCTGGTACCGCGACCTCCGCGCCGTGGCCATCATGGCCGGCGGCTTGCACCTTTAAGGGGATGACGATGAACCTTGAAACCCCGAAGAAATTCCGTGGCCTGGCCAACCAGGCGCACCAGGTGGCGGCCAACTACTTCCGCCCCATTTCCCGCAAGTACGACAAGGCCGAGCATGCCTATCCCAAGGAGCTGGACCTGCTGGCTGCGCTGCTGGACGGCATGAACGCCGGCTCCCCCGACGCCGTTGGTGCCACCTCCGCCAGCAAGCGCGGCAGCGGCCAGGTGGAGGAGGGTGTGCGCAACGGCGGCAACCTCTCGGCGCTGCTCGGGGTCATCGAACTCTGCTGGGGCGACGTCGGCCTGTTGCTGGGCATGCCGCGCCAGGGCTTGGGCAACGCTGCCATCGCCGCGGTGGCCAACGAGGAGCAGCTCAAGCGCTTCGGCAGCACCTGGGCGGCCATGGCCATCACCGAGCCGGGTTGCGGCTCCGACTCCGCGGCCATCCGCACCACGGCGGTGAAGGACGGCGACCACTACGTGCTCAACGGCGAGAAGATCTTCGTCACCTCCGGCGAGCGCGCCGATGCGGTGGTGGTCTGGGCGACCCTGGACAAGAGCCTGGGCCGCGCGGCGATCAAGTCCTTCGTGGTGGAGAAGGGCACGCCCGGCATGAGTGTCACCCGCCTGGAGAAGAAGCTCGGCATCAAGGCCTCGGACACCGCGTCCATCAGCTTCAGCGATTGCCGGGTGCCGGCGGCCAACCTGTTGGGCAATGCCGAGATCGATGTGCAGAAGGGCTTCGCCGGGGTCATGGAGACCTTCGACAACACCCGCCCGCTGGTGGCCGGCATGGCCATTGGCGTGGCCAAGGCCTCCCTGGACCGCACCCGTGAGCTGCTGAAAAAGGCCGGCTGCACCTTCGACTACCGCAAGCCGCTGCTCAGCGTCAGCCATGTGGAGGCGACCCTCTACCGCCTGGAAGCCGAATGGGAGGCCGCGCGCCTGCTGACCCTCAAGGCTGCGTGGATGGCGGACAACAAGCTGCCCAACTCCAAGGAGGCCTCCATCGCCAAGGCCAAGGCCGGGCGCGTGGCCAACGAGGTGACGCTCAAGTGCGTGGAGTTGGTCGGCGCCCTCGGCTACGGCGAGGACGAGCTGCTGGAGAAGTGGGCGCGGGATTCGAAGATCCTCGACATCTTCGAGGGGACCCAGCAGATCCAGCTGCTGATCATCGCCCGTCGCCTGCTGGGCAAGAGCTCAAGCGAACTCAAGTGATTCTGTTGTAGTGCCCGATTGACCCCGCCTCGGCGGGGTTCTTTTTGTGGCGACGGGTTTATCAGGGGCTCAGCAGGCCAGGCGCTTGGCCTGCTCGGCGGTGCCGACGCGGGCCAGCCAGTCCTTCCAGCGGATGCGTTCGTCGCGCACCAGCCAGCCGTCCTGCTCGGCGAAGCTTTCCGAGAGCCAGATGCCCCGGGTGCTGGCGGGCTTGAGTTCGCCATTGCGCAGGGTCAGCAGTTCGCCGGTGGGTTTGCCGTGGTCACGGGCCAGCAGGTAGATGTCCGGGCGGCGCCGCTCCAGCGCGGCCACCAGCTCGCCGTCGCGCAGGCTTTCATCGACGTGGAAGAAGCTCAGCTGGCGGGCGTCGCGGGGCAGCTCCAGGCTCATGTCGTAGACCAGCTGCAGCGAGGCGGTGGGCAGGTGCACGTAGGCGCGGGGGCGCTCCAGCAGGGTCAGGCTGCCGCTCTGCACCGGGCGTGCGGCGCCGGACAGCGGGCTCAGGCGGAAGTGGCTGGCCTCGCGGTAATGCAGTTGGCGCTGGTAGGGCGTGGGCAGCCAGGTATCGGCGAAGCGCCCGCCGAGCCAGCCTTCGGGCGTCTCGATCAGGCATTCCTCGGCCACTTCCTGGATGGCGGTGAGCAGCGGCAGGTTGAGCTCATGAGCCGGCACGTAGCCGGAGATCAGCTTGAGCACGGTGTCGCCGCGGTCCAATCGGCGCTGGCGCACCAGCACCCAGTATTCGCGGCCCTGCAGTTCCAGGGTCAGGCGTACGGAGACGCCCAGGTTGGCCAGCTCGACAGCGAAACGCTGGCTGTCGGCGATCTCCACCGGGCGCCGGCGGCGTTCGAGCATCTGGGTAAAGTTCAGCGGCAGCCCCAGGGCCTGGTAGGCCAGGCCATCGGCATTGGCCTCGACATGGAGGGGCAGGGTCTTGAACGCCCCCGGGTCTTTACGGGCGAGTATTCGCGGCATGTCGGCTCCTTCTTGCGTCGGGGTCGGCCGCAGTTGCGGCGCTCTAGGGACGGCCTTTCAGCACCTCGGCGGCCGTCGTGACATTGTGGGACAGGTGCAGCGGATTGATGGTTCCGATGATGGCGCTGCCGACGCCCGGGTGGCCGAAGATCAGCTCGAAGCTCGCCTTCACCGGGTCGACGCCGGCTCCCACACAGGCATGGCCGCTGGCCAGGCCCTTCTTGATCAGGATGCCCTTGGCGTGACTGGCAGCATAGTCCAGCACCGGCTTCTCGCCCTGTTCGGCGAGGTTGTAGGTGACCATGGCGCAGTCGCCGCGCTCCAGCGCCAGCAGGCCGCCTTCCACGGTCTTGCCGGAGAGGCCGAAGGCGCGGATCTTGCCCTCGCGCTTGAGCTCGGCGAGGGTCTCGTAGGCGCCGCTGTCCTGCAGGATGCGCAGGTCGTCACCGTCGGAATGCAGCAGCAGCAGGTCGATGTAATCGGTCTCCAGGCGCTTGAGGCTGCGCTCCACCGAGCGGCGCGTGTGCGCCGGACTGAAGTCGTGGCTGGACTGGCCCGCCTCGAACTCCTCGCCACTCTTGCTGACGATCACCCAGTCCTGGCGCTGGCCGCGCAGCAGCGGGCCGAGGCGTTCCTCGCTGCGGCCATAGGCCGGCGCGGTGTCGATCAGGTTGATGCCCAGCTCGCGGGCCAGGCCGATCAGGCGGCCGGCTTCGTCGTCATCGGGGATGGTGAAGCCGGACGGGTATTTGACGCCCTGGTCGCGACCCAGCTTGACGGTGCCCAGGCCCAGTGGCGAGACCACCAGGCCGGTGTCGCCCAGGGGGCGGTGCAGGCGATGCAGGCTGCTCTGGCTCACAGCAGTTCCTCCCATACCGGTTGCGCCAGGTTCGGGCGCGGCAGTTCGGGCAGGGGCGGCTGCTGGGTCGGTTGCACCCCGTCGCGCTCCAGGGCGGCGATCACCCGGTCGGCGAAGTCCGGGGCCAGCGCCAGCTTGGTCGGCCAGCCCACCAGCAGGCGGCCCTGGTCGGCGAGGAAGGCATTGTCCGGGCGCACCAGGCCGGATTGGCTCGGTTCGGCGCGGTCCACCCGCAGGGTCGCCCACTGGGCCGCGGAAAGATCGATCCAGGGCAGCAGGTCGCGCAGTTCCTTCTCGGCGGCGGCGATCTGCTCGGCTTCGTTGCGCGCGACGCCATCGGCTTCGGCGATGTCGCCGCCCAGGTACCAGACCCACTGGCCATCGGCGGCAGGGTGGGTGGTGACGGTGACGCGCGGCTTGGGGCCGCCACCGAGGCAGTGGGCGTAGAGCGGCTTCAGGCTGGGCGCCTTGACCATCACCATGTGCAGCGGGCGGCGCTGCATGCCGGGCTGCTGGATGCCCAGGGCCTGCAGCAGCGCCTCGTTACCGGCGCCGGCACTGAGCACGATGCGCTGGGCGCGGATGGCGCGGCCATCGACCACCAGCCCGACGAGTTCGTCACCCTCGCGCAGCGGTTCGATGGCGTGCCCGGCCAGCAGGCCATCGCCGGCGAGGTCCGCCAGGCGTTGGATCAGGCTGGGGACGTCGAGCACCAGTTCGGCGAGGCGATAGACCTTGCCCTTGAATTTCGGGTGTTGCAGCGCCGGGGGCAGGGCCTCGCCCTTGACCTGGTCGACGCGGCCGCGCACCGCCTTGCTGGCGAAGAAGCTGGTGATGTTGCCGGCCAGCGAGCCGGGCGACCACAGGTAATGGGCATCGGACAGCAGGCGCACCGGGCGCAGGTCCAGCTCGCCGTCACCGGCCAGGGCCTCGCGCCAGCGGCGGGGCATGTCGGCGATGGCTTCCGAGGCGCCGGTCAGCGCGCCGTGCAGGGCGTACTTGGCGCCGCCGTGGATGATGCCCTGGGACTTTACGCTCTGGCCGCCGCCGAGGCTGGCGTTCTCCACCAGCAGGGTGGAGTAGCACTGGCCGCGCAGGCGTGCGGCGAGCCAGAGACCGGCGACGCCGCCGCCGACGATGAGGACGTCGGTGCTGAGAACCTGGGACATGGAAGCTGCCTCGAAGAAAACCGGCGCGCAGTATAACGCGCGCCGTGAGGCGGGGCCGACGTGGATCAGTGGCCGGTGCTGTTGGAGAACAGCTGGATCACCACCACGCCGGAAACGATCAGGCCCATGCCGAGCATGGCCGGGAGGTCCAGCTTCTGCTGGTAGAGGAAGACCGCGGCGATGCTCACCAGGACGATGCCCAGGCCCGCCCAGATCGCATAGGCGATGCCCACGGGAATGCTTTTCACCACCAGGCTGAGCATCCAGAAGGAGATGCTGTAGCCGATCACCACCAGCAGTAGCGGAACGGGTTTGCTGAAGCCGTCGAGGGCCTTCATCGAGGTGGTGGCGATCACTTCGGCGGTGATGGCGATGGCGAGGTACAGATAGCCGGTCATGATGGTCTCCTTTGAAATCAGGCTGCCGATTCTAGTCATCTGGATGATGGGATAAAGTGATTACCTATCTAAATAGGAGATAGGTCATGCAGTGGAACCTGGAGCAGATCCGCCTGTTCGTCAGCGTCGCCGAGGGCCACTCGTTCTCATCGGCGGCGCGCCGGCTCAACCGCGTGCAGTCGGCGGTGAGCAGCGCCATCGCCCTACTGGAGGCCGATCTCGGCGTCACCCTGTTCGAGCGCAGCAGCGGGCGCCAGCCACGCCTGACGGTCGCGGGCAGCACCTTGCTGGAGGAGGCGCGGGAAGTGTTGCGCCAGTGCGAGCGCCTGGAGGGGCGCGCGCTGGGGCTGGTGCGCGGTGAGGAGGTGCGCCTGCGCCTGGCCCAGGACGAAGCCATGCCCTACCAGCCGGTGCTCGACAGCCTGGAGGCCCTGGCCCAGGCCTTCCCTCTGCTGGAGGTGCAACTGGCCAGCGGTGCCCAGGGCGATGTGGCGCGCAAGCTGCTGGAGCGCCGCGCCGACCTGGGCCTGCTGTTCCACCATGAGCAGATGCCCGAGGCACTGGAGCGCCAGCGCCTGGGCACCATCGAGATGGTCACCGTCTGTGGCGTCGGCCATCCCCTGGCGGGCGTCGGCCATGTCGACCGCCGCGAGCTGGCCCGGCATCGCCAGTTGCTGATGGCGCCCCAGGACAGCCGCTACCCCGGCGGCGAGCAGCTCAGCCCGTCGATCTGGCGTACTGACAGCTTCTACACCATGGCCGAGCTGCTGATGCGCAACCTCGGTTGGGCCTGGCTGCCACGCCACGTGGTGCAGTACCCGACCTACCAGAACCAGCTGGTGGAGCTGAGCAGCGACTGGACGCCGCCGCCGCTGGTGGTGGAGCTGGTGTGCCGCCGCGACGAGGCGCTGGGTCCGGCGGCGCTGTGGCTGGCCGACTGCTTCGCCGAGCACCTCAAGGCCGTCGGCTGATCCCGGGCCCGTGCTCTGATAAGCTCCGCGCCCATGAATCGCACCCTCTATACCCTGCTGTTCCACCTCGGCCTGCCCCTCATCGCCCTGCGCCTGGCCTGGCGGGCCTGGCGCGCGCCGGCCTATGCCCGGCGCATCGCCGAGCGCTTCGCCTTCGGCCTGCCGCCCCTGCAACCGGGCGGCATCTGGGTCCACGCGGTATCCGTGGGCGAGAGCATCGCCGCGGCGCCAATGATCCGCGCCCTGCGCGAACGCGACCCGCAACTGCCGATCACCGTCACCTGCATGACCCCCACCGGCTCGGAGCGTATCCGCGCGATGTTCGGCGACCAGGTGCAGCACTGCTACCTGCCCTATGACCTGCCCTGGGCGGCGGCGCGCTTCCAGCGCCTGCTCAAGCCGAAGCTGGCGGTGATCATGGAAACCGAGCTGTGGCCCAACCATATCCACCAGTGCCACAAGCGCGGCGTGCCGGTGGTGCTGGCCAATGCGCGGCTGTCCGAGCGTTCCGCCCGTGGCTACGCGCGCTTCCACAAGCTGACGGCGCCCATGCTCGCCGAGCTGAGCTGGCTCGCGGTGCAGACCGAAGCCGAGGCCGAGCGTTTCCGCACCCTTGGAGCCCGCCCCGAAGCGGTGACGGTGACCGGCTCGATCAAGTTCGACCTGCGCATTGACCCCGAGCTGCCCATCCGCGCCGCCGACCTGCGCCAGCAATGGGCCGCCGAGCAACGCCCGGTCTGGATCGCCGCCAGCACCCATGCGGGGGAGGACGAGATCATCCTCGCCGCCCATCGCCAACTGCTGGCCGAGCGCCCCGATGCGCTGCTGCTTCTGGTGCCCCGTCACCCGGAGCGCTTCAACCCGGTATTCGAACTGTGCCGCCGCGAAGGTTTCGCTGCGGTGCGTCGCTCCACCGGCGAGCCGGTCACCGCCGCGACGTCGGTGCTGGTGGGCGACACCATGGGCGAGCTGCTGTTCCTCTTCGCCCTGGCCGACATCGCCTTCGTCGGTGGCAGCCTGGTGCCCAATGGCGGGCACAACCTGCTGGAGCCGGCCGCGCTGGGCAAGCCCGTGCTCAGCGGCCCGCACCTGTTCAACTTCCTCGATATCGCCGCGCAGCTGCGTGACAACGGCGCCCTGATCGAAGTGGCCGACACCGAAGCGTTGCAGAGCGCCGTCGCCAGCCTCTGGCGCGACAGCGCCGCCGCGACCCGCATGCACGATGCCGGGCTGGCGGTGCTCAGGGCCAACCAGGGGGCGCTGGAGCGGTTGCTGGGCGGCATCGCCCGCCAGTTGGGGTGAGTCCGGGCCAGGCCCGCCTCAGAAGGTCGGCGGGGTGATGATCCAGAGGATCAGCGTGTCCTTGTCGCCGGGGTTGCCGTAGCGGTGGGGCTCCTGGCTGGAGAAGGCGAAGCTGTCGCCTTCACCCAGCAGGAAGTGGCGTTCGCCGACCCAGAGCTCGAATTCACCGCTGAGCACATAGCCCGCTTCTTCGCCCTCGTGGCTGTAGCTCTCTTCGCTGTAGGTGCCCGGGGGGAATCGCGAGTGGAGGATTTCCAGCGAGCGGCTTGGTTGCGGGCTGAGCAGCTCGTCGGTGATGCCGTCGTCGTAGTGCAAGCTCATGCGGCTGTTCTTGCGCACCACATAGCCTTTGTCCGCCTCGGCGGTGGGGGCTTCGCTGGCAAAAAACCATTGGATGGTCACGCCCAGGCTGCGGGCGATATTGAACAGCGCGGGGATCGAGGGATAGGCCAGGTTGCGTTCCAGCTGGCTGATGTAGCCGGCGGTCAGCGAGCTCTGTTCGGCCAGCTCGGCGAGGGTCATTTCGCGGCGCTTGCGCAGGGCGCGGATGCGCGTACCGAGGAACTGGCTCTCGGGCGCATTGGCGGTGCCGGGCGGCGGCAGGCTGGGGCTCATGATCCCTCCGGTCCTTGGGGCTGGGCGGAGGGCTGGCCCCGCGCGAACGCGGCATTGTAAAGCAGGCGCGGGCCCGTCGCGCCCTAGATTTCCCAGGCCGCCTGCAACCCCTCGAATATGGCTTCCTCCGCCGTGCGTGCGGCCAGGCAATCGCCGATGCGCTGGAAGGGCACCAGGCCTTCCAGGGTCGCCCCCAGCTCATCCAGCGGCTGGTGGCCCTGGCACAGCACCAGGGTATCCACGGCCTCGAACAGCATGGGCTCGCCGCTGGCGGTGTGCATCATGTAGACGGTGTCGTCATCGCAGCCATAGAGCCGTGCGTAAGGCGTGATGGGGATGCCGAGGCGGTGCAGCTCGCCCACCATCTGGTCGCGCACATAGAGGGGTAGGCTTTCGCCGCAGTGGGTGCCATTCACCGCCAGGCGCACCTGGTGGCCGTTGCGCGCCAGGTGCTCGGCGATGCCGGGGCCGATCCAGTCGCAGCGCCAGTCGGCGACCACCACCGAAGGGCCGAGCTGCACCTCGCCCCTGAGCACCTGCCAGGCATCCACCACCTGCAGTGCCCCACCGCGCTCGAAATCCGGCCAGTAAGGCGTGGCGCCCGTGGCGATGATCAACTGGTCCGGGCGCTCGCGCTCCACCAGGGCACGGTCGACGCGGGTGTTGCGCACGACCTTCACGCCGGCCAGTTCCATTTCCCGCTGCAGGTTGGTGGCGGCACCGCCGAACTCACTGCGCCGGGGCAGCAGTTGCGCCAGCAGCACCTGGCCGCCGAGCTGCGCAGCCGCTTCGAACAGCGTCACCTCATGGCCACGCTGCGCGGCCACGGCGGCGGCCTTCATACCGGCCGGGCCGCCGCCGACCACCATGATGCGCTGCGCCCGCGTGGCCCTGGCCGGCTGGCCATAGCGCAGCTCGCGGCCGGTTTCCGGGTGCTGGATGCAGGAGATCGGGTAGCCCTTGTGGAAGTGGCCGATGCAGGCCTGGTTGCAGGCGATGCAGGCGCGCACGTCCTCGACGCGGCCGCCGACGGTTTTCTCCGGCATCAGCGGGTCGCAGATCAGGGCGCGGGTCATGCCGCAGACATCGGCCTGGCCGTTGGCGATGATCTGCTCCGCTTCCTGGGGCTGGTTGATGCGCCCGGTGACGAACAGGGGGATATGCAGTCGTGCCTTGAACCCGGCCGCGATCGGCGCGAGGTAGGCCGCCGCGATGGCCATGGGCGGCGCGATGTGCACGGCGCCGCCGAGGGAGGCGGAGGTGCCGGCTACCAGGTGCACGTAGTCCAGTTCGCTTTCCAGGGCGAGCACGGCCTGCAGCGATTCATCCTCGCTGAGCCCCTGCGGATCGCGCTCGTCGGCGGAGATGCGCAGGCCGACGATGAAGTCCTCGCCGCCGGCCTGGCGAACCGCCGACAGCACCTCGCGGAGAAAGCGCAGGCGCGCGTCCAGGTCGCCGTTGTAGCCGTCCTCGCGGTGGTTGACCCGGGGGTTGAGGAACTGGGCGGGCAGGTAGCCGTGGCTGGCCACCACTTCCACGCCATCGAGGCCGGCCTGGCGCAGACGGCGGGTGGCGGCGCCGTAGCCGGCGACTATCTCGTCGATCATCCGCTGGTCGAGCGCCCGGGGCATTACCCGGAAGCGCTCGTTGGGGCTGACCGAGGGCGCATAGGCCACCGCCAGCAGGCCACTGGCGGTCTCCATGATTTCCCGCCCGGGGTGGAACAGTTGCGACAGCACCAGGGTGCCGTGGGCCTGGCAGGCCTCGGCCAGTTCGCGGTAGCCCTCGATACAGGTGTCGTCGGTGGCCATAAGCACGTGCGAGGTGTAGCGGGCGCTGTCGTGCACACCGGCCACCTGCAGCACGATCAGCCCGACGCCGCCTTCGGCGCGGGTGCGCTGGTAGGCGATCAGCGCGTCGTTGACCCGGTTGTCGGTGGGCAGGCTGGTGTCGTGGCCGCTGGACATGATGCGGTTCTTCAGGCGCTTGCCACGGATGTGCAGGGGTTCGAACAGGTGCGGGAAGGCGTGCATGGCAATCCTCGTCGGGGCTGCTGGAATTCTTATTAATCCATTACTGATTTACCCATGGTAAAAAATCAACTTGTTTTTTAACTGAGTGACAACTAGCGTGATGCGTGCCCCCTGACGGGCCATCCCTGCACAACAAGAACAATGGGAGAACCTCATGCGACACGACTCTTCGCGCCCTTCGCGCGGCTTCTCGAACCTGCCTCTCATCACTCTGCTGGCCGCGCTGATGCCCGCCGTGGCGGCCCAGGGCGCACCCGACATGGTGGTGGTCGGCTACGGCGGTGACGGCCAGAAGGCCCAGGACGAGGCCTTCTTCAAACCCTTTGTGGCCGAGGACGGCAAGCCGCTGATCCAGAGCGAATACAACGGCGAAATGGCGCGCATCCGGGTGATGGCCGATACCGGCCACGTCGATTGGGACCTGGTGCAGATCGAAGGGCCGGACCTGGTTCGGGGCTGTGAAAGCGGGATGTTCGAGCGGCTGGACTGGCAACGCATGGGCGGCAGTGAGCGGCTGATCGAGGATGCCGCCCAGGAGTGCGGCTCGGCCGCGCTGGTGTGGGGTGTTGCGCTCGCCTATGACGCCGACCGGCTGAAGGCAGCGCCCACGTCCTGGGCCGATTTCTGGGACTTGGAGAAATTCCCCGGCAAGCGCGGGTTGCGCAAGCGTGCGGTGTACAACCTCGAGTTCGCCCTGCTGGCCGATGGCGTGCCGGTGACCGACGTGTACAAGGTGCTCGCCAGCCCGGGCGGCGTGGACCGCGCTTTCGCCAAGCTCGACCAGATCAAGCCGCAGATCCAGTGGTGGGAGGCGGGCGCCCAGCCGACCCAGTGGCTCGCCGCCGGTGACGTGGTGATGACCTCGTCCTATACCGGGCGCGTGGCGGCGGCGCACCAGGCCGGACGCAACCTCGACCTGGTGCTGCCGGGCAGCCTATACGGCATGGATTACTGGGCGATCATCAAGGGCTCCCGGCATGCGCAGCAGGCCGAGCGACTGATCGCCTTCGCCAACCGCAAGGCGCCGCAGCTGGAGTACATCCGCCGTATCCCCTACGGGCCGACCAACCGCGATGCTGCCGCCGCGCTGGACGCTGAACAGGCCCGCTGGATCCCGGTGACGCCCGATGCGCTGGCGGCGAGCCTGCCGATGGATGTGGAGTTCTGGGTCGATCATGGCGAGGAGTTGGAGGAGCGCTTCAACGCCTGGGCGGTACGCTGATAGGGTGCCCCTTGCCCGGCCCACCTCGGCGGTGGGCCGCTTCCTTTTCGATCGACCCTGGAGCCTTCCATGACGCCGCTGCACGCCCCGCTGCCCCCATCGTCCTGCTCCCCCGAGGAGCGCGCCCTGCGCCAGCAACTGGCCGCCTGCTACCGGCTGATCGCCCACTTCCGCATGACCGACCTGATCTTCACCCACATCTCGGTGCGGGTACCCGGGCCGGAGCATCACTTCCTGATCAACCCCTACGGGCTGATGTTCGATGAGATCCGCGCCAGCGACCTGGTGAAGATCGACCTGCAGGGCAAGGCGGTGGAGCCCACCCGCTACAAGGTCAATCCGGCGGGCTTCGTCATCCACAGCGCCATCCATGCCGCCCGCGAAGATGCCCAATGCGTGTTGCACACCCACACCCGCGCGGGCTGTGCCGTGGCCGCGCAGCCGGCGGGGCTGTTGCCGGTGAACCAGATTTCCATGGAGTTCTACGGCCGCGTCGCCTACCACGACTACGAAGGCGTGGCGCTCAACCTCGATGAGCAGAAGCGCCTGGTGGCGGACCTGGGCGACAAGCCGGTGATGATCCTGCGCAACCACGGCCTGCTCACCGTTGGCGAGACGCCCGCACAGGCCTTCCTGCGCATGTACTACCTGGAGAAGGCCTGTGACATCCAGGTGGCGGCCCAGGCCGGCGGCGAATTGCTGCTGCCGCCCCATGAAGTCTGCGAGCACACCCAGCGCCAGTTCAACGAGCCCGCGCAACCGGCCGGGGAGGGCGAGCTGACCGACCCGGATGCGATGGACCTGGCCTGGCAGGCGCTGTTGAGGCTGCTGGAGCGGGTGGCGCCGGATTATCGGGACTGAGGGTGCATGCTACGGGCTAAGCCGTAGGTCGGGTGCAACCCGACTTGCCCCTGTGCATGGTCATCGGCGGATTTCACCCGCCCTACATGTGTCTGGAAAGGCACCCATGAAAAAGCCCGGCATGTGCCGGGCTTTTTCATGGGGCGGTGACGACTCAGTAGTCGGCCTTGTTCTTCAGGCTGGCTTCTGCGGCCTTGGCCAGGTCCGGGGGCAGGAAGTCCTTGTCCGGGTCGTAGTCGGATTTGAGGAAGCTGGCGAGGGCTTCCAGGTCTGAGGGGGCCAGGGTGCCGGCGGCCTGCTTCAGGCGCAGGTTGTCGAGGATGTAGTCGTAGCGCGCGTTGTTGTAGTCGCGCACCGAGCCGTACAGCTGGCGCTGGGCATCGAGCACGTCGACGATGTTGCGGGTACCGACCTGGTAGCCGATCTCGGTGGCTTCCAGGGCGCTTTGGTTGGAGATGATCGACTGCTTACGGGCCTTGACCTGCTCAACGTCGGTGTTCACCGCGCGGTGGTAGTTGCGGGTGTTCTGCACCACCTGGCGACGCAGGCTTTCGCGCTGCTGCTCGGTCTGGCTCAGGCGCTGGTAGGACTCACGCACCTGGGAGCTGGTCAGGCCGCCGCTGTAGATCGGGATGTTCAGCTGCAGGCCGATGGTGCGCTGCTCGACGTCGCTGCCGTAGCGCACCGGGCTGGAACCGGTGTTGCTGAAGCCGAGGCTGTCGTTGTCGCCTTTCTGGTACTGGGCGACGGCATCCAGGGTCGGTGCGTGGCCGGCCTTGCGCTGGCGCAGGGTTTCTTCGGCGGCGTCGACGGCGTAGTTGCTGGCCTGCAGATTGAGGTTCTGCTGGGCGGCGGTGTCGACCCAGGCCTTGGCATCGTTCGGCGCGGGCACCACCACCGGCAGGGTGTGCTGGATGCCTTCGATGGAGGCGTATTCGCGGTTGGTCAGGGTGACCAGGGCCTGGAAGGCGTCATCCACGTTGCGCTCGGCGATGATGCGGTTGGCACGGGCGGTGTCGAAGCCGGCCTGGGCTTCCAGCACGTCGGTCTTGTCGGAGAGGCCGACATCGAAGCGCTCGTTGGCCTGGTCGAGCTGGCGCTTGAACGCCGCTTCCTCAGCCTTGGTGGACGCCAGGTTGTCCTGGGCGCGGAGCACGGCGAAGTAGCCTTCGGCGGTCTGCAGGATCAGGTTCTGCTGGGTCGCGGAGAATTCCAGGGAGGCCTGCTCGGTGCTGGCCTCGGCGGCCTGCAGCTGGAACCAGCGGTCGGCGCGGAAGATCGGCTGGCTCAGGCTGGCCTGGTAGGCGATGCCGCTGCGCGAGCTGGTGGCCGACGGCTCATCGAGCTTGGTGCGGGTGTCGTTGGCGGTGGCGCCACCATTGATCTGCGGCAGCAGGCCGGAACGGGCCTGGGGCACGGCTTCGCGCACGGCTTCGAAGTTGGCGCGCGCGGCGGCGAGATCGGCGTTGTTGTCTACGGCGTCCTTGTAGACGGTCACGAGGTCCGTCTTGGCTGACAGCGGGGCCTCTGCTGCCCAGGCGCTACCCGCGAAAGCGGAGGCCACGGCAACAGCCAGTGAGAGTCTGCGCAGCATGATCAATCCTAGATTCAGTGAAGTCGGGCAAGGCTACGGCTGCCATGGTACGCGGTCAAGACGACTCCATGGCGGGGTCAGTGTAGTTTGCAACACGTTATGTTGCTTGCCGGGAACAATGAATGCGCGGCGCGGTCCGGGCGTCGGTTTCGGACGGGCTGGTCATTTATTTCTGACCTTGGGGTTGGTTTTGTTCGGGGGGCTTGTTTAGACTGGTCGCGTTCTTGTCGGGGTGCCTCGAATCGGAGGCTGAGATCGGAAAGTTCCGGATCCCGTTGAACCTGATCAGGTTAAGGCCTGCGTAGGGAACAAGATGCGCCTCCCCCGCCTTGCAGCATTCTTGGGAGGTTCCTCTCGGCACCGGTCCCGGTGCACTCTGCCTTTCAGGTTCGCTCCGACATCACCCAGGAGCTAGCCGATGACTGCAAAACAACAAGCGAACCTGAGCGAGAGCGCCCAGGTCGACCAGCAATCCATCCAGCCTTTCCCCCGTTCCCAGAAGATCTACGTGCAGGGTTCGCGCCCGGACATCCGCGTGCCGATGCGCGAGATCAGCCTGGACGTGACCCCCACCGCCTTCGGCGGCGAGATCAACGCCCCGGTGATGGTCTACGACACCTCCGGCCCCTACACCGACCCGAGCGTGACCATCGACGTGCGCAAGGGCCTGGCCGACGTCCGCTCGAAATGGATCGACGACCGTGGCGACACCGAGCTGCTCGCCGGCCTGTCCTCCAGCTTCGGCCAGGAGCGCCTGGCCAGCGCCGAGCTGACCGCCATGCGCTTCGCCCACGTGCGCAACCCGCGCCGGGCCAAGGCCGGGTGCAACGTCAGCCAGATGCACTATGCCCGCCAGGGGATCATCACCCCGGAGATGGAGTTCGTCGCCATCCGCGAGAACATGAAGCTGGCCGAGGCGCGCGCCGCCGGCCTGCTCAAGGAGCAGCACGCCGGGCACAGCTTCGGCGCCAGCATCCCTGCGGTGATCACCCCCGAGTTCGTGCGTGAGGAGATCGCCCGCGGCCGCGCCATCATTCCCGCCAATATCAACCACACCGAGCTGGAGCCGATGATCATCGGCCGCAACTTCCTGGTGAAGATCAACGGCAACATCGGCAACTCGGCCCTGGGCTCCTCCATCGAGGAAGAAGTGGCCAAGCTGACCTGGGGCATCCGCTGGGGCTCGGACACGGTGATGGACCTGTCCACCGGCAAACACATCCACGAAACCCGCGAGTGGATCATCCGCAACTCGCCGGTGCCCATCGGCACCGTGCCGATCTACCAGGCGCTGGAGAAGGTCGGCGGCATCGCCGAGAACCTGACCTGGGAGCTGTTCCGCGACACGCTGATCGAGCAGGCCGAGCAGGGCGTCGACTACTTCACCATCCATGCCGGCGTGCTGCTGCGCTACGTGCCGCTGACCGCCAAGCGCGTCACCGGCATCGTGTCCCGTGGCGGCTCGATCATGGCCAAGTGGTGCCTGGCTCATCACCAGGAGAACTTCCTCTATACCCACTTCGAGGAAATCTGCGAAATCATGAAGGCCTACGACGTCAGCTTCTCGCTGGGCGACGGCCTGCGTCCGGGCTCCATCGCCGACGCCAACGACGCCGCGCAGTTCGGTGAGCTGGAGACCCTCGGCGAGCTGACCAAGATCGCCTGGAAGCACGACGTGCAGTGCATGATCGAAGGCCCCGGCCACGTGCCCATGCAACTGATCAAGGAGAACATGGACAAGCAGCTGGAGTGCTGCGACGAGGCGCCGTTCTATACCCTCGGCCCGCTGACCACCGACATTGCCCCCGGCTACGACCACATCACCAGCGGCATCGGTGCTGCCATGATCGGTTGGTTCGGTTGCGCCATGCTCTGCTACGTCACGCCCAAGGAGCACCTGGGCCTGCCGAACAAGGATGACGTGAAGACCGGGATCATCACCTACAAGATCGCCGCCCACGCCGCCGACCTCGCCAAAGGCCACCCGGGCGCGCAGATCCGCGACAACGCCCTGAGCAAGGCGCGCTTCGAGTTCCGCTGGGAAGACCAGTTCAACCTCGGCCTCGACCCGGACACCGCGCGCGCCTTCCACGACGAAACCCTGCCGAAGGACTCGGCCAAGGTGGCGCACTTCTGCTCCATGTGCGGGCCGAAGTTCTGCTCCATGAAGATCACCCAGGAGGTGCGCGACTACGCCAAGGAGAATGGCCTCTCCGAGGAAAGCCGCGCCATCGAGGCGGGCTTCCAGGAGCAGGCGGCACGCTTCAAGGACGAAGGCTCGGTGATCTACAAGCAGGTCTGACCGACCTCGCGGCTACAGCCAACGGGCCCGGCGCAGTGCGCCGGGCCTTCTGCGTTCAACCTTCAGGGCCTTCGTCATCGTGACCACTCCCAGCTACTCGCCGACCCTGCCGGTTCCCGCCGGCCAGCGCGTCTTCGGCGCGCGCGACCTGTTCTCCCTCTGGTTCTCCCTCGGCGTCGGCCTGATGGTGCTGCAACTCGGCGCGCTGCTGGCGCCGGGGCTCGGCCTGGCCGGTTCACTGGCGGCCATCGCCTGCGGCACCGCTGTCGGCGTGTTGCTGCTGGGCGCTGCGGCGGTGATCGGCAGCGACACCGGCCTCTCCGCCATGGGCACCCTCGGCCTTGCCCTGGGCAAGCGCGGTGCGGTGCTGCCGGCGCTGCTCAACCTCCTGCAACTGGTGGGTTGGGGTGCATTCGAAATCATCGTCATGCGCGATGCCGCCAGCCTGCTGGCCGGCCGTGCCTGGGGCGAGGGCAGCGCCTTGGCCTCGCCGGCGCTCTGGACCCTGTTCTTCGGGGCGTTGGCGACGTTGCTGGCGGTGACCGGCCCGCTCACCTTCGTGCGCCGCGTGCTGCGCAAGTGGGGCATCTGGCTGCTGCTGGGCGCCTGCATCTGGCTGACCTGGAACCTGTTCGACAAGGCCGACCTGGGCGCCATCTGGGCGCGTGGCGGCGACGGCTCGCTGCCCTTCGCACTGGGCTTCGACATTGCCATCGCCATGCCGCTGTCCTGGCTGCCGCTGATCGCCGACTACTCGCGCTTCGGCAAGCGCGCACGCAACGTGTTCGGCGGTACCGCCCTGGGCTTCTTCCTCGGCAACTTCTGGCTGATGAGCCTGGGCGTCGCCTATACCCTGGCCTTCGCCCCGAGCGGCGAGGTCAACGCACTGTTGCTGGCACTGGCCGGTGCCGGCCTGGGCATCCCGCTGCTGCTGATCCTGCTGGACGAGTCGGAGAACGCCTTCGCCGACATCCATTCGGCGGCGGTTTCCAGCGGCATCCTGGTGCCGGTGAAGGTGGAGCACCTGGCCCTGGCCATCGGCGCGCTGTGCACCTTGATCGCCTGGTTCGCGCCGCTGGCCGAGTACCAGAACTTCCTGCTGCTGATCGGCTCGGTGTTCGCGCCGCTGTTTGGCGTGGTGCTGGTGGATCACTTCGTGCTGCGCCGCCGTCGCGAGGAGCTGGCACCGCGCCGGGCCCTGCGTTGGGACACGCTGACCGCCTGGGCCTGCGGGGTGACCGTCTACCACCTGCTGGCGAACTTCATGCCCGAGGTGGGCGCCACCCTGCCGGCCTTGCTGCTGGCCGGCGGGCTGCAGTTGGTGCTGGGCTCCCTCAGCCGCGGCCGGGGAAGTATTGCGGCTTCAGTATCCCGTTGAGTTGCGGGTAGGGGATGGTCAGCTCCGGGTGCCCGCCCGCATAGGGCGCGATGCTGTAGACGTCGTACTTGAGCAGCAGCGCGCCACGGCCGAGGGCGATGTGCTCGGTGCGCTGGAAGGGCCAGGTGCTCGCGTATTCCGGGTCCTGGTCCAGCTTGTTGGCGACCAGCCAGCGCTGGTGGGCCTGCTCGGCGAGCTTCCAGAACTCGGCTTCCTGGCCGGGGACGAGCATGTCGCGCAGGGTCAGCACCTTGTCCAGCGTGCGGTCGTAGTTGATCAGGCCGCGCCCGGGCATGCCGTGGGCACCGCCGGTGGCCAGGTAGCTGGACAGTTCGATGATGGTCAATTGGTCACGTTGTTCACGCACCTTGGCTTGCAGGTAGCTGGCCCAGCCCGGCTCGGCGCGCTGCAGGAAGTCCTTCTCGTAGGACTGCAGGGAGGCCGGCAGCGGTGCATCCGGTGCGTCGGCCGTCATGCGCAGCAGGCGCTGGGTCACCCGTTCGCTGAGCTGCGGGTGATCGGGAAAGCTGATGACGTCGATGTTCACCAGCGGGCAGCTGTCGCCCTGGCAACCGGGCTTGAGGTGCTCCCAGGCATCACGCTTGACGGCCAGGCCGCTGTCGCCGGGCGTCAGGGCCTGGCAGGCGCCGAGGAGGAGGGCGAAGCCGAGAAGGAGCAGTTTCTTGTGCATCGGGATTGAATTCGTCATCGGGTGAGGAGTCGTTATGGATTGCGAGCTTCGACTGCCTGGGGCGGTTCGAGTTCGCTCGCGGGGAGCCATGATCCCAGCCGCGAATCCATCTGCAAAGAGGCTGCGCAAGGCGAGTCGCCAGAGTAGGATGCGCGAAAAGCGGGACCATCAGATCGAGTGAGACGCAGATGATAGATACCTTCAAACCCGGACCGGACGCGGTCGAGATCATCAAGCGCGAAGAATGCTTCCGTGGCTTCTATCGCCTGGATCGCCTGCACCTGCGTCATCGCCAATTCTCCGGGGAGATGGGGCCGACCCTCAGCCGCGAGCTCTTCGTGCGCCACGATGCCGTGTGCGTGCTGCCCTACGACCCGCAGCGCGACCAGGTGGTGCTGATCGAGCAGTTCCGCGTCGGCGCCATGCAGAAGAGCGCCAACCCCTGGATGCTGGAGCTGGTGGCCGGGCTGATCGACAAGGACGAGGAGCCGGACGAGGTGGCCCGCCGTGAGGCCGTCGAGGAAGCCGACCTGACGCTGACGTCGTTGTGGCCGATCACCGCCTATTATCCTTCTCCAGGGGGATCGGACGAATTCGTGCATCTCTACGTCGGGCGCTGCGACAGCGGCGCTGCCGGTGGCGTGCACGGTCTGGCGGAAGAGGGCGAGGACATCCGCGTCCACGTGCTGTCCTTCGCCGATGCCCTGGCCGCGCTGCGCGACGGCCGGATCATCAACGCCGCCGCCATCATCGCCCTGCAATGGCTGGCACTGAACCGGGATGAAGTTCGGGGGATGTGGATGTGAATCTGCTGCGCGATCGCTACCGGGTGGACCTCGTCGGGCTGCAAGCGGCCTGCGAGGCGAACTATGCCCGGCTGATGCGATTGCTGCCGCACATGCGCGAAGCCCAGTCTTCGCGCCGCGTGGCCCTCAGCCAGGGCGAGCGCCTGGTGGGGGTGCTGGCGCTGGATGTGGTCGAAGCCTGCCCCTACACCACCACGCTCAAGGTGCGCCAGGAGCTCAGCCTGCCCTGGTTGCCCTCTCCGCAGTTGGAGGTGCGCGTCTACCACGATGCGCGCATGGCCGAGGTGGTCAGCGCCGAGAATGCCCGGCGCCTGCGCAGCTTCTACCCCTACCCGAACGCCGATATGCACCAGCCCGACGAGAAGAGCCAGCTCAACCTCTTCCTCGGCGAATGGCTCAGCCATTGCCTGGCCTGTGGCCACGAACTGGAACCCGTGCTTTAGAAAATCCGCCCCCTGCCGATTTCCTGGCGCTCGCTAATGTGATCCAGTCCCGGTTCTCGGGTTTACCGTTTCACGCCTGAACCACCATAATTCACATGATTTCGCCCAAGGAGACCGCCTTGTCGAGCGCGTCCACTCTCGCCATTGATTCATCGGTGCTGCTGGTGCAGCTTTCCGATAGTCATCTATTTGCCGAAGAGGACGGACGACTCCTGGGCATGAATACCTCCGACAGCCTGCAGCGGGTGATCGAGCGGGTACTGGAAGAACAGCCACGCATCGACCTGGTGCTGGCCACCGGCGACCTGTCCCAGGACGGCAGCATCGAGTCCTACGAGCGTTTCCGCGACCTGTGCTCGGTGATCCCCGCCAACAGCCGCTGGTTCCCCGGCAACCATGATGAAGTGCAGGTGATGGAACAGGTCTGTGCCGGCACCGACCTGCTCGAGCCGATCATCGACTTCCCCGCGTGGCGCGTGGTGCTGCTGGATTCCACCATCAGCGGCGCGGTTCCCGGGCACATGCCGCCGGAACAGCTGGAGCTGCTGGAGCGCGCCGTGAGCGAGGCGCCGGACAAGCACGTGCTGATCAGCTTCCACCATCACCCGGTGCCCATCGGCTGCCGCTGGATGGATCCGATCGGCGTGCGCAACCCGGATGCGCTGTTCACCGTGCTGGACCGCTTCCCCCAGGTACGCGCCGTGCTCTGGGGCCATGTGCACCAGGAGTTCGACCAGATGCGCAATGGCGTGCGCCTGCTGGCGTCGCCCTCCACCTGCGTGCAGTTCGCGCCGGGCAGCGAGGAGTTCCAGGTCGACACCGAGGCGCCGGGCTATCGCTGGCTGCGCCTGCGGGACGACGGCGTGCTGGAAACCGGCGTATCACGGGTAACCGGTATCGACTTCGAAGTGGATTACAGCGTCAAAGGTTATTGACCTTAGCGCTGCGGCACGGCAAGAAGTACAGCTTGCCCGCCAGACTTGCCAGGATGCCGCGTGTCGACCGAACAGCCCTCCCTTCTCTATATCCACGGCTTCAACAGCTCGCCCGAGTCGCAGAAGGCGCGCCAGCTCAGCGCGCTCATGCAGCGCCTGGGCCTGGCTGAGCGGCTGCGTGTACCGACCCTGCACCACCAGCCACGCGAGGCCATCGCGCAGCTCGAGGAGGCCTTGGCTGCGCTGGGTCGGCCGACGCTGGTAGGCAGCTCCCTGGGCGGCTACTATGCGACCCACCTGGCCGAGCGGCACGGGCTCAGGGCCGTCCTGATCAACCCGGCGGTGGCCCCGCACCGGTTGTTCGATGGCCAGCTGGGACCGCAGAAGAACTATTACAGCGGCGAGACCTGGGAGCTGACGCAGGCGCATGTGGATGCCCTGGCCGAGCTCGAGGTACCGCCCCCGCAGGACCCGGCCCGCTACCAGGTGTGGTTGCAGACGGCCGACGAAACCCTGGATTACCGCCATGCCGAGCGCTACTACCGCGCCTGCGCCCTGCGCATCGAGGCCGGTGGCGACCATGGTTTCCAGCAATTCCCTGCCCACCTGCCGGCCTTGCTGGCGTACGCCGGTTTTCCCGCCCAGTTATGGCGTGATATCGACTTTTCCACCCTTTGACGAAGAGACCCCATGGCCCAGCAGAACGCTTACAACGCAGACGCCATCGAAGTCCTTTCCGGCCTCGACCCGGTGCGCAAGCGCCCGGGCATGTACACCGACACCAGCCGGCCCAACCACCTGGCCCAGGAAGTCATCGACAACAGCGTCGACGAAGCGCTGGCCGGGCACGCCAAGAGCGTGCAGGTGATCCTCCATGAGGACAACTCGCTGGAAGTGATCGACGATGGCCGTGGCATGCCGGTGGACATCCACCCCGAAGAAGGCGTGCCCGGTGTCGAGCTGATCCTCACCAAGCTCCACGCGGGCGGCAAGTTCTCCAACAAGAACTACCAGTTCTCCGGCGGCCTGCACGGCGTGGGCATCTCGGTGGTGAACGCCTTGTCGACCCTGGTCGAGGTGCGGGTCAAGCGCGATGGCAGCGAATACCGCATGACCTTCGCCGACGGCTTCAAGTCCAGCGACCTGGAAGTGATCGGCAGCGTCGGCAAGCGCAACACCGGCACCAGCGTGCACTTCTGGCCCGACGCCAAGTACTTCGACTCGCACAAGTTCTCCGTCAGCCGCCTCAAGCACGTGCTCAAGGCCAAGGCCGTGCTCTGCCCGGGCCTGCTGGTGAGCTTCGAGGACAAGGCCAGCGGCGAACGCATCGAGTGGCACTACGAAGACGGCCTGCGCTCCTACCTGGTGGATGCCGTCAGCGAGTTCGAACGCCTGCCGGCCGAGCCGTTCTGCGGCAGCCTGGCGGGTAACAAGGAGGCGGTGGACTGGGCCCTGCTGTGGCTGCCCGAAGGCGGCGACAGCGTCCAGGAAAGCTACGTCAACCTGATTCCAACGGCCCAGGGCGGCACCCACGTCAACGGCTTGCGCCAGGGCCTGCTGGATGCCATGCGCGAGTTCTGCGAGTTCCGCAACCTGCTGCCCCGTGGCCTGAAACTGGCTCCGGAAGACGTCTGGGAGCGCATTGCCTTCGTCCTCTCGATGAAGATGCAGGACGCCCAGTTCTCCGGCCAGACCAAGGAGCGCCTGTCCTCCCGCGAAGCTGCGGCCTTCGTCGGTGGCGTGGTCAAGGATGCCTTCAGCCTGTGGCTCAACGCCCACCCGGAGCTGGGGCTGCAGCTGGCCGAGCTGGCCATCAGTAACGCCGGTCGCCGCCTCAAGGCGGGCAAGAAGGTCGAGCGCAAGAAGATCACCCAGGGCCCGGCACTGCCGGGCAAGCTGGCCGATTGTGCCGGCCAGGACCCGATGCGCTCGGAGCTGTTCCTGGTGGAGGGTGACTCCGCCGGCGGCTCGGCCAAGCAGGCGCGGGACAAGGAATTCCAGGCGATCCTGCCGTTGCGCGGCAAGATCCTCAACACCTGGGAAGTGGACGGCAGTGAAGTCCTGGCCAGCCAGGAAGTGCACAACATCGCCGTGGCCATCGGGGTCGACCCGGGGGCCGAGGACATGAGCCAGCTGCGCTACGGCAAGATCTGCATCCTCGCCGACGCCGACTCCGACGGCCTGCACATCGCCACCTTGCTCTGTGCCCTGTTCGTCCAGCACTTCCGCCCGCTGGTGGATGCCGGCCACGTCTACGTCGCCATGCCGCCGCTGTACCGCATCGACCTGGGCAAGGAGATCTACTACGCCCTGGACGAAGCCGAGCGCGACGGCATTCTCGACCGCCTGGTGGCGGAGAAGAAACGCGGCAAGCCGCAGGTCACCCGATTCAAGGGTCTGGGTGAAATGAACCCGCCGCAACTGCGCGAGACCACCATGGACCCGAACACCCGGCGCCTGGTGCAGTTGACCCTGGAAGACGTCGAGGCCACCGCGGAAATCATGGACATGCTGCTGGCGAAGAAACGCGCCGGTGACCGCAAGTCCTGGCTGGAATCCAAGGGCAACCTGGCCGAGGTCCTGGCGTGAAGGCGAGTTTCCTTCTCGCCCTGCTGCTGATCGTATCGCCCCTCTGGGCCGCAGCGCCGATCGAGGAGCTCAAGCTCAGTGCCGAGTACCCAGTGGAGGGTGTCGCCGAAGGCAACCTCTCCGGCATCGCGCTCTGCGGCAAAGAGCTGTTGGTGGTGTCCGACCGGCTCGATGATCGCCTGTTCCACCTGACGGCAGTCGACGGTGTGATGCGCGCCGAGGCCGAGCTTTTCGCCGCGCCGCCGCCGCCCGAGAGTGGCTTGCCCTGGGGCGTGCGTGCGCGCACCTGGGCGATGAGCGTGATGCGCGGCAACGAACTGGATTTCGAAGGCATCACCTGTGATGCCGCCGGCAATCGCTACCTGGTCAGCGAGGCCCACGCCGCCGTGCTGCAGGTTAACGCCATGGGCAGCGCCGAGTGGCTGCGCATTTCCGCAAGCCTGGTTCGCCAGGCGCGTGCCAGTGGCATGTTGCTGCACTTCAATGCGTTGCTGGAAGGCATCGCCATCGACCCTGCCGGCGAGCGCCTGTGGCTGGCGGCCGAGCGTGAGCGCCGTGGCCTGATGGTACTGCACAAGAAACCATCCACCTGGGCATGCGCGGGCGGTTGCGTGCTGTTCAGCGAGGCCGGCGAGGATATCCCGCCACCCGACCTGGGCCGCGCCGTACCCATGCCCAAGGACTTCTCCGACCTGGCCGTGCACAAGGGTAAGCTGTTCACCCTGG
Source organism: Aquipseudomonas alcaligenes MRY13-0052 (assembly GCA_000474255.1). Lineage (GTDB taxonomy): Bacteria > Pseudomonadota > Gammaproteobacteria > Pseudomonadales > Pseudomonadaceae > Metapseudomonas > Metapseudomonas solani. The sequence continues at coordinate 81,233 of BATO01000010.1, forward strand.
AGCGCCATGCCCACCGTATCTGCCGCCGCGACCCGGCCAAGGGCAGTGTCGAGCGCTGCTGGTCCTTCGCTGCCGAGGCGCTCACGCCCCCCCGTCGCTACGAGGCCGACTGGGGCCTGGCGGAAGGGCTGTGGGTGGACGCCGACGGCGCCTGGATCGTTCTCGACAACGGCGGCATGACCCGCGCCGATGGCGAGCAGCGGCCCATCGTCTGGCGCTTCGCCAAGCCTGCTGGAGGCTGGGACGCGCCATGAGCGAACAAGCGCCGGGCAAGCGCGCGGGGAGGGTCATGCTGATCCTCGCCTGGGGCATCGCCATGCTCCTGGCCACGCACTTCTTCGGCCGCTGGGAAGATGGTCAGCGCAACCCCAATCAGGTGCCCGAGTCGGTACGCGGCGACGGCTTCGTGGAAGTGCGTCTGGCCCGCAGCCGCCAGGGGCACTACCTGATGAACGGGCGCATCGACGGCCAGCAGGTGACCTTCCTGCTGGATACCGGCGCCACCGCCGTGGCGGTGCCCGAAGTTCTGGCCGGCGAACTGGGCCTGGAGCCCGGCGAACCCATCACCCTGAGTACCGCGAATGGCCGCAGCAGCGGTCATCGCACCCGGCTGCGCGAGCTGCAGCTGGGGGAGATCGTCCTCGCCGATGTGCCCGCGATCATCGCCCCGGGCATGGACGGCGACGAGGTGCTGCTCGGCATGAGCGCCCTCAAACAACTCGAATTCACCCAGCGCGACGGCACCCTGGTGCTGCGCCAACACCTGTCACCGTGAGGCACGCATGAGCGAACCCCTCGATCTGAGCCTGGATGGCGTGGAGCGTCGCTCCCTCGCCGAATTCACCGAACAGGCTTATCTCAACTATTCCATGTACGTGATCATGGACCGCGCCCTGCCGCACATCGGCGACGGCCTCAAGCCCGTGCAGCGGCGCATCGTCTATGCCATGAGCGAACTGGGCCTGGATGCCGACTCCAAGCACAAGAAGTCGGCGCGTACCGTCGGCGACGTGCTCGGCAAGTTCCACCCCCATGGCGACTCCGCCTGCTACGAAGCCATGGTGCTGATGGCCCAGCCCTTCAGCTACCGCTACACGCTGGTGGATGGCCAGGGCAACTGGGGTGCGCCGGACGACCCCAAATCCTTCGCCGCCATGCGTTACACCGAGGCGCGGCTGTCGCGCTATTCCGAAGTGCTGCTCAGCGAACTGGGCCAGGGCACCGTGGATTGGGGCCCGAACTTCGACGGCACCCTGAACGAGCCGCTGGTGCTGCCGGCGCGTCTGCCGAACATCCTGCTCAACGGCACCACCGGCATCGCCGTGGGCATGGCCACCGACGTGCCGCCGCACAACCTGCGCGAGGTCGCTGCCGCCTGCGTGCAGCTGCTGGATGAGCCCAAGGCCACCATCGAGCAGCTGTGCGAGCACATTGCCGGGCCGGACTACCCGACCGAGGCGGAGATCATCACGCCGCGCGCCGACCTGCTGAAAATCTACGAGACCGGCCGTGGCTCGGTGCGCATGCGTGCCGTGTACCAGATCGAGGATGGCGACATCGTCGTCACCGCGCTGCCGCACCAGGTCTCCGGTGCCAAGGTGCTGGAGCAGATCGCCGCGATGATGCAGGCCAAGCCTTCCAAGGCGCCGCAGATCGCCGACCTGCGTGACGAGTCCGATCACGAGAACCCCTGCCGCATCGTGATCATCCCCACCAGCAGCCGTGTCGATCACGAAGCGCTGATGCAGCACCTGTTCGCCAGCACCGACCTCGAGTCCACCTACCGGGTGAACATCAACATCATCGGCCTGGACGGCAGGCCCCAGGTCAAGGACCTGCGCACCCTGCTCACCGAGTGGCTGACCTTCCGCGTCGGCACCGTGCGCCGGCGCCTGCAGTTCCGCCTGGACAAGGTTGAGCATCGCCTGCATTTGCTGGAAGGCCGCCTGATCGCCTTCCTAAACCTCGACGAAGTCATCCGCATCATCCGCACCGAGGACCAGCCCAAGCCGGTGCTGATGGAGCGCTTCGGCCTCACCGAGATCCAGGCCGAATACATCCTCGAGACCCGCTTGCGCCAACTGGCCCGCCTGGAGGAGATGCAGATCCGTGGCGAGCAGGAAGAGCTGGCCAAGGAACGTGACAAGCTCCTGGCCCTGCTGGGCAGCGAAGCCAAGCTGAAGAAGCTGGTGCGCAAGGAAATCCTCGAGGACGCCGAGAAGTACGGCGACGACCGCCGCTCGCCCATCGTCGCCCGTGCAGAAGCCAAGGCGCTGACCGAGCACGACCTGCTGCCGAACGAGAAGGTCACCGTGGTGCTGTCGGAGAAGGGCTGGGTCCGCTCCGCCAAGGGCCACGAGATCGACGCCACCAGCCTGTCCTATAAGGCCGGTGATGGCTTCAAGGTTGCCGCACCGGGGCGTTCCAACCAGTATGCCGTGTTCATCGACTCCACCGGCCGCAGCTACTCGCTGGCGGCCCATACCCTGCCGTCTGCCCGTGGCCAGGGCGAGCCGCTCACCGGCCGCCTGACGCCGCCGCCGGGGGCGACCTTCGAATGCGTGCTGCTGCCCGAGGACGATGCGCTCTACGTGATCGCCTCGGACGCCGGCTACGGCTTCGTGGTCAAGGGCGAGGACCTGCAGGCCAAGAACAAGGCCGGCAAGGCCCTGGTCAGCCTGCCCGCCGGTGCTCGAGTGGTCGCGCCGCGCCCGCTCACCAGCCTCGAGGAAGACTGGCTGGCAGCGGTGACCACCGAAGGCCGCCTGCTGCTGTTCAAGGTCGCCGACCTGCCGCAGCTGGCCAAGGGCAAGGGCAACAAGATCATCGGCATCCCCGGTGATCGCGTGGCCAGCCGCGAGGAGTACCTGACCGACCTGGCAGTTTTGCCGGCCGGCGCTACGCTGGTGCTCCAGGCCGGCAAGCGCACCCTTTCGCTCAAGGCCGACGACCTGGAGCACTACAAGGGTGAGCGTGGCCGTCGTGGCAACAAGCTGCCACGCGGCTTCCAGCGCGTCGATGCGCTGCTGGTCGAGGTGCCGGCCTAAGCCTGCACCTGCCGCTCGTCGGCTGCCATTCGACGCACGAGGCTGGAGTCATCCGTCACATTGGCGGATGATATGTCCCCTCGGGCCGAACGCGGTTGTGGCGGGCGCCCCGAACATCAATGAATCCGACTGCGGGTCGCCGTGCGGCGGCCCTGGGTGAGAAAGATGAAGCGTCTTCCCTTGTTAGCGCTGCTGACCGGCCTTCTGGGCCTGGGCGGTTGCGTTCACAACGCGCCGGTACCCATGTACCAGCTCGACAGCGGCACCGCCGAACTGCCGGACCAGTCCGCCGGCATGGCCGTGCTGCTCGGGCCGGTTTCGGTTGCCGATTACCTGCAGCGCGAAACCCTCCTGCAACGCCAGCCCGATGGCAGCCTGACCGCCTCCACCGATGGCCGCTGGGCCGGCAGCCTGGCCGGTGACATCGACCAACTGCTGCTGCGCCAGCTGTCGTGGCGCCTGGACAGCCAGCGCCTGGTCCTGGCCCCTGCCAACCCCGGCTTCACGCCCGAGATCCAGGTGCTGCTGAGCATCAGCCGCCTCGATTCGGGCCCTCAGCGCCCTGCGGTGCTGGAAGCCCAATGGCGCGTGCTGGACAAGGCCGGTCAGCTGCGTGACAGCCGCCTGGTGCGCCTGGAGCAGCCCCACAGCGGCACCGCCGCTGATCAGGTGCGGGCCCAGAGCCAACTGCTGCAACAACTGGCCGAGCAACTGGCCGGTGCGGTCAAACCCCTCTCTGGCCAACCTGCCGCTGCCGCCGAGGAGCCGCGCAAGGCCACTGCCGCCCCGGCGCGTGCCCGTGAGCCCGTACCGCCGAAGATCCCCATGGCCGCCCCGGTGCGCACCGATGTGGAAGTGTTCCGCTTCTGATCGCCGCAGATGCACGAAAAAGCCCGCATGATGCGGGCTTTTTCATGGGCTGCGAATTGTGCTGATCGACCGGGCGTTCACTCGGCGCGGCGCTTGCCGAACAGGCGTCGCAGGCCGAAGCCGCCGAGAGCCAGGACCAGACAGGGCAGGCCCACCCAGCGCGCTTCGGAGAGCAGCACATCCAGGCCGCGTTGGGTGAAGAAACCACCGATGAAGGGCGACACCTCGATGGGACGCCAGGGCAGGAAGTAGCGCTGCAGGTCCCAGGGCCAGAACCAGGCGACGCCCAGGCCGCCGTCGGTCAGGGCGTCCAGCAGGCTGTGGCTGAGGGTCGAGAGCCCGACGCCCAGGCCGGCTTTCAGCGGGCCGCAGCGTAGCAGCGGAGCGATCAGGGCGCCGAACAGGGCGCAGCAGCCGGCGAATAGCAGTGAATGGCTGAAGCCCCGGTGGCCGAAGGCGTCGGCGTAGGCGATGCCCAGCTTGAAGGCGGCGACGTCGGCGTCCGGCAGGCAGGCGAAGAACAGCCCGGCCAGGAGCAGGCGTGGCGGGATCACGCGGCTGCCGAGGGCGATGCCCACCGCGAGGACGGGCAGGGGATGGGTGATCAGGGTGGTCATGGCGCCTTCCTTGGCGCCGGGGGCTCAGCGGCGCCCGGCGTCGTGCATGCGGGCCAGCTGGCGTTCCAGCAGCGAGGGGTAGGGGTCCAGCAGACGTTCGACGCAGCAGGCGCCTTCCGGGCTGGCGATGGGGCGTACACGGGCGCGTTGGCGTACCAAGCCGTCATCGGCGATGGCGCGTTCCACCAGCAGCAGGTTGCGGCTGTGCTGGCTCAGCGCCAGGGCGTTCTGGGTGGTGTCATCCAGCAGCAGGTCGCCCTGGCCGAGGCCGGCGAGGCTGTCGCCGAGGGTCAGGCCGAGCTGCAACTGCAGGGTGATGCCGCTGTCGGCCACTTCGATCTGCAGGGCGTGGCCGAGGGCACGCAGCAGCTCGCCGCAGCAGAGCGCGTGGGTCAGGTGGTCCTCACCGCTGTCGGCGCTGTGGAACAGCATCAGGCTGCTGCCATCGTTGAGGGTGTGCAATTCGCTCTGATAGAGCTGGGCGGCCTGGTCGAGGCAGTCACGGTAGCGTTGCAGCAGGTCCAGCAGGCGGGTGCGGGGCAGTCGGCGCAGCTGGTCCTGGGCGCCCAACTGGACGGCCAGCACGGCACTGCGGTGCAGCTCGTCGCGCGCTTCGGGCTCGGCTTCCGGCTCCGGAGTCGCCACGACGGGCTTCTCTTCCTCGCGTGGGCGCAGGTCGGCGAAGGGATCGTCCTCGTCGGGGGTGAACAGGCGGCTGGGACGCTCCTCCTCGACGGCGTCGCTGTCGTAGCTGTCATCGCGCAGGTCGCGGATCTCGAAGGCCGGCTCGTCGTCGTCCTGCTCTTCGGAGAAGTCTTCTTCCTCGTCCAGGTACTGCTCTTCGATCTCGGGTTCCGGCTCGGGCTCGGGCTTTTCCGGCACCAGGCGTGCCTGCAACTGGCGGGCGAGGTCGCCGATTTCGTCCTGGCGGCCGGCGCCGGGTGCGGGGTCGTCCGGGTCGCGCAGCCACACCCGCAGTTGCAGCAGCGGCGTGGAGATGTGCCGGCCGAGGCGCAGGCTGAGGGACAGCGCCAGGGCCAGGAGGATGAGGCTGAGCAGGCCCATGCTCTGCAGGCTGATGGTCATGGGCTGCTGGAACTGCTGCATGTCCAGGCTCAGGCGCAGGTGCCCGGCTATCACTTCCTGGAAGGTGATGGGCGTGGAATACAACCCTTCGACCTCACCCAGCAGGCCCTGCTTCGGGCGCGAGCCGGCTTCGGCGAGGATGCGGTTGTCCACGCTGTAGATGGCCGCGTGGGCCACCAGGGGGTTCTTCACCAGGTTGTTGAGCAGCACGTTGAGGCTGAGGATGTCGTTGGACACCAGCAGCTCGGTGGCGGAAGCGGCGGTCTGCGCGGTCAGGCTCTGGCCCAGGGCGTCGGCCTGCTGCTGCATCGCCTGCTTGAACTGCATGCCCATCACCCAGGCGTAGATCACCAAGGCCAGGGCTACCAGCAGGAGGCTGTGGCTGGCGATGCGCAAGGCGATCGGCACACGGCGCTGGCGCAGGGCGTGGAAGATCAGCAGGAAGAAGTTGTCGGGTTTGACGGGCGTAGGCCGGTTCACAGAGCTCGGCTCTTCTCGGACGGAATTGTGGCGCAGTATAACGGCGCCCCCTAGCAGGGCAAAGCGCCCGGCATGCTCGTCAGACCGTGAAAGTGGGTAGAATGTGCGCCTTTTCCACTGCGGGAGGTGCGCCTTGCGCGAAATAGTCCTGATCAACATCACCGGGGAAGACCGTCCCGGCCTCACCGCCGCGATTACCGGTGTACTCGCACAGGGCGGGGTGAACATTCTCGACATCGGCCAGGCGGTCATCCACGACACCCTGTCGTTCGGCATCCTGGTGGAGATCCCCGATACCGAGCAGGCTTCCTCCGTGCTCAAGGACGTGCTTTTCACGGCCTACAAGCTGGACCAGCAGGTGCGTTTCACCCCGGTTTCCGAGGAGGATTACCAGGTGTGGGTCGGTGGCCAGGGCAAGCCCCGGCACATGGTGACCCTGCTGACCCGCAAGGTCACCGCCGAGCAGCTGCAGCGCGTCAGCGCCATTACTGCCAAGTACGGCCTGAACATCGACCATATCGATCGCCTGTCCGGGCGCATGCCGCTGGACATGCCGGCGAGCCAGGGCAAGGGCTGCATCGAGTTTTCCGTGCGCGGCGAGCCGGCCGACCCGGTGGCGCTGCGCGCCGAATTCCTCAGCGTGGCCCAGGAGCTGAACGTCGATATCGCCTTCCAGCGCGACTCGGTGTTCCGCCGCAACCGCCGCCTGGCAGTGTTCGACATGGATTCCACGCTGATCGAAGCCGAAGTGATCGACGAACTGGCCAAGGCCGCCGGGGTCGGTGAGCAGGTGGCCGAGATCACCGAACGCGCCATGCGTGGCGAACTGGATTTCCGCGCCAGCTTCAAGGAGCGCCTGGCGCTGCTCAAGGGCCTCTCCGAGGACGTGCTGGAAGAGATCGGTGCCTCGCTGCGCCTGACCGAAGGCGCCGAGACCCTGTTCGCCGAGCTCAAGCGCCTCGGCTACAAGACCGCGATTCTCTCCGGTGGCTTCAGCTACTTCGCCAAGCAGTTGCAGGCCAAGCTGGGTATCGACTACGTATTCGCCAACGAGCTGCAGATCGAGGACGGCAAGCTCACCGGCGTGGCCGTCGAGCCGATCGTCGACGCCCAGCGCAAGGCTGACCTGCTGCGCGAGCTGGCGGAGAAGGAAGGGCTGCGCCTGGAGCAGACCATCGCCGTGGGCGATGGCGCCAACGACCTGCCGATGCTGGCGCTGGCCGGCCTGGGCGTGGCCTTCCGCGCCAAGCCGCTGGTCAAGCAGTCGGCCAAGCAGGCCATCTCCACCCTGGGGCTGGACGGCATTCTCTACCTGCTGGGCTTCCGCGACCGCGACGGCCTGGAGTGAGTGCCGCTTAAATGAGAAAGCCGCCCGAGGGCGGCTTTTCTTTGGGCGGTTGGAAAGGCGGCTTATTCGTCGCCGGACGAGAAGTCGTAGTCCATCGACTGGCTCGGGCCCTGCAGGTAGTAGCCCTGGATGTAGTTGACCCCGGCCTGCCAAAGGGTGGCCAGGACACTGGCGCTCTCGACATAGGGCACGATGGTCAGCTTGGCCTGGGAGTGCAGGCTGGCAAGCAGAGTCTTCAGCGCTTCCTGGCTTTCCGCCTTGCTCAGGTCCTGGGTGAAGGAGCCATCGACCTTCACGAAGTCGATGTTCAGGTGCTTGAGCGTGTTGAACGGGTTGAGCGCGCAGCCGAACTGGCTCAGGGCGACCTGGCAGTGCAGCTCGGCGAGGCCCTGGGTCAGGGCCTTGGCCTGCTTCAGGTAGGCGATGGCGTCCGGCTCGCTGAACTGGAAGATCAGCGCATCGGACGGCAGGCGTGCGGCCTTGAGGGCGACGCTGAGCCACGGCAGCAGGGTCTGGTCCTGCAGGCTGACGCCGGACAGGTGCACGAACAGGCGTGTGCTGTGGCCCTTGGAGCGGTGCTCGGACAGCAGCTTGATGGAGTTGAGGATCACCCAGCGGTCGATCTTCTCGGCCAGCCCGGCTTCCCGTGCCGCGCCGAGGAAGTCGGCTGGCGGTACTTCGTCGCCCTGGGGGCTGAGCAGACGCAGGAGGACTTCGTAGTGTTCGAAGTTGTCGCCGCGCAGGCTGATGATCGGCTGGAACAGCAGGCGGAAGCTGTTGTTCTCCAGGGCCTGCTGGACCATGGCCACCAGGCTGCCGCGATTGGCGGCGGCGGCCAGTTCGCTGGCCGGGTTGTACAGGCGCACTTCGTTGCCGTCGGTGATCTCGTCCGCGCAGCGATGGGCGCGATCGATCACTTCCTGGGCCTTGGGCGTGGTCTCGTTGAGGCCGGCGACACCGATGGACAGGCTGAACTGCACGGTGCGGCCGCTGACGTCGAACAGGTGGCCCTCGACCTTCTTCAGCAGCGTACCCAGGCCTTCGCGGGCCTGCTCCGGGGTGATGCCCGGTTGCAGCACGCTGAACACGTCGTCACCGAAGCGCGCCAGTTGCGCGTCGGCCGGGAAGTGGGCGCGCAGCAGGTTGGCCAGGTCGGTGAGCAGCAGATCGCTGCCGGCGATGCCGACGTCCGCCTGCAGGCCGGAGTAGCGGTCGACGCGGATGTAGGCGAGGGAGGCGGGCTGGCCGGCATTCACTGCGCGGTCGGCGGCGGCGTCCATCAGCTCGCTGAAGTGGTTGCGGTTGTACAGGCCGGTGACCAGGTCCTGGCTGCTGATCTCGCGCAGTTTCTCTTCCAGCTCGGCGCTGGCCGTTTCCGCGCGGATCACCACCTGGATGCACGGCTCGCCGTCATAGGTGGCGGGGGAGAAACTCATGCGCGCCTGGAAGCTCTGGCCGTCGACCTTGGCACCCGAGCAGGTCAACTCGGCGCTGCCGTCGCCACTGCGGTAGTTCTTGAGGAAGTCCTTGAACACCACCTGGTCGCAATTGGCGATCAGGTCGATCATCGGCATGCCTTCCAGCTCTTCCGCATCCTCGTAGCCGAACATCTCGACATAGGCGCGGTTGGCGTAGATGTGCATGCCGTCGTGGACGTAGGTGATGGCGTCGACCGAGCTGTCCAGCAGCAGCTGGCAGCGTTTCTCCGCTTCACGCAGGCTCACTTCGGCTGCGCGGCGGGAGCGGCGTTCTTCGAGGTTGGCCAGTTCGCGGTTGGCGACCAGCACCAGGCGCTCGTCCTCGCCCTGGGGCAGGGCATCCTGGGCGCCAAGGGCCAGGGCCTCGGTGATCAGGTCCGAGTCGTTCTCCGTCACCAACTGGATGAAGGGAATGTCCTTGGCCTGACGGCGGATGGCGTTGAGGGCTTCGCCAGGGGAGAGGTTGTCACTCTCGGGGGCGGCGATGAGCAGGTCCCAGCTCTGCTGGAGGACCTCGGCGAGGTCATCGCTGGAGACCAGGCGATGCACCCGGGTCGCGCGACCCGAGTTGCGAAACAGGCTGACCAGGCGCTCGGCTTCGTTCTGCGAGTCTTCCAGGATCAGCAGACGGATGGTTTTCTTTTCGATTGCCATGGCGTGTGCTTAGACCGCGCCGAACGGGCGCTAATAGGCGACAAATGGTGATGGCACGGGAATCTACAGCGACTTCCAGAGGGAGTCAAAATCTTCCTCCCCCGCAGCGCTTTGCTCGCTGGAAGCTGTGACGGGCTTCCCGGGATTCTCGCTTTCCTGCTCGAAGGCGCGGTATTCGAACTGGTTGAAACTGCCGGTGGTGGTCTGACGGCTGGTGAGTACCGCGCGACGCTCCTTGCCCTGAATGTTGATCTGTACCTTGTTGCCCTCCTGGAAGGGCAGGCGCGGGGTGATCAGGGTGGCCGGGCGCGAGATGGCGCTGATTTCCGGCAGCAGCAGGGCGCGCAGGTAATGGCTGTGCTGGTCGGCCTTGCGCAACAGCTGCAGGCCGCAGGCCTGGGCGTGGGGGGCGATCAGTTCGATACCCATCTGCGTGCCGCCACCGCGGACCTGGCGGATCCAGCGCACCACGGCAACGCTCCAGCCCTGGCCGGGGGCGTCCTGCACACCCAGGAGCTCGCCGGCCTGCAGCTGGCTGGGGACTTCCTTGGGCCAGCTCAGGCAGTAACCGCCCGGGCTGTGGTTGACGATGGTCAGGGCGAAGGTCGGGTAGCTCTCTGCGCTGGGGGCTGCGGCGGCGTGTTGCGGCGAGGTGTCGCCGCTGACCACGGGCTTGCTGTACTGGATCTCTTCGTAGGGCAGGCCGGCTTCCCAGTTCTGGTTGGGTTGGGCGTCGAAGGCGTTGCCCCAGATATCGCCCTCGTCCTTGTTGATCGGCTTGAACACGGCCTGGCCGACTTCGACCGGGAGCTTGAGGATTTCGCTGAACGGCTTGCTGCCGGAGATGAAGAAGTGCAGGGCGCTCATGCCGATGCACAGGGTCAGGGTGCCGCGGCCCGGGTTGCGCTGGAAGGTGCGCTCGGAAATGTCGCCCCAGGCGGAGCTGAGGTGCTGCAGCAGGTCCAGGGTGATGCCTTCGGGAACCTGCAGGCGGGCCTTGTCACGGCTTTCGTTGGGCAGCAGCAGGTATTCCTTGATCGCGTCCACTAGGGGCAGCGGATCGATGCCCAGCAGATTGGGCAGTTCGCTGTCCTGGAACAGCGACTTGTAGCGCGGCGGGCCGTCCACCTGGGTGGCGATGGCGAACAGCGTGGTCGGTTCGTTGCCGCGCTGAAGCCTTACCAGGCCACTCCAGGGCTCCAGTACTTCGGCAAGGCGGGCGATGTTGTTCTGGCGCATCTGGTTGCAGCGCGAGCAGCCCAGCAGCAGGGCCACGAGGTAGGTCTGCTCGACGCTCAGGCCTTCGGTGTGACGGGCCAGGTTGTCGCGGATGATGGCGCGCTGGACTTGGCGGGAGACGGCAATCTGGTAGAGCTGATGTAGCTCCAGCCACAGGCCTTCGGGCACGGGGCAGTAGAGCTGGCTGGCGCGGATCAGTGCACCGTTGAGGCTGTGCATGGCCCGCTGCAGGGCGATGGTCAGCAGTTGCGCGCCTTCCTTGGACTGGCGCGACGATTCCTGGGCAACGATCTGCTTGTAGCCGATGGCCAGGTGGTTCTGCAGGGCCTGGCAGAGGTTGGCGACCTTGCGCGGGCGCTCGTCGAGGACGATGGCCTGGTTGAGGAAGTGGCGCTCCAGGTGCTGGCAGACGTAGTAGACCTCGGGGCGCAGCAGTTCGAGCAACTGCAGGCGGTTTTCACTGGCGGTGACGAGCTGGTTGAGCTCCACGAGGGCCTGGTAGAGCTGGCGCGCGGTCTCGCCGAGGTTGGCCTTGGGCAGTCCGGAAATCCAGCGTTTCAGATCACGCGGGGAGGCATCGCAGAAGGACAGGCTCTGCTTGTTCGGAGTAGGAACACGCAATAACAGGTGGGGACTCTGTTTGTCCATGTAGCTCGAATACTCCAACTGCAGCGGGCAAGACGTGCGGAAATTTCACTCGCACTCTAGCAGCATCCCTTGCGGCCCGCAGCCCATCGCGGGGTTGGTATGGCAAAGTGCTGCTACGGAATGGACGGCGAGCCGGGCGGCTGCACTGCAAGGTTGGACATTCGGTCGCAGCCTTGCGTTCAACCCGGCCCGCCCGGTTTATCAGGCCTGCGCGGGCTGTGCCAGCAGTTCGCCCATGCTCACCGCGCTGCCGGCGGCGAGGCCTTCGGCCCAGCGGATCTGCTGCGGGCCGAAGAGCACGATGGCGGTGGAGCCCAGCTTGAAGCGGCCCAGCTCGGCGCCCTTCTCCAGGCTGATCGGCGCACGTGCGGCTTCGTCGTAGCGGAAGGTCTTCAGCTCGCGCTTGGGGGGCGTTACCAGGCCAGCCCAGACGGTCTCGATGGAGGCGACGATCATCGCACCCACCAGCACCACGGCCATCGGGCCACGTTCGGTGTCGAACAGGCAGACCACGCGTTCGTTGCGGGCGAAGAGTTCGGGCACGTTCTCGGCGGTGCTCTGGTTCACCGAGAACAGGCGGCCGGGCACGTAGACCATTTCACGCAGGGTGCCGCCCAGGGGGGCGTGCACACGGTGGTAGTCGCGAGGCGACAGGTAGATGGTGGCGAAGTCACCGCCCATGAAGGGCGCGGCGCGCTCGGCGTCACCGCCCAACAACTCCAGCACGCTGAAGCTGTGGCCCTTGGCCTGGAAGATACGGCCGTGCTCGATGGGGCCGAGCTGGCTGACCGCACCGTCGGCCGGGCAGAGGATGGCGCCGGGCGTCGGGTCGAGCGGGCGCGCGCCCTCTTTCAGGGCGCGGGTGAAGAAAGCGTTGAAGTGTTCGTAGGCGGTGAGGTCTTCGACCAGGGCTTCGCTCATGTTCACCTGGTAGCGGCGGGCGAACCAGGCGGTGAAGGCGTTCTTGAACCAGCGCACGCGGCACTCCGCCACGCAGCCGGCCAGGCGCGAGAGCAGGTGATGGGGCAGCAGGTATTGGCTGATGATGAACAGGCGTTCTTTCATGGGTGTTCCTTGTTTACCGGAGGCTCAGGCCTCGACAGGGGTATCCGGGTGGTTGCCCCACTCCGACCAGGAGCCGGCGTAGCCCTTGACGCGGGGGTAGCCCAGCGCCTTGGCCACCAGGTAGGTGAAGCCGGAGCGGTGGTGGGTCTGGCAGTGGGTGACGATTTCCTTGTCCGGGGTGATACCGAGCGATTGCAGGATCTCGGCGATGTCTTCGCGGATGCGCAAAGCGCGCTGCGGGTCCATGCCGGCGGTCCATTCGAAGTTCACCGCGCCGGGGATGTGCCCACCTTTGGCCGCCAGCACCTTGGTGCCGGCGTATTCGCCGGGGCCGCGCGCGTCCCAGATGGCCAGGTCGGCGGCGCCGAGGCGGCTCTGCAGGTACTCGCGGGTGGCGGTGGGCTCGTCGTGGATCACCAGCGGCAGCGGGCCGCCAGCCGGGGCTGGAGTCTCGGTCGCGGTGGCGCGGCCATCGGCCAGCCAGGCATGCAGGCCGCCGTTCAGGTAGTGATAGCGGCCGTGGCCGATCACATCCAGCAGCCAGATGAAGCGCCCGGCCCAGCCACCGCCTTCGTCGTCATAGACCACATAGGTGGCGTCGCTGCGCTGGCCCAGTTCGCCGAACAGGGTTTCGAGGTCCGCCTTGGCGGGCAGCAAGCCGGGGGCCGGGGCCTGGCCGAGCTGAGTGCGCTTGGGGTCGACGAAGCGGGCGCCGGGAATGTGGCCTTCGGCGTAGCGCGCGGCGCTGGTCAGGTCCACCAGGATCAGGTCGGGCGCATCGAGTCGAGCTGCCAGGTCGGCCGGTTCGATCACCAGTGGCAGGCCGGAAAAGGCGGACATTGAACACTCCGGAAGAGAATGAAAGAGGCGGATTGTAGCGGAAAGGTCAGCGCCCGCGCGTAGCAAAGCTGGCCAGGGCGCGCTCGATGCATTGCACGGTCTTTCCGAAGGCCTGGAGGCTGACATCGGCGAAGGGCTGGCCGCCCTGGTCGGCGATCAGCAGCAGGGCGACGCGGCCGTTGGCAGGGATGGAGCGCAGCAGCACGTGGTCGGCCGGGAACAGCGCCTTGAGGTTGCCGGGGATCAGCGCCGAGTACTGCGCGGCGTTCTCCGGCGTCAGGCGCAGTTGGCCGGGTTGCGCGAGCAGGCGGCGCAGCACCTGGCTTTGGGTCGGGTCCAGCTGCAGGCCGGCGGCTTCCCTGGGCAGCCCGGCACTTTGCTGCACCGCCAGCCGGCTCTGGGTGCGGTCGGTGAGCAGGATCAGGCAGCGGCGCATGCCACAGGCTGTGAGGGCGTCGCGGGCACAGCCGGTGAGCTGGACGATGTTGGCGAAGGGGCTGGGCTCCTTCAGCAACTGACCACAATGCTGGCGCCATTCGCTGAGTGCGGCGGCGGGGGGCGGGGTCGGCTTCACTTCCTCGGTCGGCCAGCGGCTGCAATCCCAGGGCCAGATCAACGCCTGGGCCGGGTGCCAGAGGTCACTGCGCGCGTGCTTGCGGGCGCTGTCGGCAGCGTGCTGGTGGATGAGCTGCTGCAGCTCGGTCAGCGGCAGTTGCATGTAGAGGCCGGTGAGGCGCTGCCAGCGCAGGCTGTGGTCGCAGGCCCAGGAGTCGTGGGCTGAGACCGCCAATCCGTTGGCCAGCAATACCGTGTTACCCGGCTGGGTGAGCCAGCGGCGCAGGGCCGGGTCGGCATCGAGCATCTGTTGCTGGTGCAGGGGATGCTCGTTGTCACGGGCGATGTGCAGGGCCTTCACCAGCATGCGCCGGTCGGCGTTGAGCAGGCGGTAGCCGTAGGTGATCCAGTCCGGCAGCTTCCAGTGCTCGGCCAGGGCCTGGCACAGGCGCAGCAGTGGCACGCCGAGCAGTTCGAGCTCCACCTTGCGTGCCGGCTCGCCACGGACGATGACGCGGGTTTCCCAGGCGGCGAACAGCTGCGGATGCAGGGCCAGCAACGGCCAGAGCGGGGACAGGAACAGCAGGCTGTTCCAGTGGATTTCCTGCCACAGGCGCGCCAGGCGGGCGGCGAACAGACCGCTGGCCTGTTGCGACGCGTGCTGGCTGATCAGTTGCAGTTGGCGCAGTGCCAGAGGGATATCGGCTTCGTTGACGGCTGGCAGGCGGTTGAGCAGTTCTTCCGAGCGCTTCAGGCCAAGGCGGGTCAGTGCCACTTCCAGGCTTTCCGCCGGGCTGTCGAGGGAGGAACCGGCGCGGTTCGCTTCACGCATGATGCTCAAGGCCAGGCCGGGACTATCCTGAATCAGGTCAGCGATCTCGCGCATCGAACGGCGGCTGTCGCCCAGGGCGCGGCGCACCCGTTCATGGCTTTCCGCCGGAATCGGGAGGCGGACGCCGTCGAGTTGTTTGATCCAGGCGTCGAGGCTGCTGGGTGGGGGCATCTGCGTCTTCATGAGGTTTGAGCCAAACTGGCTTTTCGCCTTAACTGGCTATAGTCTGGCGCATAAGTTCCGATAATTAGAAGGGTTGTTTTCATAACCCTATTACTGACCCTTCAAGTCTCACTTTATGGCAAAAATAATCGGCATCATCGTCGTATTCGCCACCGTTCTCGGCGGATATGTCCTTTCCCACGGTAAGATCGGTGCCCTGATACAGCCTTTCGAGGTGTTGATCATCGGTGGCGCGGCGCTCGGGGCCTTCCTCCAGGCCAACCCGGGCAGCACCTTCATGCATGTGCTGAAAAAGTCGCTGAAGATGTTCGGCTCGCGCTTCACCCATGCCTTCTATCTGGAAGTGCTGCGCCTGCTCTACGAGATTCTCAACAAGAGCCGCCGCGAAGGGATGATGGCCATCGAGGCCGATATCGAAGACCCGGCCGCCAGCCCGATCTTCAGTAAGTACCCGGGCATCCTCAAGGATGCCGGGATGGTCGCGTACATCAGCGACTATTTGCGCATCATGTCTTCCGGCAACATGGCGCCCCACGAACTCGAAGGCTTGTTCGACATGGAACTGAACAGCCTGAAGGAAGACCTCGAACACCCCTCCCACGCCGTTACCCGCATCGCCGATGGCCTGCCGGGCTTCGGTATCGTTGCGGCGGTACTGGGTATCGTGGTGACCATGGCGCTGCTCGGCCAGGTCGAGCAGTCTGCGCTGGGCCAGCACGTGGGTGCTGCCCTGGTGGGTACCTTCCTCGGTATTCTCGCGGCCTACGGTTTCTTCGGCCCCTTGGCCGTCTGCCTGGAGCACGACGCGAAGGAAGAGCTCAACGTCTACGAGGCCATCAAGGCTTGCCTGGTTGCCTCGGCGTCCGGGATGCCTCCGTCGCTGGCGGTGGAGTTCGGGCGCAAGGTTCTATACCCCGCACATCGCCCGAGCTTCAGCGAGCTCGAGCAGGCCGTTCGCGGTAGCTGACCGGGGCTGAACCATGGATAACAACCAGCCGATCATCGTCAAGCGGGTCAAGAAGATCGCCGCTGGGCACCATGGCGGTGCCTGGAAGATCGCCTTCGCCGACTTCGCCACCGCGATGATGGCGTTCTTTTTGGTGCTCTGGCTGATGTCCTCGGCCACGCCCGAGCAGAAGAAGGCGATTTCTGGCTACTTCCAGGACCCCATCGGTTTCACCGAAAGCGCCAGCCCTTATGTGATCGACCTCGGCGGTACGCCGACGCCGGCGCCGGACCGTACGCTCAACCCCGAGCTGAAGGACGCCCCTGACGCCCAGGAGGCGGCGATCGACTCGACCAACAAGCAGGTGGACGCCAAGCAGGTGGAAACCCTGGCCGACCAGATCGAGAAGGAACGCCTCGAGATGCTGCTGCAGGAGCTGCAGAACAAGGTCGACGAGAACCCCGAGCTACGCAAATTCAAGGACCAGATCCTGTTCGAGATCACCCAGGATGGCTTGCGCATCCAAATCATGGACGCCGCCAACAGGCCCATGTTCGACCTCGGCAGCGCGCGCCTGCAGCCCTATTTCGAAGACATCCTGCTGATCATGGCCGAGACCATCAAGGCCGTGCCGAACAAGATCAGCATCAGCGGCCACACTGATGCCAAGCCCTTTGCCGGGGCTGGTGAGTTCGGCAACTGGGAGCTTTCCGCCGGCCGCGCCAACGCCGCGCGTCGGACCCTGGTGGCGGGCGGCTACCCCGATGATCAGGTCGCGCGGGTGGTGGGCTATGCCTCCTCGGCGTTGTTTGATCGCGAGGACCCCTTCAACCCGGTCAACCGGCGCATCGATATCATCGTGCTGACCAAGAAGGCCCAGCGCGACATCGAGGGTTCCCATGGCGACCAGAACGCCCCGGCCGAAGGCGGTACCCCGCCGTCGACGCCCGCCAGCGGCACGCCGCCTTCGGTCCCCGGCGCGGCTTCCGGCACCCAGGTCACACCACCCGGTGGCGCCGCGCCGCTGCAACCCCAGGAGTTGCAGCAGAAGCTGAACATCTTCGAGGATGGCGTGCTGAAGATGGACGAGAACAAACAGCCCTGACGGCAGCCCGACCCGAATGAAAAAGGCCACGCGATTGCGTGGCCTTTTCGTTTGCGGCGCCTGTCAGTATTCGGGTTCCGGCAGGCTTTCGAGGATGTGCCGGTAGCTCGACATGCGCTGGGGCTGCACGCGGCCGTCCTCCAGCGCCTTGAGCAGGGCGCAGCCGGGCTCGCGGTCGTGCTTGCAGTCGCGGAAGCGGCAGGTGCCGAGCAGGTCGCGGAACTCGATGAAGCCGGCTTCCACATCGTGGCGGCTGACGTGGCCTAGGCCGAATTCGCGGATGCCGGGGGAGTCGATCAGCTCGCCGCCACCGGGGAAATGGAACAGTCGCGCGGTGGTGGTGGTGTGGGTGCCCTTGCCGGTCAGCTCCGAGAGCGGACCGACGCGGGTGTCGACACCGGGCAACAGGCTGTTGACCAGCGAGGATTTACCGACGCCGGACTGGCCGACGAACACGCTGACGTGGCCGTCGAGGCGTATCTGTAGATCTTCCATGCCACCGCCGCCGTGTGCCGAGACTTCCAGCAGCGGATAGTCGAGCTGCCGATAGACGCCCAGCAGAGAGTCGAGCATCGCGCTGTTGTCATCGTCCACCAGGTCGGCCTTGTTCAGCAGCAGCAGCGGCTGGATGCCGGCATGCTCGGCGGCCACCAGGTAGCGGTCGATGAGGTTGGCGTGCGGGTGGGGCAGGGGAGCGAAGACGATGACGATCAGGTCGACGTTGGCCGCCACCGGCTTGAGCAGGCCGCGCATGTCCGGCCGGCACAGCTCGCTGGTGCGCGGCAGTTGCGCGACGATCACGCCGCTGCCCTGGTTGCCCGAGCGCCAGACCACACGATCGCCGGTGACCAGCGCCGGCAGGTTGGCGCGCAGGTGACAGCGGAATACCTGGCCGGCGATCTCGCCTTCCAGCGCCTCGACCTCGACCTGCACGCCGAAGTGGGCGATTACCAGGCCGGTCTGTTCGGGGCCGAGATCGCCGCCTTCCAGCTCGTCGAGCGCGCGTGATTCGCGCTTGGCCGCACGGGCGGCGCGCTCTTCCTGGATCTTCTCGATGCGCCAGCTTTGCCGGCGGCTGAGGTGGCGTTTGGCCATGGAACTTCCACTGATTGAAAACGGCGGCGAGTTTAGCACGGGCAGCCCGGCGCACCGGGCTCTAAGCTAGAATGCGCGCCTTGCCTTGGAGAGCGAACATGCAGAACGCACAGAACCTGATCTGGATCGACCTGGAAATGACCGGCCTCGATCCCGATAACGACGTCATCATCGAAATGGCCACCATCGTCACCGACAGTGATCTCAACGTGCTCGCCGAAGGCCCGACCATCGCCGTGCACCAGAGCGACGAGATTCTTGCCGGCATGGACGAGTGGAACACCCGCCAGCATGGCCAGAGCGGCCTGACCCAGCGCGTGCGCGAGAGCCGCATCAGCGCCGCCGAGGCCGAGGCGCAGACCCTGGCCTTTCTGGAGCAGTGGGTGCCCAAGGGCAAGTCGCCGATCTGCGGCAACAGCATCTGCCAGGACCGCCGCTTCCTCTATCGCCATATGCCCAAGCTGGAAGGCTACTTCCACTACCGCAACCTGGACGTCTCCACCCTCAAGGAGTTGGCCGCGCGCTGGGCGCCCCATGTGCGTGACGGCTTCAAGAAAAGCAGCACCCACCTGGCCCTGGACGACATCCGCGACTCCATCGCCGAGCTGCGCCACTACCGCGAGCACTTCATCAAGGTCTGAGCCGTTTCAGGCTGCCTGGTGTCGGGCGAGGGCCCACTCCACGTGTTCGCGAACCAGTTCCGAGGGGTGCTCGCGCCGGGCACGCAGGGCCTCCAGCACCGGGATGGTCGAGGGGGCGTTGCCCAGGCCGACCGCCAGGTTGCGCAGCCAGCGTTCGTAGCCGGCGCGGCGTAGCGGCGAGCCTTCGGTGCGGGTGAGGAACTCCTCCTCGTTCCAGGTGAACAGCTCCGCCAGGGCCGCATTGTCCAGGCCGTGGCGGGGCTGGAAGTCGCCCTGGTCGGTGGGGCGGGCGAAGCGGTTCCAGGGGCAAACCATCTGGCAATCGTCGCAGCCGAATACGCGATTACCGATCAGCGGGCGCAGCTCTTCCGGGATCGAGCCCTTGAGCTCGATGGTCAGGTAGGAGATGCAGCGCCGCGCGTCCAGTTGATAGGGCGCGACGAAGGCGGCGGTGGGGCAGATGTCCATGCACGCCGAGCAGCGGCCGCAATGTTCGCTGCCGTGGGGTGCATCCACCGGCAGCGGCATGTCGACGAACAGTTCGCCAAGAAAGAAGTAGCTGCCGGCCTTGCGGTTGAGCACCAGGGTGTTCTTGCCGATCCAGCCGAGGCCTGCCTGTTCGGCGATGGCCTTCTCCAGTACCGGCGCGCTGTCGACGAAGGCGCGATAGCCGAAGGGGCCGATGGCCTGCTGGACCCGCTCGGCCAGTTGCTGCAGGCGCTTGCGGATCAGCTTGTGGTAGTCGCGGCCCAGTGCGTAGCGCGAGACGTAGGCCTTCTCCGGCTGCCCCAGTACCTGCGCCATGCGCGTGTCGCCGGGCAAATAGTCCATGCGCAGAGAGACCACCCGCAGTGTGCCGGGGACCAGCTCGTCCGGGTGGGAGCGCTTGCTGCCGTGGGCGGCCATGTAATCCATCTCGCCCTGGTAGCCCGCGTCCAGCCAGCGCTGCAGGTGCGCCTCGTGCTCGCCCAGCTCCACCCCGGTGATGCCCACTTGCTGGAAGCCGAGCTCGCGTCCCCAGTCCTTGATGGACTGCGCGAGGTCGGCGAGTTGTTCGGGAGATAGGGACATGCTGGAGGGAAACCGCAATCGAGGTGCGTATAATTCTGCCAGACCTAGCCCTGAACGCCGAATCGCATGCCCGACCCAATCGATGACCTGCCGCTCGTCCTCTATTCATCTGCCCAAGTACGCGAGCTGGATGCACGCCTGATCGCCGCCGGTACGCCGGGGTTCGAGTTGATGCAGCGTGCCGCCCACGCCACCTGGCGCGCCCTGC
Organism: Aquipseudomonas alcaligenes MRY13-0052; assembly: GCA_000474255.1. Classification (GTDB taxonomy): domain Bacteria; phylum Pseudomonadota; class Gammaproteobacteria; order Pseudomonadales; family Pseudomonadaceae; genus Metapseudomonas; species Metapseudomonas solani. The sequence goes on from BATO01000010.1 coordinate 101,241, forward strand.
GTCGTCGCTGGCCGAACGTGGCTGAGCTGACGGTTCTGGCTGGCCGTGGCAACAACGCCGGGGATGGCTACCTGATCGCTGCGCTGGCCCTGCGCGCGGGGTGGCGCGCCCAGGTGCTGGCCGTGGGTGATGCCACTGCCCTCGAAGGCGACGCCGCGCTGGCGCGGGATGAGGCGCTGAGCGCCGGTGTGCCCATCCTGTCGTGGAACGAGACGGCAGACCTGCAGGGCGTCGTGGTCGATGCGTTGCTGGGAACCGGACTCGTCGGTGAGGTTCGCGAGCCTTATGCCGAGGCCATCCATTGCATCAATGCCAGCCACCTGCCGGTGCTCGCGGTGGATGTCCCTTCCGGCCTCTGCGCCGATACCGGCCGCGTGCTTGGCGTTGCGGTGCGCGCCGACCTCACCGTGACCTTCATTGGCCTCAAGCTGGGCCTGTTTACCGGCGCTGCACCCGATCGGGTCGGCGAACTGGTTTTCGACGGCCTGCAGGCGGACGAAGCGATCGTCGCCAGCCAGCTGTTCGTCGCCCGGCGCCTGGCCGTCGATGGGCTCGACCTCCTGGCCTCGCGCCCGGCGACTGCTCATAAGGGGCGCTACGGCCGCCTGCTGGTGGTGGGCGGTGACCTGGGCACCGGTGGTGCGGCCTTGCTCAGCGCCGAAAGCGCGCTGCGCAGCGGGGCCGGCATGGTGTCGCTGGCCACCCGGGGCGAGCACGTTGGCGCGGCACTGTCGCGCATGCCCGAGGTGATGAGCGTGGGGGTTGCGTCCGCCAACCAACTGCGTGGCCTGGCGGCTGCGTCCAGCGTGTTGGTGGTTGGCCCCGGGCTCGGCCAGGGCGCCTGGGGGCGCAGCCTGCTGAGCGCCGTGACCGCACAGGAGGTACCCCAGGTCTGGGATGCCGATGCCCTCAATCTGCTGGCCGCGGGTGGGGTCGTTTTGCCCGAGGGTTGCGTGATCACGCCGCACCCGGGGGAGGCCGCGCGGCTGCTGGGTACCAGCATCGCCGACGTCCAGAAGGATCGTCCCGCCGCCGCCCTCGCGCTTGCCCGTCGCTATCGCACCACCGTTGTGTTGAAGGGCGCGGGTAGCCTGATCGCGGGTGCCGATGGCCGCCTGGCGCTCTGTGATCGCGGCCATCCCGCCATGGCCGGCGCCGGGCTGGGAGATGTGCTCGCGGGTGTCATCGGCGCCCTGCTGGCCCAGGGCATGGCGCCGTTCGAGGCTGCCTGTCTGGGCGTCTGGCTGCATGCCGGCGCTGGCCAACTGCTGGGTGCCCAGGGGCGCGGGCTGGCAGCCAGTGACCTGATTCCTACCATTCGTCAGCTGCTCGAGGAGTGCTCGCCGTGCCTGAGTTGAATCTTTTTGCCGACGGCGAAGACGCCATGCTGGCGCTGGGCGCGCGCCTGGCGCAGGCGACCGGAGGTCGCGGCATCATCTACCTGCACGGTGACCTTGGGGCCGGCAAGACCACGCTGTCGCGCGGCATCCTGCGTGGCCTGGGCCATGGCGGTTCGGTGAAGAGCCCCACCTTCACCCTGGTGGAGCCCTACGAGATCGGCGAGTTGCGCGCGTTCCACTTCGACCTGTATCGCCTGGCCGACCCGGAAGAGCTTGAATTCCTGGGTATCCGCGACTATTTCGAGGGCGATGCGCTGTGCCTGATCGAGTGGCCCCAGAGGGGCACCGGCATTTTGCCAAAGGCCGACATGGACATTACCATTAGCCCCCATGCAGGCGGCCGTACGCTGCATCTGTCGCCGCATACTGAGCGCGGCGAGTCCTGGTGCGCCGCCTTGGCCACGGGAGTATGAACAAGAGAATGGGGTGGGGTATGCGCTCGCGCGCGCTGTTTGCCGGGATTGGGGTTCTGCTTGCGGTGTTTGCCGCTGATGTCCTGGCCGCTGCGGAGGTTCGTGGCGTTAGGCTTTGGCGCGCCCCCGACAATACCCGGCTGGTGTTCGACCTGTCTGGCCCCGTGCAGCACAGCGTGTTCACGCTGGCGGCCCCCAATCGCATCGTCATCGATATCAGCGGCGCCCAGTTGGCCACCAAGCTGGAGCAACTGTCGCTGAGCAATACGCCCATCACCAGTGTGCGCTCCGCCCAGCGCAGCCCCACCGAGCTGCGTGTGGTGATAGACGTTTCCGCTGCCGTCGTACCCAAGAGCTTCTCCCTGGCGCCGAACCAGCAGTACGGCAACCGCCTGGTAGTGGACCTGTTCGACCAGGAAGCCGCTGCCAATGAAGCGTCCACACCCCAGGTCGCCGTGGCGCCAAGTACGCCGCAGCCGCCGGTGTCGCCGACCCAGCCCGCCACCAACAAGCTGCCGCCGGTACCCGGTGGCAACCGCGACATCATCATCGCCATCGACGCCGGCCACGGCGGCGAGGACCCGGGTGCCCTCGGGCCCAAGGGGCAGCATGAGAAGGACGTGACCCTGGCCATCGCCAAGGAGTTGCAGCGCCAGATCAACCAGGAGAAGGGCTTCCGGGCCGAGCTGGTGCGGACCGGCGACTACTTCATCCCGCTGCGCAAGCGCACCGAGATCGCCCGCAAGAAGGGCGCGGACCTGTTCGTTTCCATTCATGCCGACGCCGCCCCCAGCCGCAGCGCCTTCGGTGCCTCGGTGTTCGCCCTGTCGGACCGTGGCGCCACTTCGGAGACCGCCCGCTGGCTGGCCGACAACGAAAACCGTTCCGACCTGATCGGCGGCGTCGGCAGCGTCAGCCTGGACGACAAGGACCGCATGCTCGCAGGGGTGCTGCTGGACCTGTCGATGACCGCGTCGCTGTCCTCCAGCCTCAACGTCGGGCAGAAGGTGCTGACCAACATCAGCCGCGTCACGCCGCTGCACAAGCGCCGCGTCGAACAGGCCGGCTTCATGGTGCTGAAGTCCCCGGACATCCCGTCGATCCTGGTGGAAACCGGCTTCATCTCCAACCACAACGAATCGCAGAAGCTGGCCAGTGCCGGTCACCAGCAGGCCCTGGCGCGCTCCATCCAGGGCGGGATCAAGCAGTTCTTCCAGCAGAACCCGCCGCCTGGCACCTACATCGCCTCTCAGCGTGACCAGGGCAAGATCGCCGCCGGCCCGCGTGAGCATCTGGTCACCTCCGGCGAAAGCCTGGCGCTGATCGCGCAGCGTTATCAGGTCAGCCTTGCCGCTTTGCGCAGTGCCAATGGCCTGAAGAACGACAACATCAAGGTCGGCCAGACCCTCGATATCCCGGCTACCGCCCTGGCAGCCCAGCCATGACCGAGTTGCGTCGCATCCAGCTGCTCAGCCCCCGGCTGGCGAACCAGATCGCCGCTGGCGAGGTGGTCGAACGCCCCGCATCGGTGATCAAGGAACTGCTGGAGAACAGTCTCGACGCGGGCGCCCGGCGCATCGACGTCGAGGTCGAGCAGGGCGGCATCAAGCTGCTGCGGGTGCGCGACGACGGCGGCGGCATTCCGGCCGATGATCTGCCGCTGGCCCTGGCACGCCACGCCACTAGCAAGATCCGCGACCTCGAAGACCTCGAGCGGGTGATGAGCTTGGGCTTCCGTGGTGAAGCGCTGGCGTCCATCAGCTCCGTGGCGCGGTTGACCATGACCTCGCGCACCGCCGATGCCGAACAGGCCTGGCAGGTGGAGACCGAAGGGCGTGACATGGAGGCCCGTGTGCAGCCTGCGGCGCACCCGGTGGGCACCTCGGTGGAAGTGCGCGACCTGTTCTTCAATACCCCGGCGCGACGCAAGTTCCTGCGTGCCGAGAAGACCGAGTTCGACCATCTGCAGGAAGTGATCCGGCGGCTGGCTCTGGCTCGCTTCGATGTCGCCTTCCACCTGCGGCACAACAACAAGACGGTCTTCGCCCTGCACGAAGCGAAGGACGAGATCACCCGCGCGCGGCGCGTGGCCAGCGTATGCGGCCCGGCCTTCCTCGAACAGGCGTTGCCGATCGAGGTGGAGCGCAATGGTTTGCACCTGTGGGGTTGGGTCGGCCTGCCGACCTTCTCCCGCAGCCAGGCGGACCTGCAGTACTTCTACGTGAATGGCCGCATGGTGCGCGACAAGCTGGTGGTGCACGCGGTGCGCCAGGCCTACCGCGATGTGCTCTACAACGGCCGGCACCCCACCTTCGTGCTGTTCCTGGAGGTGGACCCGGCCGTGGTGGACGTCAACGTGCACCCGACCAAGCACGAAGTGCGCTTCCGTGAAAGCCGCATGGTCCATGACTTCCTCTACGGCACGTTGCACCGTGCGCTGGGCGAGGTACGGCCTGAAGATCACCTGGCTGCCCCCGCGGCCGTGGGTGGGATGGTCCGGGCCACCGGGGCCGAGGCGGGTGAATTTGGCCCTCAAGGTGAAATGAGCCTGGCCGCGACCGTTCTGGAACAGCCGGTCAGCCAGCCTGCCTGGACGCCATCGTTCGGTGGCGCAGGGGCCGGCTACCAGGCACCACGACCCTCACCGGTGCTGGGCACCGCCGAGGCGCAGGGTGCCTACCGTGAATATTTCGCGCCCATGATGGGCCAGCCCGCTGCCGCATTGCCGGACAGCCAGGGCGATATCCCGCCGCTGGGCTATGCCCTGGCGCAGCTCAAGGGCATCTACATCCTCGCCGAGAACGCCCAGGGGCTGGTGCTGGTGGACATGCACGCGGCCCATGAGCGCATCACCTACGAGCGCCTGAAGGTCGCCATGGCCAGTGAAGGGCTCAAGGGGCAACCTTTGCTGGTGCCCGAGTCGCTGGCCGTGAGCCAGCGTGAAGCCGACTGTGCCGAGGAACACGGCAACTGGTTCCAGCGCCTGGGCTTCGAGCTGCAGCGTCTCGGGCCCGAAACCCTGGCTATCCGCCAGACCCCTGCGTTGCTCAAGCAGGCCGAGGCGACCCAACTGGTGCGCGACGTGCTCTCCGATCTGCTCGAGTACGGCACCAGCGACCGTATCCAGGCCCACCTGAACGAGCTGTTGGGCACCATGGCCTGCCATGGCGCCGTACGTGCCAACCGCCGCCTTACCCAGCCCGAAATGAATGGCCTGTTGCGCGACATGGAACACACCGAGCGCAGCGGCCAGTGCAACCACGGCCGCCCCACCTGGACGCAGCTGGGTATGGATGACCTGGACAAGCTCTTCCTGCGTGGCCGCTGAGATGGGGCAGCCCCTGCCACCGGCCATCTTCCTGATGGGTCCCACTGCCGCCGGCAAGACCGACCTTGCCCTGGACCTGGCGCGCCACCTGCCTTGCGAGCTCATCAGCGTCGACTCGGCGCTGGTCTATCGCGGCATGGACATCGGTACGGCCAAGCCCGAGAAGGCCATTCTTGAGGCATTTCCCCATCGTTTGATCGATATCCGCGACCCGGCGCAGAGCTACTCTGCCGCCGAGTTCCGCAGCGATGCGCTGGCCGCCATGGCCGAGATCACCGCGAAGGGGCGTATCCCCTTGCTGGTCGGCGGCACCATGCTCTATTACAAGGCGCTGCTGGAAGGCCTGGCGGACATGCCCAGTGCCGACCCGGCCGTGCGTGCGGGGCTGGAGGCTCGCGCCGAGCGTGAGGGTTGGGAAGCGTTGCATCGCGAGTTGGCGGAGGTGGACCCGGAGTCCGCCGCGCGCATCCACCCGAACGACCCCCAGCGGCTTACCCGCGCCCTGGAGGTGTACCAGGTGAGTGGGATGACGATGACCGCACATCGTCAGCGACAGGCGTTGCAAAATCCCGACTCGGGCCCCTCTGGCCGGGGGCATTTGCCTTATACTGTGGCCCACTTGGCGATCGCTCCGACGCAGCGTCAGGTGTTGCACGCGCGAATCGCGCAACGATTTCGTCTGATGCTGGAACAGGGCTTTGTCGAAGAGGTCGAAGCTCTGCGCGAAAGACGTGACTTGCACGCCGGACTGCCGTCTATAAGAGCTGTCGGTTATCGCCAGGTATGGGAATACCTGGACGGCGACCTGACCCGGGCCGAAATGGAAGAGCGAGGCATCATTGCAACGCGCCAATTGGCCAAGCGGCAGTTCACCTGGTTACGTAGTTGGGCTGATATACATTGGCTGGACAGCCTGGCTTGCGACAATCTGCCGCGCACCTTGAAATACCTGGCGTCGGTCTCCATATTGGGCTGAGACCTCACCAGTTACCGTCTATCCTTGGGGGTAGGGCGGCCTAACTTTCTCGTCATTTGACAACTAAATCGATTTATATCCCTACAGGAGTGCGGCATATGTCAAAAGGGCATTCGCTACAAGACCCTTACCTGAATACCTTGCGTAAGGAACGCGTACCGGTTTCCATCTATCTGGTTAACGGCATCAAGCTGCAAGGCCAGATCGAATCCTTCGACCAGTTCGTGATTTTGCTGAAGAACACTGTCAGCCAGATGGTCTACAAGCACGCAATCTCCACCGTGGTACCGAGCCGCCCCGTGCGTCTGCCGAGTGCCACCGAGCAAGAAAACCCCGAGCCTGGTAACGCCTGATAGGAGTCTGCATTGTTTTTCGAACGCCCTGGTGGTGGTGAACGGGCCATCCTGGTTCATCTGGACGGCCAAAATCCCGAGGCGCGAGAAGACCCGCAGGAATTCCAGGAGCTGGCTCGGTCGGCTGGCGCCGACACGGCAGCATTCATTTCCGTGTCGCGCCACCAGCCGACGGCAAAGTATCTGATCGGCACTGGCAAGGTCGAAGAGCTGCATGATCTGGTCAAGGCCGAGCAGGTCGAACTGGTAATCTTCAACCACACCCTTTCGCCCAGTCAGGAACGCAACCTCGAGCGAGCGCTCGAATGCCGCGTTCTCGATCGCACCGGCCTGATCCTCGATATCTTCGCCCAGCGCGCCCGCACCCATGAGGGCAAGCTGCAGGTGGAACTCGCCCAGCTCGAACACATGAGCACGCGGCTGATCCGTGGCTGGACCCACCTCGAGCGGCAGAAAGGTGGTATTGGCCTGCGTGGGCCGGGTGAAACCCAGCTCGAAACCGACCGCCGTCTGCTGCGTGTGCGCATACGCCAGATCAAGCAGCGTCTCGACAAGGTGCGCAGCCAGCGCGAACAGGCTCGTCGCGGGCGCAAGCGTGCCGATATCCCTTCCGTTTCCCTGGTTGGCTACACCAACGCCGGCAAGTCCACGCTGTTCAATGCCGTGACCTCGTCCGAGGTCTATGCTGCGGACCAGTTGTTCGCCACGCTCGACCCGACGTTGCGTCGCCTGGAGCTGAACGATTTCGGGCCCATCGTGCTGGCCGATACCGTGGGCTTCATCCGTCACCTGCCGCACAAGCTAGTCGAGGCCTTCCGGGCTACCCTTGAGGAGTCCAGCAACTCCGACCTGCTGCTGCACGTGATCGACGCCCATGAGCCTGAGCGCATGGCGCAGATCGAGCAGGTCATGGCGGTGCTGCATGAAATCGGTGCAGATGGCTTGCCGATGCTCGAGGTGTACAACAAGATCGACCTGCTCGATGGCATGGAGCCGCAGATCCAGCGAGACGCAGATGGCAAGCCTGAACGGGTCTGGCTGTCGGCGCGTGAGGGTCTCGGGCTCGATCTGCTCAAGCAGGCGATTGCCGAGTTGCTGGGGGATGATCTGTTCGTAGGTACCCTGAGGCTGCCGCAGAAGCTGGGCAGGCTCAGGGCTCAGTTCTTTTCCCTTGGCGCGGTGCAGAGCGAGCAGCACGATGAGGCGGGCGACTTCCTCCTGGCGCTGCGTGTGCCGCGTGTGGAGCTCAATCGTCTGGTCAGCCGTGAAGGCTGGAAGCCGCAGGAGTTCCTGGAGCAACACACTTTGCAATAAAGCCCGCGGGTGCGCTTTTTGCCGCGGGTGGCGGGCTTTCGGTAGCATTGGCGGGCGTGCCGTGGGTGCGTCTTTGCTTTATCAGTATGGAGAGCGCTATGGCTTGGAATGAGCCGGGTGGCAACTCGAACAATCAGGATCCCTGGGGTGGACGCCGTGGTGGCGATCGCAAGGGGCCGCCGGATCTGGACGAAGCCTTCCGCAAACTGCAGGACAGTCTCAATGGGCTGTTCGGCGGCAAGAAACGTGGTGGTGGCGAAAGCGGTGGCAAGGGCGGCGGCTTCGGCCTGTTCGGCATTGCCCTGTTCCTTCTCGCCATGGTCTGGCTCTACAGCGCCGTCTACGTGGTCGATGAGCAGGAGCAAGCCGTGGTGCTGCGCTTCGGCAAGTACTACGACACCGTCGGCCCGGGCCTGAACATCTATTTCCCGCCCATCGATCGCAAGTACCAGGAAAACGTCACCCGCGAGCGTGCCTATAGCAAGCAGGGTCAGATGCTCACCGAGGACGAGAACATCGTCGAGGTGCCGCTCACCGTCCAGTACAAGATCACTGACCTGCAGAAGTTCGTACTGAACGTCGACCAGCCTGAAGTCAGCCTGCAGCACGCCACCGAAAGCGCCCTGCGCCACGTGGTCGGCTCTACCGAGATGGACCAGGTCCTGACCGAGGGGCGCGAGCTGATGGCCAGCGAGATCAAGGAGCGCCTGCAGCGGTTCCTCGACACTTACGGCACCGGCATCACCGTCACCCAGGTGAACGTGCAGAGCGCAGCCGCCCCGCGTGAGGTGCAGGAAGCGTTCGACGACGTGATCCGCGCCCGTGAAGACGAGCAGCGTGCCAAGAACCAGGCCGAAGCCTACGCCAACGGCGTGATCCCCGAGGCCCGTGGCCAGGCGCAGCGCATCATCGAAGACGCCAACGGCTACCGCGATGAAGTCATCTCCCGTGCCAAGGGTGAGGCGGATCGCTTCACCAAGCTGGTGGCCGAGTACCGCAAGGCGCCGGAGGTTACGCGTCAGCGTCTGTACCTCGACACCATGCAGGAAGTCTTCAGCAACACCAGCAAGGTGCTGCTGACCGGCGACAAGGGGCAGAACAACCTGCTCTATCTGCCGCTGGACAAGATGATCGACAACCGCGGTGGCAGCGGCAGTGCCGTTCCCGGCGCAGCTTCCAGTGGCGCCGCCGACCTTGGCGCGCGCGTCACCACCGATCTGCAGCAGCGCGATCTGCGTTCTAGGGAGAGTCGCTGATGGGTAACAAATCGCTGATCGCCCTGATCGGAGCCGTTGTCCTCGCCCTGGTGGCCTGGAGCAGCTTCTACATAGTGGCGCAGACCGAGCGCGCGGTGCTCCTGCAGTTCGGTCGTATCGTCGAAGCCGACGTCAAGCCGGGTCTCCACGTGAAGATTCCGTACGTCAACCAGGTGCGCAAGTTCGACGCTCGCCTGCTGACTCTGGATTCCCCGACCCAGCGCTTCCTGACCCAGGAAAAGAAAGCGGTCATGGTGGATGCCTACGCCAAATGGCGCGTGGCGGATGCCGAGCGTTTCTACACCGCGACTTCCGGCCTCAAGCAGATCGCCGACGAGCGTTTGTCGCGCCGCCTGGAAGCAGGCCTGCGTGACCAGTTCGGCAAGCGCACCCTGCATGAAGTGGTTTCCGGTGAGCGTGACGGCCTGATGGCTGATATCACCCGCTCGCTGAACACCATGGCCAGCAAGGAGCTGGGCATCGAGGTGGTGGACGTTCGCGTCAAGGCCATCGACCTGCCCAAGGAAGTGAACCGCAGCGTGTTCGAGCGCATGAGCACCGAGCGTGAGCGTGAAGCCCGTGAGCACCGCGCCAAGGGCAGCGAGCTGGCCGAGGGTATCCGCGCGGATGCCGATCGTCAGCGCCGCGTGCTGCTGGCCGAGGCTTATCGCGAATCGGAAGAGGCTCGTGGTGATGGTGACGCCCAGGCGGCAGCCATCTACTCCAAGGCGTACAGCCAGGACCAGGAGTTCTACAGCTTCTATCGCAGCCTCAAGGCCTACCGCGAGAGCTTCTCGAGCAAGGGCGACGTGATGGTCCTGGACCCGAACAGCGAGTTCTTCCAGTTCCTCAACAAGGCCAAGTGATGGTCTTCCCCGGCGGACGGTCCTGTCCGCCGGGGTGACCCGCCGGGAAAACGTGGTATCATGCGTCAGCCGGGAAATCCCGGCTTTTTTGCGTCCGCGAGAATCATGTGGCAGGAAATCGGCATAGCGTTTTGTTTCGTGCTGGTGCTGGAAGGCATCCTGCCCTTCCTCTATCCGCGCCGTTGGCGCGCCGCGGTGCACGGGTTGGCAGGGTTGAAAGACCGCCAGCTCCGCCTCATGGGCCTCGTCAGCATGTTGCTGGGGACCGGCCTCCTGTATCTGCTTCACTGAAGGCTTGCCGCCCGGCTGAGAGGGGAATGGCGTAATGGCAACGGTAGATCGCTGGCTGCTGCCAGATGGAATCGAAGAAGTACTGCCGCCCGAAGCGGCGCGCATCGAAGCAGCCCGCCGCCAGGTACTGGACCTGTTCCAGCGCTGGGGCTACGACTTCGTGGTCACCCCGCACATCGAATATCTCGAGTCACTGTTGACCGGTGCCGGCCAGGATCTGGACCTGCGCACCTTCAAGGTGACCGACCCGCAATCCGGTCGCCTCATGGGCTTCCGCGCCGACATCACCCCGCAGGTGGCGCGTATCGACGCCCACACCCTGCGCCGTGAAGGCCCCAATCGCCTGTGCTATGCCGGCAGCGTGCTGCACGCCAAGCCGCGTGCACTTTCCACTTCCCGCAGCCCCATCCAGCTGGGTGCCGAGCTCTATGGCGACGCCAGCCCGGCCAGTGACGTCGAGGTCATCAGCCTGATGCTGGAGATGCTCGAGTTGGCGGCCGTGCCGGATGTGCACATGGACCTCGGCCACGTCGGTATCTACCGCGGCCTGGCCCGTGCCGCCGAGCTGTCGGGCGAAGTGGAGCAGCAACTGTTCGACGCCCTGCAGCGCAAGGCCGTGGACGAAGTGGCCGATCTGACCGCCGATCTACCCAGTGAACTGGCTTCCATGCTGCGCGCGCTCGCCGAGCTGTGTGGCGACCGCCAGGTGCTGGAGCTGGCCCAGGGCGTGCTGATGGATGCGCCGGACGAGGTGCATGTCGCCCTCGACGAGCTGATCGCCATCGCCGACGAGCTGGAACTCCGTTACCCCGAACTGCCTCTGTATTTCGACCTGGGCGAGTTGCGCGGCTACCACTACCACACGGGTGTGGTGTTCGCTGCCTTCGTGCCGGGCGAGGGGCAGTCCATCGCTCAGGGCGGTCGCTATGACGATATCGGCGCCGACTTCGGTCGTGCCCGTCCGGCTACCGGCTTCTCCACCGACCTGAAGACCCTGGTCACCCTGGGGCGGATGGATCTTGACGAAATCCCGACTGGTATCTGGGCGCCTGACGTCCATGACGTCTACCTTTGGCAGGCTGTGAAACGGCTGCGCAGCGAAGGTCAGCGCGTGGTTCAGGCGTTGCCGGGGCAGGATGTAGATAGCGCGCAGGAGGTCGGCTGCGATCGCCAGCTGTCCCTGCGTGACGGGCGCTGGCAGGTTGCGCCCCTGGTTTCCTAAGGTTTTCCCGCCGGCCGTTGCCGGCATCGAGCTTCCGAAGAGGACAAGTGTTATGGGTAAGAATGTCGTGGTCCTGGGCACCCAGTGGGGTGATGAGGGCAAAGGCAAGATCGTCGACCTGTTGACCGACCAGGCAGCCGCTGTCGTGCGCTACCAGGGCGGCCACAATGCCGGTCACACGCTGGTGATCGACGGCGAGAAGACCGTGCTCCACCTGATCCCGTCCGGCATCCTGCGCGAGAACGTGCAGTGCATGATCGGCAACGGCGTGGTTGTCGCGCCGGACGCGCTGATGCGCGAGATCACCAAGCTGGAAGAGAAGGGCGTGCCGGTTCGCGAGCGCCTGCTCATCAGCCCTTCCTGCACCCTGATCCTGCCGTACCACGTCGCCCTCGACCAGGCGCGTGAGAAGGCCCGTGGCGATGCCAAGATCGGCACCACCGGCCGTGGTATCGGCCCGGCCTATGAAGACAAGGTCGCCCGTCGTGGCCTGCGCATCGGTGACCTGTTCCACCGCGAGCGCTTCGCCGCCAAGCTCGGCGAGCTGCTGGACTACCACAACTTCGTCCTGCAGAACTATTACAAAGAGCCGGCCGTCGACTTCCAGAAGACCCTCGATGAAGCCCTGGGCTACGCCGAAGTGCTGGAGCCGATGATCACCGACGTCGCCGCCCGCCTGCACGAACTGCGCAAGCAGGGCGCCTACATCATGTTCGAAGGCGCGCAAGGCTCGCTGCTGGACATCGACCACGGCACCTACCCCTTCGTCACCAGCTCCAACACCACCGCTGGCGGCACCGCCACCGGTTCCGGTTTCGGCCCGCTGTACCTGGACTACATCCTCGGTATCACCAAGGCCTACACCACTCGCGTGGGCTCGGGTCCGTTCCCCACCGAGCTGTTCGACGAGACCGGCGCCTTCCTGGCCAAGCGTGGCCATGAGTTTGGCTCCACCACCGGTCGCGCCCGTCGTTGCGGCTGGTTCGATGCCGTCATCCTGCGTCGCGCCATCGAGATCAACAGCATCTCCGGCCTGTGCCTGACCAAGCTGGACGTACTGGACGGTCTTGAAACCATCCGTATCTGCGTCGGCTACAAGGACCAGAACGGCGACGTGCTGGTCGATGCTCCGACCGACGCCGACAGCTACATCGGCCTGCAGCCGGTTTACGAAGACATGCCGGGCTGGAGCGAATCCACCGTTGGCGTGAAGTCGCTCGATGAGCTGCCGGCCACTGCCCGTGCCTACATCAAGCGCATCGAGGAGCTGGTCGGTGCGCCCATCGACATCATCTCCACCGGCCCGGATCGCAACGAAACCATCGTCCTGCGCCACCCGTACGCCTGAGTCGACCGACTCGAAAAAGGGCCGCCTCGTGCGGCCCTTTTTCATGGGCGAAAGAAAATATTGCGGCACGGCCCTTGCTGGCGCTCTATAAATCCCTGAAGTCGCCGTTAAAGAAGAACGGTCGTAGAGGAGCATCGTCGTGTCCGCCATCCTTTCCCTGCTCAGAAGCCGCTTGCTGCGGCCTGTTTTCATCGCTCTCGGCGTCTCCCTGCTGGTGCAGGTGGTGGTGGCCGTTGCCCTGACTCGGGGCACGGTCGACTCGTTGGTCGAGGATCTCGGTCAGCGCCTGGGTGACGACACCCGCCGCCTGTCGGGCGAACTGGAGCAGGCTGGTCAGGAGGTTTCCGGCAGCCTTTCCAGTCTTTCCAGCAAGACCCGTGAGCGCCTCAGTGCCTCCCTGTCCGAGCGCCTCAAGGCGGAGCAGGGGCAATTGCGTTCCACGCTGGAAGAGAACCTCAAGGCGTCCGCCACTGATCTCGCCCAGTTGCTCGCCGCGGTCGCGCCGCGCGCCATGTGGGACAACGACATACCCACGCTCTCCGAGTTCGCCCGCCGCGCCCAGCGCAATCCCAACGTACTCTTCGTGGTGTATGACGATGCCCAGGGCCAGCACCTGACGCGTTACCTCAATCGCGAGAACGCCGCGATCAAGGCCCTGCTGGCCAAGGGGCAGGGTGAGCGTGCGCTGGACAAGGTGCTCAACGCCGCCGCCAGCGATCCGTCCGTCTACATGGTCGAAGCCTCCATCAGCCCCAATGGCGTGGAGATCGGCAAGGTGCGCCTAGGGGTCTCCACGGCCACCATCGAAGACCAGTTGAAGGCGCTGGACTCACGCTTCAGTGCGCTGATCGCCAGCGGTGGTGAGCTGGTGGGGCAGAGTCTTTCCGGTGCGGCGACCGACAGCACGGCGGTGCTGACCGCGCGGCTCAAGTCCGCCCAGGAGGCCGCCAATGGCATGAGCACCGGCACCCAGAAGACGGTGGAAGGTGCCGCCAATGAGTTGCGCTGGCGCATCGGCCTGGCCCTGGTACTGGTGGGGCTCGGTGTATTGCTGGTGCTGGCGGTGGTGCTCGGCCATCGTGTGGTCAATCGCCTGCGTCTGCTGATCGCTGCACTGAACGACCTGGCCGCTGGTGAGGGTGATCTGACTCGTCGTGTGCGTCTGGACAGCAGTGATGAGCTGGGCGAGATGGCTACGGCGGTGAACCGCTTCATCGACAAGCTGCAGCCCATCGTCCGCGAGGCCGGGGATGTGGCGGTGCGCACGGGCAGTGAAATCCGCTCCCTGTCCGAGCGCAGCCTGGCGGCCGCGGCGGCTGCCGAGCGCCAGCGCAATGAAGTCGCCGGCAGTCTCGATGCGCTGGCGCAGATGACGGCGGAGGCCCAGGGCGAAAGCCAGGCCATGCAAACGGCCTTGCAGCAGGTTGGTGAGATTCGCCAGGCGACCCAGGACAATGCCGCCATCGCCCGCAAGGTGGGTGGTCTGATCGAGACCCTGGAAGAGCGTGTGCAAAACGGCGCTGAGGTGATCGAGCGCCTGGCGCGGCAAAGCGAGCAGATCGAAGTGGTGCTCTCGGTCATCCACGGCATCGCCGAGCAGACCAACCTCCTGGCGTTGAACGCGGCGATCGAAGCGGCGCGGGCGGGGGAGAGTGGTCGCGGCTTCGCGGTGGTGGCCGACGAGGTGCGTGCGCTGGCCAGCAAGACCCAGCAATCCACCGGTGATATCCAGGCGCACATCGGTGCACTGCAGAAGGGCGCCAAGGAGGCGGTCGCGGCCATTGCCCAGGCGCGCGCCCGCGCAACCGAAGGTATCGATGCGCTACGGGACAGCGAGCGTCTGCAGCAGAGCGTGCAGCAGGCGGTGGAGGAAGTGCACGAGGCGGTGAGGGCGGCGGCGCGAGCGGCCGAGCACCAGGCCGAAGGGGCGCATGCCGTGCGGGGGCGGGTCGATGTCATTCATTCCGAGGCGCGCCTGGCGGCGGACGCCGTGGCGGCAACCGTCAGCAGCGGGCGCGTGCTCGACGGGCTGGCGGCGCAACTGAAATCCAGCCTCGGTCAGTTCAAGGCCTGATGGCTGGATGCCAGAAAGCACAAAGCCGAGCAGAGCTCGGCTTTGTGTTGAATAGTGGTGCCCAGGAGAAGACTCGAACTTCCACGGTGTTGCCACCGCTAGGACCTGAACCTAGTGCGTCTACCAATTCCGCCACCTGGGCACATTGCGATGATCGCTCATCGACTTTTTGCTGCACTTGATCGACCAGGTCGACAGGGTGTGCTGCTACCCTTTGAAGCGACAAACCAAGCCAGTGGCTCAGTTTCTTAATAATGGTGCCCAGGAGAAGACTCGAACTTCCACGGTGTTGCCACCGCTAGGACCTGAACCTAGTGCGTCTACCAATTCCGCCACCTGGGCACTCACAGCGTCTCAGCAACGCTGTGGGCGCGAACTATACGGTTCGACTTTTTGCTTGTAAACCCCTGACGGCAAAAAAAATTATTCTTGGATGAAAGCTGACCGCTGAACGGATTTCGCGCTTCAATAGACAGATGGCAAACATAACTATGAATGAAAAGGTGAATCCCCTCTGATGGCCGATTGGCAAAACCTCGATCCCGAGGCCGCCCGCGAGGCGGAGAAATACGAAAACCCCATCCCCAGCCGCGAACTCATCCTGCAGCGTCTCGATGAACGTGGCGCCCCGGCCAACCGCGAGCAGTTGGTCGAAGAGTTCGGTCTGACCACCGAAGACCAGCTGGAGGCTCTGCGCCGGCGCTTGCGCGCCATGGAGCGTGACGGCCAGCTTATCTATACGCGCCGCGGCACCTATGCACCGGTGGACAAGCTCGACCTGATCTGCGGCCGCATCAGCGGTCACCGCGACGGCTTCGGCTTCCTTATTCCCGATGACGGCAGTGACGACCTCTTCCTCAGCCCCGCGCAGATGCGCCTGGTGTTCGACGGTGACCGCGCCCTGGCGCGCGTATCCGGCCTCGATCGCCGTGGCCGCCGCGAAGGTGCGCTGGTGGAAGTGATCGAGCGCGCCCATGAAACCCTGGTCGGCCGCTTCTTCGAAGAAAGCGGCATCGCCCGCGTGGTGGCCGACAACCCGAAGATCCAGCAGGAAGTGCTGGTGCCCCTGGGCAAGCAGGGCAGCGCCAAGCACGGCCAGTTCGTGCAGGTGAAGATCGAGCAGTGGCCGAGCAACTTCCGCGTCGCCCAGGGCGAAGTGGTCGAGGTGCTGGGTGACTACATGGCGCCGGGCATGGAGATCGAAGTCGCCCTGCGCAGCTACGACATCCCCCACGAATGGCCCGAGACCGTGGTCAAGGAAGCCGCCAAGCTGAAACCGGAAGTGGCCGAGAAGGACAAGGAAAAGCGCATCGACCTGCGCGGCCTGCCTTTGGTGACCATCGATGGCGAAGACGCCCGTGACTTCGACGACGCCGTCTATGCCGAAGCCCGCAAGGGTGGCGGCTGGCGCCTGTTCGTGGCCATCGCCGACGTCTCCCACTATGTAAAGGTGGGCTCGGCGCTGGACGAAGAGGCTGCCAAGCGCGGCAACTCCGTGTACTTCCCCGAGAAGGTCATCCCGATGCTGCCGGAGGCGCTGTCCAACGGCCTCTGCTCGCTGAACCCGCTGGTCGATCGCCTGGCCATGGTCTGCGAGATGACCCTGTCCCGCGCGGGCAAGATGACCGGCTACGAATTCTACGAAGCGGTGATCCACTCCCACGCGCGCCTGACCTACAACAAGGTCAGCCAGTTGCTGGAAACCCCGGACTCCATCGAAGGCAAGCAGCTTGCCGAGCAGATGCCCCAGGTCGTTCCGCACCTGCAGCAGCTCTACAAGCTCTACAAGGTGCTGCTGGCAGCGCGCCAGGTGCGCGGCGCCATCGATTTCGAAACCCAGGAGACGCGCATCGTCTTCGGCGCCGATCGCAAGATCGCCGAGATCCGCCCGACCCAGCGCAACGACGCCCACAAGCTGATCGAGGAATGCATGCTTTGCGCGAACGTGGCCACCGCCCGTTTCATGCAGGACCACGACATCCCCTCCCTCTACCGTGTGCACGACGGCCCGCCGGCCGAGCGCCTGGACAAGCTGCGCCTGTTCCTTGGTGAGTTGGGCCTGACCCTCAATCGCGGCAAGGGCGAACCGACCCCGAGTGATTACCAGGCCCTGCTGGAAACTATTCGCGGACGCCCGGACTACCACCTGATCCAGACCGTGATGCTGCGCTCCCTGAGCCAGGCGGTGTACAGCGCCGACAACCAGGGCCACTTCGGCCTCAACTACGACGCCTACACCCACTTCACCTCGCCGATCCGCCGTTATCCGGACCTGCTGGTGCACCGTGCCATCCGTAGCGTGGTCCGCTCCAAGCGCGAGACTGTGCACGTCAAGCGTGCCGGCGCCACGGCCATGGTCAAGGCGCGTATCTACCCGTACGACGAGGCCGCCCTGGAGAAGCTCGGCGAGCAGTGCTCGATGACCGAGCGCCGCGCCGACGAAGCCACCCGTGACGTCACCAACTGGCTGAAGTGCGAGTACATGCGCGAGCGCGTGGGCGAGACCTTCCCCGGGGTGATCTCGGCGGTGACCGGCTTCGGCCTGTTCGTCGAACTGACCGACATCTATGTAGAAGGCCTGGTGCACGTCACCGCATTGCCGGGTGACTATTACCACTTCGACCCGATCCACCACCGCCTGGCGGGTGAGCGCAGCGGTCGAAGCTTCCGCCTGGGCGACACGATCGAAGTGCTGATCGCGCGCGTCGACCTGGACGAGCGCAAGATCGACTTCGAGCTGGCCGAGAATCCTCTTAATGCACCGGGCGGCCGCAAGAAGCGCGGTGCCGAGAAGTCCGCGCCCGCACCCGAGGTCAAGCCGGCCAAAGGTTCCAAGACCCGGAGCCGCGGCAGCAAGCCTGCGGCCCTGGCGAAGAAGGCCGCCGCACGCGACCCGCAGCCCGAGCAACTGGCCCCCGGCGTTGCCGTGGCGCCTGGCCGCAGCAAAGCGGGCAAGGTCCAGGCACTGCCGGCCGTATCGCCGGAAATCCTCGCCCAGGCCGACGAAATGCTTGGCAACACCGACGTCAACCGCAGCCGTGCGTTGAAACAGGCGTTGCTCAGCGAAGCGCGCCATGGGGGTGAAAAGCCCCGAGGCGGCAAGCCTCAAGGCGGCAAGGCCCAGTCCCGTCCCGCCAAGGGGGCGCCTTTCGGCGCGGGTGGCCAGGATCCGGCCGCCAAGGAGCGCGACGCCAAGCCAGGCAACAAGCCCGGCAGCAAACCAAGCGGCGGCAAGCCGAAGAAGGCCAAGCCGGCGAGCAAGCCCGGCAAGCCGACCAAGCACCGCAAGGGACCGCCCAAGACGAAAGCCGCTGGCGGCAGTGACAAGGTCAAACCATGAGTGATTTGGAAAAGGTCTACGGCGTTCATGCCGTGGAAGCGCTGTTGCGTCACCACCCCAAGCGGGTCAAGCAGCTGTGGCTGGCGGAAAGCCGGCATGATCCGCGCGTCCAGGCGCTGGTCGAACTGGCCGGTCAGTTCCGTGTGCCCGTCGGGCAGAAGGACCGGCGCGAGTTGGATGAATGGGCCGAAGGCGTCCACCAGGGTGTGGTCGCCGAGGTCAGCCCCAGCCAGGTCTGGGGCGAGAACATGCTCGACGAGTTGCTGGAGGGGGCTGAAGGCCCGCCCCTGCTGCTGGTGCTCGACGGCGTGACCGACCCGCACAACCTCGGCGCCTGCCTGCGCACCGCCGATGCCGCCGGCGCGCTGGCGGTGATCGTGCCCAAGGACAAGTCCGCCACCCTCAACGCCACCGTGCGCAAGGTGGCCTGCGGCGCCGCTGAAGTGATCCCCCTGGTCGCCGTGACCAACCTCGCGCGCACCCTGGAGAAGCTGCAGAAGAAAGGCCTGTGGACCGTCGGCACCGCCGGCGAAGCCGAACAGGAACTCTACCAGCAGGACCTGACCGGCCCGACCGTGCTCATCATGGGCGCGGAAGGCAAGGGCATGCGCCGCCTCACCCGCGAGCACTGCGACTACCTGGTGAAGCTGCCGATGTCCGGCAGCGTCAGCAGCCTCAACGTCTCGGTCGCCACTGGCGTCTGTCTGTTCGAGGCGGTGCGCCAGAGGGGCAGCGCCAAGCGCCAAGCCGCAAGCGACAAGTAAGAGCGGTGTTGAGCGGGGAGGGCGCCGCCATCCTCGCTTGCAGCTTGTCGTGCCTAGGGTGGGTAGAGCGCAGCGAAACCCACGCGGAGCGGTGCTCGGCATGACTCCGAAATGGTGGACCGGTGAAGCGTGGTCCACCCTACGCCCAGGCTGTGAAAACAAATAAGCCCAGGGGTTGACGTTCTCCGTCGATCCCCCAGGCGCTTGCAGCTTGCAGCTTGCAGCTTGCAGCTTGCAGCTTGCAGCTTGCAGCGCCCTCCGGCGCTGTTCAAATATTCACCAGTTTTTCTTGCGCGCCCCCGGGCGCTTCTCTAGAATGGCGCCCCTTGCCGCACCGGCTGGCGTTTGCGCGCCTTCCTCGCCGGCAAGCCAAAACGAAACATTCACTCCTTGCCTGACCACATAGTTGGCAGGCTACAACCCGTAAGGAGCATTTATGCGTCATTACGAAATCATCTTCCTGGTTCACCCGGACCAGAGCGAGCAGGTTGGCGGCATGGTCGAGCGCTATACCAAGCTGATCGAAGAAGACGGTGGCAAGATTCATCGCCTGGAAGATTGGGGCCGTCGTCAACTGGCCTATGCAATCAACAACGTTCACAAGGCTCACTACGTGATGCTGAACGTCGAGTGCAGCGGCAAGGCCCTGGCCGAGCTGGAAGACAACTTCCGCTACAACGATGCCGTCCTGCGTAACCTGGTCATCCGTCGCGACGAAGCCGTTACCGGTCAGTCCGAGATGCTCAAGGCCGAGGAAAACCGCAACGAGCGCCGCGAGCGCCGTGAGCGCGTTGAAACTGACTCCGCCACCGATGGCGATGACAGCGACAACGACAGCGACAACGCTGACGAGTAATCCACGGATCTATTGAGGAGCCAAGTTCATGGCACGTTTCTTCCGTCGTCGTAAGTTCTGCCGTTTCACCGCTGAAGGCGTGAAAGAGATCGACTTCAAGGATCTCAACACCCTGAAGGCGTACATCTCCGAAACCGGCAAGATCGTTCCTAGCCGTATCACCGGTACCAAAGCCAAGTATCAGCGTCAGCTGGCTACCGCTATCAAGCGCGCCCGCTACCTGGCCCTGCTGCCCTACACCGACAGCCACGGCCGTTGAGACCGGGTAGTCGACGCTTCAAAGGATAGATCGCATGCGCGCACTGGCTGAATTCACCATGCGAGGCCGTATGCAGGCAACGCTGGCCGTGGCTGGCGCTGCACTGGTTCCGTTGTTGTTCTGGCTGAGTGCCTCCGCAGGTAGCCTGGTGCTGCTGCGGCGGGGCTTCAGTGATGCCTTCGGCATCCTGGCCTGGGCGGTACTGCCGGCTGCGTGCTGGTGGTACCTGGGTGATCCGAGCATCCTTCTGGCCCTGCTCGGGACCCTGGTGCTGGCGCAGATTCTGCGTGTCAGCGAGTCCTGGAGCCATGTGCTGATTGGCAGCGTGGCATTGGGCCTGGTGTTCGCACTGGTGCTCGGCAACGCCTACTCCGAGATGATCGGGGTGCTGGCGACCGAGGTCACCAAGGTGCTGGCCCAGGTCCGCGGCGATGCCCAGCTGTCGGGTGAGGAACTCGACAGGTTGCAGGCTGCGATGGTGCCGACCCTTACCGGGGTCATGGCGTCTTCGCTGCAGGCCACCTGCCTCCTTTGCCTGGTGCTGGCGCGCTATTGGCAAGCGGCGTTGTACAACCCGGGCGGCTTCGGTCGCGAATTCCGGAGTCTGCGCCTGAGGCCCGCGGTTGCCGTGGCCCTGCTGCTGGGATGCATTCTGATCCCGGCGCTGGATGCACGAGCCGCGTTGCTTGGGCCGCTGTGCAGCGTGCCGCTGTTGTTCGCAGGTGCTGCCCTCGGGCACGGGCTCATCGCCCTGAAGCGCCTGTCGGGTGGCTGGCTGATAGTGCTGTACCTGGCCGTGCTGCTGATCGGGAACTTGATCTGTCTTTTGGCTGTGATCGACAGCCTGTTTGATTTTCGCGGACGCCTGGCACGTAAGAACGGCGCCGGTCCCGCGAACGGTGAAGGTTAATAGTTAAGAGGATTCCCAAATGGAAATCATTCTGCTCGAAAAAATCGCCAACCTGGGCAACCTGGGCGACAAGGTGAACGTCAAGGCTGGTTACGGTCGTAACTACCTGCTGCCGCAAGGCAAGGCCACCCGCGCTACCGCCGAGAACGTTGCTGCGTTCGAAGCTCGCCGCGCTGAGCTGGAAAAACTGGCTGCCGAGAAGAAAGCTTCGGCTGAAACTCGCGCTGCCCAACTGGCTGAGCTGGAAGTGACCATCACTGCCACCGCCGGTGACGAAGGCAAGCTGTTCGGTTCCATCGGTACCCACGACATCGCTGACGCCCTGACCGCCTCCGGCGTTGAGGTTGCCAAAGCCGAAGTTCGTCTGCCGAACGGCACCATCCGTCAGGTTGGCGAGTACGACGTAGCTGTGCACCTGCACACCGACGTTGAAGCTACCGTCAAGCTGATCGTCATCGCTGCCTAAGTCAGCGCGCCTGGTCGGCGTTCGCGCCGTCCAGGCGGAGCGTGCTTGCACTCAGGTGCGAGCGCGCTAACAATCGGGCACGTCATTGCGAGAGCGGTGACGTGCCCGTTGTCTTTCTACCGCATGCATTCCCGAGCCCATGAACGAAATCAGCCTTCCCGAACAGTTCGACCTGGAAACCTCCGCCCTCAAGGTGCCGCCGCACTCCATCGAGGCCGAGCAGGCAGTGCTGGGGGGCCTGATGCTCGACAACAACGCATGGGAGCGGGTACTCGACCAGGTCTCCGATAGCGACTTCTATCGCCATGACCACCGCCTGATCTTCCGCGCCATCTTCAAGCTCGCCGAGCGCAACGCGCCCTTCGACGTGGTGACCCTGTCCGAGCAGTTGGACAAGGAAGGGCAGCTGCCCCAGGTCGGTGGCCTCGCCTACCTGGGCGAACTGGCGAAGAACACCCCCTCGGTGGCCAACATCAAGGCCTATGCGCAGATCATTCGCGAGCGCGCCACCCTGCGCCAGCTGATCGGCATCAGCACCGAGATCGCCGACAGCGCCTACGCACCGCAGGGGCGCACGGGCGAAGAGATTCTCGACGAAGCCGAGCGATTGATCTTCCAGATCGCCGAGGCGCGGCCGAAGACCGGCGGCCCGGTGGGCATCAACGACATCCTGGTCAAGGCCATCGACCGCATCGACGAGCTGTTCAACAACGGCGATGCCATCACCGGCCTGTCCACCGGCTTCGACGAACTGGACAGCCTCACCAGCGGCCTGCAGCCGGCCGACATGATCATCGTCGCCGGCCGTCCCTCCATGGGTAAGACCACCTTCGCCATGAACCTGGTGGAGAACGCGCTGATGCGCAGCGATAAGTCGATCCTCGTCTACTCGCTGGAAATGCCCTCCGAATCCATCGTCATCCGTATGCTCGCGTCCCTCGGGCGCATCGACCAGACCAAGGTCCGCGCCGGCCGTCTGGACGACGACGACTGGCCGCGCCTCACCTCCGCGGTCAACCTGCTCAACGACCGCAAGCTGTTCATCGACGACACCGCCGGCATCTCGCCGTCGGAGATGCGCGCGCGCACCCGCCGCCTGGCCCGCGAACACGGCGAGATCGGCCTGATCATGGTCGACTACCTGCAGCTGATGCAGATCCCCGGCTCCAGCGGCGACAGTCGGGTGAACGAGATCTCCGAGATCTCCCGCTCGCTCAAGGGCCTGGCCAAGGAATTCAACTGCCCGGTCATCGCCCTGTCCCAGCTCAACCGGGGCCTGGAACAGCGCCCGAACAAACGCCCGATCAACTCCGACCTTCGCGAATCCGGGGCCATCGAGCAGGACGCCGACATCATCCTCTTCGTCTACCGCGACGAGGTCTACCACCCCGAGACCGAGTACAAGGGCGTGGCCGAGATCATCATCGGCAAGCAGCGTAACGGCCCCCTCGGCACCGCGCGCCTGGCCTTCCTCGGCAAGTACTCGCGCTTCGAAAACCTCGCGCCGGGCAGCTACAACTTCGAAGATGAGTAAGGCTTGAGCCTGAAGCCTGAAGCCTGAAGCCTGAAGCCTGAAGCCTGAAGCTGGATGCGCGCGCGTAGGGTGGGCTTCAGCCCACCGGTTACATCGTGGTCAGGCTTAACTTACTTGTTCACCAAGCTTTGATGCGGCGCTGTCCCGGGCTGAAGCCCGGGCTACGTGCGGGGTGCGGAAATAAATAAGCCCAGGCGTTGACTATA
>BATO01000009.1 GCA_000474255.1 Aquipseudomonas alcaligenes MRY13-0052
CAGGCGGTTGGCCGCCGGGTCGTTGCTGCGCAACTGGCGCAGGTCTTCGTACTTGCGCTGGCCGAGGCGTTCGGCGGCTTCGCTGCTGCGCAACAGGGTGGGGCGCAGGAACACCATCAGGTTGGTCTTCTCCACCACGTCCTTGCTGGAGCGGAACAGCGCGCCCAGCAGCGGGATGTCGCCCAGCAGCGGCACCTTGCTGACCTGGGTCTTGACGTTGTCCTTGATCAGCCCGCCGATGACGATGATTTGCCCGTCGTCGGCGAGGATGGTGCTCTTCACCGCGCGTTTGTTGGTGATCACGTCGCTGGTGGAGATGCCCGCCGGCGCGGCCGCCAGCTCCGAGCTTTCCTGCTCGACCTTGAGCCGCAGGGTGTCGCCGTCGTTGATGTGCGGGGTGACCTTGAGGGTGATGCCGATGTCGCGGCGCTCCACCGTGGTGAAGGGGTTGGAGGCGCCGGCGCTGTCGGTGGTGTAGGAGCCGGTCTGGAAGGGCACGTTCTGGCCGACGAGGATTTCCGCCGCCTCGTTGTCCAGGGTCAGCAGGCTGGGGGTGGAGAGCAGGTTGTTGTTGGAGTCGCTGGACAGGGCGCTGATCAGCGCACCGAAGTTGCGGCTGCCGATGCCGATCAGGGTGCCGTCCGGCAGCGTCGGGCGCTTGCCGTCCTCCAGGGCGTTGATCACCGAGCCGATGGCGATGCCGTTGCCGCCGAACTGCACGGCGCCGGCGATATCGCCGCCGCGACCGGCCCACTGCACGCCGAGGGCTTCGTTGATGTCGCCGCTGACTTCGACGATCGCCGCCTCCACCAGCACCTGGGCGCGGGGGCGGTCGAGCTGGGCGATGATGCCGTCGAGCATCGCCAGTTGCGCCGGCTCGGCCATCAGCACCAGGGCGTTCTGGCTCTCGTCGGCACTGATGAGAATGGAGCCGGCCTGGCCGTCCTTGCCGCCACGTCCCACTTCCAGGCGCTTGCCGATGCCGCTGAGCAGCTCGGCCAGGCGCTTGGCGTCGCTGTGGTGCAGGCGGACCACGCGGGTGCCGTCGCTGGCGTCACCGGGCGTGTCCAGGGCGCGGGCCAGGCGCGCCATCTGCGCGCGGGCCGGCTCCGGGCCGATGAGGATCAGGCGGTTGCTGCGGGCATCGGCCACCGCCTTGGCGCCCGGTGCGCCGCCATTGGCCTGGTTGACGCTCTCGCTCAGGGTGTTGGCCAGGTCGCTGGCCCAGGCGTGCTTCAGGCTCAGGGTGCTGAAGGCACGCTGGCCGGAGTCGTCCAGTTCGCGGACCACCTGGCGGATGCGCTCGACGTTGCTGGCGCTGTCGGTCACCACCAGGGCGTTGGCGGTGGTGGAGGGCGCGATATAGGCGTCGGTGGCCACCAGCGGACGCACCACGGCGGCCACTTCGGCGGCGCTGGCGTTGTGCAGCGGCAGCACCTGGGTGACCACGGCTTCACCGGCGCTGCCGTCGTGTTCGCTGGCGCGGGTCTTGGCGTCGGCCACCGGCACGATGAGCACGCGGTTGCCCTGATCCAGCGCGGCGAAGCCCTGGCTGCGCAGCACGCTGAGGAACAGCGCATAGATGCCGGCCTGGTCCATGGCGGCGGCCGATTGCACGGTGACCTTGCCGCTCATGCGTGGGTCCAGGACCATGGTCTTGCCGGTGATCGCACCGACTTCGCTGACCAGGTCGCGCAGGTCGGCGTCCTTCATGTTGAGGGTCCACTGGCGCTGCTCGTCCTTGGCAGCGTATGCGGCGAGGGGGCAGAGCAGGGTGCCGAGCATCAGCAGGGCGCGGGTGGTGCGGGTGAGGTTCATGGCGTCGTCTCGGGCGAGGGCGCTGGCGCGGCCAGGGGCACCAGCAGGGTTTCGGCGGGGCGGGCGAAGCCCAGGCGCTGTTCGCGGCCATTGCGCAGGATGAGCACGTGGTCGGCCTCCACGCTGCGCAGCAGGGCGCCACCGGGCAGGCGCTCGCCGGGGCGGTGGAAGGCGCTGCCGCCGGGGGAGGCGATCAGCGCGCGGGAATCTTCAGGGTGGTCGGCACGCAGGCTGGCGAGCAGCGTCAGGAGCATGCCGGGGTCTTCCTCGTGGGCGTCCTGCTGCGGCGGCATGGCGCCGAACATCAGGGCGATGGTGGTGGCATCCAGGCTCGGCGCTGGCATGGCCGTCGGCAGCGACGGTCGGGTCGGCGGTGCGTCGGCTTGGGCCCGCAGGGCCTGGTGGTAGTCGCCGCTGCCCAGGCCCAGCCAGGCCAGCCAGGCGCACAACAGCAGCGCAGCCAGGCCATGCAGGGCTTGGGGCGGCAGCGCGCGCGGCAGGGTGGGGATGAGCGTCATGGCGGCAGTTCCGTCGGGGACGGGAACGGCCCGGCGGCTCCTGGCCGTCGGGCGTTCCGGTTCATCGGGGTGGGGGCTCGGGCGATGGCCCGGCCCCCGGTCGGGTTACTTGCGGTCCCAGGCCATGTTCCAGTGGGAACCCTTGCCCGGTTCGAACTGGTTCGAGCTCGGGGTCCACTGCTTGCAGTAGCCGCTGGCGGGGAAGGGCTTGCACTGGTAGACGTTGCCGTCCTTGGCCAGCACGGTGGTGCCGGCCTTGTAGCCGGCCAGGCCGTCCGGGAAGACGAAGTCGTACTTGGCGTTGCCCGGGTTTTCGCCTTCGCCCGGGTTCTCGCCACCGTTACCCGGTTCGGCGATCAGGCTGAAGCTGTGGGTCTGCTGCAGCAGCTCGCCCTTCTTCGGCGTGGCCACGACCACCAGGTCGTGCTTGCCGGCTTCGGCCTTCAGCAGCGGGATGTGGAAGTGCGGAGTGTTGCCCGGTGCGGCTTCCTGGTGGGCGACGGTCTCACCCTTGGCGTTGAGCACCGTGGCCTTGACCTGGTACTCGCCACCCTGGGCGATGGCGTTGAAGTGCAGGTCGGCCTTGCCATCCTTGATCTGGTAGCTGTCCTGCAGGCCGGTCAGGCCCAGGGAGCCCGGTACGCTCGGCTGGTCTTTCTGCACTTCGACGCGCACGACCTTGCTGTCGGCCTTCACGTGGATGCCGTTACGGCCGTAGTTGGGCACGACGTCGCCGGTGGTGTTCAGCTCGCCCAGCTTGTAGCCGAGGTCGGCGGCGTTGACCTTCTGCGCCAGCAGGAAGGGCCAGTTGTTGGCCTGGGCCTGGTTGGCGTTCTCGATCTTCAGCGAAATGCTGTTGAGCTGCCCGGTCTTGGCGAAGGCGCGCAGGGTCACGGTGTCGCCGACGCTGAGGGGCTCGGGCTGCACGGCGCCGATCTGGTTCCATTCCGGTGCCGGCGGGGTGGTGCCGCCGTTGCCGGCGCCATCGTTGTCGATGTTGACGTCGACCGCCTGGTAGAAGGTGGCGTCGGTGTCGCCGATGCGCCAGGTGGCGAGGATCACGTGGTAGCCGCTGCGATCAGCGGGGATGTTCAGGCGGTGGGTGCTGGAGCCCTGGGAGACCGGCTTGGCATGACCGCTGGTGGCGAAGTCCTCGTGCAGCAGCGGGGCGGCTTCGAAGGAGGCGCGGGTCAGCGGCTGGTTGGGGTTCCAGTCCTTCTTGGTGATGTAGAACTGCCAGTATGCGGTGGCGTGGCCGGCGGTGTACTTCCAGCGGAAGTCCTGCAGGCCGGGCTTGATGGTGGTCTTGTGCCAGCGGGTGGCGGTCTGTTCGTTCAGCGGGCTGTAGGAGTTGTGGCCGCCGGCGGCGATGGTGCCATCGGCCGGGCCGCATTCACGGAAGGTGCCGCCGCACCATTTGCCGCCGAAGTGGTTCTGCGCGTCAGGGCGGTATTCCACGCTTTGCGGTTCCCACTGGATGGAGCCGCAGTTGGCGTTGAGGTTGCCGCCGCCCATGCTGCACATCAGCGAGCGGGATTTCGGGCTCTCGATGTAGCCATGGGAGAAGGCTTGCTGGGATGCCAGGGTGGCGAGGCCGACCGCGAGGGCCAGGGGCAGCTTGCGCAGGGTGCGCTTGGAAATGCTCATCGAAGTACCTTTCTGAGAGGGGTTCAAAATGGGCGCTCCGATATCGCTGCCTGTTGCAGGCAGGCCCGCCGCGACAGGTTGGCAGCGATATCTGGAGCGGATTCAGGATGCCTCCGGGGAGGTTCCTGTCCCATCGGACGAGTCCGAGAATGGCCTTGTGAATATGCGGGGCGGCGCCACGGCGATCGGGCTGCTTGAATCAAAGGTCGTCGAGGGCTGTCAGAGCCAAGGGTCCAGTCGTCGGGAGGACATATGGACGTAACCCCTCTCCCCACCAATGAAACCGAACGCCAGAACAGGGTCCGTGCGCTGCGGCCGCTGGAAAATCGACAGGACGAGGTCTTCGAGAAGCTGGTGCAGATGGCCACCCGGTATTTCGAGGTGCCCATCGCGCTGATCTCGATCATCGATGACAACCGCCAGTGGTTCTGCGCCAGGGTGGGCCTCGCCGTGAGCGAGACGCCCCGGCGTGACGCGTTCTGCGCCCACGCGGTGATGTCGGAGCAGTTGTTCCAGGTCGGCGATGCGCGCCTGGACGAGCGCTTTTGTGACAACCCGCTGGTCACCGGCGAGCCCGGCATCCGCTTCTACGCCAGCGTGCCGCTGCTCACCGAGGAGCGCCTGGCCCTGGGCAGCTTCTGCATCATCGACAGCGAGCCGCGCCCGTCACTGTCGGCGCGCGATGCCGCCATGCTGGAGTCCCTCGCCGAACTGGCGATGCTGCGCCTGCGCAACATTCGCGAGGCCACCTTCATCGACCAGCCAACCGGCCTGTACAACCGCTTGCGCCTGGAGGAGGACGTGGAGGGGGCGCTGCGCGCCGGTCAGCGCATCACCGTGGTCGCGGCGGACATGATCGCGCCGGCCTTCCTCAACGACATCGTCAAGGTGCTCGGCTACCCCTTCTCGGCGGCGTTGATGCTGCTGATCAAGACCCGTCTGCAGCAGGCGCTGCCGGAGGGGCACCTGCTCTACAAGATCAGCCCCACGCGCTTTGGCTTCATCATCCACGGCGCCCGGCGCGAGGCCGTGGAAAGGCTCTCCCACCGCCTCGCCGACGTTTTCTCGGCGCCCATCGAGTGCGAGGGCATCCCGCTGCAGATCCGCTTCGGCGCCGGCATTCTCGATCTCGATCCGCAGACGGACCATCGCGACTGGCTGCGGTTGCTGGTCAGCTCCGCCGACAACGCCCGGGAAACCGGGGTGCGCTGGCGCTACTACGAGGCCGCGCTGGACCATGCCCAGCAGCGTGCCTTCATCCTCCTGTCGTCGTTGTCCAGGGCGGTGCACGCCGAGGACCAACTGCGTCTGGAGTACCAGCCCCGTGTCGACCTGGTCAGCGGTCGCCTGGTCGGGGTCGAGGGGCTGCTGCGCTGGCGCCACCCGCAACTGGGAGGCATCAGCCCGGCGGAATTCATCCCTCTGGCCGAGCGCACCGCGCTGATCCGCCCGTTGAGCCTGTGGGTGGCCGAGCGGGCCATCGTGCAGGCCCGCGAATGGCAGCGGCAGGGCTGGGGCTGGAAGGTGTCGATCAACGTCTCGGCCAGCGACATGGACGATGCCGATTTCGTCGACCGCATCATCGAGCTGGTGCGCAGCCACCAGATCGACGGCTCATGCTTGGAGCTGGAGTTCACCGAAAGCGTGCTGATGAAGAACCCGGAGGAGGTGCGGCGCAACCTGTTCCGCCTGCGCGACCAGGGCATCGAGCTGGCCATCGACGACTTCGGCACCGGCTACAGCAACTGGTCCTACCTGCGCGACCTGCCCGCCAGTTCGGTGAAGCTGGACCAGTCGTTCATGCGCAACGTGCAGACCGAGCTGCGCGACCAGCGGGTGGTGGGCGCGGTGATCCAACTCGCGCGGCAATTGGGCTATCGCGTGGTGGCCGAGGGCGTGGAGACCGAGGAGCTGTACCGCCTGATGCAGTGGTGGGGCTGCGACGAGGTGCAGGGCTACTACGTGGCCCGACCGATGTCACCGGAGCAGCTGGAGGAGTGGCACCGCTCGCGCAGCTGACCCGGGCCGGCGAGGGCCCGGGCAGGCTGGAGCGGAGCGATCAGGACAGGGCGGGCTGGCCTTCGGTGGCCGGGCCGGCCTGGGCGAGGATGAAGGCCTGGGGCACCAGCGGATGCAGCGCGGCATCCGTTTCCTGGCGCACGGCTTCGGCCTCGTCGAGCAGGTGGCGCCAGGTTTCCGCATCCAGCCCGGCGAAATCACGCAGCGCGTTGATATAACCCTGTGCCACGCCGAAACGGTAGGCGAGGGTGCGTCCATCAGCGGCGTTGCGCATGTGCTGCAGCCGTTCGCGGGCTTGGGACAGGGCCAGTTCAGGGGAAATATTCATCGAAGTTCGACTCCTTCGTAACGATATGGCGCTTCGATCGCCACCTGGCGCATCGATATGATGTTGATCTCATATCTATATGAAGGGTTCAGGTCAGTTTCGCGGTTTTTGCAGCGAACAGGGCATGTAGGGGCGGTTTCATCCGCGAAAGGCATCGCGAATGAATTCGCTCCCACCGGGCCCGGTGCCTATCGGGGTGTAGGGTGGATGACGCTCTTTTCATCCACTAGGCGGGGTTGGGCGCGGCCCCGGGCTGAAGCCCGGGCTACGGTGCTGTCCTGGGCAACGGAAGTCGCCCCTCTCGCGCAGGAGAGGGGCGGTGCGTCACTCCTGCGGCTGCGCCTTGCGACGGGCGCGGCGGGACAGCATGTTGAGCGCTTCGATGGCGGCGGAGAAGGCCATGGCGGCGTAGATGTAGCCCTTGGGCACATGGGCGCCGAAGCCTTCGGCGATCAGGGTCATGCCGATCATGATCAGGAAGCCCAGGGCCAGCATCACCACGGTGGGGTTGTTGTTGATGAAGCGCGCCAGGGGATCGGCAGCCAGCAGCATCACGGTGACGGCGGCGACCACGGCGATGACCATGATCGGCACATGCTCGGTCATGCCCACGGCGGTGATGATGCTGTCGACGGAGAACACCAGGTCCAGCAGCAGGATCTGCACGATGGCCGAGCTGAAGCCGATGGCGGCGACCTGCTTGCCGACGAACAGGTCGCCTTCCGGCGCCGGGTCCACCGAGTGGCGGATTTCCGTGGTGGCCTTCCACAGCAGGAACAGGCCGCCGGCGATGAGGATCATGTCCTTCCAGGAGAACGCGTGGTCGAACACCTCGAACACCGGGTGCACCAGTTGCACGATCCAGGCCACGGTGCCGAGCAGGCCCAGGCGCAGGATCAGCGCCATGCCGATGCCCAGGCGGCGGGCCTTGGCGCGCTGGTGCTCGGGCAGCTTGTTGGTGAGGATCGAGATGAAGATCAGGTTGTCGATACCCAGTACCACTTCCATGACCACCAGGGTGGCCAGGGCGATCCAGGCGGTGGGGTTCGACACGAGTTGCAGGAGGTAATCCACGTCGGCTATCCGAAGATTCAGGGAGGCGCCATTCTGGAGATTCGACCGAACGGCGGCGATGGAGGAATAGCAACAAGTCTTTTCAAAGCGCACGCCGGCGCAAGGCGCTGTCCCGGGTTCCCGACAGGCGGTGCAGCGGCGGCGCCAATGGGGGCTCGGGCGGAGGCGGGAAATTGTTCGCAGACAGTGTCCCAGAGCCTGTTCATACTGCCCACACCCTCCCTCGGAACGACCCTGCCGCTGCATGAAGACCGTTGCCATCCTGCTATTCCCCGACCTGCTGATGCTCGATGTGGCCGGCCCCATGGATGTGTTTTCCATCGCCAACCGCTACCTGCCGCCGCAAGAGGCCTATCGCATCGTCACCCTGGCCGCCGGCGAGCGCACGGTGCGCGCCTCCAACGGCCTGGCCATGCAGGCCGACCTGCTGATAGAGGACGCCGAGCCGACCTATGACCTGTTGCTGGTGCCCGGTGGCCCGGGTGCCTACAACGACCGCCAGGATGAGGCCGTGCTCACCTGGCTTGGCCGGGCCGCCGAGGCGTCGCGGCGCTATGGCTCGATCTGCACCGGTGCCTTCATCCTCGGCGAGGCCGGGTTGCTCGAAGGCCGCCGCGTCACCACCCACTGGCACTACATCGAGCGCCTGGCCGCGCGCTGTCCGGGCGCCGAGATCGAGACCGACCAGATCTACATCCGCGACGGCAAGCTGTTCACCTCCGGCGGCGTCACCGCCGGCATCGACCTGGCCCTGGGCGTGGTAGCCGAGGACCATGGCCGCAAGCTGGCCCTGGACGTGGCCAAGGTGCTGCTGGTGGTGATGCAGCGCCAGGGCGGCCAGGCGCAATTCAGCCCGCTGGCGGCCGGCGTGGTGGGAAATGATTCGCCCATTGCGCGGGTGCAGAACCACGTACTGGAGCACCTGGACGAGCCCTTCAGCATCGAGCGCATGGCCACCCTGGTGGCCATGAGCCCCCGGCACTTCTCCCGGGTGTTCGCCCGCGAGGTGAAGATGACGCCCATGGAGTTCCTCCAGGGCGCGCGCCTCGACCGCGCCCGCCACCTGCTGGAAACCGGCGACCTGCCCCTGAAGACCGTGGCTTATCGCAGCGGTTTCGGCAGCGTGCGGCACATGAGTTTCCTCTTCGCCGAAAAGCTTGGCCTCAGCCCTGCACAGTATCGCCGCCAGTTCAGTTGACCCCGGGGTGCCGGGCCAAGGGCCTCGCCGGGGCCCATGTCCGTCCTGGGCATCGCCTTGGCCGTTCTTATCCTCCCGTTGCCGTTGTCCTGACGCATCAGGCTGGGATGATGGGAAGCATTCTCGAAAGGAGGGTGCACGGGCCCGGATCGGGGCCTTGCAGGCAGTTCGCAGGGTGCCCGCCGGTTGCCGGCATACAGTGACATGCACGACATCAGCACCACCCGGGATGAGCGGGTCCTGCGCTTCGGCGCGTTCCGCTTTCACGTTCAGCAGCGCCTGCTGCTCGAAGACGGCCAGCCGCTGCGCCTGGGCAGCCGCGCCCTGGACATCCTCCAGCTGTTGCTGGAGAACGCCGGCCACCTGGTCGGCAAGGACTGCATCATCGCCCGCGTCTGGCCGACCACTGTGGTGGAGGAAACCAACCTGCGGGTGCACATCGCCGCCCTGCGCCGCGCCCTTGGCGATGGTCGCGACGGGCGCCGCTTCATCGCCAATGTGCCGCAGCGCGGCTACAGCTTCGTCGCCGAAGTCGCCTGTGAAGGCAGTGTCTCGACCCCGGCGGCGCTACCGGCACACAACCTGCCCATACGGCTGACCCGTATCGAGGGGCGCGATGCCGTGGTCGGCACGCTGGTGAGCCAGTTGCCGGTGCGGCGCTTCTTCACCCTGGTGGGCCCCGGCGGCATGGGCAAGACCACCGTGGCCCTGCGCGTCGCCGAGTTGCTGCTGGAGCACTACGCGGACGGCGTGCACTTCATCGATCTGGCCGCCTGCGGGCCCGAAGGCGTGGCCGCTGCGGTGGCCACGGTGCTTGGCCTGGCGCCGGCCAACGGCGAGCCCCTCGCCGCCCTCGGCTGCCAACTGCGGCAGCGCCACGCGCTGCTGGTGCTGGACAACTGCGAGCACGTCATCGATGCCAGCGCGCTGCTTGCCGAAGGCCTGCTGCGCCGTGCGCCGCGCCTGGCGATCCTGGCCACCAGCCGCGAACCCTTGCTGGCCGAAGGCGAGTGCATCCAGCGCCTGGCGGGGTTGCCGGTGCCGCCACCACCGGGCGACTGCGGCGTGGACGAGGCGCTGGGCTGTGCGGCCATCCGCCTGTTCGTCGCCTGCGCCCGTGCGCGCCAGGACGGCTTCCGCCTGCGCCCCGGGGACGTGCCGCTGGTGAGCGACATCTGCCGTCGCCTCGACGGCCTGCCCCTGGCCATCGAACTGGCGGCGGCCCAGGTGGATGGCCTGGGCCTCGAAGGCCTGCAACGGCTGCTCGATGGCCAGTTCCAGCTGCTGGCCCAGGGGCGTCGCACCGCAGCGGCCCGGCATCAGAGCCTGCGGGCGAACCTGGATTGGAGCTACGGTCTGCTCTCTGCCCTGGAGCGTGTCGTGCTGCAACGCCTGGCGCTGTTCAAGCAGGCCTTCACCTTCGAAAGCGCCGTTCGCGTCATCGGCTGCGAGCGCCTCAGCGAGACACGGCTGTCCGAGGCCATCAGCCATCTGGTGGCGAAATCCCTGCTGCTGGCGGAGCCGGAGGAGGAGCAGGTGTGCTACCGCCTGCTGGAAACCACCCGCGCCTACGCCCTGGACAAGTTGCACAGCGGCGGCGAGCTGCTGGAACTGCACCCCCCGCGTGCCCCCGAATGGCGCCAGGCGCTGCTGCTGCCCAGCCTCTGGCGCGGCGCACCGATGCCGGTAGTGCCCCATTGAGTCTGCAGGTTGAGCGAACCCTGCAGCGAGGCCGAACTTCGCCCCGTTGGGCCTCGCTGCGCTCGGCGCCAACCTACGGCGCCGTGCCCCACCCGAACCACGGTGCCGACCGGTGTGTAGGGTGGATGACGCTCTTTTCATCCACCGAGCGATGCCGCCAGGGGCACGTGTCAGGGCAGCCCTGCGGCCTGCTTGGCGACTGAAGTCGCCCCTACATGGGTCGCGAGCCAGCCCGTAGGTCGAGCACGTAGGGCGGGTGAAACCCGCGGTGCATGGGCTGCGTCGCTGTCGGGTTGCACCCGACCTACATGAGGCACCAAGGGAACGAACTCATTGGGATCACTCGCCGATCAGCCGCCAGCTCATCGGGTTGACCCCTTCGGCGCGGGTGAAGAGGCGGGAGAAGTGGGCCTGGTCGTAGAAGCCGCATTCGAGGCCGATGCGGGTGAGGCTGAGGTCGGAGGTGCGGATCAGCTCCTTGGCGCGGGCCAGGCGTTGCTGGCGCAGCCAGTCCTGGGGCGTCATACCGGTGCTGCACTTGAAGGCGCGGGCGAAGTGGCTGCGGGAGAGGGCGCAGGCCTCGGCCAGGCGGGCGACGGGGATGCCCTCGGCGAGGTGGTCGAGGAGCATCTGCTTGGCCAGGCGCTCGCGCCAGGGGGCGAGGCCGCCGGAAGTTCCGGCATCGACGGGCTGTTCGTGCTCGCAGGTGCTGTCGTGGTGGAGGCTGGCCATGGCGTTCATCCCGGTTCGCGGTGGCTGGCCCGTGGCCTGGTGGGGCCACGGGAGGATCACCGGGATTGTTCGGGGCGCCGCCCTGGGGCGCGAGTTAAACGTTGTTAATTCGCCTCAGAGCCCGTCTTCGCTCATGAACCGCACGATCTGCGTGCGCAGCCAGCGCTCGGCGGTGTCGTTGTCCTGGGCACCGCGCCAGGCCATCGTCAGCTTGGCCGGGACGATCTCGAAAGGTGGTGGCTCGGCGCGCAGGCCGCCACCGGCCACCAGTTCGCTGGCGGCGTAGTCGGGCACGGTGGCGATCAGCTCGGAGTTGGCCAGCAGCGCGCGCAGGCCGTTGAACTGCGGCACGGCCAGGGTCACGCGGCGCGAACGGCCGATGCGCGCCAGGTCCTGGTCGATGTTGCCGCACAGGTCGCCGGAGAAGGAGATCAGCGCGTGGGGACGGCTGCAGTAGTCGTCCAGGGTCAGCGGCTCGGGGCGCTTGTCGGCGCGCAGCACCATGGTCTGGATGCGCCGCAGGGTGCGGCACTTGGCGTTGGCCGGCAGCTCGGTGGTGTAGCTGACACCAACGGAAATCTCCCCCGAGGCCAGCAGGCTTGGCATCAGCAGGAAGTTGGCGCGGCGCACCACCAGCACGATGTTCGGCGCCACCTCGCGCAGGTGGTTGAGCAGCGGCGGCAGCAGGCCGCACTCGACGTCGTCGGAAAGGCCGATGCGGAACACCAGGTTGCTGGTGGCCGGGTCGAACTCGTGGGCGTGGCTTAGGGCGTTGGACATGGCGTCCAGTGCCGGGCGCAGCTGCTGGAGGATCTCCACCGCGCGGGTGGTGGGCTCCATGGCGCGGCCGCTGCGCACGAACAGTGGGTCGTTGAAATAGTCACGCAGGCGCGACAGGGCGGCGCTGATCGCCGGCTGGCCGAGGAACAGCTTCTCGGCGGTGCGGGTCAGGTTGCGTTCATGCATCAGCGTCTCGAAGACGATCAGCATGTTGAGATCGACGCGGCGCATTTCGCTGCGGTTCATGCGTGGGTTCCTTTATCCGTGCAGAGGGGCAGCGGGCCGTCAGCCTTGCACAACGGCCGGCGGCCGGCTTGTACGCATGTGCGCTTGTGCAGCGCCTGCGCGAGGGGGCGCGCAGGCGCTGCGATCACACGCGGAAGCGCGCCACCAGGCCATTGAGGTCAATGGCCAGGCGCGACAGCTCCTGGCTGGCGGAGCTGGTCTGGTGGGCGCCGGCGGCGGTCTGCTGGGCCAGGTCGCGGATGTTCACCAGGTTGCGGTCCACCTCGCGGGCCACCTGGGCCTGCTCCTCGGAGGCGCTGGCGATCACCAGGTTGCGCTCGCTGATGTGGCTGATGGCCTCGGTGATGGTGTCCAGCGCCTGGCCGGCGGCGCGGGCCATCTCCAGGGTGGCGCGGGCGCGCTGGCTGCTGTTCTGCATGGCATCCACCGCCTGGTTGGTGCCCTGCTGGATGCCGCCGATCATCTGCTCGATCTCCTGGGTCGACTGCTGGGTGCGGTGGGCGAGGGCGCGCACCTCGTCGGCGACCACGGCGAAGCCCCGGCCGGCGTCACCGGCGCGGGCGGCCTCGATGGCGGCGTTGAGGGCCAGCAGGTTGGTCTGCTCGGCGATGGCGCGGATCACGTCGAGGACCTTGCTGATGCCCTGCACCTTGCCGGCCAGCTCTTCCACCTGGCTGGAGGTCTGGCCGACGTCACGGGCCAGGTCGCTGATGGAGTCCACCGTGCGGTTGACCTGATCCTGGCCGCCGCGGGCGGTGCGGTCGGATTCCCGCGAGGCCTCGGAGGTGGCGACGGCGTTGCGCGCCACTTCGTCCACGGCGGTGGTCATCTCGTTGACCGCGGTGGCGGCCTGCTCGATCTCCTGGTTCTGCTGGTGCAGGCCACGGCTGGAGTCCTCGGTCACCGCGTTGAGTTCCTCGGCGGCGGAGGCCAACTGGTCGGAGGAGCGGGCGATGTGCTCGATGGTGGTCTTCAGGCTCTGCTGCATGGTGCGCAGGGAGCCGAGCAGCAGGGCCGGTTCGTCGCTGCCGTGCACCTCGATGCGCTCGGTGAGGTTACCGGAGGCCACGCTGTCGGCCACCTTCATCGCCTCGTCCAGCGGGGTGACGATGCTGCGGGTGAGGATCAGGGCGAGCACGCCGGTGAGCAGGGCGGCGAGGATCATCACCGCGCTGACCACCAGCACCGCGCTGTCGTACTGGTCGATGGCGTGCTGCTCTGTCTCGGCGGCGTTGCGCTGGTTGATCTTCATCAGGGTTTCCAGCTGCACGCCCAGCTCGTCGGAGTACTTCTTGTACTCGCCGCCCAGCAGCGTGCGGAGCTCGTCGAGCTTGTCGGCATCGGAGAGCCGCACCAGTTGGTCGTTGACCCGGTAGTAGCCCTCCAGCACCGACTTGAAGCGGTTGTACTGGGCCAGCTCCTCGCCGTCGTCCACCAGCTTCTCGTAGTCGCCCTGGGCCTTGTGCAGCTGGCCGGTGAGCTCTGCCTGGCGCTGGTTGGTGGCGCGCAGCAGCGCCGGCTCGCGGTCCACCAGGATGCGGAAGGAGACGATGCGCAGGCGCAGCATCTTCTCGTTGATCGTGCCCAGTGCCGCGTAGCTGGGCATGCTGTTTTCGCTGAGCATCACGGTGGAGGCGCGGATGCCTTTCATCTGGTGCAGGGCGAACAGCCCGAGCAGGATCACCAGCAGCGCAACCACGGAGAAGCTGAAGATGGCGCGCGGCGCGATCTTCATACGGCGTAAAAGCATGGGGACGACTCCCGATTTGTTATGGATCGTTTTGGGGTAGCCAGTTGCAGACACGGCGCCGGCCCTGGGCTTAAGCGAAGCGCGTACCAGGCTATCGGCAGGGGCTGTGGGAAGCTGAAGGGCGAGGTGTGAGGTTGTTTACGGATGGGGGTGGCGTCTGGACGGTGTGATGCAGGGGGAGGGGGGTAGGGGCGACTTCAGTCGCCCACGTGGGCGCAAATTCACTCGCGAATGACCTTCACCGTGACGCCCCGGATCAGCCGGCCCCGTCCACAGGCGGATGCACCCGGTCACGCCCGGCGGCCTTGGCGCTATAGAGTGCTTCGTCGGCGGCGCGCAGCAGGTGGCTGTCCGGGGTGTTGTCGTTGGGGACGGGGATGTAGGCGTAGATGCCGGCACTGAGGGTGACCAGCCCCAGGTCGCTGCCTTCGTGGCGGATGCCCAGCTCGCGCACGGCGAGGCGCACCTGTTCGGCGACGGCGCGGGTTTCCGCCTCGCTGGTGTTGGGCAGCAGCAGGGTCATTTCTTCGCCGCCATAGCGGGCAGCCAGGTCGCCGGCACGGCGGGCGAAGCTGCCCACCACCTGGGCGACGGCCCTGATGCACTGGTCACCGGCGGGGTGGCCGTAGCGGTCGTTGTAGCGCTTGAAGTGGTCGATATCGAGCATGACGATGCCCAGCGGCGCGCCCTGGCGTCGTGCGCGGTTGGCTTCGATGGGCAATACGGCGTCGAGGCGGCGTCGGTTGGCCAGGCCGGTGAGGCCATCGACCATGGCCAGTTGTTCGAGGGCGTCGTGGGCCAGGCGCAGCTCCTCTTCGGCCAGGGCACCGGATTCGATGCGGCGTATCAGCGCCTGGGCGAACAGCACCAGGCCGACGATCATCGCCACCACCACCATGGCCGAGCGCGCCACCTGGTCCAGCCAGGGCGCGGTGATGGAGCGGGTGGCGATACCGGTTTCCACCACCAGCGGGTAGTCCGCCAACTGGCGGTAGCTGAACAGCCGCTCCATGCCGTCCACCTGGCCATGGAAGATCGCCGTGCCCGCCGGCGCCTCGCGCAGCAGCTCGCTGAACACCAGCCCCTTGGCCAGGCTGGCGCCGATGGATTCGGGGAGGAAGGGGCGGCGCACCAATAGGGTGCCGTCCTGCAGGGCGAGGATGA
Organism: Aquipseudomonas alcaligenes MRY13-0052; assembly: GCA_000474255.1. Lineage (GTDB taxonomy): Bacteria > Pseudomonadota > Gammaproteobacteria > Pseudomonadales > Pseudomonadaceae > Metapseudomonas > Metapseudomonas solani. The sequence goes on from BATO01000009.1 coordinate 14,976, forward strand.
TGATGCCCGAGTCGCCGACGTCGAAGCTGTCGTAGAAGCGCACGAAGTAATCCACCTTGAGCGTGGCCAGGGCGACGCCGGCGAAGCTGCCGTCAGGGTTGTCGATGCGCCGTGACACCGGGATGACCAGGTCGCCGGTGGAGCGGCTGCTGATCACCTTGCCGATGTACAGGTCGTTGTCTGCGTGTTCGCGGTGATGGATGAAGTACTCGCGGTCGGCGTTGTTGGCGCCGGGGGGGACGTGGTCCTTGTCGGTCACCAGCCAGTTGCCGTCCTTGTCGTAGATGAACAGGCCGTGCAACTGGGGCAGGTAGCGCTGCTGGCGCTTCATCAGGCCGCGCATGCGCTCCACCTGGAGCTTGTCGATGCCGTCCCATTCCACCCGTTCGATCAGCCCCACCAGCAGCGCGTCGGCCTGGCGTACCGCGTCGCGGGCATGCTGGGCGGCAGCGCTGGCGACGTTGGTGGCGTTGACCTCGGCGCGGCGGAACTCTTGCTGGTGGGCCTTCCATACCTGCCAGCTCTCCATGGCCAGGATCGCCACGATCACCAGCGCGGTGAAGCCGAACGCCAGGCGGCGTGCCTGGATATGGCCCTGGGGGTTCTCCATGGGGGGCGGCCTGTTCATGGCTGTCGGGCTCGACGATTACGCAGGGACGTCATGGTTGTGACCATGGTCGCGGGAAAACCTCCGAAGAGTCGGGACACAGGCAGCCTAGCAGCGCTGCGGTTAGAATGCCGCGCCTCTGAACCAGGACTCCCTTCATGACCCCCGCCGCCCTCGACACCCTCCGCCTCCAGCTGACTGCCGCCCTGGGCGACCTGCCCACCGAGACCCGCCGCCTGTTCCACGGCCGTGGCCGGCGCTGGCCGGGGCTGGAGCATCTGGTGGTGGATTGGCTGGAGGGCGTGGTGCAGGTGGCGCTGTTCCGCGAACCGGAGGACGAGGCCCTGGCCGCGCTGAAGACGATGCTCGCCGAACTGGTGGCCAGCGACGCCTGGCGTGCCGCACCGGTGCGCAGCCTGCTGCTGCAGCGGCGCTACCTGCCGGGCAGCGAGACCGAGCTGCTGTGGGGCGAGGCGGTGGCGCAGTGGACCATGCACGAGGATGGGCTGGTCTACCGCCTGGACCTGATGCGCAACCAGAACATCGGCCTGTTCCTCGACATGCGCTACGGCCGTTGCTGGGTGCGCGAGCAGGCCGCCGGCAAGCGCGTGCTCAACCTGTTCGCCTACACCTGCGGCTTTTCCGTGGCCGCCCTCGCCGGCGGCGCCGCGGCGGTGGTCAACCTGGACATGGCCCGCGCCGCGCTGAGCCGGGGCCGCGACAACCACCGGCTGAACGGCCACGACCTGACCCAGGTGATGTTCCTCGGCCACGAGCTGTTCAAGTCCTGGGGCAAGGTGAAGAAGTGCGGGCCCTATGACCTGGTGATCATCGACCCGCCGTCGTTCCAGAAGGGCAGCTTCGAGCTGGACCGCGATTACCGCAAGATCCTCCGCCGTCTGCCGGAGCTGCTGGCCGAGGGCGGCCAGGTGCTGGCCTGTGTCAACGACCCGGCCACGGGGGCGGATTTCATCGTCCGCACCATGGCCGAGGAAGCGCCGGGGCTGGCCTTCCGCGAGCGCCTGGCCAACCCGCCGGAATTCGAGGACGTGGACCCGGAAGGCGGGCTCAAGGCCCTGGTGTTCACCCAGGGCGTGTAAGGCGTAGCCCGGGCTTCAGCCCGGGAAGGCAGGGAATGCGGGATTGCAGGGGCCGTCCCTGCACCCCTGCCTGGCTCCGTTGGCGGCTCAGTGGCCGCTTTCCACCACCCGGTAGCAGGGCACGTAGGCCGCGCCGCCGGGGAGCTTCATGCGGTGCTGCTCGACGAAGGCCTGGAGCAGGCGGTCCAGCGGCTGCATCACTTGCGCATCGCCGTGGATCTCGTAGGGGCCGTGTTCCTCGATCAGGCGGATGCCCTTGTCCTTGACGTTGCCGGCGACGATGCCGGAGAAGGCGCGGCGCAGGTTGGCGGCCAGCTCGTGGGGCGGCAGCGAGCGGCTGAGCTGCAGGCTGGCCATGTTGGCGTGGGTGGGGTCGAAGGGGCGCTGGAAGCCTTCGTCGATCTTCAGCAGCCAGTTGAAGTGGAAGGCGTCGTTGCGCTCGCGGCGGAAGCGCTTCACCTCCTTCAGGCCCTGGGCCATCTGCCGGGCCACTTCGGCCGGGTCGTTGATGATGATCTGGTAGCGCTTCTGCGCCTCCTCGCCCAGGGTGGCGCCGACGAAGGCGTGCAGTTGCTGCAGGTAGGGCTCGGCGCTGCGCGGGCCGGTGAGGATGACGGGGAAGGGCAGCTCGAGGTTGTCCGGGTGCATGAGGATGCCCAGCAGGTAGAGGAACTCCTCCGCCGTGCCCACGCCACCGGGGAAGATGATGATGCCGTGGCCGACGCGGACGAAGGCCTCCAGGCGCTTCTCGATGTCCGGCAGGATCACCAGCTCGTTGACGATGGGGTTGGGCGCTTCGGCGGCGATGATGCCCGGCTCGGTCAGGCCCAGGTAGCGGCCGCCGACGATGCGCTGCTTGGCGTGGCTGATGGTGGCGCCCTTCATCGGCCCCTTCATCACGCCCGGGCCGCAGCCGGTGCACACGTCCAGGCTGCGCAGGCCCAGCTCGTGGCCGACGCGCTTGGTGTACTTGTATTCCTCGGTGCTGATGGAGTGGCCGCCCCAGCACACGACGATCTTCGGCTCCACGCCCGGGCGCAGGGTGCGGGCGTTGCGCAGCAGGTGGAACACGTAGTCGGTGATGCCCTGGGAGCTCTCCAGGTCGATGCGCAGGCTGTCCAGCTCGCTGGCGGCGTAGACGATGTCGCGCAGGGCGCTGAACAGCATCTCGCGGGTGCTGGCGATCATCTCGCCGTCGACGAAGGCATCGGCCGGGGCGTTGAGCAGTTCCAGGCGCACGCCGCGGTCCTGCTGGTGGATGCGCACCTCGAAGTCCTTGTAGGCGTCGAGGATGGTCTTGGCGTTATCGATCTGCGCGCCGGTGTTGAGGATGGCCAGGGCGCACTGGCGGAACAGCGTGTAGATGCTGCCGGAACCGGCTTCGCTCAGTTGCTGCACTTCGCGTTGGGAGAGGGTTTCCAGGCTGCCTTTGGGGCTTACTTCGGCGTTGACCACGTGTCTCGGGGGCATTCTCTATTCCATGAAAAGCGATGTCGGGCGGGCCGCTCGGCCCCCCGCATCGGGGTGATGAGCGCCGGGCGCGGATTCTGGCGTGGCACCGGCAGTCGTGTGACGCGCCGGGGGTGTGCTTCAGGCACTGTCGATCGGCGCACCGCAATCAGGTGGGTTCATGTAGATAGCGGGAACCCTTGGGCTCTGACAAGCATTTTGTGCGATCTGCTCCGCGAGGAATGGGCACAATCAATGCCGTCGGGTTGCACCCGACCTACGGGGGCGCCGTACCTATAGGGGCGAATTCATTCGCCCAGCAGACCGCAGGTCTGCCCCCGCTCAATGTCACAGGCCACCTCGTCGTGGGAGCGAATTCATTCGCGAAAGATGCCGTGCCAGGCCCCGCGGTTGAAACCGCTCCCACCACTCGCCGGCCCACTCCGGCGACCCACCGGTCATTCGCCTTGGTGCCATGGCCGCTGGAGGCGTAGAATCGCCGCTTCCAGGCCGTACCCCCTCCCATTCCAAGAACAAACCCTGCCGCAGCCGTCCGCCCCGTGCCTTGCTCCCCGGGTGGCCCCTGGCATGCGCGGTGGAGGCGCATCGACCCTGTCCCGACCCCAGCCTCAGCCCCGGAACAGCCCTTGAGCCCTGAACGCCCCACCCTCGACCCGACACCCGAACCCCGCGCCGGCAGCTGGCTGAGCGTGATCGCCCTGGCCCTGGCCGCCTTCATCTTCAACACCACCGAATTCGTTCCGGTGGGGCTGCTCAGCGACATCGGCCGCAGCTTCGAGATGCCCACCGCCCAGGTCGGCCTGATGCTGACGCTCTACGCCTGGGTGGTGACCCTGGCCTCGCTGCCGCTGATGCTGCTCACCCGCAACATCGAGCGGCGCAAGCTGCTGGTGTGCGTCTTCGTGCTGTTCATCGTCAGCCACCTGCTGTCCAGCGTGGCCTGGAGCTTCGGCGTGCTGATGCTCAGCCGCATCGGCATCGCTTTCGCCCATGCGGTGTTCTGGTCCATCACCGCGTCGCTGGCGGTGCGCGTGGCGCCGCCGGGCAAGCAGGCCAAGGCCCTGGGGCTGCTGGCCACCGGCACCATCATGGCGATGGTCCTGGGCATTCCCCTCGGTCGCGTGGTGGGCGAGGCCCTGGGCTGGCGCACCACCTTCCTCGCCATCGCCGGGCTGGCGGTGCTCACGGCGCTGTGCCTGGCGCGCACCCTGCCGCTGTTGCCGAGCCAGAACTCCGGCTCCCTGCGCAGCCTGCCGATGCTGCTCAAGCGCCCGCCGCTGGTGGCGCTCTACGTGCTCACCGTGCTGGTGATCACCGCGCAGTTCACCGCCTACAGCTACGTCGAGCCCTTCTCCCGGGACGTGGCCGGCATGAGCGGGCAGATGACCACCCTGTTGTTGCTGCTCTCCGGCGGTGCCGGCATCTTCGGCTCGGTGCTCTTCAGCCGCTACAGCGACCGCTTCCCCCGGGGGCTGCTGCTGGTGGCGGTCAGCACCCTGGCGGCGAGCCTGCTGCTGCTCCTGCCGCTGGCCCAGCACCATGGTTGGCTGCTGGGCATGAGCATGCTCTGGGGCATGGCGATCATGTGCTTCGGCCTGGCTCAGCAATCCAGCGTGCTGCGCCTGGCGTCCGACGCCACGGACGTGGCCATGGCGCTGTTCTCCGGGCTGTACAACGTCGGCATCGGCGGTGGCGCGCTGCTGGGCAGCCTGGTCAGCCAGCACATCGCCCTGCAGCAGGTGGGCAATGCCGGTGCGGTGCTCGCCGTGACGGGTCTGGTGCTGGCGCTGTTCGCCTGCTGGAAGTTCGCCGATGCCTTGCGGGGTGGGCGCTGAGCAGAAGGGGACCGGCTTCACGGCAACGGCGGGCGGCGCTTGCTAACGTGGCGCCGCTGGCACTCCGCCACCCACCCCAACGAGAAGGATTTCCCATGGCGCTCCGTTCCCTGCTGCTGATCGGCTCCCTGCTGCTGCCCGTCGCTGTGCAAGCGACCACCCTCGACGCGGATCAGTCGCGCTACCGGGGCGCGGTGTCCTGCATCGACCGGCTGTTCTACGACGGCGGCTATGACGTTGGCGATGCCAAGCGCGAGGCGCTGATCACCGAATTCCTCGCCCACTACCAGCTGCCCGCCTATGACGAGGCCCGCTACGCCGCCGGCGAAGGCGCGGACATCGACCAGGACGCCTACATGGCGGGCTACATGCTGTGTGACGAGGACGTGGACTACGTCGACAAGCTCGGTGCCAAGCACGGCAAGCACCTGCCCAGCGAGTAAGGCGAGCTACCTGCGTTGCCCCCACGCCTCACATCGCTGCGCGCGCTGCAGCTCTCGTAGGATGGCGTAGAGCGAAGCGAAACCCATGCTGTGGGGGCTAAGGCATAACGAAAGACGCTATGCCTGCGTTAGCTGTCGTGGTTTTAGATAAGGCGCCCAAGCACGGTTCCGCAGGATTCCTACCACCTCTGCCGCGTGGGTTTCGCTTCGCTCTACCCACCCTACAAAAGCTCATGTGCACCACGTGGTGATGCGTTGTGCAAGGGAAGTGGGCTCAGGCATGGCGGGACGCATCGTCAATCCGCCGGCTTGGCCTCATCCAGCGTCTTCCTGATGCTCGCGCCGAGCTGGAGGGCGTTGCTGCAGGCGGGGTCTTCCTCGCCGTGCTTGCAGGACTTCTTCAGCACCTCCAGGGCCTTTGGCAGGTCCTTCTTCACGCCGATACCGCGAGCCAGGTACATGCCGAGCATGGTGCAGGCCCAGGGGTCGTCCTGGTCGCAGGCGCGGGTGAAGCTGCGGGCGGCGCAGGCTTGCACGCGCTCGTTCTGCATGTCGGCGCGGTACAGCCCGGCGGCGTGGTTGGTGCAGCCGGAGGCGGCGCCCAGCTTGCAGGCGCGCTGGTACAGGGGTTCGAAGCCGGCGGGGTCGCCGCCGAGTTGCTGCAGGGTCACGGCCGTGCGCAGGCAGGAGTAGGCGTCCCCGGCGATGCAGAGCGTGAGGCAGCCATCCAGCTGGTCGGCGGTATTGCAGTCATAGGCGTTGATTTCCAGTGCTCGGCGAGCGGGCATCAGGTCGGCCGGGCATTGTTCGGCCTCCTGGGTCCATTGCGCGTTGGCGCGGACCTGGGCGTCGATGCGCTCGACGATCTGCGCGTCCTCCTCGGCCACGGCGGTTTGCAGCAGCGAGAGTGAAACGGCGGCGAGAAGCATCAGCGTCCTGATGAACATGGGATTCCTTTACATGAAATAGGGTTGTTGCAGGTGCCGAAGCCGGGGGCGTCAGGGGCCGGGAATCAGCTCGACGCGTTCGCTTTCCAGGTCCAGCAGCACCAGGCCTTCCTGCCCGTCGGGGAGGGTGCCGAGGCAGTCGCCCTGGCGGTTCCAGGCGGCGGATTGACCGGTGGTGAGGAAGCCTTCCACCGGGCCGATGCTGTTGCTCATCAGCAGCGGCATGGCATGGCGGCGGGCCATGGCGGGGTAGTGCTGTTGCCCGGCGGCGATGCCATTGGCCGATTTGGCGACGCTGACCAGATAGAAGTCGGCACCCGCCGCGACGGCCTCGTCGGCGTGCTCGGGGAGCATGGATTCGTAGCAGATGGCCGGCGCCAGGTTGTGCTCGCCGAGGCGGATCAGCGCCTGGCCTTCGCCGGGGCTGAACCAGGGCAGCTCGTCGGCGTGCAGGCGCTGCTTGCAGTAGAGGCCGCGGGGCTGGTGGGCCTGGAAGATGACCATGCCGATGCGCGGCAGCGGCGCGCCGGTCACCGGCAGGCCGGCGCAGATGATGATGCCGTGCATGTCGGCGAGGTGCTGCAGGGCGTCGAGGCGTGGGTCGTCGGGCGTGGTGGCCAGGCCCTGGGCCAGGGACGGCGCGTAGTTGGTCAGCGAGAGCTCGGGAAACAGGATCAAGGCGGCGCCCTGTTCCACCGCCCGCTGGATGAACGCGCAGTGCTTGCCGATATTGCCTTCGATGTCGCCCGTGATCGACGACAGTTGCGCGGCGCAAAGCTTCACGTGGTGTGCTCCTGCAGATGAGGGCGCCATGCTAAATCGCCGTGGCAGCCCCACGCCAGAGCCTTTTCGAGGGGTGGCCCATGCACCTGTACCCTGTGCACGTCATTCAGCGGCTGATTGATCCATGGCGGCATCTGGACGCGCTTCCGGCACCTTTCTAGACTGGCTTTCCGCTGGCCGCCCACCCCACAAGGAACCGCCCCATGAGCACCTATCAGGAACTGCGGATCAACCGCACGCAGCTGGACGATTGCCAGTCCCACCGTCGCGAGCTGGCCGTCGAGCTGGATGAGGGGCAGGTGCTGCTGGGCGTCGAGCGCTTCGCCTTCACCGCCAACAACATCAGCTATGCGGCGCTGGGCGATGCCATGGGTTACTGGCGCTTCTTCCCCACGGTGGAGGGCCAGGGGCTGATCCCGGTCTGGGGCTTCGCCGTGGTGCTGCAGTCGCGCTGCGAGGGTGTCGCCGAGGGTGAGCGCTTCTACGGCTACTACCCCATGGCCAGCCATGCGGTAATGGAGCCGGGGCGCGTCGATGCCCAGGGCTTCACCGACACCATCGCCCATCGCCAGGGCCTGCCGGCCATCTACAACCACTACCTGAACTGCGCCACCGACCCGCTCTACAGCGACGACAGCGAGGCCCCGCAGATGCTCCTGCGGCCGCTGTTCACCACGGCCTTCCTGCTCGACGAATTCGTCGCCGGCAACCAGGCCTTCGGCGCGCGCCAGGTGATCATCACCAGTGCGTCGTCGAAGACCGCCATCAGCCTGGCCTACCTGCTCAGCCGGCACCGTGCCGAGCGTGGCCAGGACTACGAGGTGATCGGCCTGTCCTCGACGGCCAACCGCGCCTTCGCCGCCGGGCTGGGTTGCTATGACCGGGTGCTGGAATACGGCGAGGTGGAATCCCTGGCCGGTGACGTGCCGTCGATGGTCATCGACCTGGCGGGCAACAGCCAGCTGCTCGCCCGCCTGCACGGCCACCTGCAGGCGGCGCTGCGCTACAGCTGCCAGGTCGGCGCCTCCCACTGGGACCAGCGCCAGGCACTGCCAAATGGCCTGCCCGCGCCGAAACCGGTGTTCTTCTTCGCCCCCAACGAGGGCAAGCGCCTGCACCAGCTGTGGGGATCGGAGGCCTTTGCCCGCACGCTCGCCGAGCGCTGGCAGGCCTTCAACGGCTTCGCCCGCTCGTGGCTGATCTTCGAGTACGGCCACGGCGCCGAGGTGGTGCGCGAGCGTTACCTGGCGGCCTTGCAAGGGCAGCTGGAGCCGCAAGTGGGTGTGGTGCTTTCCCTGGCCGAGTGAGCCGCGGGGCAGGGCGCGCGGTGAGGACGGAATGATTCTCGTCCCAGTAGACGCGGCCCGCGCGCCTGCTTAGACTGGCCAACTGCTATGACCGCCGCCCCGGCGGCATCCCAGGCTAAGCGCCCATGACCCTTCCCGAGTCCCCGACAGTACCGGCCCGGCACCGCCGAGGGCGCATTCCCGACGTGTTGCAGCCGGCGTTCCGCGCCTATGTGCTGGAGCACCACCGGGGCTTCCTGCTGGCGATCAACTTCATCGCGATGATCGCCTACGACTCCTACGTGCTGGCCGACGCGGTGCTGATCCCGGACATGGCCATGGAGTCGCTGGTCACCCGTGGCCTGCTCAGCCTGCTCGGGCTGCTGAATATCTTCCTGGTGTTCCGCTACAGCCGCAGCGTGCTGCTGATGGACATGCTCATGCCGCTGCATGACATCGTCTCCACCGTCGCCTGGTTCGAGCTGCTCAAGCGCAGCGACTCGCCCGATGTGGCCACCTTCCTCTATGCCTCGGTGGTGTTCATCGTGCTGGGCAACCTGGGGGTGCGCTACTCGTTCCGGGGCATCCTGGCCTGCTCGCTGGTCATCTCCGGGGTGATCCTCTACAACGTCGCGCTGCTCCATCCCGGCGATACCAAGGCGCTGCTGATCTTCACCCTGGTCTACCTGCCGGTGCTGGTCTTCAGCCTGTTCATCAGCTGGACCAATATCCGTGGCGTGCGCCAGGCCTTCCTCGCCGACCTGGAAGGGCGCCACCAGCGCGCCGAGCTGGCCACGCTGAACAGTCGTTTGCACGAACTGGCCAGCACCGATGCGCTCACCGGCGTGGGCAACCGCCGCGCCTTCGACCGCGTGCTGGAGGAGTACTGGTACCAGATGAGCCTGCACGGCCGGCCCTTCGCGCTGCTGCTGGCGGACATCGACTACTTCAAGCCCTACAACGACCACTACGGCCACCTGGCCGGCGACCGCTGCCTGCGCGAGGTGGTGGACAGCCTGGTGCACACCCTGCGCGACGGCCAGGCGAAAGTCTTCCGCTATGGCGGCGAGGAATTCGTCGTGCTGTTGCAGGTGAGCTGCCAGGCCGAGCTGGAGCACATCACCGAGCGCCTGCGGGTGCAGGTGGCGGGCCTGGACATGGAGCACCTGCACCGCCCCGATGGCCTGCGCCACCACACCATCAGCCTGGGCGCCTCGCTCTCCAGCGGCGAGGGCCTGGTCCAGGCCCAGGACCTGCTGGCGCGCTGCGACCAGCTGCTCTACCAGGCCAAGCAGGAAGGCCGCAACCGTGCCTGCCTGGCGGCCATGACGCTCTGCTGAGCGGGTTAGACAATGCCCGGGTGAAGCAGCGCTGTGTTGGGCCTCGCTGCGCTCGGCGCCAACCTACGGGTACCGGGGCACGATCCCGTAGGAGCGAGCCCTGCTCGCGAAGCGCTTGCGGGAATCTGTAGGAGCGAATTCATTGGCGATGGAATAACCGGCCACCCGCAGCCTTGTGCCGGCGGCGAGTCTTTCGCGGCTGAAGCCGCTCCTACGGGAATGCGTGAGCGAGGGGGCGCGCGCCGGTTTACCCGGCGCGCGTGCTGGCGATCAGAGGATGCTGATCGGGTACTCGACGAAGGCGCGGATTTCGTTCAGGTCCGGGCCCACGTTGTTGTCGGCGCGGTAGATCGAGTTGCGCAGCTTGAGGGACAGGTCCTTGGCCGGGCCGTCCTGCACCACGTACTTGAACTGGTTGAACAGCTCGCGCTCGGTGCCGTCGCTCTCGCCGCCGGCCTCGATGTTGCTGCCGCGTACGTAGGCGACCTTGTAGCTCAGGCCGGGTACGCCGTAGGTGGCGAAGTCCAGCTCGTAGCTCGCCTGCCAGGAGCGCTCGTTCTTCAGGTTGAAGTCGGAGTAGTAGGAGTTGGCTACGTATATGGTGCTGCCGCCGTCGCCGTAGTCGTACGCATAGCCGGCGTCACCGGTGTTGCTCTGGTGAGCGATGATGAACGCGTGGGCGCCGACGCTGTACTTGGCGGCCAGGCTCCACAGGGTGTTCTTGTCGTTGTTGCCGTCACCGCCGAAGTCCAGCGCGGCATCGGAGTTGTCGTCGTAGTCGGTGCGGTAGATGTTGAAGTCGAAGTTCAGGGCCTGTTCCGCGTTGAACGGAATCGTGTAGTTCACATTGCCGTAGTACTTCTTGAAGGTGTCTTCGACATCGGAGTGGTACAGGGCCACGGACAGCGCATCGTTGACGACGTAGCTGCCGCCGATCACATCGATGCTCTTCAGGCGATTGGGGTCGCGTGCCGGGTCGCCCATGGGGCTGTCGGCGGTGAAGCGGCCGACGTTCAGTTCCAGGCCTTCGATTTCCTTGCTGGTCACCAGGGTGCCGGTGAAAGCTTGCGGCAGCAGGCGGCTGTCGTCATAGGCGAGCACGGGCAGGGAGGGGAACTGGTTGCCGTACTTGAGCACGGTGTTGGAGAAGCGCAGCTTCACCGCGCCGCCGGCTTCGGAGAGGTCATCCACCGGGTGGCCGTTGCTGTCGGTGTCGAAGAAGGCGCTGTAGTTACGGCCCCGGCCGCTGTCCAGCTTGATGCCGAGCAGGCCGTACGCGTCCACGCCGAAACCGATGGTGCCCTGGGTGAAACCGGACTCGAAGGTACCGATGAAGCCCTGGCCCCAGACCTTGGCGTCGTTGGTCTTGTCCTTGTAGTCACGGTTGAAATAGGCGTTGCGCAGCAGGACCTTGAGGCTGGCGTCTTCGACGAAGCCCTTGGCGTCGGACTGCTCGCTGGCGTGGGCCTGGGCGATGCTCAGGGCCAACAGCGTGCAGGCGGCGGCTATATAGTTTCGGTTATGCATGGATGCTCCCAGATATTGGTTTTTTTGATGGCTTGGAGTCGGCAGGAAGAGACCGCTTATTCAATTGCCGATCGACCGGGAAACTGTAGATTCCCAACCGTGACAGTGCGAACTAATTGTTGCTTATAAGGTCCGCAGAATAAGTGGCGGGTAACAGTTAACACGCGCGCGCAAGTAATCCGTAACTGATGAGATTGATGATTAATATCAATGAAATTAATAGTTTGCGATTGGGTGTGGCGCGTATTCTGGCGGCGATGAATACCTCAGGGCGCTGCTCCAGCTCGTTGTCGGAGTGGCGCCTTGCTCCATTTCATCATCCTTTGGTTTATTTGCCGCTTCTCTTGAAGCGGCTTTTTTTTGGCCGCGATTTATAGGCGCGAGAAGAGGATTGCTGCACTCGCCAAGTTGCACTGTTGGAGTATCGGGCAATTGGTTAAATATCGGTTCGAGCGAAACGCGTGCAATGCATCTTACATATATAAGTCTGGGCAGTTGATTGCTCATTCACTTCCGCCCTATGCGTCATGGCGCCGCACAAGCTAACCGCATGGCCAGGTTTTTCGCCGCCTGGCGGGCAGGGTGGGTCGACTCCCCGGAGAGCCGGTCCGGCGCTTCACAAACCTCGTATCAGGGCCTGGCAGAGGTCTCGCCGGGCTAATGCCCCATCATCGACACGGCGAATGGCCAAGCGCCTCGTTGCAGTATCAGGCAATGCGTCGAGCGCTCTGGAATGCACCTTTCAAGGCGTTCGACGATTGGCAGGAATGGGCAATCACGCCGGAGTAGTCGGCTACCGGACAGACCCCGTCGACGCTTAATCTTCGCTCCTGGCCGGATTCCGGGCCCGCCTATCCCATCGAAGGCCGACGCGTCGGCTGATCCTCAACCCCTGGAGTACTGCTCATGTTCACAATCGGTTATGCCGCGCAAACCGCCGCTGCACCGCTCGCGCCCTTCAAGTTCGAGCGCCGCGAACTGCGCCCCAACGACGTGGCGATGGAAATCCTCTACTGCGGCGTTTGCCACTCCGACCTGCACCAGGCCCGCAACGACTGGGGCTTCAGCCTGTATCCCATCGTGCCCGGCCACGAGATCATCGGCCGGGTCATCGAAGTGGGCTCGGCGGTGACGCGCCACAAGGTCGGCGACAACGTCGCGGTGGGCTGCATGGTCGACTCCTGCATGCAGTGCGACCAGTGCCGCAAGGGCGAGGAGCAGCTGTGCCGCGAGCGCAACACCCAGACCTACAACAGCCGTGACCGCATCACCAAGGAAGTCACCCTGGGCGGCTACTCCAAGCACCTGGTGGTGCGCGAGGAGTTCGTCCTGCGCGTGCCGGAAGGCCTCGACCTGGCCAAGGCGGCGCCGCTGCTCTGTGCCGGCATCACCAGCTACTCGCCGCTGCGCACCTGGAACGTCGGCCCCGGCAGCCGCGTGGGCGTGATCGGCCTCGGCGGCCTCGGCCACATGGCGGTCAAGCTCGCCGTCGGCCTGGGTGCCGAAGTCACCGTGCTCAGCCGCAGCGCCGACAAGGCCGATGACGCCAAGGCCCTGGGCGCCGACCGCCTGCTGGTGTCCTCCGACAAGAAGGCGATGACCGCCGCGCAGTCCAGCTTCGACCTGATCATCGACACCGTGCCCTCGCGCCACGACGTCTCGCCCTACATGTCGCTGCTGGATATCGACGGCACCCTGGTGATAGTCGGGCAGATCGGCCCCATCGACGAACAGCTGACCATCCCCTTCGTCCTCGGCCGCCGTCGCCTCGCCGGCTCGCCCATCGGCGGCATCGCCGAGACCCAGGAGATGCTCGACTTCTGCGCCCGCAAGAACATCCTCCCGGACTGCGAAATGATCCGCATGGACCAGATCAACGAAGCCTTCGAGCGCATGGAGAAATCCGATGTGCGCTACCGCTTCGTGATCGACATGGCCTCGCTGTCCGAGGCGGGCTGATCGACGCAGGGGCCTGAGCCGCGAGGCCCAGGCACAGAAAAATGCCCGGCCATCGCATCAGCGGTGGCCGGGCATTTTCATAGGTGGGACCACCGGGTTTCGCGGTCAGAACAGGTGCGCGCTGCGGCTCCCTTGGTGGATGAAAAAGGCGTCATCCACCCTACGCAAGGCCAACCCATGCACCACGGTCCCATCTGCGGCACCTGTAGGGTGGATGACGCTCTTTCCATCCACCGAGCGGTCTCGATGCCTGCACCTTTGTCCCGGGAAGAAACCAGCCCTCAGTGCTGCACACCCGCCCGCTTGAGCAACTGCTTGCAACGCTCGGACAGGTGCACCACGCGCAGGTGCTTGCCAGCCTTGGTGTAGCGCTCGCGCAGGGTCATCAGCGCGGTGAGGGCCGAGTAGTCGACGAAGCTCAAATGGCGGCAGTCCAGGGTCACCTGGGCCGGGTCGCCCGCCGGGTCGAACTGGGCGAGGAAGGGCGTGGTGGAGGCGAAGAACAGCGTGCCGTGCACCTGGTACAGCTTGCTGCCGTCGGCTTCCAGGTGGCTGTCGGCGTAGAGCTCGCGGGCGTGCTGCCAGGCGAAGTTGATGGCGGCGATGACGATGCCCAGCATCACCGCGGTGGCCAGGTCGGTGAACACGGTGATCACGGTCACCGCGATGATCACCAGCATGTCGTTGACCGGCACCTTGTGCAGGACCCGCAGCGAGGCCCAGGCGAAGGTCTGCTGCGACACCACGAACATCACCCCCACCAGCGCGGCCAGGGGGATGCGCTCGATCAGCGGCGAGAGGAACAGCACGAAGAGCAGAATCATGCCCCCGGCCACCACGCCGGAGAGGCGGCCACGGCCGCCGGAGCTGAGGTTGATCACGGTCTGGCCGATCATCGCGCAGCCGCCCATGCCGCCGAACAGGCCCGAGGCCATGTTCGCCGCGCCCAGGGCCACGCACTCGCGGTCCGGGTAGCCCCGGCTCTCGGTGATCTCGTCGGTGAGGTTCAGGGTCAGCAGGGTTTCCAGCAGGCCCACCATCGCCATCAGCAGCGCATAGGGGGCGATGATGCGTAGCGTCTCCAGGCTCCACGGCACCTCGGGCAGCGCAAAGGTCGGCAGGCCGCCGGCGATATGCGCCATGTCGCCCAGGGTGCGGGTGGGCAGGCCGACGAAGTACACCAGCAGGCCGACGCCGAGGATGGCCGCCAGGGCCGGCGGGATGGCGCGGGTCAGGCGCGGCAGCAGGTAGACGATGGCCATGGTCAGCGCCACCAGGCCGAGCATGGTCGCCAGCGGCCTGCCCGACAGCCAGGCTTCGCCGGCCTTGAAGTGCTCCAGCTGGGCCAGGGCGATGATGATCGCCAGGCCGTTGACGAAGCCCAGCATCACCGGGTGCGGCACCATGCGCACCAGCTTGCCCAGGCGCAGCACCCCGAAGGCCATCATGATCACCCCGCCCAGCAGCACCGTGGCCAGCAGGTACTGCACGCCGTGCTGAACCACCAGCGCCACGATCACCACCGCCATCGACCCGGCTGCGCCGGACACCATGCCCGGCCGCCCGCCGAACAGCGCCGTCAGGGTGCAGATGATGATCGCGCCATACAGGCCCATCAACGGATTGAGCTGCGCCACCAGGGCGAAGGCGATGCACTCGGGCACCAGAGCGAAAGAAGTCGTCAGGCCGGCCAGGACGTCGGCGCGAATGCGGGCTGGTTTCATGGATTACCGGAGGAGGGCGGGACAAGGGAAGGGGCGGCGGATTCTACGGAAACTCCCCCGCCCGGGCCAGTTGCCCCGGTCGGCTGGCCCAACCCGGACCTCCACCCGCTGCCCATCTCGTGGGAGCGAATTCATTCGCGATGGAGCATCCGACAACGCGTAGCCAGGTGCCGGCGGCGAGTCTTTCGCGGCTGAAGCCGCTCCCACAGGTTGAGCTCGCCGCGAGACCGGACATGGCGGTATTGGGCCTCGCTGCGCTCGGCGCCAACCTACGGCACCTTGCCCAATCCGGGCACGGTACCAACCGGTGTGTAGGGTGGATGACGCTCTTTTCATCCACCAGCGGTGCCATATGGAGCCCCGAAGCTGGGGCAGTCCTGCGGACTGCTTGGCGACTGAAGTCGCCCCTACAGTCGCCTCGACAGGTGGGGGCCGCCTTGGGGGAGGGCTTCATGCCTCCACGGGGCGGGCTGCGGGTGCCTGGGCGAACAGCGATTGGCCGAGGCTGCGGGCTGCCCGCAGGTAGTCGCCCGGGTCGCGGCTTTCCGATTCCAGCAGCAGTTCGGAGCTGAGCACCTGGGCCCCGCAGTAATCGAAGATGCCGTGGTCGATCTGCGCCTTCATCGCTTCCAGGTAGCCGTGGCGTTCATAGGTGCCGGCATCGGCGCCGCCGACCCCGATCAGGTGCACCTTGAGGTGCCCGAGCTTCTTCTCGAAGCGCTGGTCGAGGACGAAGTCGAAGGCCCAGCCGTTGCTGAACACCCGGTCGATCCAGCCCTTGAGCAGGCCCGGCATCGACCACCAGTACACCGGGTAGACCAGCACCAGGGCATCGGCGTTGTCGATGCGCGCCTGCTCGGCGAGCACATCCGCCGGCGGCGTGGCCTGGTGGCGGTGCACGGCGTGGTCGGCGGGGTTGAAGCGGGGGTCGAAGCCTTCCTGAAAGAGGTCGGCGGTTTCACTGCCGTTGCCCGGCGCGGACTCGGCTACGCCTCGGGCGACTTCGGCGGCGATGGCGTGGGTGAGCGACTCGGGGTCGTGATGGGCGACAACGATAAGGGCGTGCATGTCGGTGGCTCCTGTGGCTCGATTGCGGGAGAGCTGAAAGCGCTTATATACTTTCAGTAAGTTACGATTGGTAAGTTACTTTTGGTAGGTTTCCCATGTCAAGCGATGAGAAGCAACAGGATTCCGCCGCGCAGCCGCGCCGTCGGTTGTCCCGCGAGGAGCGGCAGAAACAACTGCTGGAAGCGGCCTGGCGCCTGGTACGGGAGGAGGGCAGCGATGCGCTGACCCTGGGCCGCCTGGCCGAGCTGGCGGGTGTGACCAAGCCGGTGGTGTACGACCACTTCGGCACCCGCCAGGGCTTGCTGGCGGTGCTCTACCAGGATTTCGACGCGCGCCAGACGGCGGTCATGGATGCGGCGCTGGACACCGCCGAGCCAACGCTCGAGGGCATCGCCCGGGTCATCGCCTCGTCCTACGTTGCCTGTGTGCTGCAGCAGGGGCGCGAGATCCCCGGGGTCACCGCGGCGCTGGCCGGCTCGCCGGAGCTGGAGCGCATCAAGCGTGAATACGAGGCGATCTTCCTCGCCAAGTGCCGCGCAGTGCTGAGTCCCTTCACCGGCCAGGGCGGCCTCGGCGCCCCTGGGTTGCGGGCCATGCTCGGCGCGGCGGAGGCGCTGTCCCATGCCGCTGCCGCCGAGGAGATCACCCCCGCCCAGGCCGAGGAAGAACTCTTCGCCACCCTCGTCGCGCTGGTGCAGCGCAGCCAGCGGGTGGGCTGATCAAGGCGCGCGACGCGGGCGATCGGCGAGGGCGAGTAGCAGTGCGACGAGCACCAGCCCCAGGGCGACGAGGAAGGTGCCGCGCATGCCGGCAGCGATGGCCTCGGGCGCCGCACGGGTAATGTCGTCGCTCGCCGCGCCCAGGGCGAACACCGCGCCCAGGGCCGAGGCACCGGTGACCAGCCCCAGGTTGCGCGACAGGTTGAGCAGGCCCGACACCAGGCCGCGCCGCTGTGCCGGCACCTCCGCCATCACCCGGGTGTTGTTGGCCGCCTGGAACAGCGCATAGCCCGCCGTCAGCCCGGCCAGCGGCACGATATAGCCGAGCACGCCCAGGTGCGTCGGCAGCAGTGGCAGGGCCAGGGTGGCCAGCGCCATGCCCAGCAGGCCGATGCGCACAATGGGCGTGGCGCCGAGGCGGTCCACGAGGCGCCCGGCGGGCACGCCCATCAGCGCCGACACCAGCGGCCCGCAGGACATGGCCAGCCCCACCTGGGCCGGCGCCAGATGCAGCGCGCCGGAGAGGTAGAAGGGGCCCACCACCAGGGTCGCCATCAGCACGCTGGTGACCAGCGCCCCCATGGCCAGCCCGGCGCGCAGCTGCGGGTCGCGGAACATCGCCAGGCGCAGCAGCGGTGAGGCGACGCGCCGTTCCACGCGGATGAACAGCGCCAGGCCCAGGCCCGCTGCCAGCAGCAGGGCGCCGTTGAGCGAGCCGAAGTGGCCGTGGCCCAGGGTCAGCCCCAGGGCATAGGCGGCCAGGGTCAGGGCCAGCAGCAGGGTGCCGGGGATGTCGAAGCGGGCGCCGCCGTCGTTCACCCGGTCGCGCGGCAGGTGGCGGTGGGCGAGGGCGAAGGCCAGCAGGCCCAGGGGCAGGCCGACCAGGAACAGCGCGCGCCAGCCGGGCCCGGCCAGCAGCAACCCGCCGAGGGAAGGGCCCAGCGCGGTGCCGATGGCCGACAGGGTGCCGAGCAGGCCCATGGCGCTGCCGGTCTTCTCGCGTGGCACCGTCTCGCCGATCAGGGCCATCGCCAGGGTCATCATCATCGCCGCACCCAGGCCCTGCAGCGCGCGGGCGCCGATCAGCCAGCCGAGGGACGGCGCCAGGCCGCACAGGGTGGAGGCGCCACTGAACAGCAGCAGGCCCGCCAGCAGCAGGCGACGGCGCCCCAGCAGGTCGCCGAGGCGGCCCGCACCCACGCTCAGTGTGGTGATGGCCAGCAGGTAGGCCAGCACCACCCACTGCACGTTCTGGAAGTGGGCGCCGAAGGCTTCGGCCAGGGTCGGCAGGCCGACGTTGGCGATGCTGGTGCCCAGGGAGGCGAGCAGGGTGGCCAGGGCAAGGCTGGCCAATGCCCATTTCGAGCCGCTCGCCTGTTCGGTGGTCGCTGGGTTGGCTGTGGGGGGCTGCATGGCGGGGCTCCGTGGGGTGGGTCGCCAGCACAGTCTGGGCGCGGTGCTGATAGGGCGGAAGGCGCAGCATTTGCACTTTATTCATGCATCCAACGCCATAGGTGAGCCGGCCGTGCTAGTTTTTCCGTCCATGAGCCATCCCGATTTCAACCTGCTGATCACCCTCGACGTGCTGCTCGCCGAAGGCAGCGTCGCGCGTGCTGCCAAGCGCCTGCACCTGAGCCCCTCGGCCATGAGCCGGGCCCTGGCGCGGCTGCGGGAAACCCTTGGCGACCCGCTGCTGGTACGCGCCGGCCGCGGTCTGGTGCCCACGCCCCGGGCGCTGGAGCTGCGCGAGCAGGTCAGCCAACTGGTGCTGGGGTGGAGGGCGTGCTGCGCCCGGTGGAGCACCTCGACCTGCAGCGCCTGGTGCGCACCTTCACCCTGCGCGTGGGTGATGGCTTCGTGGAGAACTTCGGCCCGGCACTGATCGAGCGTATGGGGGCCGAGGCGCCGGGCGTGCGCCTGCGCTTCGTGGCCAAGACCGACAAGGACAGTGCGCCCCTGCGTGACGGCAGCGTCGATCTCGATACCGGCGTGGTAGGCGCCGACGCCGGCCCGGAGATCCGCACCCGTGCGCTGTTCCAGGACCGCTTCGTCGGCGTGGTGCGCCAAGGCCACCCGCTGACCCGTGGTGCCATCACCGCCGAACGTTATGCCGGTGGGCGCCATGTGCTGGTGTCGCGCCGTGGCAAGGACCGCGGCCCGGTGGACGACGCTCTCAAGGCTGCCGGCCTCGAACGGGATGTCGTCACCCTGGTGGGCGGCTTCTCAGCCGCCCTGGCGCTGGCCCGCGCCACCGACCTCATCGCCACGGTGCCCGAGCGCCACAGCGGCAGCCTGCGCGCGGGGCTGTTCAGCTTCCCGCTGCCGCTGGATGTAGAGCCCATCAAGGTCTCCATGCTCTGGCACCCACGGATGGATGCCGACCCCGCACACCGCTGGCTGCGCGAGTGCGTGCGGGGCGCCTGTGGGGAGTACGGTCAGCCCAGCGGGTAGACGCGGCTGCTGCCGTCGGCGTTGTACACCGTCAGCACCGGGGCGGCGCACTCGCTGCGCCGTTGTGGCGGGGTGCCGGCTTGGCGGCCGATCTTGCCGGGGGTGTTGCGCAGTGTGTGCAGGGTGGTGCAGACCATCACCTCGTTGAAGGCCCGGGCCAGCGGCCCACTCCGGGGCGCGGCGAGCTGGCGGCCGCTGAACTGCCGGGCGCTGTCTTCCAGCCCCTGCAGCACCACCACGCAGAGCAGGCGCTCGACGTTGCGGGGGATGCGCCGGCGGTGCGTCGGGTTGACCCCGAGCAGGTCCAGCAAGCGGGGCGTGTCCAGCTCGTCCAGCACCTGCGGTTCGTTGGCGATCAGCAACTGGCCGGTGGAGCGCAGCAGCGCCTGGTAGGAGGCCAGGTGCGCGTGCTGCGCGGCTTCGAGTTCCTTGAGGGTGTGGCGGGTGAAGGGCAGGTGCTCGCGCATGCGGCGGCGCTGGTCCCACAGCTTGCCCTGCTGCAGGTCGTGCTGCTGCGCCGCCTTGCGGATCGCCATACGCGTCGCGGCCAGGCGGTTGGCCCAGCCCCGTTGCGGGTCATTGGCGATGCTCAGCAGCTTTTCGAAATATCCAGGTACCACGCTTCGGCTCTCCGCCTACTGACTTCAACCCCACCCCAGGCACCATCCGGGTGCCCGTTTCAGCCGCATAGACACCACGATCCAGGCCTTGCGCTCAAGGAGTTTATTGGCACCGAGTCAATTGCGCAGGGGGACATGGGTCGATAGGGCGCTCAGGGGCGTTGCCCTATGTGCCGGCGCAAGGCGGCCTGGGCGATCAGCGACGCAGCCTGGTCGGAGCCGCTCTTCAGCGCCGAGGTGGCGATGCCCCGGGCGGCGGCGAGCAGGTCTTCGCGGTCCACACCGGCTTCTTCCGCGGCCGCCAGGGTGGCCTCCAGCGCTATCCACAACGCTTCCTGCAGGGCTGCCGTCCGCACTGGGTTCATGTCCCGCTCCTCAGTTCAGGGTGACGATATTGAGCGTGCGTCCATCCTGGTAGGTGATCAGCCCCTCCACGCTGAGGCCGTTGGGCAGGGTGATGCGCAGCGAGTCGGCATCGCCCAGGTCCAGGTCGCAGGTGAGGCTGAAGATGCCGGGGATGGCTTCGTCGAGCACGACGGTGGTGCTGCAGGCGGTCGGCATGGTCGACCTGCCCTGGTGGCCGGGCGCGTAGACGAGGGTGGCCTGGCCTTCATAGTGGGTGTGCATGGTGCGGTCCTCCGAGGGTCATGCTGGAGTGACTGCGGCAGCTTCGGCGGAGTTCAGGCTATGGGATGACCGGGGCTGCCGAGGGCCGCCACCGGCCGACGGATTGACGGAACAACAAGCGGCGCGGGCGGCTCCACCGAACCTGAGCCATCCACTGGAGACGACCATGAACGACCTTCCCCGCACTCCTGATAACCAGAGCGTCGAATCGCGCCCGGGCAGTGACCGCGAGGCGCCCACCCGCGAGCGCGAAGGCATTCCGCCCGAGCTGCACCCGGAGTGGCAGGCCCCGCGCAACCCCTCCACCGAGGATCGCCCCGGCAGCAGCGACGCGCCCGACCGCCCGCGCCAGGCAGGCGCGAGCTGACCTGGCAGAGGCCACCACTCAGAACCACCCAGACAAAAAAGGAGGAGGGCAGCCATGGCCAGCCACATCGTGCATTTCACCGCGCCGATCAACTCCACCACCAGCGGCCAGCTCATCGAGCGCTGCACCCAGGCCGTGCAGCAGGGCGCGGACGAACTGGTAATCAAGATCGCCACCATGGGCGGGGAGTGCAGCTACGGCTTCTCCCTGTACAACTTCCTCATCTCGCTGCCCATCCCCGTGCGCACCCACAACCTGGGCACGGTGGAATCCATGGGCAACATCATCTTCCTCGCCGGGCAGCGGCGCAGCGCCTGCCAGCACAGCAAGTTCCTCTTCCACCCCTTTCACTGGAACCTCAATGGCTCGGTGGACCACGCGCGGATGTCGGAATACGCCATGAGCCTGGACTACGACCTGCACCTCTACGCGCGCATCGTCGCCGAGCGCACCCCAGCCGGCGCCGAACCGCTGGACATCCTCGACTACCTCAAGGCCGCGCCACGCATCCTCGACGCCGAGGCGGCGCTGGCCACCGGGATGATCCACGAGATCGACTGCCTGGGCATGGCCGCCGACGCCGTTACCTCATCGATCCATTCCTGAGGGCGTGGTAACTGGGCCTGTTACAGGCTCGAGACGGCCCATCGCCGGCATGACTGCGGAGTGGCTTTTCGGGTGGACAACGCTCTTTTTGTCCACCAGCGGAGCCCCGGTTGGAGCAGCGGAGGTGGACGCCACTATCGGCATCCACCCCTACCGCTGCATCAGGGCTTCTTGTGGGTGGCGGCGAGGTCGCGGGCCATCTGCAGGTGATGCTCGAGCTTGGGCAGGGTCTTGGTGGCCCAGGCGGCGATTTCCTTGTCATCCGAAGCGGCGGCTTCCTTGAACAGCTCGATGGTCTTCTCGTGGGCCGCCACCTGGTTGTTGGCATAGGCCTCGTCGAAGTTCTCACCGTCACGCAGCTTGAGGATCAGGGCCTTGGCCTTGCTCATCAGTTCGGCTTCGGTGGCCACCTCCAGCTTCTTCTCGCGGGCCAGTACCGCCAGCTCGCGGTTGGCCGCGCCGTGGTCGTCGATCATCTGCTGGGCGAAGGTCTTGACGCTGGCCGAGGAGGATTTCTCCAGTGCCAGCTTGCCGCCCTCGATCTCGGCGATGCCGCCGGCACTGGCTTCGTCGACGAAGTCGTCCGCGTCGATCGTGTCGGCGGCGAACAGCGGGGCGCTGAGGGAGGCGCAGAGCAGGGCGGGTAAAGCGAGTCGGGCGAATCTCATGGCGATCTCCTGGGATCGGGGGTTCATGGCAGTAGAAGCGGCGCCCCGGCGGAAAGTTGCAGCAATCGGATGGGCGCCGCGCCCGTGCCTGCCCGGGCACCACCCGCCCGATTCCCTGAACCTCGACCGGGCCCTTGCCCTTCCAATCCATAGCGACCGACAGAACCAGGAGAAGGCCCATGGCGATACGCAACGAACGCTCGACGAACACGGCACGGTCCCGGGCGGCGACGCCCCAGCGCCGCCAGCCGCTGGCCAAGACGCTGAGCTTCGCGGTGTTGCACTTCACCATCGCCTTCACCGTGGCCTACCTGCTCACCGGGAGCCTGCTGACCGGCGGCCTGATCGCCCTGATCGAACCGGCCTGCAACACCATCGCCTTCTATTTCCACGAGCGTGTATGGGAGCGTTTCGGCGTGCGCTCCGCGCCGCAGAAGGGCCATGGCCACGGCAACCTTTCCCATGACTTGCGGCGCGCCTCGCGCTAGCGCCGCCTCAACCCTCAGGAGACAGCCTCATGTACCCACAACCCCATAACGTCCATGGCGTCGAGCGCGCCTTCTCGGTCGCCGCCGGCCTGGTTTCCATCGCGTCCGGTGTGTACCGCGGCGGTGCCCCGGGGGTGATCAAGGCCCTGGGCGGTGCCGCATTGCTGCTGCGCGGGGTCAGCGGCCACTGCAGCATGAAGGGACTGGTGTTCGACCCCGATACGGAGCTGGAGTACCTGCGCCAGCGCGTGGCCGCTTTGCGCGCCGCACTGCCGCGCATCGAAGACCACCCGCTGCGCAGCCAGCGGGCCCTGGAGGCCAAGGTCGATAACGCCGTGGAAGAGACCTTCCCTGCAAGCGACCCCATCTCGCCCTGAGCGGCTCAACCGTGCCGGGCCGCCCTGCCGAACAGCGCAGGGCCGGCCTCGCGCATGAAGATCTCCACGGTCTTCGGCCCGATCCCCTCGAAGGCCAGCAGCCGCTTCTCGCACTCGGCACGGTCGGCGCTGCGCTCGACCAGGGTGCCGAGGCGGTCGCCGTATTCGTCGTGCAGCTTGCCGCACAGCTTGAGCAGGCGCTCGGCGGTGGAATTGTCGTAGCGCACGTAGTGCGCCTGGCCGAGCATCCGCACCAGCTCGGCGTGGCTGCACTGGCCCAGCTTGCGCGGCGTATCGCGCCCGTGCTCCTCGACTATCACCCGATAGGCCTGCACGGCGATGGCCTGCTGGATGGGCTTGCCGAACAGGAAGCTGGCGATCAGCCATTTGAACAGGGCGCTTTCCTCGGCGCGGGCCAATGCCTGGTCCAGGCCGAGCTGGTGGGCGGTGATGCGTTGGGTCGCCATGGCGGTTACCTCGTCCGAAGGGCTTTTCTGGTCTGTCCGGCCGCCCGCTGAAACGTTCAGGGAATCCGCCTCGCCGGCGCCTGCGCGGGACAGTCGAAATCTGCAACTCGGGCCGCTTCCCGCGTGTCACTGATGAAACACCTGCGCTCAGGAAGCCCCATGCGAACGCTCACCCGCCAGGACCTGGCCTGGCTCTGGAAATAGTCGCCGCCCCGCATTCCCGGGGGGAAGAACCGCTGCAGGCGTTGCGGCGGCTGATTGCACGAGCCCGCGCAAGCGGCGAGGGCAGTGCCGCGGAGACCGAATTGCAAAGGCTGGCCGAGCAATTGCGGGAGGCGGGGGCGGTAACGGAGGTGGTCGGTGGCACCGACCCGTTCGACGCGGGCATCGGCGCCGCCCTGAAACTGATAGAACGGCGGCTGGAGGAGCTGCGCGCGCTCCAGCCGCCGCCGTGAGCGCCGCTACGGCGCGGGCTGTTCCGGCTGCGCTGCCTCCGCCTCGCGCTTCTGGCGGTAGTAGGGCTGCGGGCGGGAAAACGCTATCGGCTGTAGCCCCGTTCGATCATCCCGCAACAGGCTGATGTCCAGAATCTCCAACCCGCAGCTGGCGAGCCAGACCACTGCGGACAGGTTGCCGAGCGGCCTGGGGGGCTTGTCGCCGAAAGCGTGTTCCACCACGCAGCGGGCAGCCGTCTTGTGGTTGGGCAGATGGCCCGAGCGAATGGTGACCGACTTCTCCTGACCTTCAGCGTTGCGGTAGCTGATGAGCCAATCCATATCTCCTCCTGATTGCAATGACCCACGGGAAGGGGCGGACAGCGCTATAGAGCGGAGTGGCCAGGAGAATGTTTCAGCAAAAAAACAGACGAACCGACGATCAGGATTTCGCCTCGGCCGCCTTGGCCAGCTCGTGCTCGATGCTATCGGTGATGCGCTGGATGATCTGGCTGTATTCCTTGCCCTCCACCAGCTCGCACAGCTGCATCGCCGCCGCCATGCCGATGGCCACGGAGTAGGAAATCTGCCGGGCGGGGAAGGGGCCGCCGCGCTGGGAGTCGAGGGTGGCCTGGATCGCGTCGTTGAGACGGCTCTTCATCTCGTCCTTGGTCATGGCGTTCTCCGCTGGCTGGGAAAACCAAGCATAGACCGCGCCCACGCTCAGCCCATTTTCCTTGAACCGAGCGGCGATGCCGGCAGTCAGCATCTCACTGCACCCATACCAAGGAGATGCCCCGATGATCAGGAAATGCCTGTTCCCCGCCGCCGGCTATGGCACGCGCTTTCTGCCTGCCACCAAGTCGATGCCCAAGGAGATGCTCCCGGTGGTGGACACGCCGCTGATCCAGTACGGCGTCGAGGAGGCGCTGGCGGCCGGGCTGCACCAGATCGCCATGGTCACCGGGCGTGGCAAGCGCTCGCTGGAGGACCACTTCGACATCAGCTACGAGCTGGAGCAGCAGATCAGCAACACCGACAAGGAGCGGGCCCTGGGCGGCATCCGCCGGCTGATCAGTGAATGCACCTTCTCCTATACCCGCCAGGTGGAAATGAAGGGGCTGGGCCACGCCATCCTCTGCGGCCGCCCGCTGATCGGCGATGAAGCCTTCGCCGTGGTCCTGGCCGACGACCTGTGCCTCAACCCCGGCGGCGATGGCGTGCTCGCCCAGATGGTCCAGCTGTACAACACGTTTCGCTGCTCCATCGTCGCCATCGAAGAGGTGCCCTGGGAGGAGACTGGCAAGTACGGCATCGTCGTCGGTGATGCCCTGCGCGACGACCTGGTGCGGGTCGAGCGCATGGTGGAGAAACCCAAACCGGAGGATGCGCCCTCCAACCTGGCCATCATCGGCCGCTACATCCTCACGCCGGACATCTTCGAGCACATCGAACGCACCGCACCAGGCAAGGGCGGCGAAATCCAGATCACCGACGCGCTCATGGAGCAGGCCCGGCAGGGGTGCGTGCTGGCCTACCGCTTCAAGGGGCGGCGCTTCGACTGTGGCTCGGCGGAAGGCTATGTGGAGGCGACCAACTTCTGTTTCGAGAACCTCCGTGGCTACCAGCGCGTGGCGAAGGCTGCCGAACCCGCGGCCAACGAACACCTGCCCGTGCAGGTCGAAGTGCCCGCCTGAGTCCAGCGCGCCCGTCAGGGTTCGCGGGCGCCCGTGGCCTTGCGCTGCTCGGCCTCCAGCGCCTGCTGGATGCGTCGGTAGATCTCCTTGCGGTGCACCGGTACGGAGCGCGGCGCGCCGATGGCCATCTTCACCGAGAAGCCGCGGATCTCGGTGATGGTGATCACCACATCGTTGCCGATGTGGAACTGTTGGTCCCTCTCACAGGTGATGATGCGCGTCCGGCCCTCGGCAGCCTGCTCGGGCGGTACCGGGGCGGGCGTCATTGCGGGTCCCCCGAGCCGTCGTCGCCCTGAATGTCCGGGTCGTCCGGGTGCACCTCGGCATCGTCCTCGGGCAGCCGTTCGACGGCGGAGCCCGGGTCTTCGTTGCCGGGGTCGTTGATGGTGTCGTCCTTATCGTCCTGCATGGCGTGGTCCTCGTCGTGGGGCACTCAGCCATTGGCCGGGCGCGTCAGCTCCAGCACCACCGCGGCGATGCGGTCGGCCTGGGCATAAAGGGGATTGTCCAGTTCCTCGCCGAACACGTCCGGGTCCATTTCCCGATAGCGCCACGGCCAGGCATGGGCGTCGAGTAGCGGCTGGAAACTGTCGCGAAACGGGTCGCGGCCACCGAACATCGCCACCCCCGTGTACAGCAGCAGCGAGCCACCGGGGGCGAGGCGTTCCAGCGCGGCCTCGATGATCGCCTGAGAGAGCCCGGCGCCATGCTCGCCGCCGCCATGGCGATAGGCGCGCTCCGCCGGGTCCAGCATGTAGGGCGGGTTGGCGATGATCAGGTCAAGCGGCCCGTCCACCTGGTGCAGCATGTCGCTGTGCCGCGGGATCAGGTTCGCCGCGCCGGCCAGCCGCGCATTGACGGCGGTGCAGGTCAGCGCGCGGTCGTTGATGTCCAGGGCCAGGACCTCCGCCTGGGGCTTGGCCAATGCCGCAAAGAGGGCGCCCGGGCCGGCGCCGCAGCCGATGTCGGCGATCCGCAGGGCGGTGCGCGTTTCGCCCTCCAGGTGCTGGTGCAAGGTCTGGGCGAAGCGGTAGGTATCGGGGCCGAAGAACACCGCGTCGGCATCGGTGGTCGGGTAGC
Source organism: Aquipseudomonas alcaligenes MRY13-0052 (assembly GCA_000474255.1). Taxonomy (GTDB): domain Bacteria; phylum Pseudomonadota; class Gammaproteobacteria; order Pseudomonadales; family Pseudomonadaceae; genus Metapseudomonas; species Metapseudomonas solani. Next base: position 41,666 of record BATO01000009.1, read on the forward strand.
GCGAGTGCACGAACAGGTGGCCGTCGAGGCTGGACCAGCGGACGCGGCTCGACCACAGCTCGCCCTGGGCTTCCAGGGCGTCCGCGTCGCGCAGCAAGGCGAACAGCTCAGCGCCCACCAGCGACTCCCGGAAGGGGCGGCTCCAGCCGAAGACGTCCTCCAGGGTGCGCGCTTCCCGGTTGCCCGGTCGCGCATTGACGCGCTGGTGCGACAGCGGGGTGATGGTGGTGAAGCGATAGCCGCGCTTGGCCAGCAACTGGCCCAGACGCAGCAGCGGGTGGTCGGCCGCCACGCCGAGGTGATCCAGGGGGTAATACAAGGTGCGCTCCTCAGCGGGTCAGTTCGGAGAACAGCCGGGTGGCGAGCAGCCCGGCCGGCGTCCAGTGGGTGGCGGGGCCCTGCAGCTCGATCAGCCGCGCTTCGTAACGGGCTTCGTCAAGCCGCTGCAGCTCGTCCAGCAGTTGGCGCTGCTCGGGGTTTTCCCGGGGTTGCAGCGAGGGGCGCTGGCGCTCCTGGGAGGGCATGTGCGGCTGCCGGTGGCGGCTGCGGAACACGCCGTTGCGGGACAGCGCGCCCGTGCCGGGGCGCTCCCAGGTGCCGGCGATCCAGTCATGCAGCAGGTGCTGCTCGTAGAGCGAGAACACGCCGAACATCGCCGCGCGCTCACCCTGCACCAGTTGCCAGAAGCGGCTCTCGGCGGGGTCGTGGTGGCGGCGTATCCAGCCCCGGCGTTGCAGCGCCGAGAGGAAGCCGGCGATGCCTTCGTCGGCGCCGAGCCACTGGTTGACGGTGCGCCCTTCGATGCGGCAGTAGTCGGAGTGCACCTGCCCGGCGACGCCGCGCTTGCGCTCGAACATCTCCAGCAGCTCGCGCTCCAGGTCGAAGTCGGCGATCACCGCGCGGGAGCCCAGGCCCAGGTCGTTGAGGCGATAGCCGAGGCTGACGCGGCGGTAGAAGTCCTCGGCGTCGGCCACCAGTGGGTGGTTGTCCAGCACCGCCTGCACGGCCCTGTGCGCATGGCCGGTGGCGCTGTTGTCGATGGTCACGTGGAGCTGGAAGTAGTACGGGTCGATGTCCAGCTCGTCGAGCTCGAAGGCACTGATCAGCAGGTGCAGCGGCAGCTGTTCGTAGCCCAGGTTGTAGCCGATGACCTCCGGCAGGAACTCCTCGGCCAGGGCGCCGAGCGCGAGCTGGGTGGCGCCCTGCAGGTAGTGCGCATCGTCCAGCCCGGTGAGGTCGTCGCAGCCGTGGCTGGCGAGCAGGCGGCGGTACAGCAGCACATGGTTCTGCGCGGCCACGCCATCGCCCAGCTCCTCGAGAAAGGTGCGCACCAGCGGTGTAAAACGGGTGTCGCGCCAGTGGCGCAGGGTGCCGTGGAGCCAGGCGCCATCCACCAGCTTGGTGGGCGCTACGCCACGGAGGAAGTACAGCGCATGGGCGCGGTCGCCGAAGTAGCGGCGGCCCGCACCGTTGCGGCGCTCTTCCAGGTAAGCCGCGTATTGGTGGGTGACCTGGGCGGCGTTGCGGCGGGACCAGGCCGCCAGGTCGGCGGGCTCGCCCGGCAGGTCGCAAGGCAGCGCGGCGGCCTGCCGCAGTTGTTCGTGAAGGAAGGCCCGCGCATCGTCCAGGTTCTCCGCGGGCTGTTGCAGCAGCTCCTGATACAGGCGCTGGGCGGGGCCGAGCGGAGCCATGGCCAGGGGCACATCGGCCTGGGTGGTATCGACTGGGCTGAGAACGGACATCGGCAGTTTCTCCGGAACGGGCAGGACCTCGCGAAGCGGGCGCTTCGCTGCTCTCGTACGGGCGCTTTTGCACCTCTTGGTTGTGAGGGGGCCAGGCCGGAAAAGATTCCGACTTATTTCGCCAGGCGAAACGACTGGAACCGGGCGGGGGCGACGGGCGTCCTCTTGGGATGCATCACTGAAGGAGAATGCTGATGGCAACCGATTCGCCGGGTGGCTTCGGGATAGAAGAGGAGTACTTCATCACCGACCTCGCGACGCGCGGGCTGGCCCGGCGCTCGGTGCAACGCTACGTCGACGCCTGCCGGCAAGCGCTGGGCGAGCGGCTGGCGACCGAGATGTTCACCACCCAGATCGAGATCGCCACACCGGTGCTGTACCGCCTGGACGACGCCCGCGACTGCGTGGCCGGCGTACGCGCCACGCTCGACACGCTGGGGCGCCCGCACGGGCTGGGCATCCTCGCGGTGGGCACCCATCCCCTGGGCGGCTGGCGCCAGCAGAGGAGCAGCGCGCCGGCCCGTTACCAGCAGCTGTTCGACGATCATCAACTGGTGGCCAGGCGCAGCGTGCTGTCCGGCCTGCACGTGCACGTGGGCATCGCCGAGGGGCTGGACCGCATCCGGGTGATGAACCGGGTCACGCCCTGGCTGCCATTGCTGCTGGTGCTCAGCGCCTCCTCGCCGTTCTGGGAGGGGCGCCCATCCGGGTTGCTGAGCTATCGCCAGGCGGCCTGCGGGGAATGGCCGCGCATGGGCATACCCGATCACTTCACCGACGAGGCGGCCTATGACGATTACCGGCGGTTACTCCTGGGCTCCGGGCTGATCCGCACCGAGGCCGATGTCTGGTGGGCGCTGCGGCCTTCCGCGCGCTTCCCCACGCTGGAGCTGCGCATCGCCGATGCCTGCCCGCGGCTCGATGATGTGCTGTGCATCGCCGGGCTGTTCCGTGCCATGGTGGCGGTCGCCTCCCAGGGCGACGAGCCCCATTGGGTGAGCGACCCGCTGACGCGCCTGATCACCCGTGAGAACCATTGGCAGGCCATGCGCCATGGTCGCCACGGGCGCTTCGTCGACCCGCACACGCGTGTCGTCACCGGTTTCGGGGACTGGCTGGAGTCGGTGCTCGGGCCGGTCGGCGAACAGGCGCGGGCCGTGGGCGACGAGGCGGCGCTGAGCCGGGCGCGATGGTTGGCCGAGGCGGGCAGCGCGGCGGAGTTCCAGCTCGGGTTCTATCAGCGCAGGAGAGGCGAGGGGCGGAGCGGACGGCAGGCCCTGGCGGACCTGGTGGATGCGTTGCGGCGGCAGATGGGCCTCGAAGGCGGCGAGGCGGTTTGAGGTCTAGCCCCGGCTTCGCCTGAGCGAAGCCCGGGCTGCGTACTACGACTTACGCGTTACGGTTGCCACCGCTGCTCTGGCCGCCTTTGCGGCCCGCTTCGGAGGCTTTCTCGCGGTCATTGGCGAAGTTGTTGCCGCCGCTGCTCTGGCCACCCTTGCGGCCGGCTTCGGAGGCTTTTTCACGGTCGTTGCTGAAGTTGCCGGGGTTCTTGTTGCTCATGGTGGTGCTCCTTTCAGGCAGGCCGGGATTGGCCCTACCTGAACTCTGAACGGCGCCCGGCGCAATTGTTCGCCTCGCCTCGCGCTTCGCTAAGCGATTGATCGACAAACGGTTTTCATGATGACTCGGCGATGGCGCGGTGATGTTCGCGCGGTGGCCAAGACCTGCCCTGGCGGCTTTTCAGGGCCCGATTCCCTGAACCTGTGGGTTGGCAGGCTCTTCCAATGTTGCAAGGGGGAGCGCTGTGCGCGGCGGCTCCCCGTCATCGCCAGCACTGGAGGAGACGACCATGTCCGCACCCTTTTCCTATTTCTGGATCGCCATGGCGGCGATCCTGATCCTGCTCGATATCTGGGCCATCATCAGCGTCTTCCGCAGCGACAAGACCGTGGGCACCAAGGCGCTCTGGGCCCTGGGCATCTCGCTGTTCCCCATACTCGGCCTGGTCTACTGGGGCATCGCCGGGCCACGGGGCGTGGTGGAGGGGCCGTCGTCGCCGGAGCACAGCAAGTAGCCTGAACCTATCGAGCGGCCCGCCCTCCCACTAAAGGTGTGACCTTCACCTCTTCATCCACCCGGGTTTTCACTTGGCCCAGGTGGATTTTTTTGGCTATGCCTGGATGTGCGCATCACCACCGGTATGCGCCGCGGCTGGCGGCTTTCGTAGGATGGTGTAGAGCGAAGCGAAACCCATGGGTGGGCGTTCCAGGAATCCAGAAAGACGCTTCAAGCACTGTTCTTGAGCCTTTTCATTGAATTCACAGCAGCGAACGCAGACAGAGCCATTTTTCTCCCACCTACAGGCATAGCCTGGGTGCGCCCCTGCCGTCAGCGCAGGCGCTTCCAGCTCGGTTCATCGCTCAGTGCGGGGTCATCGTGGGCGGCGAGGAACACCGGTAGGTCGCCCCGGGCGATCCACAGTTCGCCCTGCCACTTCAAGGCGTTCACCGGGTGTTCGGCCCACACCATGTAGGCCCGCCGTGGCGTGGCCTCGTCGTCGCGGTGCTGGTCGTACAGGATGGGTACCACCTCTTCGCTGAGCCAGCGGCTGATGCCGCGATGCTCGGGGTGGTTGAAGCGGTACAGCAGGCGATAGGCACCGGCCTCGCTGATGGCCAGCACCTCCTCGCGGCCACCGCTGGCGTGGCGCAGCACCACGACACGGCGCTGGTGCGGGTCCACCAGGCGGGTCATGCAGTAGGGGCGCAGGGCGCCGATCAGGCGGGCGAAATCGTGGGCGACGAACCAGGGCTGGTTGTCGACCATCACGGTGCGCAGCTGGTGGTTGTGGCGTTGGAAAACGATGGGGGTGGATGCGTCATGCATGGTGGAGCTCCAGTATGAATTGGAAGACTGCCACCCACGTCGTCAAACATTAGGGTGGCAGACCGCGCAGGGTTGACGAACCGGCATACTGGAAACCGGCAGACCCGCGAGGGTCTCCCTGCGCGATCTGCCATAGAGCAGAGCAGCTAAAAACTGCATGCGCGCCGATGCCTGCAAAAAACGTCCGCCGTTTTTCGCATGCGCCTTGGCTACGCATTCGCGCCAGTATGTTCGGGTCGTCAAACCCGGCCGCGGGATTGACCGCGACCGGCGCAGGATAGGGAGCGAAGCGGAGGAGGGCAAGGGGCCGGGCTCAGCCGGCCGCCTCCACCAGCCGGGCGAGGCGCTCGGCCAGTTCCGCGCGGCGGAAGGGTTTGCTCAGCACCTCGGTGCCTTGGAGCTGCGCCGCAGTGAGGGTGGCGAAGCCGGTGATGATCAGCACCGGCAGGGCGATCTTGCGCTGGCGCAATTCCTCGACGAGCTGGGCGCCGGTCTGGTCGACCATGATGTGGTCGGTGACCAGCACGTCTGGCAGCGGGCCCTGTTCGATGATGCGCAACGCGGCGCTGGCCGAACTGGCTTCGGTCACCTGGTAGCCCAGGTCCTGCAGTTGCAGGGCGACGGTCTGGCGGACCATCTCCTCGTCGTCCACCAGCAGCACGTGGGTGGGTTTCTGTGGCGCTGGCGCGGCGTCGGCGAGGGGCGGCTCGTGGCTGCCCTGTTCGGCGCTGATGGGCAGCCACAAGGTCACCCGGGTGCCCTTGCCGGCTTCGGAGCCGATCGTGATACCGCCACCGGATTGCGCGGCCAGCCCCTGCACCATCGACAGGCCGAGCCCAGTGCCCTTGCCCACGCCCTTGGTGGTGAAGAAGGGCTCCAGGCAGCGGTCGAGGGTGACTTCGTCCATGCCGCTGCCGGTATCGCTGACGCTCAGGCTGACGTAGCGGCCCTCGGCGAGGCCCGGCACCCGGCCGGCGGGCACGGTGTCCAGCGCTGCGGCGAGGGTCAGCTGGCCACGGCCCTCCATGGCGTCGCGGGCGTTGACCGCGAGGTTGAGGATGGCCAGTTCGAGCTGGTGCGGGTCGACCACCACGGCCGGCAGGCGGCCGGGGATGTTCACCTCGACGTCTATCATCGGCCCCAGCGAGCGCTCGATGAGTTCGCGCATGTCGTTGACCAGCACGCTCAGGGCCACCGCCCGGGGGTTGAGCGTCTGCCGGCGGGCGAAGGTCAGCAGCCGGGCCACCAGCACCCGCGCGCGGTCGGAGGCCTGCAGGGCGCTGTCGATGAGGGTGCGGCTGCGCTCGTCATCCACGCGCCGGCGCACCAGTTCCAGCGAGGCCATGATCGGTGTCAGCAGGTTGTTGAAGTCGTGGGCGATGCCGCCCGTGAGCTGGCCGATGGTTTCCATCTTGCGGGCTTCGTGCAGTTGCGCCAGCGCCGTTTCGCGCTGCGCGACCATGGCCGTGACGCGGGCCTCCAGGCCCTCGTTCAGCTCCCGCAGCTGCGCCTCGGCCTGGATGCGCGAGCTGATGTCCATGCACACGCAGAGCATGCTGTTGACGCTGCCCTGCTCATCCACCAGGGGGTGATCTGGCTGTGCACCCAGGCCGGTTCGCCGTCGGGGCGGGTGTAGCACTCGGTCATCTCGAAGGGCGAGTCGGCGTCGAGGGGGTGCAGGTGCAGGTGCGCGGAGGGGCTTTCCGGGTGGGCGATTTCCTGCAGGCTCAGGCCGAGCAGGGCTTCGCGCGGCCGGCCGACGATCTGGCAATAGCGGTCGTTGACCAGGGTGAAGTGCCAGGTGCGGTCATACACGGCAATGCCGGCGCTGGCCTGGTCGAACATGGCCGATATCTGCGCCGAGCTGGCGTGCAGGGCGCGCTCGGCACGGGCGTGGCTGATCAGCATCCAGGCCAGCTTGGCGGTTTCTTCCACCAGCCGGCGTTCCTGTTCGGAAAACACGTGGGGGTGCGCGTGGTGGATGACCAGCATCGCCTCCAACTGCTCATGGCGCAGCACCGGTACGTGGAGCGTGGCGGCCAGGCCAAGCTCGTGGGCCAGTGCCCTTTCGCCGGGGCCCAGGCCGGAGTCCTGGTGGAGGTCGTCGCGCGCGACGCTTTCGCCCGCCTGCAGCGAGGCCAGCAGGTGGGCGCCGAAATTGCGGTAGCGGTGGTGGCCGGCGGCGGAGCGGGCGTCGCGCAGGTATTCATGGCGCACGCTGAAGGTCTGCCCGTCGCCGTTGTCCTCGCCGAACAGCACCCGCGCCGCGCCCAGTTCCTCGCCGAGGCGGCGTGCGGTGAGGGTGGCGATGCGCTCGGGATCGGTGATCGAGGGCAGGATGCGGCCCAGTTCGAGGAGGAAGGCCTGGCGGTGCTCGAAGCGCACCCGTTCGGTGGTCTCGTTGACGATGCACAGCACGCCGCCCACCGCGCCATCCTCCTCGCGCATCGCCGAGTAGGAGACGTCGAAGTACACGGTCTCGCCGTGGCCGTGGCGCTCGATGTAGAAGGGGCGGTCCTTGGCGTGAAAGGTCTCGCCGGTCTCCCGCACGCCGCGCAACAGGGGTTCGAGGTCGTCCCAGAGCTCGCTCCAGTTTTCCTGCGCCGGGCGGCCCAGGGCCCGTGGGTGCTTGGTGCCGATGCTTGGCGCGTAGGCGTCGTTGTACATCGCCACGTAGTCAGGGCCCCAGAACAGCACGATCTGCGCCTTGGCCGGCAGCACCATGGCCATCAGCGTCTTCAGCGCCGGGGTCCAGTCTTCGGGCGAGCCGAGCGGTGAGTCCTTGCAGTGGCCGTGTTGCAGCAGCGCAGCGATCTCGCCGCCGTTGCGCAGGAAGCCGGGGGTGGCCGGCAGGGCATTCTCGCGGGGGGTGTCTTGAGGCGATTCCATGTCGTGGGTCAGGTTCCGCGCGTGGGCTGGTCAACAACTATGAGCGGCGAAGTCGGCCAGGCGTTCAGTCCATCTGCGCCTGAAGCGTGAGAAGAAAAGCAGCCGCGACGGCCGGCGGCAAGGCGGGGGAGCGGGGTTGCCCGACTGGTCTACCCTTTCCCTCTCTTGCAGAAGGACGAGACCGATGGAAGACATTCGCCACACCGCCGTGAACGATGCCCTCTGGGTGGCCCTGGAGGCCGTGCTGGCTGCCGCCGTGGACGCGGGGCTGGACCGCGAACAGCTGGTTCGCGCGGCCAAGCGCGAAGCCGCCACCGGGTTGAGCGCCAATGCCGTGCAGGCGCCGGAGTTCATCGAACTGGCGGTGCTGCGCCGGCATATCGGCCCGAAGATCTGAGCACCCACCGACGGGCGCCCGGGATCAGTGCATGGTGGCGGCGTTGCGCTTGCGTTCCTGTTTGATGCGGTACATCTCGCGGTCGGCGCGCTTGATCGCTTCCTCCGCGTCGACGCCCTCGGGCAGCAGGGCCACCACGCCGGCGCTGGCACCGCAGTAGTCGATGCTGCTCTCGCCGCTCAAGGTGTAGTGCCCGACGGTGGCACTGGCCAGACGCTGTTGCAGGTGCGTGGCGGCACGGCTCATTTCGCTGGCCAGGTCCTGTTGCTCGCCACGCGGGCCCAGGGCCACGACGATGAACTCGTCCCCACCGGTGCGGCCGAGCATGTCGCTGGTGCGTAGGCCGTTCTGCAGGTTGGTGGCCACCTGGGTGAGGAACAGGTCCCCGGACTGGTGGCCGTGTTCGTCGTTGATGGCCTTGAAGCCATCGAGGTCCACCACCCCCACCAGCAGGTAGCGGTCCTCGCGCCGGGCCAGGGCCAGCAGGCGCGGAATCTCCGCGAGGATGGCGCGGCGGTTGTAGAGCCCCGTCAGCGCATCGGTCAGGGCCAGCCGGGCCAGCTCCGCATTGGTGCTTTGCAACTGCTCCACGAGGATTTCCCGCTCCAGGGAAAAGCTCAGCAGGCCGGACATCAGCAACAGTGTCGGTTCCACTTCCGGCGCGCGCGCCATCTGGCTGGCGCTGGCCGCACACACGGTGCCCAGCAGCCGACCGTCGCGGGCCCGCAGCGGAGCACTGACATAGGTGCGGATGCCCAGCGCCTTGGCCGCCTCGGAGTCCCCCCAGCATTCGGAGACATCGTCCGAATACAGGCGGTTCTCATCGAGCGCGCGTTTGCACAGGGTGTCTCCCCAGGGCACGGCGAGCCCTTCGGGAATCTCCATATCCCCCGCGTTGCGGGCGAACTCCACCCGCTGGACGCCGGCATCGAGGTCGATGGTGGTGAGGTAGGTGGATTCCATCCCGGTGACCTTGCTGAGCAATGTCAGCAACGGACGAGTGAGTTGCTCGACCGTCTTGGCGTCGGGAACGGTTTCAGAAAGCAGAGACAGTAGGTTTTCCATGCTGAACTTCACTGGCGCATGACAGCGAGAATTGTTGCTCAACCTCCTTCCCGGTGAGTAGCTCCGTAATGCCGCGGTCTTCGAATATGCAGATTAGTCGACTTTTCCAGCGGCTTCGCTTGGTGTCGACCAACGACAGAACTCGGCCCCGCGGCGGGCTCCCCTGTGGGAGCGGCTTCAGCCGCGAAAGACTTGCCGCCGGCACTTGGCTGCGAGTGGCCGGAGGCTTGATCGCGAATGAATTCGCTCCCACGAGGTGGGCTGCGAGATCGTTTGGTGGATGAGAAGAGCGCCATCCACTCTACGCACCGGTCGGCACCCTGGTTCGGGTTGGGCACGGCGCCGTCGGTTGGCGCTGAGCGCAGCGAGGCCCAACGGAGCGATGCTGGGCCTAACCGTAGACGCGCCTTTGTGGGAGCGGCTTCAGCCGCGAAAGACTTGCCGCCGGCACTTGGCTGCGAGTGGCCGGAGGCTTAATCGCGAATGAATTCGCTCCCACGAGGTGGGCATGCATGTGGGCTGCAAGGCCGCCTGGTGGATGAAAAAAGCGTCATCCACCCTACGCACCGGTCGGCACCATGGTTCGGGCTGGGCACAGCGCCGTAGGTTGGCGCCGAGCGCAGCGAGGCCCAACGGTGCTAGGCCAACAGATCCTCGTAGAACGCACCGAAGGGCCGCTGCGGGTGGGCCAGCTGGATTTCCAGGATCCACAGGCCGACGTTGGGGCAGGCGGCGAAGTCGCCCAGGTCGCCCGCGCGGTAGATGGCGTGGGGGAAGTCGCTGACGCGGTGGCCCTTGATGTCGAGGTTGAGCACCCAGCCCATGGCCTCGGCCTGTTCGGCGGCGTAGCGGTACAGCTCCTGGCCGGCCACCTGTTCTTCGCGCCAGTAGCGCTCGACCTGGTCGAAGAGGGTCTTGCAGGCGGCGGCGCAGGCCAGCATCTCGGGGTCATTGCCGGTGGTGAAGGTGGCGCCGGCGTCGCCTTCATGGCCGTCCCACACCGCGCCCAGGTCGATGAAATAGATGTCGTGCTCGCCGAGTCGCAGGTCGCCGTCGGAGCGCTGCTTGAAGGTCTTCAGGGTGTTGGCGCCGAAGCGGATCAGCAGCGGGTGCCAGATGCGCTGCATGCCCAGGTCGGTGAGCACCTGCTTGCCGAGGGCGGTGGCCTCGGATTCCAGCATGCCGGGGCGAATCAGCTCCGAGAGCTGTTCGATGGCGCGCCAGGTCATGCTCTGCGCGTACTTCATGGCGTCCAGGCTGTAGAGCTCGCTCACGGCTTCCTTCGCTGCTGATGCAGTCATTCTTGCCCTCCAAGGCTGTATCGGCACGGTACCGAAGCGCAGTATTAAATTTTATACAGCGATGCCGATCAATGCTCAGTTGCGAACGGCCGGAGCGGTACACTTTGCCTTGCCCGCACCTCGGGTGCTGCTGTGCGTCGCAGGCCAAACGGGGTCGCCAGGCTCTATAGTTGCGGCCATCCCCGCCGTACCTGCCGAGCCCTATCCGATGATCACGCGCCCCCAGAATCCTTCGATCCCGGTCCTGCTGTTCTCCCTCAAGGGGTCGATCATCCCGGCCATCTGGCGCAAGGTGCTGTTCACCGTGCTGATCAGCTCGGTGGTGGTGGCCACCCACGGCACGCTCTACCACTACAAGGTGATCCTTACCGCCACGCCCTTCACCCTCTGGGGGCTGACCCTGGCGATCTTCCTCGGCTTCAGGAACACCGTGGCCTACCAGCGCTTCTGGGAGGCGCGCACGCTGTGGGGCGAGCTGCTGATCGTCACCCGCAACCTGACCCGCCAGCTGCTGAGCCTGACCCCGGCCATGGCGCCAACCGAGCGCCGCCGGCTGGTGGATGCGCTGGCCGCCTTCAGCCACGCGTTGCGCGACCACCTGCGTGGCGGTGGCGACGGTGCCGACGTGCAGCGCCTGCTGGACGAGCCCACCCGCGCGCAACTGGCCGGCAAGGGCAACGTGCCCAGCGCGCTGCTGGGCCTGATCGGCCAGCGGGTGATGGCGGCGAGCCGCGAGGCGGGGGCGGGGGAGATGGTCCAGGCCACCCTCGACGAGCAACTGACCCGGTTGTCCTACGTGCTGGGCGGCTGCGAGCGCATCAAGAACACGCCCATCCCCTATCCCTACATCCTCATGCTGCACCGCATCGTTCACGTGTACTGCTTCCTGCTGCCGTTCTGCCTGGTGGACGCCATCGGCTGGTTCACGCCCTTCGCGGTCTGCGTGCTGGCGTACACCTTCTTCGGCCTGGACGCCCTGGGCGACCAGATCTCCGACCCCTTCGACACCCAGCCCAACGACCTGCCGCTGAATGCCATGTGCCGCAACATCGAGATCACGGTGCTGGAGTTGCTGGACGAGCCGGCGCCCGAGCCGGAGCAGCCGATCAAGGGCGTGCTGCTCTGACTCCGGCGTCGTTCAGCTACCGGCCTCAGGCCGTCTGCTCGAAGGCCTCCAGGGCACGCAGCGAGTAGATGTAGGCGGCGCCGGCATTGAGCGAGATGGCGGTGGCCAGGGCCTGGGCCAGTTCGGCCTCGGTGGCGCCGGCCTTGCGTGCGGCCTCGGCGTGCACGCCGATGCAGCCGTCGCAGCGGGTGGTGATGGCCACGGCCATGGCGATCAGTTCGCGGGTCTTGGCGTCCAGTGCGTCGCCATCGCTGGCGGCGGCACCCAGGGCCTGGTAGGCGGCGAGCATCTTGGGATGGGACTTGCCGAGCTTGCCGAAGGCTTTTTTAACGGCGGGAACGTAGTCGGACCAGTTGAACAGCATGATGGCTTCTCCTAGCTTTGCACGGGGCCGGTAATCGGCCGGTGAGGAGAGTGTCCCGCTGGCGCGCTCCCGGCGTTTTGCATTCCTGCCCATCCCTTTGCCGAAACGTCCCAATGCATGCATTCGACCACCTGATCGACCTGGCCAACCTGCGTGGCGTGCTGGACCTGCGCTGCCAGCTGCACGGCAACTGGGCCCTGGACCACCCACGCCTGCCGGCGGGCCAGGCCAGCTACCACATCCTGCTGCGCGGCGAGTGCCGCCTGGAACTCGCCGGCCAGCCGCCCCGACGCCTGCGCGCGGGGGAGATCCTGCTGCTGCCGCGTAGCGACTCCCACCTATTGCAGGCAGACCAGACGGGGCGCGTGCGCCCCCCGCCGCCCCCGTACCAAGAGCCCGGGCGCATCCCGCTGCTGCGCATCGGCCAGGGCGGGGAGGGCTTCGAGATGCTCTGCGGGCGCATCCACTACAGCCCGGGTGCGACCCTGCTGGAGGCGCTGCCGGATGTGCTGGTGGTGCCGGCCGGGGAGGCCATGCAGGGCCGGCTGGCCGCCGTGGTGGAACTGATGCGCCTGGAAGCTGAGGGCGAGGAGGTGGCCAACCAGGCGATGGTCGATGGACTGTCGGTGATCCTCTTCACCCTGGTGATGCGCGCCTACCTGCAGGAGCAGCATGAATTGCCGGGAATCTTCGCCCTGCTGCGCGACCGGCGCCTGGGCAAGGCGGCGCTGGCGCTGCTGGCGGACCTCTCGCGGGAGTGGCCGGTGAAGGCCCTGGCGGCCGAGGCGAACATGTCCCGCTCCAGCTTCATGCGCAGCTTCACCCAGCTCGCCGGCACCTCGCCCGGCGCCCTGGTCACGCGCCTGCGCCTGGAGCGTGCGCAACAGTTGCTGCTGGGCACGGCGATGAGCATCGGCGCCATCGCCCTGGAGGTCGGCTACCCGAGCCAGGCCTCCTTCAGCCGCGTGTTCCGCCAGCACCTCGGCGAATCGCCCGCAGCGTTCAGGCAGCGCAAGCGCGGGTAAGCGGGCCTGGGGCCGCTGGGTATCTCCTGTGGGAGCGGCTTCAGCCGCGAAAGACCTCCAGTAGGCACCCGGTTGGGAATGGCCGGATGCGCCATCACGAATGAACTCGCCCACGACGGGTATGGCAGCGGTGTTGTCTGGGGCACCTTCGCAGGGTGGCGTAGAGCGCAGCACACACGTGCAATCCCACTGTTATCCGAGGAGGGGATAGTGCGGGCTGCGGGCTTGAGCGGTTGCGCATAGCCCGCTCCAGCACCACCTATCCCAACAACGTTCAACTGGAGGTTTGCATGACCACGTTCTTAACCCGTGATGGCACCGAGCTCTATTACAAGGATTGGGGCAGCGGCAAGCCCGTGCTGTTCAGCCATGGCTGGCCGCTGGATGCCGACATGTGGGAATACCAGATGCAGTACCTGAGCAGCCGCGGCTACCGCACCATCGCCTTCGACCGCCGTGGCTTCGGTCGCTCCAGCCAGCCGTGGAATGGCTACGACTACGACACCTTCGCCGACGACATCGCCCAACTGATCGAGCACCTGGGCCTGCAGGACGTGACCCTGGTGGGCTTCTCCATGGGCGGTGGCGACGTCAGCCGCTACATCGGCCGCCACGGCACCGGCCGGGTCGCCAAGCTGGCGCTGCTGGGCGCGGTGACGCCGATCTTCGGCAAGACCGCCGACCACCCGCAGGGCGTCGACCAGGCGGTGTTCGACGGCATCAAGGCCGGCCTGCTGCAGGACCGCGCGCAGTTCATCGCCGACTTCGCCGCGCCGTTCTACGGCATCAACCACGGCCAGCAGGTTTCCCAGGGTGTACTCACCCAGACCCTGAACATCGCCTTGCTGGCGTCGCTCAAGGGCACTATCGACTGCGTGACCGCCTTCGCCGGCACCGACTTCCGTGGCGACCTGGCCAAGGTCGATGTACCCACCCTGGTGATCCATGGCGACGACGACCAGATCGTGCCCCTGGAGGCCACCGGCAAGCTGGCGGCGGAGCTGATCCCCGGTGCCGAGCTCAAGGTCTACGCCGGCGCACCGCATGGCTTCGCCGTGACCCACGCGGAGCAATTGAACGAAGACCTGCTGGCCTTCCTCGCGCAGTAGTTACACCGCTTCGAACATCGGCTCCGCGCCAGTAGGGCGTGGAGCCGATGAGCCTGATGGACCCGATCGGATGCTGGCGGCTGACAGAGCCAGGCTATCGACCCCCAATGCTCGCTCTATTAGACCTCCGGTGCAGGGGGTCTAGTCTTGATCTGGCGTTGGGCTTGGACCGACGCCAACTGATGAAGGGATAACAACAGAGTCCTGCTGCAACCGTGGTTGGAACACCCTGCCAGTCAGCGCTCCCGTGTGGCCGTGACGGCCTTGCGTCGGGTCTGCTCCTCGGTGTTCCGGCCTGCGCGGGTTGAGCAGATGGACCAACGCGACCCGAGGTGGATCAAAATGTCGACCGAATCGAAATGCCCGTTCAACCATGCCGCTGGCAGTGGCACCAGCAACCGTGACTGGTGGCCCAACCAGCTCAACCTGAAAATCCTCCACCAGCATTCCTCCCTGTCCGACCCGATGGACCCGGACTTCGACTACGCCAAGGCCTTCAAGAGCCTCGACTTCGCTGCGGTCAAGCGCGACCTGACCGCCCTGATGACCGACTCCCAGGACTGGTGGCCCGCCGACTTCGGCCACTACGGCCCGCTCTTCGTGCGCATGGCCTGGCACAGCGCCGGCACCTACCGCACCGGCGATGGCCGTGGCGGCGCCGGCACCGGCCAGCAACGCTTCGCCCCGCTCAACAGCTGGCCGGACAACGTCAGCCTGGACAAGGCGCGCCGGCTGATCTGGCCGATCAAGCAGAAGTACGGGCGCAACCTGTCCTGGGCTGACCTGATCGTCCTCACCGGTAACGTCGCCCTCGAATCCATGGGCTTCAAGACCTTCGGCTTCTCCGGCGGCCGTCCCGATGTGTGGGAGCCGGACGAGGACGTCTACTGGGGCACCGAGACCGTCTGGCTCGGCGGTGACGAGCGCTACGGCAACACCAAGGCGGTGCAGGAGCCGGGCGACGGCACCCTGGTGGCCGAACCCGGGAAGCACGCCCAGGAAGAGAGCCGCACCAACCAGGGCGAGCGCAACCTGGAGAACCCCCTGGCCGCCGTGCAGATGGGCCTGATCTACGTGAACCCGGAAGGCCCCGAAGGCAACCCGGACCCGCTCGCCTCGGCCAAGGACATCCGCGAGACCTTCGGCCGCATGGCCATGAACGACGAGGAAACCGTGGCACTGATCGCCGGCGGCCACGCCTTCGGCAAGACCCACGGCGCCGGCCCGGCCGACAACGTCGGGCCCGAGCCCGAGGCGGCAGGCCTGGAAGAGCAGGGCCTGGGCTGGAAGAACGCCTTCGGCAGCGGCAAGGGCGGCGACACCATCACCAGCGGCCTGGAGGTGACCTGGACCTCGACCCCGGCGCGCTGGAGCAACGAGTACCTGGAGAACCTCTTCGGCTACGAGTGGGAACTGACCAAGAGCCCGGCTGGCGCCCACCAGTGGCGGCCCAAGGGCGGGGCGGGCGATGGCAAGATCCCCGACGCCCACGACCCGAGCAAGCGCCGCGCGCCGTCGATGCTCACCTCCGACCTGGCGTTGCGCTTCGACCCGATCTACGAGCCGATCTCGCGGCGCTTCCTGGCCAATCCGGACCAGCTCGCCGACGCCTTCGCCCGCGCCTGGTACAAGCTGATCCACCGCGACATGGGGCCGCTGTCCCGCTACCTGGGGCCGGAGCTGCCCGCCGAGGAACTGCTGTGGCAGGACCCGATCCCCGCCGTGAACCACCCGCTGGTCGACGATGCCGACGTCGCCGCGCTCAAGGCCAAGGTGCTGGGCTCGGGGCTGTCGGTGGCGCAGCTGGTGTCCACCGCCTGGGCGGCTGCTTCCAGCTTCCGGGGTTCGGACAAGCGCGGCGGTGCCAACGGCGGGCGCCTGCGCCTGGAGCCGCAGCGCTCCTGGGAAGCCAACCAGCCCGAGCAGTTGAAGAACGTGCTGGCGATTCTCGAAAGCATCCAGGGCGAGTTCAACGGCGCCCAGGCCGGCGGCAAGAAGATCTCCCTCGCCGACCTCATCGTCCTGGCCGGCAGCGCCGGCGTGGAGCAGGCGGCGAAGAGCGCCGGGCACAGCATCAGCGTGCCCTTCACGCCGGGGCGCATGGACGCCTCCCAGGAGCAGACCGATGTGGAATCCTTCGGCTTCCTGGAGCCCATCGCCGACGGCTTCCGCAACTACCTCAAGGGGCGCTACAGCATTTCCGCCGAGCAGCTGCTGGTGGACAAGGCGCAACTGCTGACCCTGTCCGCACCGGAGATGACCGTGCTGGTGGGCGGCCTGCGCGTGCTCGGGGCCAACGTGGGGCAGAGCACGCACGGCGTCTTCACCGACCGCCCCGGGGTGCTGAGCAACGACTTCTTCACCCACCTGCTGGACATGGGCGTGGAATGGAAGCCGGCCTCGGCCACCAGTTACGAGGGGCGCGACCGCAAGACCGGCCAGGTGAAATGGACCGGCACCCGCGTCGACCTGGTGTTCGGCTCCCACGCGCAGCTGCGCGCCATCGCCGAGGTGTATGCCAGCGCCGACGGCAAGGACAAGTTCGTCAAGGACTTCGTCGCCGCCTGGACCAAGGTGATGAACCTCGACCGCTTCGACCTGGCCTGATCCACCCCCCGGGCTGAACCACGGCGCCTCCTTCGGGAGGCGTCGTGCATTCAAGGCTGTCATCTCTGTACGGAGCACGGTGTTTTCGTAGGGTGGGCCGGGCGGCGTTCCGCTTCAGCCCACCGGTGCGCACGCAAGCCCGCGTGTATGGGGCGGGTGGCGTGCCGGATCCGACTCCGCCTGGTGGATGAAAAAAGCGCCATCCACCCTACACAACGGTCATGCCTGAGCGGTGGCACAGCTCCGTAGGGCGGGTGAAACCCGCGTGGTGGGCGTGCCGGGGTGTCGGGTTTCACCCGACCTACAAGGGGCTCGGTGCTGTAGGTTGGCGCCGAGCGCAGCGAGGCCCAACGGTGCGGTGTTCGGTTCCCCCTCTATCCCCGCGCGGCGACCGATTCCAGGTAGGCGCAGAGCATGTCGGCCATGGCGTCGGCGTAGCGCTCGATCTCCTCCGCCGTGCGCGGGCGCTCGGAGAATTGCTTGCCCACGGTGCCGAGGGTGGTGGTGACCAGGTCGCTGGCCAGGGTGCGGGTGGCGCCCGGGGCGGCGGGCAGTACCTCTTCCATGAAGGTCTCGAAGATGCGCCCGGCAGCGGCCTTGGCTTCCTGCGCTTCGGGGGCGTCGCGGTAGAGCGGGGCGGCATCGTCGAGGGCGACGCGCATATCGGCTTCCTCGCATTCGGAGCGGAGGAAGGCGTGCACCAGGGTGCGCAGGCGTGCCAGCGGCGGGGTGGCGAGGTCTTCGAGGATGCAGCGCAACAGCTCGCTGGTCTGGCGCCACTCGTCGCTCTGCAGGCGGAAGAGGATGGCCGCCTTGTTGGGGAAGTACTGGTACAGCGAGCCGACGCTGACACCGGCGCGCTCGGCCACCCGGGCGGTGGTGAAACGCTGCGCGCCTTCCTTGGCCAGAACCTGAATAGCGGCCTGGAGGATGGTGGCCACCAGCTCGTTGGAGCGGGCCTGCTGGGGTTGCTTGCGCGAGGAAATACGCGGGTTCTGGCGTTCGGTCATGGCGGGGCCTGGCAATGCGAATAGTAAAACCTGACGGATTGATCGCATTCTATTCCGGCGCCAACGATGCGCTCAATGACTCCTGGAGACCTTGCATGAACACCCTGACCGATACCCACCTTGCCGCCCTGCTGGACCGCCTGTTCGCCGAGGCCGACACGGCCTGGCAGACCCTGGCGAGCACCCTGACCGACCTTCCCGAAGGCGAGGTGGCGCGGCTGATGCGGAGCAAGACCGAATACCGCGAGTTCTACGGCCGCCTGAAGGATGTCGCGCTGCCCGTTTCCCGCGAGACCGGGCGCCTGCTGTACCTGCTGGCGCGCAGCAGCGGCGCGCGCACCATAGTCGAGTTCGGCACCTCCTTCGGCATCTCCACGCTGCACTTGGCAGCGGCCCTGCGCGACAACGGCGGTGGCCGCCTGATCACCAGCGAGTTCGAGCCCACCAAGGTGGCGCGGGCCCGGGGCAACCTTGCCGCCGGCGGTCTGGAGGACCTGGTGGAGTTCCGCGTGGGCGATGCGCTGCGCACCCTGGCCCAGGACCTGCCCGACTCCATCGACCTGCTGTTGCTCGACGGTGCCAAGGCGCTCTACCCGGAGATCCTCGCCCTGGTGGAAAGCCGCCTGCGCCCCGGCGCGCTGGTGATCGCCGACAACGCCGACCACTGCCCCGAGTACCTGGCGCGGGTGCGTGAGGCCAACAGCGGCTACCTCTCGCTGCCCTTCGCCGAGGACGTGGAGCTGTCCATGCGCCTGGCGGTGGATTGACGCCGCAGCCAAAGAAAACCCCGCGCCAGGCAGGGTTTCGGGTCGGTGCGGCGGTGGCCGATCAGATGGGGATAGGAGCCGGGGCGGGGGCCGGGGTCTTGTGGTCGTCGTCGCTGTTGGACCAGCCGCCACCGAGGCCGAAGTCGACCGACTGGCTGTCCAGGTTGTAGCCGACATCCGCGCCGCTGAAGTAGCCCTCGCCCTGGTAGGCGACGCCGATGTTCGGGCGGAAGGCGCCCGCCTGCACCAGGTAGTCCAGGCCCAGGGAACCGACGGTTTCGTTGTCCTCGTCGTTGGAGAAGGCCTTGACGCCCACGGACAGGCCACCCCCGCTGCCGAAGACATAGCTCAGGCCGACGCCGAAGCCGACATCGGCACTGGCGAGGGTCGGGGTGAGAGCGCTGCCCAGCAGGGCGGCGGAGGCTAGCGCGATTCGGAGTCTGTTCATGGGGTGGGCTCCCTGCATGGGGAAGGTGCTTGAACGCTAGTCGGCGGATGGGCGTTCGTCCATCGAGGCGGGCTGCCAGCCGGGCTGTAGAGCACCACCGAGGCACGCAGCTTGCTGCCGCCGAACAGGCGCATGCGCTGGAAGCGCGCGTGGCTCACCGGCATGTGCTGGCAGTCCAGCGCCTGGCGGTGGCGGCTGTGGTCGATGTCCGGGTCGTGGAGGTAGACGAAATCCTCGTCGCAGCCGGTGACCAGCACCCAGTGCGGGGCCTTGGTGCGGGTCAGCTGGTAGCTGCTGATCAGCACCAGCGGCAGGCCGCCCTCGGCGAGCAGCGCCGGCAGGTCCTGGCGGCTGGCAGGCACCTGCTCCACGTCGCTGGCGCGCAGCTCGTCGCAGAAGGCCTCGTGCACCAGGCGCATCACCTCGCGCTTGCCTTCGCTGCGCACGCCGCTGAGGAACAAGGGGCCTTCGACGCTGACCTGCAGGCGCACGCGAAAGCCCCGGCGCCAGGCGGCCAGGGCCAGCCCCTGGGGGCTGCAGCCGCCGTGGCCGGAAGTCATGAACACCGTGGTCGCCTCGCGCCACAGCTGCACTTCCTCGCGCCGCGAGAGGGGGCGGCCGGGCTGCAGGCCGGCCATGGCCATCATCAGGCAGGCCGGGCCGCAGGTGAATTCGGTGCTCTGCTGGTAGTAGGGCACCGCCCGCGCGGCGTCCAGCGGGCGCTGGACGATGCGCTTCTCGTAGCGCAGGGCCTGGGCGTGGTCCTCGTAGTAGTCGTCGACACAGGCGAAGCGGCGGTAGCCGGCCTGCTCGTAGAGGCCGATGGCGGCCGGGTTGTCCGGGCGTACCTCCAGGCGCAGGTAGGCGCAGTCGTGGTCGCGGGCGCGGCGTTCGGCCTCCGCCAGCAGCGCCTTGCCCAGGCCGTGGCCACGGGCCTGCGGGGCGATGGCGATGGAGTAGAGCCGCGCCAGCGAGGTGCCGCGGTGGAACAGCAGCAGCGCGTAGCCCATGACCCGGCCGGCGGCCTCGGCCACCGCCAGGCTGGCGTGGGCGCGGGCGATCATCCACTGGAAGCTGCGCGGCGACAGGCGATCGAGTTCGAAGCACTGGTTCTCCAGGTGGAGCAGGGCGTCGAGGTCGTCGGGGCGGGCATCGCGAAAGCTGAAATTCATGGCGCTTCCTGGCTCAGGCAGGGGGCCGGGCACGGTTGCGCCCGGCGCGAGGGGCTTAGCGGCGGGGTGTCCGTCGTGACGCCTTGTCGCGCGCCTGTCGCGCCAGGTCGCCGGGCTTCATGCGGCTGTCGACGTAGTTGATGGCGATGCTCAGGGCGACGATGGCGACGAGGACGCTGAGGGCGATGTGCAGGGGTTCCATGGGGCTTCCTTGGGGTGAGTGATGCCAGCGGGCGGGATGCCCGGCGGCGGTTGCGGGTGGGGGGCGTTGCGTCAGCTGGCCGGGGGCGATGCGCGGGCGGCCACCAGCCGGCGCAGGGCCAGCAGCATCACGCCCGCCAGCACGGCGAGGGCGAGGACGAACAGCGGGTAGGAGAGCCACCAGGGGATGGCGGCGGTCATCATGCTGAACTCGGACATGCCGCCGATGCCGGCGATCAGGTTGAGCGGCAGGAACACCACGTTGATCAGGGTGAGCTTGCGCAGCATCTCGTTCATGGTGGTGTTCAGCAGGCTGCCGCGCGCCTCCATGAGGCCGGCCAGCACCGTGGAATAGATTTCCGCCTGCTTGATGCACTGGTCGTTCTCGATGATCAGGTCGTCGAGCAGCTCCAGGCTTGCCGGGGGGAAGCCCAGGCGCTCGCCCTGGCTGCGCAGGCGGGCCAGCACCGCTCCGTTGCCGTGGATGGCGTTGAGGTAATACACCAGGCTTTCGCTGAGGCCGAGCATCTGCAGCAGGTGGCGGTTGTGCTGGCTCTGGTTGAAGCGCTGCTGCAGTTCGCGGGCGACCAGCTTGATCACCTTGAGGTGGCCCTCGTAGTGGTGGATGTTGCCCAGCAGGATGGCCAGCAGCACATCCAGCGGCTGGCGCAGGTCATGGCGCCCGGCGAAGCCGCCGAGCAGCGAGTCGGCGTTGGAGATCAGCACCAGTTGGCGCTCGTCCAGGAGCATGCCGAAGGAGGACACCTCGAAGGCGAAACGCTCGCCGCCGGAGTAGTTCTCCGGGCGCTTCCAGATGAGGAACAGCGAGCCGGCGCGGAATTCCACGCGGGCCACCTCGTCCGGGTCCAGGGCCGAGGCCAGGGCATGGGCGTCGAGGCCG
The DNA here is from genome assembly GCA_000474255.1 of Aquipseudomonas alcaligenes MRY13-0052. Taxonomy (GTDB): domain Bacteria; phylum Pseudomonadota; class Gammaproteobacteria; order Pseudomonadales; family Pseudomonadaceae; genus Metapseudomonas; species Metapseudomonas solani. Next base: position 62,676 of record BATO01000009.1, read on the forward strand.
AAGCGGCTGCGCAGCCACTCCAGCTCCTCGGCCTCGGGGGCGATGCACAGCTGCAGCGGCGCCGCGTCGTCGGTGCAGGGGCGCAGGGTGCCGTCGGTCAGCCTGTAGCTCTGGCGCATGGGCCGTGCTCCTTCAGTGGGCGCCGCCACGGCGCTTGAGTTCGAGGCGGCGGATGAAGTCCTCCAGCACCAGGCTATAGAGCTCATCGCGCAGGTGGGCGTCCTCGATGCCGGCGTCGAGGTTGGGGTTGTCGTTCACCTCGATGACCTTGACGCTGCCGTCCACTTCCTTGAGGTCGACGCCATAGAGCCCATCGCCGATCAGGTTGGCGGTCTTCAGAGCCAGCTCCACCACCGCCTTCGGCGCCTGTTCCACCGGCAGGGTGCGGCATTCGCCGATCACCTCGGTGCCCTGGGCCTTGTGGTTGACGATCTGCCAGTGGCCCTTGGACATGAAGTACTGGCAGGCGAAGATCGGCCGGCGGTTGAGGATGCCGATGCGCCAGTCGTATTCGGTGAAGAGAAATTCCTGGGCGAGGAGCAGCACCGAGTGCTCGAACAGCCCGGCGCTGGCCTCGCGCAGCTGCTGCAGGTTCTCCACCTTGATCACCCCGCGCGAGAAGCAGCCGTCGGGGATCTTCAGCACCAGGGGGAAGCCCAGGCGCTCGCCGACCTTGTCCAGCTCCTGGGGGTTGTCGCGGTAGAGGATTTCGGTGGCCGGCATGCTCAGGCCGTGGCTGCGCAGCAGGTCGGTGAGGAACACCTTGTTGGTGCAGCGCAGGATCGACGCCGGGTCGTCCATCACGATCAGCCCCTCGCTCTCGGCCTTCTTGGCGAAGCGGTAGGTGTGGTCGTCGACGCTGGTGGTCTCGCGGATCAGCAGCGCGTCGTACTCGGCCAGGCGCGAATAGTCCTTCTTCTCGATCAGGTCCACTTCGATGCCCAGGCGCTTGCCGACCCGCACGAAGTTCTCCAGGGCGCGGGCATTGGAGGGCGGCAGCGGCTCGTCCGGGTTGTGCAGGATGGCCAGGTCGTAGCGCGCCACCCGGCGCGAGCGCGGCAGGCGCCAGACCTTGCGGTTGAAGCCGTCGAGGGCGCTGGCGAACTGGTCTTCCTGGGCCTCGCGCAGCTTGTGCAGCGAACCCGGGCGCAGGCCGGCGATGCGCCAGGTGTCGCCCTTGCGTACGTCCACCAGGAGGATGGGGCAGGGGAAGGCCTCGAACAGCTGGCGGGCGATGTCCTGCAGCGGCTCGAAGTCGGTGCGGCCGAAGTACAGGCTGAGGGTGAAGCCTTCGGTGTTGGCCCAGGGGTGCTGGGCGAGGGCCTCTTCCAGGGACTTCTCCAGGTCGTCCAGGGCCAGGCCGTAGAGCGACTTGCGCGCCAGCTCGCTGATGGTGCGCACCGAGGGGATGACCTTGTGCCCGCGCGCCTCGGCCAGCAGCGAGCAGTAGTAGCCGTGGCCCAGGTACTTGTAGTGGCGGCACAGGTTGATGACCTGGACCTTCTTGTCCAGCTCGCCGCCGCGCGACTGTTCGAGGTACTCCCGCGCGGTGAGCATCTCCTCGCTGGGGATGTAGGAGGACCAGTCCTCCCGGCGCTCGACGATGATCAATACCTGGCCGCCGTCGCGGCGCTGCAGGAGGCCCTCGGCGAGGCCGACGGCCTGGAGTGGGTCGGGGGGGATGCTGCTGAGACTGGCTTGAACCGAAGACATCTTCACGGGCCCGCTTGAGAGGTGGTGCGCCTCAATTAAGCAGTAAGCCGCGGCCCTGTCTCGCGTCGTTACGCAGGCTTTACGGGGCGTTTGCGAACCTTACGCAAACGTTGCGCAGCGGGCGTTCGACGGGCTCCGATGCGGCGCGCGGATGGGCGCTTCCTGCCGTGGAAATGGCCCGGGCCTCCGTACGACGGTGCCTCGCTCGCCCGGCCCGGGGACACGCGCGGATCGCCTCGCGCCGCTCTGCGCCGTGACGTTCGGCCGCGCCCGGTGCCTCGCCCACCAAGGACCGTGAATGGCGAGCCTAGTCCCAACGGACTATGACCGGCCCCGCCTCTCGTTTCGATAGTGGCCTCCCCCATGACTGAGCTCGGCGGCATCTCGCCAACCGGGTTGGAGGCCAACAATGACAACAACAGCGTGCTTCACCCTTCCGGCCCTGGCCGGCCTGCTGCTGGCCAGCACCACTGCCCCTGCGGCGCTCTTGGAGCCCGGTGACGAGGTGAAGATCCAGGCCAGCCACGTGATCTCCTACGGGCTGGCCTGGCGTACGGAGAAGCCGGCCCACGCCCTGGGCGGCAACGACAACGCCAACGGCAACGACGGCAACAACGCCTTCAAGCGCGGCAGCCTGATCAGCCACCGCCTGGGCATCGTCAGCGACGCCGACATCAGCTACCGCAAGGACTTCGGCCTGTTCATCCGTGGCAGCGCCTACTACGACGACGTCTACCACCGTGGCAACGACAACCGCACGGGCACCTCCAACTGCTTCGCCGCCGGGCAGTGCTCGCGCCCCGACCGCTTCTCCTCGCAGACCCGCGACGCCCATGGCGGTGGTTTCGAGCTGCTCGACAGCTACCTCTACGGCACCTGGCACATCGACGGACGACCGCTCAACCTGCGGCTCGGGCGGCAGGTGGTCTACTGGGGCGAAAGCGTCTACAACGGCAACGGGGTCGCCTCGGCCATGAGTCCCTTCGATGCCACCAAGTCCAATGTGCCGGGTGTCGAGGTCAAGGAGCGCACCCTGCCGGTGGGCCAGCTGTTCGCCTCCTTCGGCCTCACCGAAACGCTCGACCTGCAGGCCTACTACCAGTACGAGTGGAAGAAGACCCGACTCAGCGCGGTCGGCAACTATTTCTCCACCACCGACCTCATCGACAAGGGCGGCTTCAGCAACGCCACCGGGCGGTTGCAGCGCCTGCGTGACGACGAGCCCGGCGACAGCGGCCAGTTCGGCCTGGCCCTGCGCTACGTCGCCGAGCGCTTGAACAACACCGAGTTCGGCGTCTACCGCCTGCGCTACCACGCCAAGACGCCGGTGGTGGACAACCTGAGCAGGCGCGGCACCTACCGTGCCCGCTACTTCGACGACATCGACCTCTACGGCGCGAGCTTCGCGACGGTGGTGGTGGACACCAACGTCAATGGCGAGATCAGCGTGCAGAACCACCTGCCGCTGGCGGTGAACATCGGCGGCGCCCGACACACCGCGCGGGGCCGCACCGGCCAGGCGCTGCTGTCGGTGACCCACGGCTTCGGCCACACGCCGTTCGCCGACAACTTCACCCTCAACGGCGAGGTCGGCTACAACCGCGTGCTCGACAACGACAGCGCGCACCTGGCCGGGCGCGCCGCCAGCGACGAGCTGTGGAACGACCGCTCGGCATGGGGCTACACCCTGAGGGCCAGCGCGCGCTACATCGAGGCCCTGCCCGGCTGGGACCTGTCCATTCCGGTTTCCTTCAACCAGGGCGTGAACGGCAAGTCCTCCCTCGGCAGCTACAGCCGGGGTCGCAACCGCCTGTCCGTCGGTACCACCTGGGAGCACCTCGGCAACCTGTCGCTGGAGGCGAGCTACAACGCCTACCTCGGCAGCCCGGCCGACAACGCCCAGACCGATCGCGACCACATCGCCTTCAGCGCCAAGTACAGCTTCTGACCGCCTTCGACCCCATACGACAGGAGGACCTTCCATGTCCCGCCAATCCGATTTGCGTCACCTTCTCCTCGCCGCCGCCATCGGCCTCAGCCCCTTGACCGAGGCCGCTCTCAGCGAGGCCGAGCTCGCCCGTCTCGACCAGGACCTCACGCCCATGGGCGCGGAGCGAGCCGGCAATGCCGACGGCAACATCCCGGCCTGGAGCGGGCGTTGGCGCGGTGCGCCGGAGCATGTCGACTTCGCCGGCAGCGGCTCGCTCCAGCCCGATCCCTATGCCTCCGAGCGCCCCCTGTTCCGCATCACGGCCGAGAACGTCGGGCAGTACCAGGAGCGCTTGAGCGATGGCCAGGTGGCGCTGTTCAAGCGTTATCCGCAGAGCTACTGGATGGACATCTACCCGAGCCATCGCGACTTCCGTGCCAGCGAGAACATCGAGCGCCACCTCCGTGAGAATGGCCGTACTGCAAAGCTGACCGAGGACGGCCATGGCGTCACCGGCGCCTTCGGCGGATCGCCTTTCCCGATACCCCGCAGCGGCAACGAGCTGATCCTCAACCACTCCCTCCAGGGGCGCGGTCCCGGCGAGGAGGGGGTCTACACGCTGGTGGTGACCCTGGCCAACGGCAAGCGGGCACGTCAGGTGCAACATCACCAGACGTTCAACGTGTGGACCAACCCCGATAACCCCCGCGTGGAGGTCGAGGCTCCCATCCTCAGCCACTTCATGTACAAGACCCTGGAGCCGACCCGCGAGCTGGGCAAGATCACCTTCGGCCACGGCTTCGTCGATCCCCTCGCCAATGCGCAGCAAAGCTGGCAGTACGACCCCGGCAGCCGGCGCGTCAGGCGGGCGCCCAACGTCGGCTACGACAACCCCTCCAGCGGCGCCAGCGGCAGCCTGCGGGTCAACGACGACAGCCGCATGTTCAACGGGGCGTCGGATCGTTACGAGTGGACCCTGCTCGGCAAGAAGGAGCTGTTCATCCCCTATCACAACTACCGCATCAACGACCCGGCCTTGAGCCTGGCGGCCCTCACCGAGACCCTGGGCCATCCCAACCCTGCCGCCTTGCGCTACGAGCTGCACCGGGTGTGGGTGCTGGAGGCCCGGCTCAAGACCGGCAAGCGGCACATCTACGCCAAGCGCCGCTTCTACCTCGACGAGGACACCTGGGGCGCCGTGCTCGCCGACAGCTACGACGCGCGCGACTACCTGTGGCGCACCAACCTGCAGACCACCTTCTACGCCTACGACACCCAGAGCTACCAGGCCGGGCCGTAGGTCTACCACGACCTCATCTCCGGCGCCTACCTGGTGGATCGGCTGACCAACGAACACGCGCCGATACGCCTTTCCGAGCTCGCCCACGATGCCAGCGATTTCACCCCCGCCACCGTGCGCAAGCGCGCCAAGTGACCCGCCGAGGAGCAATGGCAATGACCCGGATCTGCCTGGTTTTCAGCTTCGCGCTGTTCTGTGGCCTGGCCCAGGCCACGACCCTGCCGCTGGCCCGCGACCTGCCCGCTGCCGAGCGGGAGGCGCAGCGCCTCTTCGCCTTGCCCAGCGTCCCGAACCTGCGGGACCTGGGCGGCTATCGCACGGCCGATGGGCGCACGGTGAAGTGGGGCCTGCTCTACCGCGCCGGCACCCTCGACGCGCTCGACGAGGTCGACCAGCGCGAGCTGCAGCGCCTGCAACTGCGTCGCCTGGTCGACCTGCGCAGCCGCGAAGAGATCGACGACGCCCCCGATCGCCTGCCGCCGGAGCTGGCTGCGCTGCGGGTGGAGATGCCGGTGCGTGCGGGCAATATCGACGTGCGCGAGCTGAGCCGGCGCATCAACGGCGGGGACATCGGCGACCTTCGGCTGGATGACTTGCTGGTGGATGCCAACAGGAGCTTCGTCCGCGAGCACCGGCAGGTCTTCCGCAACTGGCTCCATGGCCTGCTCGACGAGCAGGGCACGCCCGTCCTCTATCACTGCACGGCCGGCAAGGACCGCACGGGCTTCGCCTCCGCCGTCCTGCTGCTGGCGCTCGGCGTGCCGGAATACACGGTGATGGAGGACTACCTGGCCTCCAACCCATACCTGGAGGACAGGAACCGGCGCATCGGCGAGCGGGTCCGGCAGGCCTCCGGCGGGCGTACCGATCCCGCCATCCTGCAGCCTCTGCTGGAGGTCCGGCCCCGGTACCTGCAGGCGGCACTGCAGGCGATGCGCGAGGACTACGGGACGGTGGAGGGGTTCCTCAGGGACGGGCTCGGTATCGACGACGACCTGCGCGCGCAGTTGCGCGAGCGCTTCCTCGAGCCGCTGGCCTCGCGTTAGAAGACCGGGGCCGCCGGGGTTGCCGGAGAGGCGTTTCGCTCGATCCGCCTTGGCAGTTGGCGGGAGTCTGCTAGCGTCAATCCGGCATCCACCGTTTCGATCACGTTCGCGCTCGGGTGGGGGGCAAGGCGCCGGGGGTCGACTTCTCACATCCGTGCGAGACCTTCGGTGGTGTGCCCGTGGGGCGATGACTTGAGGGCGTCGCCGACGCTTCCAGTCTTCCCAAACTTGCTCGGACAAGGAGTCTTCGATGAAACATGCATTGGCGTTGGGCGTGGCGCTGGCGCTTTCCACCGCGCTGGTCGGCTGCTCGAGTACGGTTACCCAGCCGGATGAGTATTCCGGGTTCCTCTCCAGTTACGGCAGCCTGCAGGAGGCGACCACTCCCTCCGGCGCGCAAGTGATGCGCTGGATCGACCCCAAGGTGGACATCGGCCGCTACACCGCCGTCTACGTCGAGCCCACCCAGTTCTACCCACGCCCCCAGGCCACCGAGAAAATCCCCCAGAGCACCCTGGACGGCATCACCCGCTACTACGACATGGCGCTCAAGCGCGAAATCAGCAACAGCCTGTCGCTGGCCAGCAAGCCGGGGCCGGGCGTCATCGTCGTGCGCGCGGCCATCACCGGTGTCAGCAGCAAGACCGAAGGGCTCAAACCCTATGAGGTCATTCCGGTGGCCCTGGTGGCAGCGGCGGTGAGTACCGCCAGTGGCATCCGCGACCAGGAGACCGAACTGGCCACCGAGGCGCAGTTCCTCGATGGCGGCAGCAACAAGGTGATCGCCCAGGTGGTGCGCAAAGGGACCGGTACGCCGCTGGAGAACAGCGCCCAGGTGATGCAGCCGGCGGATGTCACGGGCGTTATCGACGGCTGGGCCAAGGACATGAACCAGAGCTACCAGAAGTTCAAGGCGAAGTAGCGCGCCCTCAGCCCGCCCTGGCGGGCAGCTCCAGCTCCATGGTCTGGGCCAGCAGCGCGGAGCCTTCGCGCAGCGGCTCCGGCTCGCCGATGGGGCGGAAGCCCTGGGCGCGGTACAGGCCCATGGCCGGGCTCTCGGCTAGGGTGACGCCGAGACGCACGCGGCGCACGCCCAGGCCTTGCGCCCAGGCCAGGGCATCGGCCAGCAGTGCGCGGCCGGCACCGAGGCCACGGCGCGCCGGGTCGACCCACATCTGGTAGAGGTCGGCCACGGCGGGCTCGCTGGCCGAGCGGCGGCACCAGAGCAGCCCGCAGGCGGCACCCTCATCGAGCGCGAACAGCACCCGGTCATTGCTGGAAGCAATCGCGTTGGCGATCCGGCTCGCCCAGGCGTCGTCCGACCGCGTGTGTTCCGCCGCGAAGGTGCTGCCGAAGGCCTCCGGCGAGTCGCGCAGGGCCTGCAGGCGCAGGTCGCGGTAGGCCGGCCATTCGCCGGCCTCTATCGGGCGTATGCGCAGCGCCGTCATTCGGCGGTCCACACCGCCAGCTCGTAGCCGTCCGGGTCGATGAAGTGGAAGCGACGCCCGCCGGGGAAGGCGAAGGTTTCACGGCTGATGGTGGCACCGGCGGCCTGCAGGCGGCTCTGGGTCTGTGCCAGGTCGTCGGCGTAGAGGATCACCAGCGGGCCACCCGGGCGCACCGGCTCACCCGTGGTGAAGCCGCCAGTGAGGCGGCCGTCGGTGAACTCGCTGTAGGTGGGGCCGTAGTCGGTGAAGGTCCAGCCGAAGGCCGCGCCATAGAAGGCCTTGCTGCGGGCGATGTCGGTGACGTTGAACTCGATGTTGTCGATCTGGCGGTCGTTCCCTCGGGTGCTCATTGGCGGCTTCCTTGACGTGTGTGGAGGGCCATCTTAGAGCCCTCCGCTCGCTATCGGAAGCGCGATCAGCGTTGGTCTTTGCGTTCCCGAGTGGCGTGCCAGCAGATCAGTGAGCCGGCGGTAACCAGCACCGCACCCTGCCAGAACTGCAGCGTCAGGCTGGCGCCGAGCCAGGCCGCGGCGAAGGCCGAGGAGAGCACCGGGGCGAAGTAGGAGGCGGTGGCCAGCAGGGTGAGGTTGCCGCGCAGGATGCCGATGTTCCACAACGCGTAGCCGCCGGCCATGGCGATGCCGGCGGCGAATAGTTCGGCGCCGCCACGCAGGGTGAACTCAGGCAGTGCCTGGCCGGCGAAGGCGAACTTCAGCCAGAGCACGGCCGCCGTGAGGATGAAGAAGAACGCCACGTGGTTCTCGCCCCGGGCATAGCGCCGGGTGACGTTGCAGTAGAGCGCGAAGGTGATGGCGCAGGCCGTCGCCAGGCTGTAGCTCAGCGGGTTGGATTGCACGTTGGCGATAAGGCTCGGTAGCGACAGCCCATCGGTGCTCACCACCCAGAGGATGCCGAACAGCGCGATGGCGGTGCCGGGCAGGATCAGCCAGCGCGCCGGCTGACGGTTCATGACGATGGCCAGCAGCACCGTGAGGCTCGGCCACAGGTAGTTGACCACGCCGAGCTGGATGGCCTGGTTGCTGTCGAGGGCGTAGCCCAGGGCCAGGGACAGGCAGATCTCGTAGGTGACGAACAGCGCCGTGCCGGTCACCAGGTAGAAGCGCGAGCTGGACCGCAGGCGCGGCCGGCCCAGCAGGGCGATGAGCAGGATGGCGCCGAGGCTGTAGATCAGCGCCGCGCCGCCGATGGGACCGAAGAAGCCGCTCACGCTGCGGATCAGCCCGGAGGCGGTGCTCCACAGGAGGATGGCCGCCAGTCCACACGCCGTCGCGCTTCGCCCACTGCTGATCCGCATCGTTCACCCACAGGAAAAAGGCGGTGATTCTACAGGCCCGAGCGGCTCAGGGGGCGGTTTGCGGCCGTCTCCGCCAGCCGCTGTCGGATGACGGCCAGGGCGTCGCGGAAGATCGGGTGCCATTCCTCGGTGGGCTCGACGTCCAGCGGGTGCCAGAAGAAGCGGAACACATGGCCGCCATCGTCGGCCGTGTGGTGGCTCCAGGCATCCGCCAGGTCTGCGGCCGCCCGGCAGAGGTGGAAGGCCCAGGTGTGCCCGGTGGGGGTGGCTTGCCAGGTGCCCAGGTCGAGGATCGCCTCGCCCTGGATGCCGGCCTCTTCGGCCAGCTCGCGAACGGCCGCCGCCGCGCTGCTTTCCCCGGGCTCGACGCTGCCCTTGACCAGCTGCCGGCCCGCCAGGGGGTGGAGGAAGGCCAGTACCTCCAGCCTGTCGCGCTGGCGCAGCACCACGGGGCAGGCCTTGTCGACTGCGATCACAGGGTCATGACCATCTCGTGCCAGGCCATGCCGCCGTGGTCGGACGGGGAGGGCCGCACATAGGCGTAGCCCATGCGCCGGTACAGCTCGATGTGGCGCTCCTTGCACATCAGGTGGATGGTCGCCTTGCCCATCTCGCGCATGCGCTGCACGAAGGTGCGCATCAGCAGCGTGGAGAAGCCCTTGCCCTGGTGCGACGGGTCGACCACCACCGACATGATCACCACGTTTGGCGCGGCGGCGTCATGGCCGACCAGCTCCTTGAAGGCCTCGTCGGACATCACCACCTCCTGGGCGCAACCGCTGTTGATGAAGCCCACCACCTCGCCGTCCTGCTCCAGGATCAGGAAGCCTTCCGGGTACTGGGCGATGCGCGTCTCGATCTTCTCGCGGGTGGCGGCCTCGTCGCCTTCATAGGCGGAAATCTCGATCTGGTAGCAGCGGTCGGTATCGGACAGGGTGGCGGTGCGGAAACTGGGCGTGCTCATGGAAGGCCTCGATGCAAGTGCGGCGCGGCATGGTAAAGCAGGCGCCGGAGCCTGGACAGGTGCGGGGTTCGGCCTCGCTGCGAGCGCCCCCGGTGGGAGCGGCTTCAGCCGCGAAAGACCCGCAGCCGGCACAGGGCTACGCGTGGGCGGGTATTCCATCGCGAATGAATTCGCCCACGAGGCGGGCGGCGGTGCTGGCGGCAAGATCCTTTGGTGGATGAAAAGAGCGCCATCCACCCAACACAGCCATGTCCGGTCTCGCGGCGGGCTTTCCCTGTGGGAGCGGCTTCAGCCGCGAAGGACCCGCAGCCGGCACAAGGCTGCGCGTAGGCGGATATTCCATCGCGAATGAATCCGCTCCCACGAGGTGGGTGGCGGTGCTGGCTGCAAGATCCTTTGGTGGATGAAAAGAGCGCCATCCACCCTACACACCGGTCGGCGCCGTGGTTCGGGTTGCACTGTTTCTCGTCTTCGACGGGGCCGGGCGCTAAGCTGTGGCCCTCTCGAAAATGGGGCGTGATGCCGGGCGGTGAGGGTGGACAGGTTCCAGGAAATGAAGGTGCTGCTGGCGGTGACCGAGGCGGAGAGCTTCGCCGGCGGCGCCAAGCTGATGGGCATGTCGCCACCCGGCGTGACCCGCGCCATCGCGGCGCTGGAGGCGCGCCTGGGCACCTTGCTGCTGGCCCGCAGCACACGCAGCCTGCGCCTGACCGAGGCCGGGCGGCGCTACGTGGAGGACTGCCGGCGCATCCTGCTGGAGCTGGAAGAGGCTGAGGAACTGGCCGCCGGCAGCCATGTGCGCCCGCGCGGGCGGCTGACGGTGACGGCGCCGGTGATGTTCGGCGAGCTGTACCTCATCCCGCTGATCGCCGAGTACCTGGACGCCTACCCGGAAGTGGAGATCAACGCGCTGTTGGTGGACCGCGTGGTGAACATGGTGGAGGAGGGCGTGGATGTGGCGGTGCGCATCGGCCACCTGCGCGAGGGCGAGCACGGGGCGCTGCAGGTGGGGCAGATACGCCCGGTGGTGTGCGCGGCACCCGGCTACCTCGACAAGGTGGGGCGGCCGCGCCGGCCGCAAGAGCTGCAGGACGCGCCCATCGTCATGTCGTCCGCCAGCGGGCTGTTGCGCCACTGGCAGTTCGAGGGGCCCGATGGCTCCTTCGGCTTCACGCCCACGCCGCGCCTGCTGGTCAGCTCCAACCAGGCGGCGATCAACGCCGCGCGCCTGGGCTGGGGCTATACCCGGGTGCTGTCCTACCAGGTGGCGGGCGCCGTGGCCCGGGGTGAGCTGGAAACCGTGCTGGATGCCTTCGAGACCGCGGCGTTGCCGGTGCACATCATCCAGCAGGGCGGGCGCCGGGAGTCGGCCAAGGTGCGCACCTTCATCGACCATTGCGTGACGCGCCTGCGGGCCGACAGCGCCCTGCGCGCGGCCGGGCGATGAGTAAACACCGCGAGATGCAGGTGTTCCTGGCCGTGGCCCAGGCGGGCAGCCTGGCGGCGGCGGCGCGGGCGCTGGAACTGTCCCAGGCTACGGTGATGCGCACCGTCGTCGCGCTGGAGGCGCGCATCGGCTCGGCCCTGCTGGTACGCAGCCCCCGTGGCGTGAGCCCGAGCCCGGCCGGCGAGCGCTTCGCCGAAAGCTGCCAGCGCATCCTCGAACAGCTCGGCGAGGCGGAGCGTTCCGTGGCCGGGTTGCACGCGCAACCCGTGGGGCAACTGACCCTGGCCATGCCGCTGCTCATGGCGCACCAGGTGTTCACCCCCATCGCGCTCGATTACCTCAATGCCTTCCCCGAGCTCTCGCTGAACATCCAGGCGTGCGAGGCCCTGCCCAGGTTGCTGGAGGAGGGCGTGGACGTGGCCCTGGTGGTCGGCCAGTTGCCGGATTCCTCCGGCTTCGCGGTGCCGGTGGGGCGGGTGCGCCCGGTGGTGTGCGCGGCCCCGGCCTACCTGGCGCGCCGGGGGCGCCCGCAAAGCCCCGAGGCGTTGCAGGAGCACCGCACCATCGCGACCTCATCCACCGGCCATGCAGGGGATTGGCGCTTCGCCGGCGGCGCGGTGAAGGTCGTGCCCCGCTTGATCTGCAGCACCCCCCAGGCGGCCATCCGCGCCGCCGTCGCCGGCTTCGGCCTGGTCCACTGCCTGAGCCACGAGGTGCACCAGGAGCTGCAGGACGGCCAGTTGCAACGGCTGCTGGAACCCTTCGCCGCCGAGCCCGTACCGGTGCAACTCTTCTACCGCGAAGGACGCCGCGCCGCCGCCCGGGTGCGCAGCTTCCTCGACTTCGCCGTGCCACGGCTGCGCGCGCACCCCGCGTTCGAGGGCTGAGCCGGGTTGCACCCGACCTACAAGGGCACGGTGCCGTAGGTTGGCGCCGAGCGCAGCGAGGCCCAACACAGCGATGCATAGCCCCGCAGGTACCCCTCTGTGGGAGCGGCTTTAGCCGCGAAAGGCCCCCAGCCGGCACAGGGCTGCGCATGGGCGGGTATTCCATCGCGAATGAATTCGCTCCCACGATGGTGCTGCTGGGCGAATGAATTCGCCCCTACAGAAGGCCGCTGCACGGGCATGACCGCCTCATCCCGTTATTTCAGAAACTGAAAGAGTGGATTGCCTTTGATGGTGATTCTGCTCGGCGGTGCGTGGGCTCAACATGGCTCCATCGTCGTGAACGTCCAGCCGGGCGGTTCACGGTGAACCACCCGAACCCATAAGGAGTCACCGCCATGTCCCGTCCCGCAATCAAGCTGTACCGCCACCCGCTGTCCGGCCACGCCCACCGTGTGGAGCTGATGCTCTCGCTGCTGCAGCTGCCCACCGAGCTGGTTTTCGTCGACCTGGCCAACGGCGCCCACAAGCAGGCCGACTTCCTGGCCATCAACCCCTTCGGCCAGGTGCCGGTGATCGATGACGCCGGCACCCTGGTCAACGACTCCAACGCCATCCTCGTCTACCTGGCCAAGCGCTACGGCGAAGGCCGCTGGCTGGCCGAAGACGCCGTCGGCGCCGCCCAGGTGCAGCGCTGGTTGTCGGTGGCCGCCGGCCAGGTGGCCTACGGCCCGGCCGCAGCGCGCCTGATCACCGTGTTCGGTGCGGCGTTCAACGCGGATGAAGTGATCAACCGTGCCCACGTGCTGCTCACGGTGATGGAAGGCGAGCTGGGCTCGACGGCGTTCCTGACCGGCACCGAGCCCTCCATCGCCGACGTGGCCAACTACAGTTACATCGCCCATGCGCCGGAGGGCAACGTGTCGCTGGAGGCCTACCCGAACGTGCGTGCCTGGTTGGCCCGCATCGAAGCGCTGCCGGGCTTCGTGCCCATGCAACGCACCGCCGCCGGCCTGCAGGCCGCCTGAGCCGACCCGAGGCTGCCGGCTCACCCGGCAGCCCTTTTCACAAGGAGGGCAAACCATGGAACCGATTCTCAGCCAGCGCCCCTCGCCCTGGCATGCCGGTGAAAAGCAGCTGCAGGAAACGGTCGGCGTGGCCGAGCGGATGGAAGCCCACGGGCAGAAGGTCATCCGCGACTACATGCCCGACCAGCACCGCGCCTTTTTCCATCAGTTGCCCTTCCTGATCGCCGGTGCGGTGGATGGCGAAGGCCGCCCCTGGGCCACCCTGGTCGAAGGCCCGGAAGGCTTCGTCACCTCGCCCGACCCCAAACGCCTGGTGTTCGACCTGGCCGCGCGCCCGCTGGACCCACTGGACCCGGCCACCCCCGGCCTCGGTGCCGGCGCCGCCCTCGGCCTGCTCGGCATCGAACTGCACACGCGGCGGCGCAACCGCCTCAATGGCTCGATCGGCCAGGCTTCGGCGCAGCAACTGGAGGTGCAGGTCGAGCATTCCTTCGGCAACTGCCCGCAGTACATCCAGCTGCGTGAATGGAGCAGTTCCCCCGAGCCCCGTGGCACGGTCCGCCAGGACGCCAGCGAGCTGGACGAGCGCGCCCGCGCGATGATCCTCGCTGCCGACACCTTCTTCGTCGCCAGCTACGTCGACCACGAGGAAGGCGGTCGCGCCGTGGACGTTTCCCACCGTGGCGGGCGCCCCGGCTTCGTGCGGGTGGAAGGCAACCGCCTGACCATCCCGGATTACGCCGGCAACCTGCATTTCAATACCTTGGGCAACCTGATCAGCAACCCGCGCGCCGGCCTGCTGTTCGTCGATTTCGAGCAGGGCAATGTGCTGCAGGTGCAGGGCCGTGCCGAGGTGATTCTCGACAGCCCGCTGATCGCCGCCTTCGAAGGGGCCGAACGAATCTGGACCCTGGATATCGAGCAGGTGGTGTTCCGCCCCAGCGCGATGTCGCTGCGCTGGGCCTTCGACGAATACGCCCCCACCAGCCTGATGACCGGCACCTGGGCCGAAGCGGAAGAACGCCTGCGTGAAGGCGAGCGGCGTCGCCAATGGCAGCAGTGGCGGGTGCTCAGCCAGCAGCAGGAGAGCGCCGATATCCGCTCCCTGGTCCTGGCCCCGGAAGACGAGGGCGAGGTGAGCTTCACCCCCGGCCAGCACATTCCCCTGCGCCTGCTCACCGCTGATGGTGAGGCCCTGGTGCGCACCTACAGCGTCTCCAGCGCGCCGAGCGACGGTTACCTGCGCATCAGCGTCAAGGCGCAGGGCAAGGGCTCGCGGCACCTGCACGAACAGGTGCAGGTCGGTGATGTGCTGGAGGCGCGCCCGCCCCTGGGCAGCTTCACCCTGAAGACCGACAGCCAGCGCCCGGTGGTGCTGATCGGTGCGGGGGTGGGCATCACCCCGATGGTTTCCATGGCTCGTGAGCTGGTGGCGCTCAATGAGCGGCAGGCGCAGGGTCGGCGTATCCACCTGTTCCAGGGCGCCCGGACGCTGCACGACCTGCCGTTCCAGGCCGAGTTGCAGGCCCTGGTGCAGCGCGGAAATGGCTTGCTGAAGCTGACCCGCGCCCTGAGTGCCCCCGAGGCCGAAGCACAGCCGGGGCGCGATTTCGAGCTGAGCGGGCTGGGCCTGGCGCAGATCCAGGCCGCCCTGTCCTTCGATGACTACGACTTCTACCTGTGTGGCCCGGGTGGGTTCATCCAGGCCATCTACGACGGTTTGCGCGGGCTGAATGTCGCCGACGGCCGCATCCATGCCGAAGCCTTCGGCCCCTCGGCCCTGCAGCGGCACAGCGAGGCCCAGGCCGCGGTGCCGTCCCAGCCGCCGGCAGCGACCACGGCGGTGCCGGTGTACTTCACCGCCTCGGCCAAGGAAGCGCGCTGGATGCCCGAGAGCGGCAGCCTGCTGGAACTGGCCGAGAGCCGTGGCCTGACCCCCGAGTTCAGTTGCCGGGGCGGTTCCTGCGGCACCTGCAAGACGCGCCGGGTCAGTGGCCAGGTGCATTACCCCAACCCGCCGGCGGAGCTGCCGGAGGCGGACATGGTGCTGATCTGCTGCGCCGTACCGGCCGAGGGCGAGGATGGCCCGCAGCCCCTTGTGCTCGATCTCTGACGAGGTGATGACATGTTCGACAAACCGCAAGCCAATGCCCGCCCCGTCGCGCTCCTGCAGTGGAGCGACGCCCCGGACCCAGCCACCCACGCCGCTTCAGGTGTGCAGCGCTGGGCGGAATCGGAGGCCGGTTACCTGCTGCCGCAGTTGTTGTTCCCCATGGAGTGCGTGGCGCCGGCCCAGCCAGGTTGCTCTGCGCCTTTCATCTGAGCCTGGTCATGGGCCCGCTGAGGGCTCGGCAGGATGTGCGCGTGCCGTAGGGTGTGCCGTGCGCACCTCCGCACGGTGCTTCCAGTGAATTCCAGGTGCGCGCAGCACACCCTACGCTCAATCCGCTCCGACGCTGTCGCCAGTCCGCTGCCGGGCGCAGTGGAGCCTGTGCAGGGTGATCTTGCGCACCTCCGCCTTGCTCACTTCGATGTGCTCGCGCAGCAACTGGCAGGCCGGCTCGGCGTGCCGTTGCAGGATGGCCTCGAGGATGCGCCCGTGCTCGTCGTAGGTGGCGGCGATGCGTGGCTGCTGGGTGAAATCCAGGCGCCGGATGATGCGGATCTTCTCGGTGATCTCGCGGTGCGTGCGGGCCATTTCGCGGTTGCCGGCAGCCGCTACCAGGGCGCAGTGGAAGGCCTCGTCCAGCTCCGATACCGCGCGCCCATCCGTTAGCCGCTGGTGCGCGTCCACCTGCCAGGTGCGGGTCAGCGCGTCCAGGCGCTGCGGCAGCTCGGCGCCCATCTCGCACAGGCGCCTGACCGCCGCCAGCTCCAGCACGATGCGCAGGTCGTAGAGCTCCTCGAAGCGCTCGAAGTCGAAGGGCCGGACCTGCCAGCCGCTGCGGAAGTGCACCTCCAGGTAGCCCTCGCGTTCCAGCCGGTGCAGGGCCTGCCGCACCGGGGTGCGGCTGACCGCCGTGCGCGCGGCGATGTCGCCTTCGCTGAAGCGATCACCGGGCAGCAGGCGGAACTCGAAGATGTCGTCCTTCAACACCTGGTAGATGCGCTCGACCAGGTTGTCGGGCCGCTCCTTGGCGGCCCGGGTGGCGGTGGTGGCGAGTTGCATGGTGGCGGCTCAGGCCGGCGTGCGGCTGGCGATGAAGGCGCGCCAGCCACCGAAGGCGGTGATGTCTTCGGCGTTGTGCAGGGCCCAGGGCTCGCAGATGAAGCCCTTGACCCAGCGACCGTCCTCCAGCTGCAGGTTGCCGATGCCCAGGGGCGGCGGAATCTCCGCCACGAACTCGCCGAAGCGGGCGAGGGGGATGTCCCACAGCTCGACGATGATCGATGCGCCTTCGGCGGCCCTGGCCAGCCCCGGCTTGGGCGGCACCGAACCGGGCAGCGCGTAGAGGCGGTAGGTGGGGGCGGTGAGGGTCTGCTCCACCAGCACCGCGTTGCGGGTGACCAGCTGGAAGTTCAGCGGCATGCCGGTGAGGTGCGCGCCAACCACGGCGACCCGCACGCTGCCAGGGGCCTGCACGGGCGTGGCGGCGGGCGGCAAGGGGCGACCGGTGGCACCCAGGGGCAGGCCGAGGGCGGCTTGCCAGCGCTTGCCCAGGGAGGCCAGGGCGTAGTCGTGCCAGGCCGGGGCGAGCAGGGTGATGCCGGCGGGCAGGCCGTCGTCGCGCAGGCCGGCGGGCAGGGCCAGGGCGCTGAGGTCGGCGAGGTTGGTGAAGTTGGTGTAGGTGCCGAACTGCGAGTTGAACAGCACGGGCTCGGCGGCCATTTCTTCCAGGGTGCGCAGGGTGGGGGAGGTGGGCACCACCAGGGCGTCGAAGCCGGCCAGGGCGAGGTTGATGGCCCGGCTCAGCTCGGCCCGCAGGTACTCGGCGCGGTAGGCGTCGCAGGCGCTGTAGCCGAAGCCCTTCTCGACGATGCCGCGCACCACGGGGTCGATTGCCTCGGCGGCGTTTTCCAGCATGCCGGCCATGGCCACGGTGCGCTCGGCCACCCAGGAGCCCTGGTAGAGCTGTTCGGCCAGTTGGCGGAAAGGCGTGAAGTCGATGGGCACCAGCTCGGCGCCGAGCTCGCGCAGGCGCTCCAGGGCCTGCTGGAAGACCGCCTGGTTGCGGCTGTCGCCGTGGAATTCGAGGCTGTCCGGGATCGCCAGGCGTGGCCTGGCGCCGATCGCCACCGGGGCGCTGCCGGGGTTGGCGCGGGAGTAGGCGTCGGCGGCGTCGTAGCCCCCGGCGATGTCGGCGACGCGCTCGGCGTCCTCCACCGTCAGGGCGAACACCGAGATGCAGTCCAGGGTGCGGCAGGCGGGCACCAGGCCCTTGTTGGATAGCCAGCCACGGCTGGGCTTGAGCCCGACGATGTTGTTGAAGCCCGCCGGCACGCGGCCGGAGCCGGCGGTGTCGGTGCCGAGTGAGAAGGGCACCAGGCCGCGCGCCACCACCGAGGCGGAGCCGGAGCTGGAGCCGCCGCTGACGTAGGCGGCATCGAAGCTGTTGGGCACCGCGCCGAAGGGCGAGCGGGTGCCCACCAGACCGGTGGCGAACTGGTCGAGGTTGGTCTTGCCGATCAGCACCGCACCGGCGGCCTGCAGGCGAGCGACCACGGTGGCGTCCGCGCTGGCCGGGTAGGCGAACGCCGGGCAGGCGGCGCTGGTGGGCCAGCCGGCGGCGTCGATGTTGTCCTTGATGGCGAAGGGCACGCCGTAGAGCGGCAGCCGGGAGAGATCACCGTCGACGGCAGCCAACTGCTTGGCGAGGGCGGTGAGGCGTTCGCTCAACTGCACCGGGGTGGCGAGGACGATCCAGGCCGGGTCTTCGTCCTGCAATTGCTGCAGCAGCTCGAAGAGGATGGCGGGGCTGAGGGTGGCGTCGCGGTAGGCGGCCTGCCATTGGCCGAGGGTCCAGCCGACGCTGTGCGGAGTCGCGGATTGCATGAGGTGCTCCATCTTGTATCCAAGTTGGAGTGCAGGATTGCAACCGCCGGGCCAAGGTCCTGTAACCCTTGTAGGGCCTGGCGCGGGTGGATTCGGGTAAGCACTGGATGCAGCCTGGATGCTAACGATTGGTGCAAGCGTGCATGGATGTGGTGCGCAGAGCGCGCCTGCCGCGATGGCGGCAGGCGCGGGCCGGCATCAGACGCGGAAGCGGGTGACCATGCCGCTGAGCTCGATGGCCAGGCGCGACAGTTCCTGGCTGGAGGCGCTGGTCTGGTTGGCGCCGGCGGCGGTCTGCAGGGACAGGTCGCGGATGTTGGTGAGGTTGCGGTCCACCTCGCGGGCCACCTGGGCCTGCTGTTCCGAGGCGCTGGCGATGATCAGGTTGCGCTCGTTGATGTGGGTGATCGAGGCGGTGATGCGCTCCAGTGCCATGCCGGCGTTGGCGGCCGACTTGAGCGTCTGCTCGGCCTGCCCGGCACCGGCGAGGAGGGCGTCCACGGTGCCCTGGGTGCCGGTCTGGATGTTGTCGATCATTTCTTCGATCTCCTCGGTGGAGCTTTGCGTGCGCTGCGCCAGGGAACGCACCTCGTCGGCGACCACGGCGAAGCCACGGCCGGCCTCACCGGCACGCGCGGCCTCGATGGCGGCATTGAGCGCCAGGAGGTTGGTTTGCGCGGCGATGCCACGGATCACGTCGAGCACCGTGCTGATGTCGCGGGTCTGGCTGGCCAGCTCCGAGGCGCGGACGGAGGCCTGGGTGACCTGGCCGGCCAGGGTGCGGATCGAGGTGATGGCGTCGTTGACCTGGATGAAGCCCTGGCGGCCGGCTTCGTCGCTTTCCTTCGAGGCGGCGGCCGTGCTCACGGCGTTGCGCGCCACTTCTTCCACGGCGGCGGTCATCTGGTTGACGGCGGTGGCGGCCTGCTCGATCTCGGCGTTCTGCTGGTGCAGGCCACGGTTGGCGTCTTCGGTCACTGCGTGCAGTTCTTCGGAGGCGGAGGCCAACTGGTCGGACGAGCTGCCGATCTGCTGGATGGTGGCCCGCAGGTTGCCCTGCATGGTGCGCAGGGCGGCGAGCAGCATGGCCGGCTCGTCCTTGCCGATGACCGTGATGTCGCGGGTCAGGTCGCCGCTGGCCACGCGTTCGGCGATGACCACCGCCTCGCCCAGCGGAGTGACGATGCTGCGGGTCAGCACCAGGGCGACGGTTACGGTGACGCCGAGGATCACTACCAGGGCGACCAGGGCGAAGAAGAAGGCGTCGTCCGATGCTTCGTCGCTGCGCTTGGCCGCTTCGGATGCCCCGGTGGAGTTGAAGCGGATCAGCTCGCCCAGCGCACTCATCATCGCGTTGGCGTAATCCACCAGGGGGCCATTGACCAGGCGGTCGGCCTCTTCCAGATGGTCGTCATCGATGGCGTCGAGTATCTGCTCCTGCAGCCCTCGGTAGGTTTCGTAGGTGTGGATGAAGCGCTTGAAGAGTTCGCGATCCTGCGCCTGGGCGATGGTGCTTTCATAGGCGGCGAACTGCCCAGGCAGTGCGGCCTGGATGCCTCGGATGGTGGACACGGCGCGGAGCTGCTCGGCCCGCTCGTCGACGATGATGCCGCGCAGCGTCAGTGCTCGCCCATTACCGATGGCGGTGCCTATTTCGCTCAGTGCGATGATCCCGGGCAGCCAGGTGCCACGGACCTCGATCGACGCGTTGTCCATCCTGTTGGTTTGGTACAGGTTGCTGCCGCCCATGGCCAGGACCAGCAGGGCCAGCAGTGAAAAGATAAGTCCCGCGCGTTTTCCGATGGCAAGGTTTCTCAACTGAATACTCCTTCAAACGACAGTTGGTGGTGGCTGAAAAGGCTGAAAGCCGGGTGCAGGCGAGCGCCAGCGGGTGGCCGGAATCGGTGATCAGCGATCAGGTGTCGCTGCGTGTGGCAGTGGGGCGCAGCTAGGGAACGGGCAGGGGGCCGGCGGCCGGGGTGGCTCGCGGGGCTTCTTCCAAGGGGCGTAGTGCCTGGGGCCGGGGCTGGCCCGAGCGCTGTTCCGCCAGGCGCAGCCATTCGTTCTCGCTGGCCAGGCTGTTGCTGAACTCGGCGAGGCCAACACGGATGCGCGCCTCCGGCAGCCCGGTGCCGCCGGCGAAACAGTGGGCGAAACCGTCTTCGATGCGGTCGGTGAGGGATTGCGCGCCGAGCCGCCTGGCCTGCAACAGAAGCACTAGGAATTCCCCCCGGCGCTTCATGCACAGCAGGTCGGTGCTGCGTATCCCGGCCTTGATCAGGTGCCCGAGCCGAACGCTCAGTGCGTCCGCCACCAGCGCACCGTGGCGCTCGCGCAGCAAGGGGAATTCATCGATGCGGATATGCGCCACGGTGGCCTGGCCGGAACCGCAGCGGCAGCGCAGGAAGACCCGCGCCAACTGGTACATCCAGCGGTTGTGGGAGGTGAGCATGCGCTCGTCGAAGCCGCTGACGATGGACAGCGCCTTCTGCTGCCTGACCAGCCGCTGCGTCAGGCTGTAGCTCGTCCAGCCGACCACGAAGGGGTAGATCACCAGCATCGGCAGGCAGGCCCAGACCACGGCCGGCGGGGTTTCCAGCGCCACTTCGAAGCCGAGGGCGGCCCCGGCCAGGGCCATCCCCAGCAGGTTGGCGACCAGGCCATAGAGCATGAAACGGATGCCCTTGGCGCTGACGCTGTTCATGGCGACCATCGACAGGAGCAGCAAGGATGGCAGCACGCTGAACTGCATCGCGGCGACCCAGCCGCCGGCGAAGACGCAATCGAGCAGAAGATTGCGCAGCTCGGTGCGGTAGGGCACGCGGGCTCGCACTGCCAGCTGGTACGCCAGGCAGGGCCAGATGAAGGCATTGAGCAGCATCAGCACCCAGAGCGGCGAGGGCCCGGGGTAGGTGGTGGTGGCGACGAAAATAAAGCTGAGCGCGCAGCCCAGGGCTCGTGGTTTGTAGACGCGGTTGGCAAAGCCGATACCCGCGCCCCTAGTACGATCAAAAGCCATGAGCCCTCGCGGATTGGCGGTAAAATTACCGTTGTATGCCTTGAATAAACCGGGGTGCGCGGGTGTGGGGTTCCCGAGGGAATTCGCCAGCGGTTCCGGTCGATGGGCAGAGGTGCATTCGGGCGCGCGTCGGAGCCTGGTCCTGTAACGGGCGAGGCACGTGCCATAAGCGGGATGGACCTCACTGTGAGCCCCTGTGAGGGGGTGGAAAATAAAATACGATCGTATTCTAATTCGAGAAAGCCTGATGAGTAAACGCCCTGTGATCGACAGGAACCTGGTGCTGGATGCCGCCATATCGGTGGTGATGGACCAAGGCATTTCTGCATTGAGCATTGGTGAGGTGGCCAAGGCCGCCGGCATAAGCAAGGGCGGCGTGCAGTCCTGCTTCGGTACCAAGGACGGCCTGGTCGAGGCCATGGTCAACCGCTGGAAGGCCGACTACGAGGCGTCGGTGATGGCCCGGCTGGCACCGGATGCGGGGGTGCTGGAGTTGCTGACCGCGCAGATCCACATCATCGCCATCCCGGACGAAGAGCTGAGCAAGCGGGCGGCGGCGATCCTTACGGCGATGTTCAGCCAGGACAGTCTGCGCGCCCAGGCCAACGACTGGTACCGCTCCCTGCTGCTGGGCGGAGCGTTCGAAAGCGAGCGCGGCAAGCGTGTGCGGCTGGCCTTTCTCGCGGCCACCGGGGCCTTCTTCCTGCGCTCCTTCGGCATCATGGAAATCTCGGAAGCGGAGTGGAAAACCTTCAGCGAGGACATCGCCCGGTTGCTGCCCGCCGACGCCTCCGCGCCCTAGGTGACCGCCCCCTTGCCCCTTCCCAGGGGCTGGCCATTGCTCTTGTGCTGCGCTTGTTGACCTCAAGTTAGGTTGAGGTTTTAGAGTGCCGCTCGGCTCGCCTGTCGCTGCCCGCCCGGGTTCGCTTCAGGCGCTTGCGAACCCACGCACAAGGACCAGGAATGGATACCCAGACCTCACTGATGATTTTCCAGGGCACCTGCTTTCTCGGCTTCAGCCTGTGGCTGAGCGTTGCGCTGATCAACAACCTGCACGCCTTCGCCAGTTCGGTCGGGGCCATCGGCGCGACCATGTCCATGGCGCCCCTGCGACAGCCGCCGGTCATCGACATCCCGCTGCTGCGGCGTGGCTTGGATTCCCCCTTCATGCATCGCCTGGCGCTGCTGGTCATCGTGGTGTTGCAGGCGGCTGCCGTGCTCGCGGCCTGGGCCGGTTGCTACCAACTGCTGCTCGGCACCGGGCTGGAGGCCGCCCGGCCCTGGCTGAACCTGGCCCTGAGCGCTGCCCTGGGCTTTCTGTTCGCCATGCTGCTGGGCGGGCTCTGGTTCGGTTACTGGATACGCCAGGAAGGGCTGCAGCTGACCCACCTGGTGCTGGTCATCTGGGTGTTGCTGGATTTCGTCGTGCTCAACCTGCGTTGGGCCTAGCAGGCAAGGAACGGACAAGGAGCAATGGCATGAAGATGATGATCGTAGGGGCGAGCAGGGGGCTGGGCCGGGCGCTGGTGGAAGGGCTCGGCAAGCCGGGTGACGAGGTGATAGGTGTCTCGCGCAGGCGGCCGGAGCACCTGCCGCTGGCTCCGGGCGTCGAGCTCGGCTGGATCGAGGCGGACCTGGCCCGCCCCTCGGTGGCCGTGGCGCAGATCGAGGCCGGGGCGCCCGCCGCGCTCGATGTGCTGGTGTGCAATGTCGGCATCTGGGAAGAGCACGCCTTCAGCGAGCACTACGACTTCCTCGGCGACAGCGATGAGTCCATCAGCCGGCTGGTGGAGGTGAACATCACCGCCACGCTGTTGCTGCTCAAGCGGCTGGTGCCCCGGTTGCTGGCGTCCGCCGGGCCGCAGCTGATCCTGATTGGCTCCACCTCGGCCCTGCGCCAGAGCGGGCGCCCGGAAGTGGCGTTCGGCGCCTCCAAGTTCGCCCTCAATGGCATGGCCGATGCGTTGCGCGAAGGCTTCCGCGGTCAGCGCCTGGCGGTGACCGTGCTGCACCCGGGCTACCTGAATACCGACGACCTGCTGTCCACGCCGCTGGCGGCAGCCGCCGCGCGCGGGGAGGGGCAGTTGGTGCCGGTGCATGACGTGGTGACGATGGTGGGTGCGCTGCTGCGGCTCTCCGCCGCTTCGTTCGTGCGCGAGCTGACGTTGCCGGCGATCGGGGATGAGCGCTTCTGAACGGATGTAACCGGGAGCGGAGGGGCCGCCTTCCCTGACGCTTCCGGCTGTCGCTGAGACGCTGTAGCCATCCGTGTGACGTGCGTTAGCCATTGCCTATTCAATGGTGGCAGTATGCCTGCAAATAAAACAGGGACTGGTCACCTCATGAGACAGGCATTGCCGTTACTTTTCGTCGTCGCTGGAACACTGAGCGGTTGCATGCTGGACCCGATAACCTTGGCGATGAGTGCCGCCGATGCGGCCGGCCCCAGCGAGGCTGAATACCAGGCCGAGTTCGAGCGCTCCGTCCGCGAGTCGGTGATCGCCGACTTTCGCACCCAATCCTGCACGCAGCTCACGAATCTATGGCCGGAGGTCAAGGCGCTGCATCAGAAGGACGCTGAAAACGGGCAGATGTTCATCGAAACGCGTGAGCAGGTGATCGCCGAAAAAGGCTGCACAGTGCCAGCGCCCCTGGCAGGAAGCACTGCCCAGGCGAAGCCGGATGCAGGCAAGGCCGCCGCCGCACCGGCGGCGGTCGCTGCGGCCTCGTCCACCCCCGTCTCTCCGGCGCCTGCTCCTGCCGTAACGCCCGCCAGCAGCGGGGCGTTGAGCACGACGATTGCAGAGTACATCGCCATGGAAACACCGGAGCGCTACCGCAACCGCTCCTGCGATTACCTGCATGCGCGGTTGATCGAAACCTCTCCGGGGTTCGCCAGCGAAGACCCCGAAATCAGGCAATGGGTGCAGAAGGCACAAACCGTCGTCACCCAGACCCTGGCGGAAAAGCGTTGCGCACCGGCTTCCTGGGTGGGGGGCCGGATCGGGGCGAGGATATCCACCATCGACCCCGTCAAGGCGCCACGCCTGAGGCTTCCAAGCACCGGGGTCTGGGTTGAGGGAACCCTGCCCGGCAGCCCATCGGCAGCGGCCGGGCTGCTGCGTGGTGACACCCTGGTGTCGGTCAACGGCACGCCCGTCGCAGACGCTTCGGAGTTCTTCGTCATCGTCCTCAAGCAGCCCATTGGCTCGACCATCCAGGTGAAGTTCTGGCGCGTGAACGCCTTCCAGGAAGTCCCGGTCGTGATCGGTGCGCCGCAGTAGCGAGACAGGCCTGGCCCTGGACTCGCGTGCCGCTGCCGTGGGTCAGTCGTTCAGCATCGACTGCAGCGGGGCGGGGGCGTAGAGCGCGCTCTGGAAGCTCGGCACGTACTCGTATTTCATCATCGTGCCCAGGTCCAGGGCCTTGATGTAGGTCGACAGGCTGCCGTCGCCGAGCACCAGCTTCACTGTGCTCTCGTCGCTGCTGGAGGCGTGGCTCAACTGGCGGGAAACCGCGTAGCCGTAGGTCAGTTCGCCGTCGTGCCCGGTGTTGGTGAAGCTGTTGGTGACCAGTTCGGCCTCGCTGGAGAGGTCGCCCAGCTTGTCCGTTTCCAGGGTGACGTCGACCTTGCCCGTCTGGCTGTCGATGATCTCGTAGACCACCGTCTTGTCGTTGTCCTTGAGGTGGATGCCGGTCAGCCACTTGGGCAGGTTGTAGCCCACCACGCCGCGCACCCTGGCGAGCTCGGTGTCCACCGGCAGCTTGAGCACGTAGCCCCAGAAGTCCTTCGACATCGACTGGCCGACCAGGGAGACCGGGCCCAGGTTGGCGTTGCCGGGCCGGTTGGTGACGATGGACAGCGAGACCTCGTTGTAGCTGTCGTTGTCGCAGTATTCATAGGTGTAGGCGGTCAGCGCCACCAGGCCGCGGCCGGGCCACACCTGCAGCGGCTGCACCTGCTCCAGCACCTTGGCAGGCATCAGCGACTTGAGCGTGGCCAGGTCGGCGGTGAACACCGCCGTCACCTTGCTGTTCTTGTAATAGAAGTTCGGTGAGTAGGACTCGAAGCCGATGTCGACCCTGGTTTTCTGCAGGGTCTTGAACCAGCTCAGGTCCACATCCGGCGCCTCGGAGGCGATGACGGAAAGCGGCGGGTTGGAGTGGAATCGGTCATACAGGCCGCCCGCCAGTAGCGGCACCGTGTGGCCGGCGATCACGGTGCTGGCGGTCCCGACCGGATGCGTGGCCGGCACCTCGGTTGCCCATGAGGTCATCGCGATGGTGCTGAGGAAAATACCTGCCGCTGCTGCAACCCTGGTGGATCTCATGTCTGTCTGTTCTCCGCGTCGTGATGGGGTCCATGCCCCTGGAACCCCGGCGTATCTGCCCCCGGAAATGAGCCCGGGAGATGGGGTGCGGAAACCCTAACGTTCAACTCAACTTTAAGGTCAAGCGTCGTTTTCAGGCCGTTTGGCGTTCCTGTCGCGGTATCGATTGGCTGAATCCCCGGTAATAACCGGGAGGCGTATCGGGTTGCCCAGGACGGGCCCGGCAGGACGTGTTCGTGCCCAGTGCATCGCCGCTATTTGCGAAGCCTTGCCGCCGGCCAATCACGGACCAACACGCGGGGTGGGCATCTACGACTAGCCGCCTGTAGGTCGGGTGCAACCCGACAGATTCGGCGCTGGGGATTCGCGGGTTTCACCCGCCCTACGACGTACCGCAACAGCCAGCACGGAGCGGGTCCATGTGTAGGGTGGACCACGCTTTATCGGTCCACCTTTCGGGCTCGCCGGACGCTCCGCAGGTGGATGAGAAGAGCGTTATCCACGCCAGGTCAATTCCGTGCAGTTGCAGAGCATGGGTTTCGCAGAGCTCTACCCATCCTACGGGCCTCCACGTCACACCGGCCTTTGGGTTGGCCGGTTTCCGGCCGGCCCTTTTTTTGCCATGCCCCCCGCACCCAAACCGCCGGAGCGCGCTTACCATGAGCGGCGCAACGCCTACCCACCCTTCCAACAAAACGAGGACCTGCCGGCGTGACCCAGCCCGTGTGGAACCATGTAGACCTGAGCTATGACGGCGCCATCGCCACCGTGCGCCTGAACCGCCCCGACAAGCACAACTCGATCAGTGCCCAGCTGTTGCTGGAACTGATCGCCTGCGGCGAATTCCTCAAGCGCGACCGGGCCGTGCGCGCGGTGATCCTGGCCGGCAACGGCCCGTCCTTCTGCTCCGGCATGGACCTCAAGGACATCGTCACCGGCAGCCCGCTGAAGAAGATCATGGCCCTCCTGCCGCTGTGGAAGCCCAGCATGAACCGATACCAGAAGGTCTCGCTGGTGTGGCGCTCGCTGAGCGTCCCAGTCATCGCCGCCATCCACGGCAACTGCTTCGGCGCCGGCCTGCAGATCGCCCTGGGCGCCGACATCCGCGTCGCCGCGCCCACCGCCCAGCTGTCCATCATGGAATCCCAATGGGGCCTGGTTCCGGACATGGGCGGCACCGTGCTGTTGCGTGAGCTGCTGCCCAAGGACGTGGCGATGGAGCTGACGTTCTCCGGGCGCATCATCGACGCCACGCAGGCCCACCAGCTGGGCCTGGTCACCCACCTGGCCGACGACCCGCTGGCGCAGGCCCGCGCGCTTTGCCTGGAATTCGCCCAGCAATCGCCGGATGCACTGGCCGCCGCCAAGCACCTGCTGATCGGCGCCTGGAGCACCTCGGAATCGGCTGCCCTGGGGCAGGAGCGGTTGTGGCAGCGGCGGGTGATCGGTCGCAGGAACCAGGCCACCGCCGTGAAGCGCCGCTTGCAGAAATCCCAGGACGCGTACCGGGAGCGGACCTGGTGACGGGAGGAGGGGGCGGGTAGATACGGCCCCCGCCCGAGAAGGGGCGAGGGCCGCTGGCGGGGCGGGTTACTTGGCTGCTGCCCTGGCCCGCGCGGCGTGGAGCTTCTTGTAGCTCTCCACCAGGCGTTGGTGCCGGTCGAGGCCTTCCAGCTTCATGCTGGTGGGCGTCAGGCCGTAGAAGCGCACGCTGCCATCCAGCGAGCCCAGCACCGCGTCCATGCGCGGGTTGCCGAACATGCGGCGGAAGTTGGCTTCGTAGTCGTCCATCTCCAGGTCGTCGTCCAGGGTCACTTCCAGCGCCGCGTTCAGGGCCTGGTAGAACAGCCCGCGCTCGACGGTGTTGTCGTTGTATTGCAGGAAGGCTTCCACCAGCTCCTTGGCGTCTTCGAACTTCTTCAGCGCCAGGTGGATCAGCAGCTTCAGCTCGAGGATGGTCAGCTGGCCCCAGACGGTGTTGTCGTCGAACTCGACGCCGATCAGCGTGGTGATGTCGGTGTAGTCGTCGACCTCGGTGTTGTTGAGGTTCTTCAGCAGGGACTTCAGGCCACGGTCGGGCAGGCTGTGCAGGTTGAGGATGTCCGCACGGAACAGCAGCGCCTTGTTGGTGTTGTCCCAGATCAGGTCCTCCACCGGGTAGATCTCCGAGTAGCCCGGCACCAGGATGCGACAGGCGTTGGCGCCGAGGTCGTCGTAGGTGGCCACGTACACTTCCTTGCCCATGTCCTCGAGGATGCCGAACAGGGTGGCGGCTTCCTCGGCGTTGCTGTCTTCGCCCTGGCCGGAGAAGTCCCACTCGACGAACTCGAAATCGGCCTTGGCGCTGAAGAAGCGCCACGACACCACGCCGCTGGAGTCGATGAAGTGCTCGACGAAGTTGTTCGGCTCGGTCACCGCGTGGCCTTCGAAGGTCGGCTGCGGCAGGTCGTTGAGGCCTTCGAAGCTGCGGCCCTGGAGCAGCTCGGTGAGGCTGCGCTCCAGCGCCACTTCGAAGCTGGGGTGGGCGCCGAAGGAGGCGAACACGCCGCCGGTGCGTGGGTTCATCAGGGTGACGCACATCACCGGGAATTCACCGCCCAGGGAGGCGTCCTTCACCAGCACGGGGAAGCCTTGCTCTTCCAGCCCACGGATGCCGGCGAGGATGGAGGGGTACTTCTCCAGCACGGCTTGGGGCACGTCCGGCAGGGCCATCTCGCCTTCGAGGATTTCGCGCTTCACCGCGCGCTCGAAGATTTCCGACAGGCACTGCACCTGGGCTTCGACCAGGGTGTTGCCGGCGCTCATGCCGTTGCTAAGGTAGAGGTTCTCGATCAGGTTGGACGGGAAGTACACCGTCTCGCCATCCGACTGCCGCACGAAGGGCAGCGAGCAGATGCCGCGCACGGTGTTGCCGGAGTTGGTGTCGTACAGGTGCGAGCCGCGCAGCTCGCCGTCCGGGTTGTAGATTTCCAGGCAGTGGGCGTCGAGGATCTCGGCGGGCAGCGCGTCCTTCGGGCCCGGCTTGAACCAGCGCTCGTTGGGGTAGTGGACGAAGTCGGCGTTGGCGATGTCCTCGCCCCAGAACTGGTCGTTGTAGAAGAAATTGCAGTTAAGCCGCTCGATGAACTCGCCCAGCGCGGAGGCCAGGGCGCTTTCCTTGGTGGCGCCCTTGCCGTTGGTGAAGCACATCGGCGAGGCGGCGTCGCGAATGTGCAGCGACCAGACGTTGGGCACGATGTTGCGCCATGAGGCGATCTCGATCTTCATGCCCAGGCTGGCGAGGATGCCGGACATGTTGGCGATGGTTTCTTCCAGCGGCAGGTCCTTGCCGGCGATGTAGGTGCTCTGCTCGCTGCTGCTCGGGATCAGCAGGGCCTGGGCGTCGGCGTCGAGGTTCTCCACCTCTTCGATGACGAACTCGGGGCCCTGCTGCACCACCTTCTTCACGGTGCAGCGGTCGATGGAGCGGAGGATGCCGAGGCGGTCCTTCTCGGCGATGTCCGCCGGCAGCTCGACCTGGATCTTGAAGATCTGCTGGTAGCGGTTTTCCGGGTCGACGATGTTGTTCTGCGACAGCCGGATGTTCTCGGTGGGGATGTTGCGCGTCTGGCAGTACAGCTTCACGAAGTACGCCGCGCACAGGGCCGAGGAGGCCAGGAAGTAGTCGAACGGCCCCGGTGCCGAACCGTCGCCCTTGTAGCGGATCGGTTGGTCGGCGATGACCGTGAAGTCGTCGAACTTGGCTTCGAGACGAAGGTTGTCGAGAAAGTTGACCTTGATTTCCATGCGGGGGTACCAGCGTAAAAAGTGGAGCGATGAAGGGGGGCGCACTGAGCAGCCGGGACGATCGGCCCCGTCGGCAACGCGCGTGGCCAGGCCAGGGCGTGCAGGTTCCAGCAGAGGGAGCGGGGCGGGATCGGGCTGCGCAGGGCGTGCATGGAAGCGGTCCTGTGACCGGCATTCGATGCCGCAGTGGGTTCGCCGGCGGGAAGGATAGGGGAATTGGCGGCCAGTGCCCAGGCTGACCTGCCCGGATGCAGCCATTACCCGACCGTGGCGACGGCCGGTGTCGGGCTGGCGCGGGGGCTTGCAGACCCTCGGGCCGGGCTGCCCTCTTTCATCACCACCACCTTTGCGCTCACCATGGCGGCCTGTGAACGGGCGAGGAGCCGCCATGAAGAAACTACTGGTCATCGGCATCGGGGCGGGCGATCCCGACTACATCACCCTGCAGGCCGTGAAGGCGCTCAACCAGGTCGATGTGTTCTTCATCCTCGACAAGGGCAACAGCAAGGACAAGCTCATCCACCTGCGCCGGGAAATCTGCGAGCGCTACATCAGCGGGCGCGACTACCGCTTCGTCGAGGCGGGCAGCCCAGAGCGCGAGCGCGGCGGCGAGTACGACGCGGCCGTCAAGGACCTGAACCTGGCCAAGCAGCAGGTGTTCGAGCGGCTGATCGGCGAGGAGCTGGGGGAGGGGGAGTGCGGCGCCTTCCTGGTCTGGGGCGACCCGTCGCTCTACGACAGCACCCTGCGCATCCTGCAGGCGATCCTCCGGGACGGGCGGCTGGCGTTCGAGTACGAGGTCATCCCCGGCATCAGCAGCATCCAGGCGCTGGCTGCCCGTCACAAGGTGCCGCTGAACCGCATCGGCCGGTCCATCGAGATCACCACCGGCCGGCGCCTCGCCGAGGGCTTCCCCAGCAACGTCGACAGCGTGGTGGTGATGCTCGACGCGGAAGACACCTACACCCGCCTCGACGCCCCCGACCTGTACATCTACTGGGGCGCCTACGTGGGCACGCCGGATGAAATCCTCATCGCCGGCAAGCTCAAGGACGTGGCCGCCGACATCGCCCGCACCCGCCAGCAGGCGCGCGAGGCCAACGGCTGGATCATGGACACCTACCTGCTGCGCCGGGGGGATGACGAAGGGGTGTGAGGTGCGGCTCTCCGCCCGTGGTTCTGGCGCCAGCGGCCACTGTCACTAAGATTGACGCGTTGGATCACCTGATTGGCGTGATCGGTCATGCCGGCTCCGGCGCCCTTGGGCACACTCGGGGCAACGGATTTCACCCAGGGCGATCCGCCCGACCATCAGGAGAGCACGATGTCCAGAGGCGCCCCGATTCCCCGCAACCCCGAGAACGATTACTCCAACGAGCAGGCCGGCGTGCGCCGCGACTTCATCAAGGCGCAGACCGGCGCCGCGCTGGATGTGGTGGGCCAGTACGCCATCGACCCGGCCGTCACCCAGGGCAATATCGAGAACTTCATCGGCGTGGTGCAGATGCCCCTGGGGCTGGCCGGCCCGCTGCGCATCGAGGGCGAGCACGCGCGCGGCGACTTCTACGTGCCCATGGCCACCACCGAAGGCACCTTGCTGGCCAGCTACAGCCGGGGCATGCGCGCCATCAGCGCTTCCGGCGGGGTGAAGACCACGGTGGTCAAGCACTCCATGCAGCGGGCGCCGGTGTTCATGTTCGAGGACGCGTTGCAGGCCCGTGAGTTCGGTGTCTGGCTGGTGCGCGAGTTCGAGGCGATCAAGGCGGCCAGCGAAACCACCACCCGCAGCGGCAAGCTGTTCGAGATCGAGCAGTACCCGGTGGCCAACATGCTCTACACCCGCTTCTGCTACACCACCGGCGATGCCGCCGGGCAGAACATGACCAGCAAGGCCACCTACGCCGCCTGCGAGTGGATCAAGGCCAACCACCCGCTGCAGCCGCGCTACATCCTCTCCGGCGCCATCGACACCGACAAGAAGCACTCGGCGATGAACATGATCCAGACCCGTGGCAAGCGGGTGATCGCCGAGTTCACCCTCAAGCGCGAGGTGGCCCACGAGCTGCTGCGCGTCGACCCCGCCAACCTCTACCGCTACCGGCAGATCGCCGCCGTGGGCGCCTTCCAGGCCGGCTCGGCGTACAGCGGCGCGCACTCGGCCAACGGCCTGGCGGCGCTGTACATCGCCACCGGACAGGATGCCGCCAACGTCGCCGAATCCCACGGCGGCATCACCTACGGCCAGTTGCTGGACAACGGCGACTACTACTGGTCGGTGACCCTGCCCGCGGTCATCTGCGCCACCCACGGGGGCGGCACCGGCCTGCCGACTCAGCGCGAATGCTTGGAACTGCTGGGCTGCTACGGAACCGGCAAGGCGGACAAGCTGGCGGAGATCATCGCTGCGGTGGTGCTGGCGGGGGACGTGTCGCTGACCTCGGCCATATTGGCCGGTGACTGGGTCAGCAGTCACGAGGCGCTGGGGCGCAACCGCTGATCAGGCGTTGCCGGGCGTGCCGAGCCGCGCGCCCTGCCGGCGCAGGTAGACGACCTGCGCCGTCACGCCGAGAACCAGCGCCAGCAGCAGGCTGCCCTGGGCGCCCACCAGCAATGGCGCGTGCAGGTCGGTCACCAGCGGGTGGCCATCCGGCACGCGGCGCAGCACCTCGGTGACGGTGGGCAGCATCAGCAGGAACGCCGTCAGGCTCAGCAGGATGGTTTCCAGGTACACCCGCGCGCGGCCCAGTGCGCCTATCCGCCCAACCCCGTAGCCGACGACCAGCAGCACCAGGGTGACCACCGCGATGGCGTTGCTCACCGGTTGCCGCGCAACCAGGAACACCGTGCCCGCACCCAGCAGCATCGAGACGAAGTAGCCCAGGCCCGCCCCGGAGCGCGGCACGATGCGGCCATGCCGCGCGAACATGTAGAGCGCCAGTGGAATGGCCGGCAGGCTGCCCAGGGTGTGCAGCCAGCCGAGGGGGGAGATTCCGAACATTCGCTGTTTCCTTGTGGTTGGACGATCGGCATAGCCGTTGCTGCCGGTCACGGTGCCGCAACGCTTCTGCAGCGCTATACCGGGGCGCTATGATTCAGGCCCCAGGTTATTCAACACGCGACCAGCCCGACATGACGGATTCACTGGAAAATTTGACCATTCTTCCGGAAATGCAGCTGGAGGGTCTCGCCACCGGGGATCTGCTCTCCCAGGTGCTGGCGCAGATCCGCCTGACCGGCGACCGCGTCTATTCCTTCGCGCCGGGCAGCGGGGAGCGCCTGGCGCTGGACAGCAACAGCGCCCACATCTGCGTGCTGCAGCAGGGGCGCCTGCACATCCGCTGCACCAGCCAGCCGGCGGTGACGGTGGAGCAGGGCGACATCCTCCTGCTGCCCCACGACCCGTCGGGGTTGAGCATCACCGCAATCGACGGGCCGGCGACCGTGATCATCTGCCGTTTCTGGTTCGACGCCGGCAGCTTCCAGGCCATGCTCTTCGCCCTGCCGTGGCTGATCCACATCCGCCAGACGGACGCGGCGGCCTGGTCCGAGGGGCTGATGCACTTCATGCTGCTGGAAGCCCATGACGTCCAGCCCGGCGGCGCCTTGATGATCTCGCGCCTGATCGACCTCACCGTCATCCGCATCCTGCGCACCTGGGTGCAGCAGGGCGCCGCCTCCGGCTGGCTGGGCGGCCTCGCCGATGCGCGCATCGCCCGGGTGCTGCGGGCCATTCACGAGCAGCCCGGGAAGCAATGGCGCATCGACGCCCTCGCCGAACTGGCCGGCATGTCGCGCTCCAGCTTCTGCGAGCGCTTCAGCGTGCTGGTGGGGCGTTCGCCCTTGCGCTACCAGAACGAATGGCGGCTGACCCTGGCGAAAACCATGCTCGCCCGGCACGACAGCCGCATCGGCGAGATCGGCTTTGCCATCGGCTACGAATCCGAAGCCGCCTTCAGCCGCGCCTACAAAGCCTTCTTCGGCCGCTCGCCGCGGGATGACCTGAATGCGCGGGGTGGTGTGGAGGGGAAGGGCGCCTAGTCGCTCGGCAGCTGCGCATCAGCGATGCCAATGGGCGGCCTATTCATCGTGCTGTCGCTGTACTGTCGGCCACACGAGGGGAAAGGTTCGCCAGCCATTCGATGAGGCGCTTCTATCCATAGCCGGCGGCCATCTGGCTTACTAGCCCTACCTCGAACTCAACCAGGGTGACTCGATTGACTGATTATTCCTGCCTGCTGGAGACGCCATCCGTTCAGGTCTACCAGGCTCTGCGCACCGGCTCCGGCCTCAGCGGCAAAACCGATGAAGCCGCGGTGCGGGGGCTGCCCAATACGCTATTCGCCGTGCAGATTCTCCACCAGTCGCAACCCGTGGGAATGGGGCGGGTGATCGGCGACGGCGGGTGCTTCTTTCAGGTCGTGGACATCGCCGTGCTCAAGGCGCACCAAGGCAAGGGCCTGGGCAAACGCATCATGGGCGAGATCCTCAAGTACATCGAAGCCAATGTTCCGGAAAGCGGCTACGTCAGCCTTATTGCGGATGGCCAGGCACAGGACCTGTACGCGCAATTCGGCTTCGTGCATACCGCGCCGCGCTCGGTAGGGATGGCGTATAGGCGACCAGGGGAGGGGGCTTGATCGGTAGCTCGAAAGAGCCCCTCAAGCCGAGTTACATTCACGCCCTTCAGCTAGAGAAGGGTGTCCCGATGCACGTTCCGATGATCAATCTACTTAACGAGGTGCTGCGCTCGAGCGCCTTTCGGCTTCTGGCCGCCGTATTGCTGGCCAGCGGCATGGGCACCGCCGGGTTGGCTCTCGCGGCGACTCCGGCCCCCGTTGCTGAAAGCACCTACCTCGACTATTCCGAGGCTGATCAGCCCGAACTCTATGCGCTGTGGGGGAAGGAAGGCATAGAGCGCATCAAGGTGATGGAGCGCAAGGCCGTTGCCCATGTCGCCTTGTCGCCCGCCTGCAATCGCATCATCACCGTCGAACCCAAGAGCGCGAAAAGCACCCCGCCCACGGTGGTGGTGGTTTCGGTCGTCTGCGACAACGGCAACAGGTTCTACGTAGGGGAGAGTGAACTGAGGAAGGCGCCGGGCGAGCTGACCTACGAGAAGCTCTTCTAGCGGCTCAGCCTTCCTTCCTGAAACACAGCACCTTGGTGACCATGCGTTGCAGCACCTGCTCCTGCTGATTAGAGGTGATGCACTCGAGGATGACGATGCCCCGGTCTGCCTTGGAGCGGGAGGGGATGATCTCGATGATCGTGCTGGTGACCTTGAGCACATCGCCGGGGCGAGTGGGCTGGGGCCAGGAAACCTCCGCACCGGCACCGATCACGCCCTTGGCGAAGTGCATGCTCTTGACGATAAGGCGCATGGTGAGGGCGGTGGTGTGCCAGCCACTCGCGGCCAGGCCCTGGAAGAAGCTGCCTTGCGCCGCCTCGGCATCCAGGTGGAACGGCTGCGGGTCGAACTGCGAGGCGAACTGGACGATCTGCTCGGCATCCAGCGCGTGGGTGCCGCTGGTGAATTGGTCACCCACCGCCAGGTCGTCCAGGTAGAGCGGTTTGGGCCTGTTCGCTGCGTCCATCGTCATGTCCTCGGTTCAGTGGCGCTCAACGGTGTGTTGGCTGTCCGTGGCGGTCATCAATAAGTCTTCGATAGGCTCTCAGCGAGGGGGCGCCATTGGCTCCATAACGCTTGCATCACATCGAGGGCAATGCTCGACATACCCGCTCCCATGAGTTCGCAAATGATCGCGAAGATCAGCACCACATGAAATGCAGGGATGAAGATCAGAAGGCCAGGGCATCGTTGAGTCTTGCACATCGTTGAGGTTGAGCACGGCGACCCAAGCGCCCGCACGACCCGCCGGATCAGTCAACTGATCGTCGAAATGCGCGAAAGCTTCGCATTGGATGTCGCCAGGCTCAAAAAGCAAAAGTGGCATTCCCTCTGTTAAGCGAATGCCTTGCTGGGCCAGGCTCTGGAGGGTTCCATAACCTGTGATGGGCATTTCGACCTCTGACGTCCCCTCCCTCTCCTTCGCGCACAGAACGGCATTGAAGTCTGCATAAATGCAGGGAGTCGTCATGAATGCATCCTGGCAAGTGTGGGGGGAACGGAGGGGCTCGGACTTTCCGCGCTTTGCGCGGCACAGCATTCCTTGTCCATGCGTAGCTCCGGGAAGACTCTGGGTTTAGGCGAGGTGCGGGACATGGCGAGAAAAGGGAACCCGGCCTGTCTTTCGCGCACGTTATCGATGCATCCGAAACCTGTCCATTCCATAAGTACATCGAAGCCAATGTTCCGGAAAGCGACTACGTCAGCCTTATTGCGGATGGCCAGGCACAGGATCTGTACGCGCAATTCGGCTTCGTGCATACCGCACCGCGCTCGGTGGGGATGGCGTATAGGCGGCCGGAGCTGGATTCCTGATCGGCAATCGCGCCAGGGGATTCAATGTTCGCCATGAGTCGCGCGCCTGGTTGGGCGGTCACTCATAGATTTTTCCGCAGTAAAGAAAGGCAGCGAATTGCTGCCACGGATTGGCTGAGGAAAGGCCCTGGGCCACGCCAAAATCACTGTCCTCAGCCCATGCAATTGCGCCTTCAAGAAATGACTCGATCGAGGTGTTTTCCCAGCCATGTGCATCAGCCCCGTAGGCTGAGCTGGGATCTATCTTTTCCTGGGCAACTGATGCAGCACGATCTGCTGCCAATGCGCGTGCGAAGACCAGGAAGGTCTCAATATCCTTGACGTGATCAAGCAGTTCGCTGACATCCACTGTTTAGCATCCGAGTTTGAGTAGGCGACACACGCGAGGTTGGCTATGTCGCCATAACCTCTTAAAGGTGAAGTCGCTTTACCCGCTGCATTGAAGTCCAGCTCTCTTGAGATTGCTCTCGATTCCGCTTTTTCATGAACGCCATGTATCAACGCTAGAAAAAAGAATGGCCAGGGTTTCTGGGTGTAGAACGAAGCTATAGGTTTTCCCAAAGCCAGAAAGCGGTTCTGGCTTTCGAGCTGAGGTCCAGTAGATAACCATCAGGACAGACTCGGTATCCGCCAGTGGAAGTGGGATAGGGACCTTTTTGACAAAGCTCTTTGCTACATAGAAAACATCGCTTTCGCAGTATGTCCAGGTGCTGGCCTCCTGATACAAGGGGTGCTGCTGCACTGCTGCAAGAGCATTCAGTTTGACGGGCTCAGGCACATTGGTAGGTATGCTCACTTCTGCTTGATCCTGCGTTGAGTACACGATGCCTGCATGTGCGCTAGTGCTCCAACCAAGTGCTGCATGGGCCCAGGTGCTGAAGTGCTAATGAAAACATCTGGATGCTGGAGTCACTGCTGCTCGAACTGCGCTTCCTGAGGCGTCTTAAGCAAGCCCGTTTGCTGCCGATGCCTCTGACGCTTGGCGATGGTAGGTCGCCAACAACACCAGCCCTATGAGCGGTACCGCCCACGAGAACAAACAGGCAAAGATCGCTCTTACGATCGAGCCTTTAAGGGCGTATGAAAAGACGCCGGCCAGCGGGCCTTGGACAATCACCAGCAGTAGCATGGTGTAGAAGGCTGGCTTTCCGATTGATTCGGGCTGGGTATAGAAGATCGCGAGGAGCCCGGATATCAGCAGCAGTGCTATGGAGATCAGCGCGAGTGCTTTGAGCGTGGCGTGAGGCTTGCTGGTTGTTGCATTCATCTGCAGTGCATTCCCTTGACTGGTTCCAGAGCTGAGCCTGCGGAAAATAGCTGAGCAGATAGCACGATGTCATCAGGAAAATGGGAGCCCTCGCTGGCGTTCCTCGGCGTCAGGCTTCCCACTCAATTCAACGCCCAATAACGACTCCATTCGCCCCCGCCTGAACCCGCAACCCATGACTCTTGGCCAGCATCGCCAGCGCCAATGGCAGGTCGTCGAGGGGGAAGGTGCCGGAGACGCGCAGGTTCGCCAGGGCCGGGTCGCAGGTGAGGCTTTGGGTGCTGTAGCGCATCAGTTCCTGGGCCCATTGCTGCAGGGGCATGTCGTCCGCCACCAGCAGGCCGTTGCGCCAGGCGATGGAGGTGTCGCGGGCCGTTTCGAGGGGGCCGAACCGGTCGCGGCCGAAGCGTACTTGCTGCCCGGCGCGGATAGTTTGTTCCTGCGCGGCGCCGGCGAGTTGCACCCGTACGGCGCCTTCGTAGACGGCGAGCAGGGTTTCCTGGGGGAGCTGGCGCACGCTGAAGCGGGTGCCCAGTGCCTGCATGAGGCCGTGTTCGCTCTGCACCCGTAGCGGGCGAGGAGGGGCATGCCGGTCCGCCGCCGTGGCGATGTAGAGCTCGCCGTGGCGCAGGTGCAGCAGGCGCTGTTCGGCGGTGAAGCGCACGGCCAGGGCGGTGTCGCTGTTGAGCGAAACCTGGGTGCCGTCTTCCAGCACCAGGTCCCGGCGTTCGCCCAGGGCGGTGAGGTAGTCGATGCCCGCGCTGCTGCGCTGCCATACCCACCAACCCAGTGGCGCGGCCCCCATGAGCACGAGCAAACCGCGCAGGACAGTGCGGCGGCTGGCGGCCGGGCGGTCGAGGGTTTGCCTGGCCAGTGCCGGCGGCAGGGTGCCGAGGCGGGCGAGCAGGCTTTGCGCGCGCTTCCAGGCCCGTTCGTGTTCCGGGGCGAGGTGCCGCCAGCGTTCCAGTTCGGCCTGTTGCGCAGGGCTCAGCGGCCCTTCCTGCATCAACAGCAGCCAGGAGGCGGCTTGGGCGAGTACGGCCTGGGTGATGGGTTCGCCATTGGCGCTGGCGTCATGCATCGGGCATCTGGCTCAGGCAGGCCACGTAGCCCTCGTGGATGTACTTCTTCACGGTGGGCAGGGCGATGCCGAGGGCCTGGGCGATGTCTTTCTGCTTCATGCCGTCCAGGGTCGCCATGAGGAAGGCCTGCCGAACCCGTGGGCGCAGGGCGTCGAGGAGGGCGTCGATCTCATGCAGGGTTTCGAGGATGACGCTCTGCTGCTCGGGCGACGGGTGCTCTGGCTCGGGCAGCAGTAGCAGCGCTTCGATCCAGGCCTGCTCCAGCGAATTGCGCCGCCGCCAGCTGACCAGCACGCAGTTGGCGATACGGGTGAGGTAGGCCCTGGGCTGGCGGATGGCTTCGGGTTGGTTCGCCTCCCGGCTGACCAGCACGCGCAGGAATACGTCCTGGGCCAGGTCGTCGGCCACGCCGCGCCCCCAGGACCTGAGCCGGTACGTCAGCCAGGTGCGCAGCCAGGCGTGGTTCTCGACGTAGAGCGTCGTGAGGGCGCAGCGATCGGTGAGCAGGGGCGGGGCGTCGAGGGGGTTCATCGTGAGCTGAATCGGCAGGCGGTTGTCGCAAATGAAAACAATTATCACTAAAATCTTTTGCGCCACAAGCCCAAATGAAAATACGAATATTCCGCATATACCTTTTTTGATCTCGTGCGACAGAGGGAGTGAGAGCCCGCATCGAGTGCCGGGCACACACCCTACGAGCGAGAGAAGCATGCCCGCAGTACACCGGCTTTCCCCTGTTCCGCGCCCCCCGCAACGCCTGTCCCCGGTCGCCCTGGCCATGGGCTTCGCCATGATCGGCTGCCTGCTGGCGAGCGGTGTGCCCGTGAGTGCCCACGCCGCCGGCACCACGGCGACCACCGCCACCCGGCTGGACGATGCCACGCCCCGTGACTACGACATCGCCCAGGGGCCGCTGGGCACGGTGCTTGGCCGCTTTGCCAGCCAGTCCGGCCTGCTGCTGTCCTATGACGCCGAGCTGACACGTGGCCATACCGCACCGTCGCTCAAGGGGCGCTACACCGTGCTCGAAGGCGCCCAGCGCCTGCTGCAGGGCTCCGGCTTGCAGCTGCTGCCGAGTTCTCCTGGTACCTATGTGCTCGTGCCCCAAGGCACGGAGCCGAAGGCCGCGCTGGAGCTGACGCCCACCATGGTTGGCGCCACCCGCCTGGATGAGCAGGACACCTACCGCGCGCCCCGTTCCTCGGTGCGCCTCTCGCGGGAGGACATGGACCGCTTCGGCACGGTGTCGGTGGGTGACACGCTCAAGGGTGTGGCGGGCGTGCAGGTGGGTGACAGCCGCAACGGCGGTGCGCTGGACGTGAACATCCGTGGCATCCAGGGGCAGAGCCGCGTCGCGGTGCGGGTCGACGGCTCGGAGCAGGCTCTGGATGTCTACCGGGGCTACGGCGGCACCCAGCAGCGCAGCTACATCGACCCGGACCTGCTCAGCAGCGTGACCGTGAACAAGGGCCCCAGCCTGCGCTCGGGGGCCATCGGTGGTGCGGTGGAGATGACCACCCTCGGCGTGGACGACATCCTGGTGGACGGCAAGGACGTCGGCGTGCGCTTCACCGGCAACCTGTGGAACAACGGCGTCGAACCCGCCCACCGCAGCCGCCATTCGAAGGACGAGGAACTGAGCACCGTGCCGCGTGACGACCGGGCCAGCCTGTTCGGTTCGGCGGCCGAATCCGGCAGCGCCGCTTTCGCCTACAGCCATGAGCGTTTCGATCTGGTCGCCGCCTATGCCCATCGCAACCAGGGCAACTACTTCTCGGGCAAGCACGGGCAGGAGCGCTATCGCCTCTACGACCGCTGGGGTGACGAGCAGGCCAGCGTGGCCAACACCTACGAGCCGGGCGAGGAGGTGCTCAACTCCTCGGCGGAGACGGATTCCTACCTGTTCAAGACCACCTGGCGCCTGGCCGACGAGCACACCCTGGACCTGGGCTACCGGCGCTTCGACGGCAACATGGGCGAGATCATGCCGTCGGACATCTTCCGCTACGGCACCGCCGGCATCTATCAGTACCCCACCAGCGAAGTGAAGATCGACGGCTACACCGCGCGCTACCACTACCTGCCCGAGGGCAACCCGCTGGTGGACCTCACCGGCAACCTGTGGATGACCGACTCGAAGACCAGCACCCTGAGCGCGGCCTGGATGGCGCCGAAATCCCAGCTGTTCCGCACCGACCGCAGCTGGGCCCGCCAGGACAACCGGCGCATCGGCGGCGACCTCAACAACATCTCGCGCTTCGCCACCCGCCACGGCGATTTCACCCTCGACCTGGGCGGCGGCTTCCAGCTCGAAGACCTGCAACCGCAGAAGAGCGTGGTCACCACCCAGCACGACATCAACGCCAACCGTGGCCTGCGGGATGCCTCGCGCCAGGAGTTCAGCTTCAACGGCAAGCTGGAATACCAGCCCATCGAGGAGGTCACGCTCTGGGGCGGCGGCCGCTACAGCCACTACCGCACCCAGGACAACACCCTGCTAGCCGAGGCCCGGCGGCAGGACCGGCAGATGCGCTGGATCACCGTGAGCAGCCCCACGAGCTGGGGCAGCATGATGTGGTTCCCGGACGAGAACGGGCAGTACACCGACGCCACCGACC
This sequence comes from Aquipseudomonas alcaligenes MRY13-0052, assembly GCA_000474255.1. GTDB lineage: Bacteria > Pseudomonadota > Gammaproteobacteria > Pseudomonadales > Pseudomonadaceae > Metapseudomonas > Metapseudomonas solani. The sequence continues at coordinate 103,292 of BATO01000009.1, forward strand.
CGCGGTTGAACAACGGCATCGTCTTCGGCAACAGCAACGAGCCGTTCAATGGTGTGCCGTTCAACGAATCCGGCGCCACCAACGTGACCGTGCACCCGGAAGGCGTCAGCAACGTGGTAACCGGCTACGACTACACCCCGCAGCGCGGCAGCAGTGGCGGTGGTTTCTCGCCGGCCTTCGGCATCCATGTCGAGTTCCTGCCCGACACCTTCGTCTACGCCTCCTACACCCAGGGCCTGCGCCTGCCGTCGCTGTTCGAAACCAGCCAGGGCACCCAGCAGGTGATGCCTGGCAAGCACCTCAAGCCCGAGCGCTCGCGCAGCTGGGAAGTGGGCGTCAGTGCGCTGCGCAGCGACCTGCTGGTGGACGGCGACTCGGTCTCGGCCAAGCTGGCGTACTTCGACAACGATATCCGCAACTACATCACCCGTTACTACGACCCGAGCCCGGGGCTGTGGGGGCAGATGACCTTCAGCAACACCGACAGCTACAGCACCCGAGGCCTGGAGTTGCAATCGCACTACGACGCCGGGCGCGTGTTCGCCGACCTCTCGGCCACCTACTACCTGAAGACCGAAACCTGCGACGCGGCCTTCGCCGCCAAGCTGCGCGCCTCCGCCAACCCGTACCAGCCCACGCAAGACACGCCCGACTGCACGCCGGGCAGCTACATGGGCTCGTACACCAACACCCAGAACCCGCCGCGCTACTCGGCCAACCTGCTCGCCGGGCTGCGCTTCTTCGACGAGGCCCTGACCGTGGGTGGGCGCATGACCTACAGCTCCGGCCCCACCGCGCAGATGGACAAGCCCTGGCAGACCGGCGCCACCACCCCGCAGATCGACTACCGCTCGGTGACGCTCCTCGACCTGTTCCTCAAGTACCAGCTGTTGGAGCACACCGAGATGAATGTCTCGGTGCAGAACCTCACCGACCGTTACTACCTCGACCCGCTGGCGCAGAGCTTCATGCCGGCGCCGGGGCGCACCTGGCGGGTGGGATTGCAAACGCGATTCTGAGTTGGAGGCTTTCTGCCTGGCTGTTCCCGGTGCCCGCTTCTGGCTTGAAGCGGGCACTCAATGTTCAGCGCTCAATACGTGCTGCAATGTTCGTGGGATCGCCTTCTCGCAACATTTCAAATAGACGCTGCCTCTCCTTCAACCCCGGCGGGATGCCTGTAGTCTCTGCCTCTATCACCACCTCGCCTTGTGCATTGCGCATCGTTACCACGGCTCGCCCCCATCCTTGGTCGTTAAATTCAGTGATGACCCAATCGCAGGTGATGGTGTCGCCGGCATATACCGGTCGTTTGAAACGGAGCATCATTTCCGCTGCTAGCCAACCAATCTGACCCCCGATTTCGGTCATCAAACTGGCAGTGAGCAGCCCTTGGGAGACGGGTTTCTTGAAGCCGCGTAACGCAGCGTAAGGGGTGTCGAAATGCACGGGGTTGTAATCCCGAGAGATTAGGGCGAAGTCGTCAATATCCTTTTCCGAGAAGCGACGTGTGAGGGTGAAGGCATCACCTGCGGCCAACCCCGCTGCGGCTCGCTCTCGAAAGCGTTTCATGATTGCACCTCGGGCTTTTCATCAGTGAAGGAGTGTTCTGGCTCTGGGAAGGTACCTGCCTGCACTTCCCTGGCAAATGCCTGAGCGGCGCGATGCAACACACCACGCATATCAGCGTACTGTTTGACGAAGCGCGGTAACCGCCCGCTGCGCAAGCCGACCATGTCCTGCCAGACCAGTACCTGGGCGTCGCAGCCGCTTCCGGCACCGATTCCTACGGTAGGGATTGTCACGGCGCGGGTTATTGCCGCGGCTACCTCGCCAGGCACCATTTCGATGAGCAATGCAAAGGCACCCGCTCGCTCAAAAGCCTGAGCCACATCCACAAGGCGCTGGGCATCCGCGCCACGCCCCTGCACACGGTAGCCGCCCAATTGATGCTCTGCCTGGGGTGTGAAACCAATATGAGCCATAACCGGGATGCCAGAAGACACCAGCTTTTCTACCTGCGGCAGCACCTCGACACCGCCTTCGATTTTCACAGCATGCGCGCCGCCCTCTTTCATGAAACGAACTGCGGTGTGGAAGCATTGCTCAGCAGAGGCCTGATAGGAGCCGAATGGCAGGTCAGCGATAACCAATGCGCGCCGCGTCGCGCGGGCAACCGCGCCGACTAGGGGTAGCAATTCGTCCACTGTCACAGTGAGGGTGGAGCCGTAGCCAAATACGTTGTTGGACGCGGAGTCACCAACCAGCAATGCCGGGATGCCGGCAGCTTCGAAAATTTCAGCCGTGTATATGTCGTAGGCGGTGAGCATTGCCCACTTCTGACCATTCACCTTCATCTGCTTGAGGTGAGGAATTCTCACCCGGCTGGGTTGGAGCGATTCTTCCAAAACCTTATAGGGTGGGCTCTGTTCACTCATGCGCGTGTCCTTGAAGTTCAACCAAATGCCTGCTCAGTGAGCAAAGCCAGGCCGACCATGATCATGGCCGCCCCGGAAAGATTGCTAACGAACAGAGCCGCATGCGGGCGCGCCCGAAGTACAGACTCGGAGCTGAAACCGACCAACAGATAGACCACGCCGCAACTCAGGGTATGCGCCAGACCCAGCGCGGTGATCTGCATGGGAACGGGCCAGGCGAAAGAGGTATTGGCGAACTGAGGCAGCAAAGCGAGGAATAGCAAAAGCACCTTCGGGTTGAGGCCGCTGATGCAGGCGCCTTTTAATGCCCAGCGCGCCCATGAGCTGGACTCTTTAGTCTCGCCAATCTGTGGTGTGGACGGATTACGCAGCAGGTTGAGACCCAGCCAGATCAGGTACGCCGCGCCGGCGATGTTCATCACTAGCATTGCGGCGGGATGACCCGCAACGACTCCACCGACCCCTGCCGCAACGATCAACGTTGCCAAAAGATGCCCACTCAACAGCCCACTCACGGCAGGTATAACGACCCGTCCTCGCAAGCCCGCTGAAATGGCATAGGCCCAATCGGCCCCCGGAGTAATTACGAATAGGAACGAAACCGCCCAGAAGGCGGCAAAAGTGCTGATGCTCATTTCATCTTCCGAATGGGCTGGCTGCACGACTGAAAGGCCCGCAGCGAGATTGGCTTCGGAAAGGAGAATATAGAGGTGATGACAGAATTATCTTTTAAACTGACCCTTATTGATCGGTCCATTGGGGAGAAAATGCAGATTGGATAGGCTTGATAGGAAGATTCTTTCTGAGTTGCAGAAGGATGGTCGACTCACTGTCACAGAGCTGGCCGAGCGCGTGGGACTCAGCTTGTCTCCCTGTCATCGTCGCGTTCGCAGCCTGGAAGAGTCAGGAGCGATCCAGGGATACCGTGCCCAGCTCGATCCAGCCATCTTGGGCTTGAATTTTTCAGCTGTTGTCTTCGCCACCTTGCGCGAGGGTGATCGCGACGCTGTTGCTGCATTCGAGGCTGCATTGACCGACATACCGCAGATAGTGGAAGCACAACGCCTGTTCGGTGAGCCTGACTATCTGCTGCACGTCGTTACGCGCGACCTACCGGCTTTTCAAGCACTCTATGACGAGAGTCTCTCGGGGCTACCCAATGTCCAGCGGTTAACCTCAACCCTTGTAATGAAGCGAGTTATTCAGGACAGAGAGTTGCCTTTGTAGGCCGTCCATCGAATGTCCGCTATTTGCCGGTAGCTGCCTGTCGCCGGCGTCTGCTTCCGGCAGACGCGGCCTCTCACGAGCACCAGCTTGCGCCGACCTCTGCACGCGTCATCGAATGTCGGATTGCTTCAGGTCATACGTCGTGACCGGCTGCTGCTCGCAAAGGCGCACGATCAAGGCCTTGGTTTTGTGTGACGCCCGCCATTAGCATCGAGGTAAATCTGCCCCACCTCGAGCCCAGCAATGCACGACGATTACCCACCGTTCCACCTGTTCGGAGCCACCTTTACCTCTGAGGCCGAGGCGGAGCGCTACGCCTTCGAGCAGTGGGAGCCAGAACCCTCCAGCAGTGCGACCGACGCCGAGTATTCCGCCTGGGAGGATCGGAATCCCACCTGGCGGCTGGCCGAGGAGCTTGAGTTCTACATGGATTCGGATTTTGTTGAGCTGTTGGGCAGCGTGGCGGATGTCGTTACGCAGATTCGAACGCCCCATGACGCCGCACGGATCAGCGCCGAATCAACAGGGTTCACTCATTTCATCGTCGTCATGGCTAATGCAGACGCGATCTGGGCTGACCGACGCGCTACTTCTGCCCAGGCCAAACCTGTCGTGCGTGCGCCTGAAAGTACCGCGACAGTCACTTACCTTGGCCGATTCAATTGAGCAGCAACATAACGGCAGGCGGGCGTTCTGTTTGGCTCTGTCTGCGTTAAGTGTTGCTAGAAGATTTGAACCCAGCTGATTGCCGAGCTCTGATGATGTTTCTGGTTTCGCCCCCCCGGGCGAGTCCCTTTTCCAGTCGTTGAAGAGGAACCAAAAACTTGCCCCATCATCCGGCCCCGGCTTCGCCTTGGTTCCCTCACTCCATCGTTGCTCTGGGGGCCGGCGCGATGGGCCATCCATGGCCTGGCGCGCCTCTCGCGGCATCCATGCCGCTCGTCCCCCGGCGCAACGACTGCGTTCGGCCTCCTGGAGGGGCGTTGGCGGCTGCTCCAACTTTCTTCGTCCAGCGCATCGCCACGTGGTGCGCACGAGCTTTCGTAGGATGGTGTAGAGCGAAGCGAAACCCATGCGGTGGAGGTGGTACGAACCCTTGGGCGCCCGGAAAGGGCTGTGCTTGAGCGCTTGCATCAAAATCACAACAGCTAACGCAGACAGAGCCTTCTGTTTCGGGGGCAGGGCGGCCAATCGGGCTCGTGGCGAGCGTTCGGAACAGCTTTGGCGAGTGCACGGCCTGTGTCCCATTCATCGTCAATTCGTCTGGAATTGATGCTTACCGCGCTGTCCCATCGCCTACAGGCGACCGCATGGGATAATCTTGCGCCACGAAACAACCATGAAGCGGTGATTTGAACGATGGGTTTTGAGCAATTAGCTGAGCTACGGGACCGCCTGCGGGCTGAAAAGCAACAGGCGCAGGGCGAGCGCCCCGAGCGCCCTGAACGCCCGAAACAGCGCAAGCGAGACGCCGCGCCCCAGCAGGCCAAGCCGCGTGAGCAGGACCCTGCGGTGGAAGCGATCTGGCGGTTGCAGAAGCACTTCCCCTTGGCCTTTCCGGTCAACCCCGCCCCCAAGGTGCCGCTCAAGGAGGGCATCCTCAAGGACGCCGAGCAACACCTGGCGCTGCTGGGGCTGAGCCTTGAGCAGCTCAAGCTGGGCGTTGCCGCCTGGTGCACGAGCAGTCGCTACTGGGCAAGCATGGTGGAGAACGCGCCCCGTCTGGACCTGAACGGCCAGGCCGTTGGCACGGTGACGGCCGGGCAGGCGCTGCATGCCAAGCAGCAGGCTGCGCGGAAGCGTGGGCAAGCGCGCCGCAAGCAGTCGAAGCGCAAAGAGAGCCCCAAAGAGAGCCCTCAAGCGCCCGCCGTCGATGCCGAGGCGCAGCAGCCCGCGAGCTGACGGCTCCGGCCGGGCACGAACCTGCTACGGCTTCTGGCCAGTGGCAGCTGCCGTGCCCGACGCCAGCCACGCGTAGACGTGGTCGAGCGCGCCGCTTTCATCCCGGCGCTGCTCCACCAGCCGCATGCCGGCCTTTAGCAGCACACGCTGCGAGGGCAGGTTCTCCGGCGCCACCGTGGCGATGATTCGGTCGAGCCCATGCCTGGCGTGCCCATAAGCCAGCAGCGCCGGAATGGCCTCGCTGGCCAGGCCTTGCCCCCAGGCCGAGCGGAGGAGGGCGTACTTCACTTCAGGCTCGACCTGCCCGCCAGGGTGAACCAGGCCGCAAAAGCCGATGATCGCCCCTGAGTCGATGCCTTCCAGCGCAAACATCCCATAGCCCCGCTCGCTGTAATTGGCCCAGGTGACTTCCAGCCAGTGTTCGCAGGCGGTGCGGCTGATCGGCTGCCCGTCGCCCACCCAGCGCATGGCCTCCGGGTCGGAATAAACCGCGTGAATCACGTCGAGGTCCTCGGCCGCCCACTGCCGACAGCGAAGGCGAGGGGTGGTGAACAGGAGGCGGGTCATGGGGCGTATCAGCCTGCGCTTTGGGTGGCTGCTGATCTTAGCAACCAGGATTCACCCAGGCGTCCTTCGCCTGCTCGTGCAAGGGTGGCAGAATCTGCTTCGATTACCTGGCCGGCCAGCCTGCGGCCCCTCCCTCTCAACGGTCCCATCGCCATGAAAACCAGCCTGCCCTGGCTCGCCCCGTTGCTCGCCATCTGCCTGGGGGCGCCCCTGCCGTGCGCCGCTCAGCGTCTTGCTGCCGAAAACCATCGCGTCGGCGTGCAGGTGCTCGACCCCGATGCACCCGCCGTCGGCACCTGGCGGGTCAAGGTGCACGCGACCTACCGGCCATTGGTGGAAGGCTCGCCGAACACCACGGAGACCACCACCTCTCGCGCCAACTGCCCGTCGTCGCGCTTCAGCGTGCCGTCACTCAAGCGCTGTACCCGCACCTGGAGCCGGACGGTGTGGCTGAAGCTGCCCGCCGCGCAGGTCATGACGGCAGGCCCGCACGCTCTGGACCTGGACTTCGCCCCGGTAATCGAGGACCACGGCGGCACCTTCCGGATCGACAGCCTGGCCCTGGAATACATGACCTGCGCCAAAGGCTGCGAGATCGAGCGCTTGGATATCCCGCTCAGTTGCTATGCCGACGACACCGAGCCGGGCGAGGTGCTCGCCGCCGGCCTGCTGCTCAGCTACTCACGCGGCGCCAAGGCTGCTCGGGAGGTGGCCGAGTGCGGGCTCAAGGTCGGCCGGGAAGTCAGCTGGGCCAACCGGGAGACGGTTATGGCGCGCGTGCGTGGCCACTTCGGCGACGAGCAGCAGATGGTCAGCAGCGAGCTGCTCAACGCATTCCCGGCAATCCCGGGCGCCGACCATCGCTGGCGGTGGAACCCGGCGACGGACCGCGATCTGCTCGACGATCGCTGCCCGTTGCCGGCCAACCAGAGCTACGTGAACAGCACCTACTTCGCCACGCTACCGGTCACCACGGGCTGGCCGTACCGGCATGAAGCCGAGGTTTACGTCACCAGCAAACCGAATGGCGAGGTGTGCAACATCTGGCTGACGGGCACCGGTGATGAGATGTACCTGCGTTATTTCTACAGCTACCAGGCGGGCACGCTGATACAGGCGGCCACCGACGGTGAGGCGGACCGGGTATCACGCGAGTGGCGCTGGGCGAACCGGGAACCCTGGGAATATACGCGGCGGCAGATGCCGGACTCGGTTGCCGGGCACGACGCCATCCTCTACTGGCACAGAACCGCTGCCGAGCAGTGGCCCAAGCGCATGGACTACACACCCGACTTCGAAGAGTTCAAGGCTCTGAACGCGTTCTCCCAGCAGTTGCTCGAACGTTTTCCGGCGAAGTAGAAGCAGGATCATCACAAGGGGCGTGTAGATTGCCCATGCCAGGATGCGGCGCGACAGCGAAGCAATACCCTGACACTTTCATCGGAATGACTTGAGGCGATTGATCGGGCTTTGCGATATTAAATGGCCATGCCGAAAGTATAGGAAGCGTTCCTCAGCCCTTGGCACATACGTTTCCGTCATTCCTCCACCCCCTGGCTCCCCTTGCCACTCCACTCGTTGTGCAACTACATGGTCGCTACCGTCATCCTCGGCATGCTCTGCGTGCACCTGCTGTGTTTTTGCGTGATGTTCCTGCTGATCAGTACACGGCTGAACAGCAAGAAGATGGGCATGGAAGTCTTCGCCCTGGGCAATTTCCTGCTTGGGCTCGCCTACATCCTGCAGTTGGTTGACGGCCCTGCGGGCTGGGGGCTGGTGAGTGTGGTCAACCACTCGCTGACGCTGTGCGCCCCTGTGGCCTATGTGCTGGGCGCCTTGCGCTTTTTCGACCGCCCGACGCCTGTGGTGCGCCCGCTGCTGATCCTCGCCGGCACCTACACCTTGGTGCAGGTGCTGGTGCAATGGGCGCTGGGCAGCGAGGCGCGCTATGCACTGCTGGCGGGGGCCTGTGCGTTGCTCTTCCTGGGCATGACGGGGACGTTGCTCTATACGGGACGGACCATTGCCCGGGACCTGCGCGTCGAGATGGCCGTGTTCGCCGTCCTGGTCGCCGGCATCTGCGGCCTCAACGCCGCGAAGCTCGGCATGATCCTCACCGGCGGCATGGCGGCGCTGGATATGAACACCGGCTTCCAGAAGGTCTTCTACATCTACATGTCTTTCCTGGCGACCGTGCTGCCGCCGTGCGCCGTGTGGCTGGTGCTGCGCCGCCTAACCGATGAGCTGCGCAGCATGGCCGCCCATGACCCGCTCACCCATTTGCTCAACCGCCGGGGGCTGATGGAGGGCCTGGATGCGCACTTCCGTTCCCGCAGCGCCGGGCCTGCATATCTGCTGATCGTGGATATCGATCACTTCAAGAACATCAACGATAGCCATGGCCACAAGATCGGCGATCTCGTCCTGTGCCGGGTGGCCGATGTCCTCAAGGCCACCGCCCGCCAGGGCGACCTGATCTGCAGGCTGGGCGGGGAGGAGTTCGTGATCATCACCCTGGACACCGACAGGGCGGGTGCCCTGCAACTGGCGGAGCGCACCCGCGCGGCCATCGAGGGCAGCGAGGCGCCCGGCACCGATCAGCAAACGCCGATCCGCTGCACGGCCACCATCGGCGTTTCGGAAGGCTTCACCCACTCGCAAGCCCTCGACGGGGTCATGCAGCAGGCGGACAAGGCCCTGTACCAGGGCAAGGCCTCGGGGCGCAATCGCGTCGAATGGGCGGGGCGTTCGATCGGCTTCTAGACGTACCGGCTACGACACCGGGCTGCCTCGACTAGCGTGCCACCTGTGACAGGGCGTGAATGACCTTCGCCGTCATCGCCTCGGCGCTGCTATCCCCATCGACTCTCAGGATCGGCGCCGTTTGCCAGGCCAGCCACGCCTCGTGCCAGGCCCGGTTGCGCCCGTCGAACTCCGGGTTGTCGTACTGCGAAGCCCACCCGCGGAAGGCCACGTGTATGCCATGCATATCGCCGCCAGGCGCAATCCGCTCACCAAAGCGTTCCTTTCACGGATCTTATTGGGTTATGGCTGCTCAGCCCAGGGTGGGGATGAACCGCCAATGCCAGGGCTCATAGTCGAACCCGTTCGGGTTGCCTCGCGGGTACGACAACTGGAAGCCGAACGCCGCTGCGTGTTTTTCCAGCCAGGCGAACGCCGGTGTGTTTTCAAACTCGGTCTCCAGCGCCGGGCAACCCGGCGTGCCGATATCCACCGCCAGCCCCGTGTGGTGCTCACTGAAAAGTGGCGGTGCCGACACGGCCAGGATCTGCTCGAGGCTCAGCCCGGCCTCGAGCTTTCTCTCGATAATCGACACCTGCCGCGCCACGCTTCTGAACGCCGAGACGATATGCAGGTCGACTCCATCCGCGCTTGCGCCGGATTTGAGCCTTGTCCAGGCCTGTGCGGCGGGCGGTGCCAGCTGGTGTTCCCTGCCATTCGCATCGACTTCGGCCACCTCCAGAACGGTCGCCTCGGTGAACTCCAGTAGGCCTTTGGCAACAACCAGCCCGACGGGGATTCCCAGCTTGTCGAGCATGGCCAGAGCGGCGGCGGAATAGTGCATGTGATGGCCTATGGGGGAGGGCATGACTCGGTGGGCGTGGTGCCTTGGAGTAAAGCGGAGGGGCTTGTCATTAGTCGAGGGCTGGGTGCGCTTCTGGTCGACAACTGCTCATTGCGACAGGTTGCTATCGGCCATTAGTGGTTGCTAGGTTGGGGCGACTGACTTGAGCAAGTTGTTAGATACGAGTGGCCTTGAGCGGGGGCATGGATATCACACCGGCACGACGGCTGTTCCTGTCCTGCTCTCGGTGGCAAATTTTATAAGCACTTGACCACACTTAGATCTCTCGATCATTTCCGGCGAGACGGGAGTCTTCAATCGGACCCATGTGCTATCTCTGCTGCCAGGGTCTAAGAGTGTGTAAGCGGTCTTGTTGTTCAGACCGAACTTGATTTGTAGTGAATTCTTAAAGATGCCGGACTTAAAGTTTGAAGCAACCGATGCACCAGCGTGCGAGAAGAAGCAAAATCTGCGCACACGTGGCCGGAATGCCGCAGCCGCTAAGAAAACTGGCGCGCCTGTCTCGTTGATGATCTCAATGTGAAGGACAGGTTGAGGGGAGTCAGGAGATTTTGCGCCAACCTGATCTTGGGGCTCGTTGAAGACGGCATGCTCGACATATACGTGAGCTGTCAAACCTCTGAGGCCACGGCCTTGATAGTCGAGCAGAGTCGTTTGGAGGCGGAGCCAGACCCAAGCTAGTACCGCAACGGCCACGCCTACCAAGCCTTTTGCTACCTCGGCTGGAAGCGACTCAAGGATTTTCTGTAGCAGTTCAGCCATGGTCATTGTTGCCATCTCCGATGGCTTGTTCAGAGTGATCTGGTGATGCCTAGCGTTCGCCGCCTCACATATAGGGCCGTCGGTTTGCAGCGAATGGTTAGGAATAAAGCCAGTCAAGTACTTCCTTTACTTCCAGAGGAGCAGCGGCAAGACCTCCGTGGAGATTAGAAAGCCCTTGGCAGTGTGTCCACAGTCTGCTTTTGGCGGATAACTGCCGCCTCTACCGATCCGTTTACCTCCAGCAAACACCTCATGCAGTTCCGCGCACTGAGACGACTCGGCGGCCCCACTACGTGTACACCGGCCACGCCCAAACACCAGGCCCAATCGGCTCGAAACTCAATGCGACGACACAAAAGGCGAGGGGCCCGTCGGTGCCGGCAGCGCATAGGCCTGTTTCATCCAGGCCACTTCCGCCAGTGGCGTGCGGCCGAACAGGCGCTTGAAGTCGCGGCTGAATTGCGAGGCGCTTTCATAGCCCACCAGGAAGGCCGAGTGGGCGGCCGTCAGGTCGTTGCGCAGCATCAGCAGGCGCGCCTGGTGCAGGCGTGTCGACTTGAGGTATTGCATGGGCGAGGTGTCGGTCACCTTGCGAAAGTGCAGGTGGAAGTTGGGCACGCTCATCTGCGCTTCCCGGGCCAGGGCTTCCACATCCAGGTGCTCGTGGTAGCAGCTGTGGATCTTGTGGATGGCCCGCGTCACCTTGCCGAACTGGCCCTGCTGGGCGATGGCCGCGCGCAAGGTGCCGCCCTGTTCGCCCGTAAGGATGCGGTAGTAGAGCTCGCGCAGCATCGCCGGGCCGAGGATCTGTGCGTCGCTGGAGTCGTCCATCACCTCCAGGAAGCGCAGGGTCGACTTGCGCAGCGGCTCGTCCATGGGCGAGGCGTACATGCCCATTGGCTGGGCCGCAGTGAAGCCCCGTAGTGCATCCACCTGCTGGATCAGCTCGCCAGCCAGGGTGAAGTCCAGGCGCAGGTACACCGCCAGCATGGGTTCCGCCTCGCTGGCGTCGGTCTCCATGGTGAAGGGCACCGGTACCGACACCACTAGGTAGTGCTGGGCGTCGTAGACGTAGATCTCATCGCCCAGGTAGCCGCGTTTCCGTCCCTGGCAGAGGATGACGATGCCCGGCTCGTACAGCACCGGCGTGCGCGTCAGTGGCCGGTTGGAGCGCAGGAAGCGCACATCGTCCAGCGGGCTCAGGTTGTAGCCTTCTTGCGGCGCCAGCCGGCCCATCAGCTGCACCATGCGCGCTGTGCTCGGGTCCTTGGGGCTTTTAGCCATCGACTGCACCATTCTCCACCTTGCTGCTCAACCGTCGGTAGAACGGCTGAGTGCCTCCCATTGCTCAATACTCTCCACCGTGCGCTGCAGCTTGTCACGCACCAATGCCAGGGCGTCGCTGCCCAGCAGCAGGTGGGCCGGTGGTGTGGGGCTGGCGATGAGGGTCAGCATGGCGCGGGCGGCCTTTTGCGGGTCCCCCAGCTGGCGGCCGCTCTTGTCCACGCGGGCCTGGCGCACCGGATCGAAGCTCGCGTCGTAGTCACTGATGCTGCGTGGCGTGCGTTGCATCGAACGGCCCGCCCAATCGGTGCGGAACGAGCCCGGCGCCACGGCGGTGACGAAGATGCCGAAGGGGGCGAGTTCCTTGCTCAGGGTGTCGGAGATGCCCTCCAGCGCGAACTTGCTGCCGCAGTAGTAGGCGATGCCTGGCAGGGTGATATGGCCGCCCATGGAGGTGATATTGAGGATGTGCCCCGCCCGGCGCTGGCGGAAGTACGGCACGAAGGCCTTGGTGACCGCCACCGCGCCGAATACGTTCACATCGAACTGGCGGCGCATTTCTTCCAGCGGCGACTCCTCCAGAATCCCCTCATGGCCGTAGCCCGCATTGTTCACCAGTACATCCACCGGGCCGTGCTGTTCCTCGACGGCGGCGACCACCGCGTCAATGGTCTCGAAGTCGGTAACGTCCAGCACCACGCCGTGGGCCCGCCCGGGGCTGAGCGCCTGGAAGGTCGCCAAGGCGGACTCACTGCGAACGGTGCCGATCACGCGATGGCCCTGGGCGAGCGCTTCCCTGGCCAGGGCCTGGCCGAAGCCGCTGCTGACGCCAGTGATGAACAGGGTTTTTGCTGCATTCATGGTTGGCACTCCGGTCGAGACGAGGTGCGGCCATGCTAGGGCGAGGGACGGAGAGGGGCGATGCCGGATCGGATTTAGATATTGCCTGTTCCTATCAGGGCTGTGAGTGGTCGACTGGGGAGAGACAGCTACCCCGGGGGAGTCGCCAGGCATCTGCCTGCGCTCCCCACGGACCTCAGCGTGCCGCTCACACCAGTCTCGCACCCCCATCGATATTCAACGTCGCACCGTTCATGAAGCCGTTGCTCATCAGGAACAGGGTGGCCGCGCCGGCTTCCGTAGCGGTGCCCAGGCGATGCAACGGCAGCGTCTGCTCCAGCGCTGCGACGAAGGCATCGCGGCCGTCTCCCAGTGCCTTGCTGAAGATGGGCGTGTCGATGGGCCCGGGGGATAGGGTGTTGACCCGGATCGGCGCCAGCTCCAGGGCGAGGCCCCGTGCCAGGGCCTCCATGGCGGCGGATGCGGCCGCCAGCACTGCGGTGCCGTGGGCGTTGGGACGCTCGGAGAGCATCCCGGAGATGAAGGTGATGGAACCGTCCTTCGCCATGCGCTCGCCCAGGGCGCGTATGGCATGCACCGAGGCCCACATGCGCTCGTCGAATGCCCGGTGGAGATGGTCGATCCCCGCATCCATCACCTTGCCCACCACGTAGGTGCCGGCCAGCAGCACCAGGTGGTCCACGTTCGGGATATCCGCCAGGGCGGCATGGATGGCATCGCTGTCGGTCACGTCGGCGGCGCGCCAGGCGTCCAGGCCGTTGTCGCGGGCGGCTTGTTCGGCGCGGGTGGCATCGGAGCCGATCACGGTCACCCGTGCGCCGGCGGCCTTGGCCTGGATGGCGGCGGCCAGGCCGATGCCGGACGTGCCCCCGAAGATCACCACGGTGCGACCGTGCAGGTTGGTGGGGAGGGCGGGTACAGAGGTCATGGTTTCATCTCCTTGAACGCCGGGATGGCGTCGATGGGAGAAGGCTAAAGCCTCGCCTCTGGATTGATAATAAGGGCCTTTGTCGCTTTACTTATGCCATGAAGGAACAGATAGGGTTGGACCGCCTCACCGGTCTCATCGCCTTTGCCCGCGCCGCCTCCCTCGGCAGCTACACCGCTGCCGCCCGGGACCTCTCGGTGTCGCCATCGGCCATCAGCAAAAGCGTGCAGCGCCTGGAGCAGCATTTCGGGCTCAAGCTGTTCAGCCGCACCACCCGTTCGCTCACCCTCACGCCGGAAGGGCGTGACCTGTACGAGCGGGCGCTGCGCATCCTGCGCGAAGTGGAGGACATCGACCAGGCCGCCGTCGCCTCCCGCGCCGAGCCTTCCGGCACCCTGAAGGTCACCGCGGCGCCGCCCATCGGTCTGAACATACTGGCGCCGGCCATCCCCAGGTTTCGCCAGCGCTACCCCAAGCTCGCCATCGACCTGCGCCTGGGCGACCCCTATGCCGACATCATCGAACAGGGCATCGACGTCGCGGTACGCGTGGGCAACCTGGCGGATTCGCGGCTGATCTCGAAAACCCTTGGCCCCCATCGCATCGCCGCCTTCGCCTCACCGGCCTACCTGGCCAGGCGCGGCACGCCGCTGGAGTTCAGGGACCTGGCGAACCACGACTGCGTGAACTTCCGCTATCAGAGCTCGGGCCAGGCATTGCGCTGGCCCTTCAGCGTGGATGGCAAGGTGGTGGAGCTGGTGCCGGATGCGGCCATCGTCATCGACGCCAGCGACGCGGTCGCCGCAGTGGTGGCTGCGGGTGGTGGAATCGGTATTTCACCCACCTATGTGGCGGCGCCCTATGTGGCCCGTGGCGAGTTGACGCCGCTGTTTCCCGAGTTCGCGGTGGACCGTTCCTCCATCACCGCGCTGTGGCCGGAAAGCCGGCGGGGCAGCCCCAACGTCAAGGCCTTCGTCGGTTTTCTTGAGGAGCTGTTCCCGAACCCCACGGCCTGGGACGAGATCGTTCGCAACGCGTGAGCCGTGCGCTAGGGCGCATGTGCTAATTGACCCCCTATCCCGTCACTTCTAGATTCCCAGCCTTTGTTCTTCGTGCGGGGAGGGCGCCTGCCCGAGTCTCCGCCGTTTTCTACAGGGAGTTGCACATGCCATTGCTCACTCGGATGTTCTCCGCCGGCCTGCTGTTGGCGCTGGCCGCCACTCACGTTGCCGCCGCCTCGGTGGATGAGATCTTCCGCTCGGAAGACACCGACGGCGATGGCGCGCTGTCCGTGGCGGAAGCCCAGGCTGCCGCCCCCAAGACCTTCCGCGCCATGGACAGCAACGGCGACGGCGTGCTCAAGGTGGACGAGATCGCCGCCTACAACGCTGCCGAGAGTGCCCCCGAGATGGTCTGGCCCGCCGAGGTGCTGGCGTCGGTTTCGCAGAAGACCCTGGAGTACTGGGACGGCAACCACGACGGCAAGGTGACCGAGCAGGAGTATGTGAAGGCTTCGGTCGACATGATGCTGCTGGCCGACTCAGACGGTGACCGCAAGGTGACCCGTGAAGAGCTGCAACGCTTCCGGGGTGAAGCCGTTACGCCTTGATGGTTCAAGCGCTTGGCTGTGGCGGCGTGAGCCCCGAGGCTCCAGGCCGACATGAGCCCCTGATGCAGCGTGATTCAGCACGCCGCAGGTGGAAGGCTGATCGGCATCAGCGGATGAGTTCGGGCCTTACCCCAGCAACCCGCCCAAGCCGCGGTAGGCCGGCTCATCGCTCGAGATCACCAGGGTCGCGGTCTGGCCGGTCTGGCAGAGCACTTTGCCCTTATAGGTCTGGCCGTTGGGCAGGGCTACCGTCACCTCGCCGGCCTGCCTGAGGTCGGCGCTGCAGGTGATGTCGTAGACGCCGGGTGCCGTGCGCTTCAGAAGGATGCGCGTTCGGCGCTGGAAGGTGCCGGTAAGCTCGCCATGGGTTCCCGTGTAGGTGAGGATGGCTTGTCCTTCGTACCTGGTCATCTGCAGCTCCTCCTTGCTGGCAGCGCTGCCTGCGCTATCCACGTTGCTCCTGGTGCCTGGCCTGCTCGGGGCGGCTGGGCGTGGTTTCCTGCCCTGCCACCAGGGTCACGACCTGGCCTTCCTGTGCGGCCACCGTGCCGCTGATGTGCTGCCGCTCGGGCAGCGTGATGCGAACCTCTTCAGCACCCCTGAGGTTCAGCCCACAGGTGAGATTGAAGACGCCCGGGGCGGTTTCTTCGAGCCCGATTTCGGTTCGCCGGCTCTGGATGCCGAGCATCTGGCCCGCCCGCGCGCTGAAGGAAACGATGGCCTGCCCGTGATAGCTGATCATGCTGGTCTCCACTGCGTTCCTGGTGCATTGGAGGCCCATGAGCGGGTGCGGTTCAGCCCGGCCCGTCCTGGGGTGACGGGCGGGGCGGCGGGGTTAGAAGCGCTGCAAGGCACGCACGGCCTGGTCTTGGCCGGAAACTAGAATCCATCGTCTATTTTTGTTGAACGGTTTTTTCGCGCCGGCTTTCATAGCTTTGCGGCCCAGCCGCCTGCCCCTCGGAAGCCACTAAAAACAACCTGGAGCCCCCCATGAAAGCCTCCGCTATCAGCGCGATGTTCGTCACTTCCCTGCTAGTTGCCAGCGGCGTGAACGCCGAAGTCTTTTCGCTGAAGGTCGAAAACGATGTGTTTACCGGTGGCCAGGACGGCCACTACACCAACGGCATCGAGGGCTCCTTGGCTTTCGAGCCCGAGCAGGCGCACTGGACGCGCAACCTGGCAGGCGTGCTGCCCGGCTGGTCCACCAGCGACCTGAGCTACGCGGCCTACCGCTTCGGCCATCAGCTCTATACCCCCGAGGAGATCGAGACCGCCGAGCTGCAGGAGCAGGACCGCCCCTACGCCGGGCTGGTGTTCGGCGGGGTGACACTGTTCGCCGATGAGCAGCGGGAAGGGCTGCGCATGAGCGACACCTTCACCCTCGACGCCGGCCTGGTCGGCCAGGGCGCGGGCGGCAAGCGATTGCAGCGGGCGGTGCACAAGGTCACCGGCAGCGATGCGCCGGAAGGCTGGGACAACCAGCTGGAGAACGAACCCTTCGTCAACCTGGGCTACGAGAAACGCTGGTGGCTGCAGCATCAGCTGGGTGGCCTGGAGCTGGAATACGGCCCCAGCGTCGGGGGCGCGGTGGGCAACCTCTACACCTACGCGTCCACCGGCGCGGGCGTGCGCTTCGGCCAGGGGCTTGCGCGCAGCCTGAGCCAACCCGCCGTCACGCCGGCGCCCAGCGGCGCGCAGTACTTCAAGCCCGGTGAAGGCTTCGGCTGGTTCGTGTTCGCCAACCTCGAAGGGCGCTTCATGGCCCACAACATGCTGCTGGACGGCAACACTTTCAAGGACAGCCATTCCGTGGACCGCGAGAAGTGGGTGGGCGACGCTCAGTTGGGGGTCGCCATGCTGTGGGACCGCTGGCAGCTGTCGTTCGCCAACGTCTGGCGCAGCCATGAGTTCAAGACCCAGCAGGAGCACGACCAGTTCGGCTCGGTCACCCTGTCCACCTGGCTGTGACGAGCCGGGCGCCTGCAGGCGCCCGGCACCTCAGGAGGCGTCGCGCCCCTGGCTCGCCTCGATGGCCTGGATGTAGGCGGTGAGCGCCCGGGGGATTTCCTCGTGCAGCACCGCGGCTCGCATGTCCTTGTCGTAATCCACCATCAGGTCGGTCACCAGGCCCAGGGGCAGGCCGAGCAGGGTGGCCGCATAGACCTTCCTGGCACGCTCGTCGGTGGCTGGCAGACGCAGCGCCAGGATGCGTATGCACAAGGCCTGCAGCAGGGGCTGGACGGGGGTGTCGGTGGGGGACTTGCCCGCTGCCCTGTCGAGCCGGATCAGGGACAGCAGCACCGGGTTCTGCGCCACATAATCCAGCAGTGGCTTGACCAGCAGGGCGACCAGTCGCTCCGCGCTGGCGCCCTGCCAGGTGGCATCGTCGATGCGGCCAATCTCCTCGGCGATCGCCTGGATGGCCAGCTCGTGGCGTTCGGAAAGGGCGAGGAGCATGCTCTGCTTGTTCGGGAAGAAGTGGTAGAGCGAGCCGATGGAGGTCTCCGCTTCCGCCGCGATCCGGTGCATGCCGAGCGCCGCTTCGCCTTCCTCCACCAACAGCCGCTCGCAGGCCTTCAGGATGGCCGTGACGCGCTGCTCGCCACGGCTTTGCCGGGGCTGGCGCTGGGCCTTGCGCCGGGGCGTGCGGGTGGGTTCTGTGACGAGAGGCATGGGGCACCCTGGGAGTCCGAGCAACTAAAGACAACGGCCTGGTCGATTTGTGCGCGCGCAATGCGTCGAATCCCCAGCGGCACAGCCACCTCGTGCAAACCGGCCTGGATTTTGGTCTGATGCAGGCGCACCCGATGCGACCCCTCCGTCCATCCAACACCACACGCGAGTACCGGACCCTGAACAACCCGACCCGAGAAGAACTGCAGGCTGAGGTCGCCCGCCTGCGCGCCGCGCTGGATGCGGCGCAGGCGGGTATGCGGCAACCCGCCGAACTCGCGCGGGACGAAACCCTGGAACGTTACCGCCTGGCCGCCAAGGCCACTAACGACGCCATCTGGGACTGGGACCTGCTCGCCAACCACGTGCTGTGGAACGATGCCCTGGAGCACGCCTACGGTCACCCCGCCAATAGCGTCGAGCCGACGGGCGACTGGTGGATCGCGCAGATCCACCCCGATGACCGGGAGCGCATCAGCGCCTCCATCCACGCGGTGATCGACGGCACTGGCACGGCCTGGTCGGACGGTTACCGCTTCCGCTGCCACGATGGTTCCTACGCCGAGGTGCTCGACCGCGGCCATGTGATCCGGGACGCGCAAGGCCGGGCGCTGCGCATGATCGGCGCGATGCTGGACCGCACCAAGGTACGCACCGCCGAGGCGGCGTTGCTGCGCAGCGAGGAGCGTTTCAGAACGGTGCTGGAAACCACCGAGGCGGCCTTCGCCATCGTGCAGGTGAAGTTCGACGAAAACGACGAGCCGGTGGACTACCGCTTCGTCGAGGCCAACGCGGCGTTCGAGCGCGAGTCGGGTGTGAACCTGCGCGGCAAGTGGGTCACCGAGTTCGCCCCCGATCTCGAGCGCTTCTGGTTCGAAACCTACGGCCATGTGGCGAAGACCGGCGAGCCGGCCAATTTCGAAAACTACGCCAAGGCCTTCGAGCGCTGGTTCGACGTACGCGCGGTGCGGATCGGCGAGCCGGCCGAGCGCCAGATCGCCATCATCTTCAGCGACGTCACCCAGCGGCGTGACGCCGAGGAGCGCCTGCGCATCAGCGAGGCCCAGGCCCGCGAGAACGGCGAGCGCGTGCAACTGGCCCTGGCGGCCGGCGCCATCATCGGTACCTGGCACTGGCACCTGCCCACCGATAGCTTCACCGTCGACAAGCCCTTCGCCGACTCCTTCGGCCTGGACCCGGCGCTGGGCCGCGAGGGCCTTGCCCTCGAACAGATCATTGCCAACGTGCACCCCGAGGACCGCGAAGGCCTGATCGCGGCAATAGACGAAGTCATCGCCCGTGGCGGCGCCTACGCCCACCAGTACCGGGTCCGTCGCAGAGACGGCAATTACTACTGGATCGAAGCGAACGGGCGCGTGGAGCTGGCCGATGACGGCAGCCCGCTCAACTTCCCCGGCGTGCTCATCGACGTCGAAGGGCGCCGCGCCGTCGAGGCCGAGCGCGACCGGGCGATCGCCGCCCTGCGTGCCTTCACCGACACCCTGGAACAGCGGGTCGCCGAGCGTTCGGCCGAGCTGATGCAGGCCGAGGAAAAGTTGCGACAGTCGCAGAAGATGGAAGCCGTGGGTCAGCTCACCGGCGGCCTGGCCCACGACTTCAACAACCTGCTGGCGGGCATCTCCGGCGCCCTTGACCTGATGGGCCTGCGCATCGCCCAGGGGCGCTGGCAGGACATCGAACGGTACATCGGCACCGCCCAGGGCGCGGCCAAGCGAGCAGCGGCCCTGACCCATCGGCTCCTGGCCTTCTCCCGGCGGCAGACGCTGGCTCCGCGGGCCACCGACGTGAACCTGCTGATTGCCGGGATGACCGAGCTGATCCAGCGCACCGTGGGGCCCAGCATCCGTGTCGAGACCTCCGGCGCGGCCACCTTGTGGCGTGCGCTGGTGGATGCGAGCCAACTGGAGAATGCGCTGCTCAACCTGTGCCTCAACGCGCGCGATGCCATGCCCGAGGGCGGCTCCATCACGGTTGAAACCACCAACCTGATGCTGGACCCGAGTGCGGCCCGCGCACTCGACCTCCCCGAGGGTGAATACCTGTGCCTGTCGGTGGCCGACAACGGCATCGGCATGACGGCGGAAACCATGGCCAAGGCCTTCGATCCGTTCTTCACCACCAAACCCATCGGCCAGGGCACCGGCCTGGGCCTCTCGATGATCTACGGCTTCGCCCAGCAATCCGGCGGGCAGGTGCGCATCCACTCGACGCCGGGTCGGGGCTCCACCGTCAGCATCTACCTCCCGCGCTATCACGGCGACATGAGCGGGGAGGAGGCCGAGACGCCCGGCAACCCTTCCGCCCGTGCCGAAACCGGCGAAACCATCCTGGTGGTCGACGACGAGCCGTCGGTGCGCATGCTGCTGACGGAAGCCCTGGGCGACCTGGGCTACACCCTGATCGAAGCGGCCGACAGCCTGGCTGGGCTCAAGGTACTGCGCTCGGATGTGCACATCGACCTGCTGATCACCGACGTCGGTTTGCCCGGTGGCATGAATGGCCGGCAGATGGCAGACGCCGGGCGGGAAATTCGCCCCGGCCTGAAGACCCTGTTCATCACCGGCTACGCCGAAAATGCCGTCTTCGAACCCAGCTACCTCGGCCCGGGGATGGAGGTGCTGACCAAGCCCTTCACCCTCGAAGCGCTGGTGGCGAGGGTGCGTGGGTTGGTGGTGGGCTAGTCAAAGCACCCTGGGGCTGTGGTACTTCTTCTGGTTGAACGCCGGGGATCACAGCAGGCTGCTTGCGGCCCTGGCTGTGTAAAAAACGCTGCGGCTGATGGATAGCTGCATATCGAATGGTTTTAGCCGCTGGTCAATCAGAACACCCCGGCAGCCGGCACTCTTGAAACACCTTGGCCAACAGGCGGTTCATTCATGCAGACATACTCCATAAACGCTGTTTCACCTGCCGACTTCGATGCGTTCATGGCCTATCTCGACGATCACCTGCGCGAGAACGGCTCGCCGGAAGTCGGCTATTTCCAGCCTTTGTCGCGTAGCGCTTCTTCCTACCCGCCTGAGCGGAAAGCGGCGTTCCGCGCTGGCTTGGAGATAGCGCTCGGCGAGCCCGGTTGGCGCCGGGCCTGGGTCGCGCGAGCCGAGGATGGGCAGATCGCCGGGCACATCGACCTCCGCAGCCACGCCGAGCGCTACGCGACTCATCGCTGCCTGCTGGGCATGGGTGTGCACTGTGCCCACCGACGCCGTGGGTTGGGCGCTTTGCTGATCGAGCAGGCTGGGCGATGGGCTGCATCCACGGCCCTGCTGGAGTGGATCGACCTGCAAGTGCTTGGCAGCAATGCAGCAGCCATTGCCCTCTACCGGCAGGCAGGCTTCATCCAGGTGGGAGAGGTGCCGCAGATGTTCAATATCGATGGCCAGTCTTTCTCGTACATCACCATGACGAAGCGCTGTTCGAACCAGTAGTACCGCTCCTGGCCGGACGCCAACCGGGTGGGCGCGATGCCAATCCAACTTCCCCGGCCCTGCAAACACCTTGAACAAGCCGAGGGCACACGCGTCAGTTCTTATGAGAGGCGCCGGCATGAACCGGCCTCCACAACCGATGAGGACATGACCATGAATGCGATCGAACTGCTCAAGCAGGACCACGTCACCGTGAAAGCCCTTCTCGAACGACTCGGCAGCACCACGGAGCGCGGGGTGAAGACGCGCACCGAGCTGCTGCGCAAGATCGAGGTGGAGCTGCTGGTGCACACCACCCTCGAAGAACAGATTTTCTATCCGGCCTTCAAAGCCGCCGGCGGCAAGGACGAGACCATCATGTCGGCCGAGGCCAAGGAGGAGCACCGCACGGTCGACTCCCTGGTGCTGCCGGACCTCAAGCAGACCTCGCCGTCTTCCCTCGAATTCGCCGGCCGCGCGAAGGTGCTCAAGGAGCTGCTGGAGCACCACATCGAGGAAGAGGAAACCGAGATGTTCCCCAAGGCCGCCAAGCTGCTGGGCAAGCAGAAACTGGCCGAGCTGGGAGCCGAGATGGAAGCGCTGAAGAAATCCATGAAGCAGGATCTGCAACGCCACGCGGCCTGAACCGCGACCAGCCCTATAGGCCGAAGCCCAAGACTGCGGAGCTGCTTTTCGGGTGGACAAGCTTTTTTGTCCACCAACGGAGCCCCGGTCAAGCGCGCTTGGTGGATGTAAAAAGCGACATCCACCCTACCTCCAGGCATGACTGCGGAGTGGCTTTC
>BATO01000008.1 GCA_000474255.1 Aquipseudomonas alcaligenes MRY13-0052
AGTTGCCCCTGTCGTCGCGCTGCGCCTCGCACAGGCGGGTCTCGGTCCAGGGTTGCTCGGGGCGGTCCCATTCGATCCAGGCCAGGCGTTGGCCGGTGCCGTCCAGCACCGGGGCGGCGTAGAAGTCGGCGCCCTCGGCAATCACCGAGCGGGTGCCATCGGCCAGGGCGATGCTCACCAGGCGGTTGCGCACCGCCTCACCACCGTGACGCTCTTCCACTGCCAGCAACGCTTCGCCCTGGGCGTCGAATTGCAGGTCGCCGAAGCGGCTGCCGGGCTGCCGCGTCAGTGGCCGAGGCGCGCCGTCGACGCGCTGGAGATAAAGCTGCTGGTCCGCCTCGTTGACGAAGGCGACACCCTCGGCGGTGGGGCAGAAGGCGCCGCCGCCGTACTCGTGCACCCGGCTGCGCAGGGAGAAGCCCGCCGGTGTCAGGCAGCGCGCCTCACCGTGGCGCCACAACCAGAGGGTGGTGCGCGCGTCCGCCGGGTCGAACTGGCTCCACAGCAGGCCGTGGGCGCAGCGTTTCAGCTCGGCGAAATCGCGGCTGGCCGCTGCCGCATCGAGGGCGCTGAAGGTGCTGGGCCAGGTGCCGTAGGGGGCGATGGGCATCGGGATTCCTCCTGCGGCGAAGGCTCAGGCCTTGGCGATCAGCTGCGCATTGCCCGGGTTGCGGAACACCAGTTCGCCCATCCCCCGTGGCGCCTCCTCGGCCTGGCGGCGGGCGTCGAGGATGATGCCGTGGTGCGCCGACTTACTGCACACCGGATCGGCATTGGTTGCGTCGCCGGTGAGCATGAAGGCCTGGCAGCGACAGCCGCCGAAGTCGCGGTCCTTCTCGTCGCAGGAGCGGCACGGCTCGGGCATCCAGGCATCGCCACGGAAGCGGTTGAAGCCGAAGGAGTCCTGCCAGATGTGGCGGATGCTGTGCTCGCGCACGTTGGGAAACTGCACCGGCAGCTGCCGTGCGCTGTGGCAAGGCAAGGCGGTGCCATCCGGGGTGATGTCGAGGAACAGGTTGCCCCAGCCGTTCATGCAGGCCTTGGGGCGCTCCTCGTAGTAGTCCGGGGTGACGAAGATCAGCTTGCAGGGGTGGTTCTGGGCCGCCAGCTTGTCCCGGTAGGCGTGGGTGATGGCCTCTGCGCGCTCCAGCTGCTCGCGGGTCGGTAGCAGGCCGGCGCGGTTGAGCTCGGCCCAGCCGTAGAACTGGCAGGTGGCGAGTTCGACGAAGTCCGCCTCCAGCTCCAGGCACAGGTCGATGATGCGCTCGATGTTGTCGATGTTGTTCCGGTGGGTGACGAAGTTGAGCACCATCGGGTAGCCCGCCGCCTTCACCGCCCGGGCCATGGCCAGCTTCTGGGCGAAGGCTTTGCGCGAGCCGGCCAGCAGGTTGTTCACCTCCTCGTCGGCAGCCTGGAAGCTGATCTGGATATGGTCCAGCCCCGCCTCGGCGAACTCGGCGATACGCGTCTCGGTGAGGCCGATGCCGGAAGTGATCAGGTTGGTGTAATAGCCCATGCCGCGTGCCGCGCGGATCAGCTCGGCCAGGTCCTGGCGCACCAGCGGTTCGCCACCGGAGAAGCCCAACTGCGCCGCCCCCAGCTCACGGGCCTGGCGGAACACCTCGATCCACTCGGCGGTGGACAGCTCCGCGCCCTGGCGGTCGAAATCCAGGGGGTTGGAGCAATACGGGCACTGCAGCGGGCAGCGATAGGTCAGTTCGGCCAGCAGCCATAAAGGTGGGCCGGGCTGGCGGGCCGTGCCAAGCGGTTCAACGCAACTCGATCCAGAACTGAGCACTGGCCACCTCCATGAACGCGAGGATGTCCTCGTCCACCCCCGGCACATCGGGGAAGCGCCCGGTGAGGTCGTCGATGATGGCGGCGACGCTGCGCTGGCCGTCGATCAGCTTGAGGATTTCGCTGGCGCTCTCGTTGAGCTTGATCATGCCTTCCGGGTAGAGCAGCACATGGCAGCCCTGGGCCGGTTCGAACTGGAAGCGGAAGCCCCGGCGCAGTTGCGGGGTCTTCGATTGCAACACCTCGCTCATTGCCCCAGCCCCCGGTGCCAGACCCGCTCGCGGGTCACCGTGTGGTAGGGCGGGCGCTCCAGCTCGTAGGCCATGCTCATGGCGTCGAGCATGCTCCACAGCACGTCGAGCTTGAACTGCAGGATCTCCAGCATGCGCGCCTGCTGCTCCACCGTGCGGTAGTGCGCCAGGGTGATGCGCAGGCCGTGCTCCACGTCGCGCCGGGCCTGGGACAGGCGCGAGCGGAAGTAGTCGTAGCCGGCCGGGTCGATCCAGGGGTAGTGGCTGGGCCAGGCGTCCAGCCGCGACTGGTGGATCTGCGGCGCGAAGAGTTCGGTCAGCGAGCTGCTCGCCGCCTCCTGCCAGCTGGCGCGGCGGGCGAAGTTGACGTAGGCGTCCACGGCGAAGCGCACCCCCGGCAGCACCAGTTCCTGGGACAGCACCTGCTCGCGGTCCAGCCCCACCGCCTCGGCCAGGCGCAGCCAAGCCTCGATGCCACCCGCCTCGCCCGGCGCGCCGTCGTGGTCCTGGATGCGCTGGATCCATTCGCGGCGGGTGTCGCGGTCCGGGCAGTTGGCGAGAATGGCCGCATCCTTCAGCGGGATGCACACCTGGTAGTAGAAGCGGTTGGCCACCCACCCCTGGATCTGCTCGCGGCTGGCGCGGCCCTGGTACATGGCCACATGGAAGGGGTGGTGGATGTGGTAGTAGGCGCCCTTGGCGCGCAGTGCCTGTTCGAATTGCTCGGGACTCATGGCGGTCTGTTGCATGGACAGCTCCTTGTTATGCGCCACCGGCTCAGAGGCGGATGGCCATGCCATCGCGGGCCACTTCGATACCGCGCGCGTCCAGTTCGGCGCGCTCGGCGGAATCGGCATCGAGGATGGGGTTGGTGTTGTTGATGTGGATGAGCACCCGGCGCTTGTCCTGCAGGCCGTCGAGCACCTCGAGCATGCCGCCGGGGCCGCTCTGCGGCAGGTGGCCCATCTCGCTGCCGAGCTTGTCGCCCACCTCGCACAGGCGCATCTCGTCGTCGCGCCAGAGAGTGCCGTCCACCAGCAGGCAGTCGGCGCGGCGCATCCAGCCCAGCAGCGCCTCGTCCACCTGGCCCAGGCCCGGCGCATAGAACAGCGAGCCGCCGGTGCGCAGGTCCTCGACGAACAGGCCGATGTTGTCGCCCGGGTGCGGGTTGCCCCGGTGCGGCGAATAGGGCGGCGCGCTGCTGCGCAGGGCGATGGCGGTGAAGCGCAGCCCCGGGCAGGCGGGAATGCTGAAGGGCTCGCCATCCAGGGCGATGGGGTTCCAGGCCAGGCCGCCGTTCCAGTGCTGCAGCATGGTGAACAACGGGAAGCCGCTGGTCAGGTCCTGGTGGACCATCTCCGTGCACCACACCGAATGCGGGCAGCCCTCGCGCAGGGTCAGCAGGCCGGTGACGTGGTCGATCTGGCTGTCCATCAGCAGCACCGCGGCGATGGCCGTGTCGCGCAGACGCCGGGCCGGCTGCAACGCCGGGAAGGCCTCGATCTGCGCGCGGATGTCGGGGGAGGCGTTGCACAGCACCCAGTTGACCCCGTCATCGCTCAGGGCGATGGAGGACTGGGTGCGCGCCTCGGCGTTGAGGGTGCCGGCGCGCAGGCCGGCGCAGTTGCGGCAGTTGCAGTTCCACTGCGGAAAGCCCCCGCCGGCGGCGGAGCCGAGAATCTGGATATGCATGGGAACCCCTGTCGGGAAGCCCCGGCGGACCGGGGCAAGGACGATCAGCGGTTGGCGAAGTACATGGTCACTTCGAAGCCGATGCGCAGGTCGGTATAGGCGGGTTTAGTCCACATGGGTCGTTCCTCTTCTTATGGCGCCGGAGAATTCCGGCAGGTTTGAGTTAACCACCAGGCCCGACACCCTCGAATGCTACTTTCGAACGAGTTCCGGTCCTGATTTGGTAGCGTGCGTGCGACAGCTGTGCGCCCGCCCGCTACAGCTGTCGCATTTCTGCGACGGCTGCCCACGCGCCCCACACGACACGGCCTGGCGACGAAGCGCCCTGGACCGGGCCTTGCGGCGACGACTGAAGCTTTAGGCATGTGCCTTGCTGTATCCGTGCCATCTCCGACGGATGGATAACTGCAGGCGACTGCTCTGCGGTCTATGGTTGGAGCGTCCGGCCGGGCTGCCGGTTCGACCAAAACAACAAGACGCCGAGGCGCGCCCCCAGGGGCCACCATCGGCCAACGGGAGTGCCTATGACCTTGCATGCCTCGGAGACCAGCGCCAGCGAACTCGCGGCCTTCGTCGACCACCATTTCTCCGGGCGTGGCATCCGCCCTGACGGGCTCATCGCCCAGTCCTGGTACCGCAGCGTCACCCAGCACCGCCTCAACCCGCGCGGGCGCGGCGAGAAGAACATCCTCACCGCCGCCGAGATCCGCCAGCACCAGGCCCAGCACCAGGAATACCTGGCCATCGCCAGCCAGGGTGTCACCGGCCTCGCCCGCCGCGTGGTGCAGGCCGGCTTCGCGGTGCTGCTCAGCGACGAGGACGGCATCACCCTGGATGCGCGGCTGCCCGCCGAGCGCGACCTCTACACCCAGTCCGGCCTGATCGTCGGCGCCCGCTGGGATGAATCCGTGGCCGGCACCAACGGCATCGGCACCGCCCTGGCGGCCGGCCAGGCGCTGACCATCCACCGCCAGGAACACTTCCTCACCTCCAACGCGCGGCTGAGCTGCTCGGTGTCGCCGATCTTCGACGCCCAGGGCCACCTGCGCGGCTGCCTCAACGCCACCTGCCTGAACAGCGACGGGCCCAAGGAGGCGCAGTACCTGACCCTGCAACTGGTGATCATGTACGCCCGATTGATCGAGAACGCCCACTTCCGCCAGAGCTACCGCGACCGCCTGACCCTGGCCATCAAGCCCCGTGACGACATCACCGACCTGGCCAACGAACAGCTGCTGGCCCTCGACGAACAGGGCCGGGTGATCGGCGCCAACCGCGCCGCCTTCGTCGCCCATGAAGAAGACCCCGGCAGCGCCCTGCTCGGCCGGCGCATCGACAGCCTGCTGCCGGCCAACGTCGACGAGTTGCTCAGCCTCACCAGCGGCGGCGCCCGTGGCGTGCGCCTGCGCGCCCTGCAGGGCGATGCGCTGGTGGACGTCGGTTTGCGCATCCCCGCCGGGCACCTGCGCCCGACCACGCCCGCCCCGCAGGTGCGCACAGCGGCCAGCGAGCACCCCAATCTGGAACGCCTGGGCGGCGGCGACCCGCAGTTGCAACAGGGCGTGCGGCGCATCCGCAAGGTGATCGACAAGGGCATCCCCATCCTCGTCACCGGCGAGACCGGCACCGGCAAGGAGGCCTTCGCCCGCGCCATCCACCAGGCCAGCGCCCGGCGTGCCGGGCCCTTCGTGGCGCTCAACTGCGCGGCGATCCCGGAGACGCTGATCGAGAGCGAACTGTTCGGCTACCGCGGCGGCAGCTTCACCGGCGCCAGCAAGAAAGGCATGAAGGGCAAGCTGGAGCTGGCCAACGGCGGCACCCTGTTCCTCGACGAGATCGGCGACATGCCCGCCCACCTGCAGACGCGCCTGCTGCGCGTGCTGGCCGAGCGGGAAATCTTCCCCCTGGGCGCCGAAGCACCAGTGCCGCTGGATGTGCAGGTGGTCTCCGCCACCCACCAGGACCTGGCCGGGATGATCCAGGCCAAGCTGTTCCGCGAGGACCTGTTCTACCGCCTCAGCGGCATGACCCTGGCCCTGCCGGCCCTGCGCGAACGCAGCGACCGCGCCGAGCTGATCGAGGCCCTGCTCGCCGCCCAACCCGGCGCCGAGGGGCTGCGCCTGGACGAGGCGGCCCGCCAGCGCCTGCTCGCCCATCCCTGGCCGGGCAATATCCGCCAGTTGCTCAACGCCCTGCGCTACGCCGTGGCCCTGGCCGAGGATGGCGTGATCGACTGCGACTGCCTGCCCGCCGAACTGCATCATGCCGCCCTCCCCGCCACGCTCGCGCCCCGCGCCGAAGCCCCCGCCAGCCTCGCCGGCCAGCTGGGCGACGACGAGGCCCGGCACCTGCTGGCCACCCTGCGCCAGCACCGCTGGAACATCAGCGCCGCGGCCGAGGCCTCGGGCATTTCCCGCTCCACGCTGTACCGCAAGATGAAGAAACACGACATCGTCCAGCCCAATGAGATGTTCTGATCCGTAGGGGCGAATTCATTCGCCCAGCCTGTAGCCCGGGCTTCAGACGTAGGGTGGACCACGCTTCACCGGTCCACCATGCGGGGTCACGGCGAACGCCCTTGGTGGATGGAAAAAGCGCCATCCACCCTACGCCCCGACCGGTCTCACCCCAGGACATACAAGCGAATTCATTCGCGATCGGACGTGGCGGCGAACACCGCCGCCACGCCCGCCCCTCACTCCTGGATGTACACCACATGGGTGTGGGTGAACTCGTACAGCCCGTGCTTGCCGTCCGCGCCACCGATGCCGGATTTGCGCGTGCCGGCGTGGTAGCCCTGCATGGCCTCGAAGTTCTCGCGGTTGACGTAGGTCTCGCCGAAGTCGATCTCGCGGCTGGCCTTCAGCGCCGCGCCGAGGCTGCGGGTGTAGATGGATGAGGTCAGGCCGTACTCGCTGTCGTTGGCCAGGGCGATGGCTTCGTCGAGGTCGTCGACGATCTGGATCGGCAGCACCGGGCCGAAGATCTCCTTGCGCATGATCTCCATGTCCGCCTTGCAACCGGCCAGCACCGTGGGCTGGTAGTGGAAGCCCTTGCCCTTGTCGGCCACGGCGCCGCCGGTGACCACCTGGGCACCCTGGTCCTGGGCGGTGCGCACCATCTGCGCGACCTTGTCGAGGCCGGCCTGGTTGATCAGCGGGCCCATGTCCAGGTCGGCGTTTTCGGAGGGGTCGCCGTAGCGGGTGGCGGCCATGGCCGAGGCGATCCTGTCGATGAAGGCGTCGGCCACCTTGCGCTCCACATAGACGCGCTCGGCGCAGTTGCACACCTGCCCGGTGTTGATCACCCGCGAGGCGGTGATGGCGGTCACCGCCAGGTCCAGGTCGGCGTCGGCGAGGACGATGGCCGGGGCCTTGCCACCCAGCTCCAGGTTGAGCTTGGTGATGTTCGGTGCGGCGGCGGCCATGATCCGCGCGCCGGTGCCGACGCTGCCGGTGAAGCTGATCAGGTCCACGCCCGCGTGGCTGGTGAGGCTGTGGCCAACGCTGGCGCCACGCCCGCCGACGACGTTGAACACGCCGCTGGGCAGGTCCGTCTCGGCCACCAGGCGGGCGAATTCGTAGCAGTTGATCGGCGTTTCTTCGCTGGGCTTGATGACGATGGTGTTGCCGGTCAGCAGGGCCGGCGCCATCTTCCGGGCGATGAGGAAGAACGGGAAGTTCCACGGCAGGATGCCGGCCACCACGCCCAGCGGCTTGCGCAGCAGGAACACGTGTTCGTTGACCCGGTCGCTGGTCAGCACCTCGCCTTCCAGGCGCCGCGCCCACTCGGCCATGTAGTCCAGGTAGTCGGCGGTGAAGTTGACCTCCACCAGCGCCAGCGCCGGCACCTTGCCCTGCTCGCGGGTGATGATCCGCGCCAGGCGCTCGGCATTGGCGCGCACCTTGGTGGCGATCTGGCGCAGGTAGCCGGCGCGCTCGATGGCCGGCTTGGCGGCCCAGGCCTTCTGCGCGCCACGGGCGGCGGCGATGGCGCGCTCCACCTGTTCGACGGGGGATTCCGGCACCCGCGCCAGCAGCTCGGCGTTGGCCGGGTTGTGCACCTCGATGTGCTGGTCGCTGCCGACGAAGGCGTTGGCGATGTAGTTCTGGTAGAGGGGGGTCTCGGTCATGGTCGCTCTCGCTTGCTTTCAGGGAGTGGAACGGGCGGGCATCCGGCCCGCCCGGCGGATCACTTGGCGCTGAAGCGCTTCCAGGCGTCGCCTTCCTGCTTGAGGTCATGGGCGCGCTTGATCAGGTACTGGTGGATCTGCTCGACCTCGGCGGCGTTGAACGCCTCGGCGAAGGACGGCATGCCGTCGGGCACGCGACCGCCGTAGAGAATGCCGAGGAACATCTGGTGCTTCTCGCTCGTCAGCTTGCGCAGGTCCGGCAGCACGCCGCCGCTCACCGCGTGGATGCCGTGGCACTGGGAGCAGTGGCCGTCGTAGAGCTTGGCGCCGGCCTCGACGTCCGCGGCGCTGGCGGTCAGTGGCGGCGGCTGCGGAGCGTCGGCCGGCGGTGCCGGCTCCTGCAGCTTGGCGGTGCCGCCGAGCTTGTAGGTCAGCACCTGGGAGAAGGGCTGCACGCCGGCCCGCAGGGACAGGGCCCCGGCGAAGGTGGAGAAGGCGCCGCCCCAGCCCGCCATGAAGGTCACGTACTGCTCGCCGTCGACGCTGTAGGTCACAGGTGCGGCCATCACCCCGCTGGCGGCGGGCTGCTCCCAGAGCTTCTTGCCGCTGTCGGCGGCGTAGGCGATCACCCGGCCATCGGCACTGCCCTCGAACACCAGGTTGCCCGCGGTGCTCAGGGTGCCGCCGTTGAAGATGGTGACGTAGGGCACTTCCCAGACCGGCTCCTGTTTCACCGGGTCCCAGGCGATCAGCTTGCCGGACCAGGTCTTGGCCATTTCCAGCAGGCCGTCCGGGCCCTCGGGCATCATCCCGGTCTTCAGGCCCAGCTGGTACATGCTCTTGAACGGGTTGCGCTTGGGCGCATCCGGGATGTGCTCGTAGTAGGCCGACATGATGTGCGCCGGGATGTACACCAGCCCGGTGTTGGGGTTGTAGGACATCGGGTGCCAGTCATGGGCGCCCCAGAAGGCCGGGGTCACCAGGTTGCGCTTGCCATTCTTCCAGTAGGCGGCGTTCTCCTCGTCGACGATGGGCCGGCCGGTCTTCATGTCCATGCCCTTGGTCCAGTTCTGCGGCACGATGCCCTTGGCCGAGAGCAACTCGCCGGTGGCGCGGTCGATGACGTAGAAGAAGCCGTTCTTCGGCGCCTGCATCAGCACCTTGCGCGGCTTACCCTCGATGGGCAGCTCGGCGAGGATCATGTGCTGGGTGGCGGTGAAGTCCCAGGCGTCGCCGGGGGTGGTCTGGTAGTGCCAGGCGTATTCGCCGGTGTCGGCATTGACCGCGACGATGGAGGACAGGAACAGGTTGTCGCCCTTGGCCTGGCTGCGCCATTTCGGGTCCCACAGCGAACCGTTGCCGACGCCGATGTAGAGCAGGTTCAGCTCCGGGTCGAAGGCGAAGGAGTCCCAGGCGGTGCCACCGCCCCCCTGCTCGACGAAGGCGTCGCCGAACCAGGTCTTCTGGGCGATTTCCATGGCCTTGTCTTCCGGCGGCAGCTTGGGGTCGCCCGGCACGGTGAAGAAGCGCCAGGCCTGCTTGCCGGTCTCGGCGTCGTAGGCGGTGACGTAGCCGCGCACGCCGAACTCGGCGCCGCCGTTGCCGATGATCACCTTGCCGTTCACCACGCGCGGCGCACCGGTGATGGTGTAGCTGCGCTTCTTGTCGTTGCGCGTGTCCACCGACCAGACGCGCTTGCCGGTCTTGGCGTCGATGGCCTCCAGGCGGCCGTCGAGCACGCCGACGTAGATCTTGTCCTTCCACACCGCCACGCCGCGGTTCACCGCGTCGCAGCAGGCCTCGCCGGCGCGGTTGCGGTCCGACTGCGGGTCGTACTTCCACAGCAGCTTGCCGTTGCGGGCGTCCAGTGCGTAGACCACCGAGAAGGGGCCGGTGGTGTACATCACCCCGTCGACCACGATGGGCGTGGCTTCCACGCCGCGGTCCAGGTCGAGCTTGTAGCTCCAGGCCAGGCCGAGCTTGTCGACGTTGCCGTCGTTGATGGTCTTCAGCGGGCTGTAGCGCTGCTCGTCGTAGGTGCGCCCGTGGCTCATCCAGTTACCGGGCTCCTGGTCGGCGGCGATGATGCGCTTGCCGTCCACGTCGGCCGCCCACGCGGCCGAGGAACAGGCCACGCCCAGGGCGATGGCGGCGATCATGTGCTTGAAGGTCGAGGCGGCGGGCGGCGGCTCCCAGCCTCCGCTGCATTGCAGGCCAATGTGCTTCATCAGTGGGTCTCCGATTCTTATTAGGGCCGCAGCCTCGCGCCACGGTCCCAGCCCTATCGCAATGGCTGTGCCAGCGTTGCGCTGGATGGCTGCAGGGCCCGTGGCAGATGGGTTTGGCGAGGGAGACGGCGCTAGCGTGATGAAGTTGAGACGCGGGCAACTGTCGCAGGCGCAGGACAGGCGCAGCGAGAGGTGGAACAGCTGTGTCAGGGCCTGGATGACGCGGCGAGAGCATTGCGAAACGGGCTCGCCAAGCGTCCCCGGCGAGCCCGCTTGGTGGATGAAAAAGCGCCATCCACCCTACGAATTACCGCGCCCGAACCGACCTCGGCGGTAGGCCGGAATGTAGGGTGGATGACGCTTCACCCATCCACCATTGCAGCGTCCGGGCCCGTATGGTGATTGCCGGCCTGCACGCAACCGTAGGTTGGCGCCGAGCGCAGCGAGGCCCAACGGAGCGATGCCCGGCCTTGCGACGTTGGGCTTCGTACCTCACAACCTACGGGGACTCCGTGTTTAACGACCAACACCGCTGGTGGATGAAAAGAGCGTCATCCACCCTACCAATCACCGTGCCCGAACCGACCTCGGCGGTAGGCCGGAATGTAGGGTGGATGACGCTTCACCCATCCACCATTGCAGCGTCCGGGCCCGTATGGTGATTGCCGGCCTGCACGCAACCGTAGGTTGGTGCCGAGCGCAGCGAGGCCCAACGGAGCGACGCCCGACCGAGCCGCAAATGCCGACCTGTGGGAGCGGCTTCAGCCGCGAAAGACCCGCCGCCAGCACGTGGCTTCGGGTGGCCGGATGCGCCATCGCGAATGAATTCGCTCCCATAAAGTGGATAACCGATGGGCAAAAAAAACGGCCCCGAAGGGCCGTGTCTCGACAATCATCCGCCCGCCGGAGTGTGCAGCTTGCGCGGGGGGGTGGTGGTCGACAAGGGGATTCGGCCCGCAGGCGGCGGGCCGTTCCAGGCTCGGGGATCAGAAGAAGCCCAGCGGGTTGATGTCGTAGCTGATCAGCAGGTTCTTGGTCTGCTGGTAGTGGTCGAGCATCATCTTGTGGGTTTCGCGGCCGACACCGGATTTCTTGTAGCCACCGAAGGCGGCGTGGGCCGGGTACAGGTGGTAGCAGTTGGTCCACACACGGCCGGCCTTGATGCCACGGCCCATGCGGTAGGCGCGGTTGATGTCGCGGGTCCAGAGGCCGGCACCCAGGCCGAACTCGGTGTCGTTGGCGATGGCCAGGGCTTCCGCCTCGTCCTTGAAGGTGGTGACGCCCACCACCGGGCCGAAGATCTCCTCCTGGAACACGCGCATCTTGTTGTGGCCCTTCAGCAGGGTCGGCTGGATGTAGTAGCCGCTGGAAAGGTCACCGCCCAGGCGCTCGGAAGCGCCACCGGCGAGCAGCTCGGCACCTTCCTGCTGGGCGATGTCGAGGTAGCTGAGGATCTTGTCGTACTGCTGCTCGGAGGCCTGGGCGCCGACCATGGTGTCGGTGTCCAGCGGGTCGCCGCGCTTGATCGCCTTGATCTTCTTCATCACCTCGACCATGAAGGGCTCGAAGATCGACTCCTGCACCAGCGCCCGCGACGGGCAGGTGCACACCTCGCCCTGGTTGAAGAAGGCCAGCACCAGGCCCTCGGCGGCCTTCTCGATGAAGGCCGGCTCGGCCTGCATGATGTCTGCGAAGAAGATGTTCGGGCTCTTGCCGCCCAGCTCGACGGTGGACGGAATGATGTTCTCCGCCGCGCAATGCATGATGTGCGCGCCCACCGGGGTGGAG
Organism: Aquipseudomonas alcaligenes MRY13-0052; assembly: GCA_000474255.1. Classification (GTDB taxonomy): domain Bacteria; phylum Pseudomonadota; class Gammaproteobacteria; order Pseudomonadales; family Pseudomonadaceae; genus Metapseudomonas; species Metapseudomonas solani. Next base: position 11,889 of record BATO01000008.1, read on the forward strand.
CCGGTGAAGGCGATCTTGGCGATGCGCTTGCTGGTGGCCAGGGCCTGCCCCGCTTCCTTGCCGAAGCCCTGGACGATGTTGAGCACGCCCGGGGGCAGCAGGTCGCCGATGATCTCGGCCAGCACCATGATCGACAGCGGGGTCTGCTCGGCGGGCTTGAGCACCACGCAGTTGCCGGCGGCCAGGGCCGGGGCCAGCTTCCAGGCGGCCATCAGCAGCGGGAAGTTCCACGGGATGATCTGCCCGACCACGCCCAGCGGCTCGTGGAAGTGGTAGGCGGCGGTGTGTTCGTTGATCTCGGCGGCGGAGCCTTCCTGGGCGCGGATGCAGCCGGCGAAGTAGCGGAAGTGGTCGGCGGCCAGGGGCACGTCGGCGTTCAGCGTTTCGCGCACGGCCTTGCCGTTGTCCCAGGTCTCGGTGACGGCGAGCACTTCCAGGTTGGCTTCGATGCGGTCGGCGATCTTCAGCAGGATCAGCGCGCGGTCCTGCACCGAGGTCTTGCCCCAGGCGTCGGCGGCGGCGTGGGCGGCGTCCAGCGCGCGGTCGATGTCGGCAGCGTCGGAGCGGGGGAACTCGGCGATCACCTCGCCATTCACGGGCGAAGTATTGGTGAAGTACTGCCCGGCCAGCGGCGCGACGAACTCGCCGTTGATGAAGTTGCCGTAGCGCGGCTTGAAGGTGACGACGGCGCCAGGGGTACCCGGTTGCGCATAGATCATGACGATGGCCTCTCTTGTCGGAGCCTGGCGCTGGGATGGCCAGGTGATGGGCCGATCTTAGTCAGCGCCCCGGAGCCCCCGGAATGCCCCCATGGAAGCGATGCCTTACTCATTTGGTAGTAGATGCGGCGGACGGTTCGAGGCCTCTGCCATCGGCGTTACGGCCTGATCACATCGCCCCCGTAGGTTGGGCTGAGGCACGAAGCCCAACATGACGCGGCCAGGCATTGCATCGTTGGGCCTCGCTACGCTCGGCGCCAACCTACAGACCGTGCGGGCTCAGCCCTGCTCGGGGCGGTAGCCCAGGCGCAGGCCGCCCCAGTGGCGGCCACGGATGAAGATCGGTACCGAGAGGTCGTGCATCAGCTCGCCGGTGTCGCGGGTGTAGGTCTGCAGCAGTAATGGCTTCTGGTGGCTGCCGCAGCGGATGCCGGTGCGATCACCGAACTTGCGCTTGCTGCGGCTGCGCAGCATGTCCACCTGGGCATCGCCGACGGGCGGGTGGGCGAAGGCCTGGTTGTGGGTGGGCACGTAGCCTTCCGGGGTACAGGCGATGGCGAAGACCAGGCCCTCGTGGCGCTTGAGCAGCGGCTCCTGGATCGCCGGCAGCACCTGGTCGGCGTAGCTGTCGAAGCGGGTGCGGAACTTGGGTGGCGCGGTGTTGGGCACCGCCTGGTAGTGGCGGTCGAAGAGATCCTCCAGCCCCACCCTGCCCTGCTCGATGTCCGCCTCGAAGCGCCGGGCGATCTGCTCGGCGCCCTCGCGCGCCAGGTCGTAGACGCGCTGGTGGTAGTCGTCCAGGCCCACCTCGGCGAGGCGCTCGCTGATGGTTTCCGCCTGGCCCTCCAGCTGCACCGCCGCCTCGGCCAGGCGCTGGGTCTGCTGGTCGCTGATGCCCAGGTCGCTGCGCACCTGGTCGACGGCGGCGAACAGGCTGGTGAGCTGCGCGCGGTTGGTCTCGGCACCGCTGGCGATGGCACCGATCTGCGCCTCCACGCCCACCGCCAGGCCGGCGATGCTTTCCAGGTGCTGGCCGGTCAGTTCCACCTGGGCCACGCCCTCGTCCAGCTCGGTGGAGAGGTGTTCGATCTGCGCCACCACCTCGGCGGTCTGGCGCTGGATGTCGGCGACCATCTGCCCCACTTCCTCGGTGGCGCTGGCGGTGCGCCCGGCCAGGCCGCGCACCTCGTCGGCGACCACGGCGAAGCCGCGCCCGTGCTCCCCGGCCCGCGCCGCCTCGATGGCGGCATTGAGGGCCAGCAGGTTGGTCTGGCTGGCGACCGACTGGATCACCGAGGTCACCCGCTGGATCTCCTCGCTGCGCTGGCTGAGGGTGGCGATCAGCTCGCGGCTGTCACGGGCGCGGGTGTTGAGGGCATGCATGCGCGTGATGGCGCTGCGCAACACCTCGCGCCCGGCCTCGCTGCTCTGCCGCGCCTCGCGGGCGGAAGCCTGGGCCTCGTGGCTGAGGCGGGTGGTGGTCTCTTCGGTATCGATCATCACCTCGGCACTGGCGACGATGCGCGCGGCGGCGTCCAGTTGCGACTCCAGGCGCTCGCCCAGCTGCTTCACCGAATAGGCCACGCCGGCGGCGGACAGCGCATTGTGGCTGGTGGTGAAGGACAGCTCGCGGGTCAGTCGGGCGATGTCCGTGCCCATCTGCTGCGGCGCCTCGACAGGCGCCCGGCGCCACAACAACGGCAGCCAACAGGCCGCGATCAGGCCCAGGAGCGCGACGGGCCAGGGCAACCCGGCCAGGTGGACGGCCAGCAGCAGGAGGGCGGCAAGCAGGGATTGAGCGCAGGCGAGCGCGACGGGCAGGCGGGACGACGACATCGGAGCACCTCGTGCAGCACCGGCCGATGACGCCTCCCCGGCAGGGGTGGAGGCCGGCAGTGTCTTTTGATTGGTGCCCGCATTAAATCCCTCCGCCGCCGGGCTGCACAGCCTGGCCACCTAGCCATTTAGTCTTAGTACGACCTGGCGAAAGGCGTGGCATGGACCTGGCCATGGGGAGTAGCGCGGCGTTGCTCCGCGCAGGTGCAACGGCCGCTCCGGCCTGGCGGGACGGCCGGCCGCCAGGCCAGGCGGCCGGCCGACACCATCAGTGGGTCACGACCTCGGCGGGCTCGCGGCGCTTCAAGTAGTTGTCGAAGAGCTGGTTGGCATTGCCCAGGGACATCAGGTGCGCGTAGATCCAGCCGAGGAAGCCGCTGTGGTGCAGGTCCAGCACCTGCTCGTCCGCCAGCGCCAGGAACTTCTCCTCATCCACCGCCAGGAAATCGCTGAGCACGAAGCTCTCGCCGCTGGTATGGGACAGCTTGATGGCACGTGGACTGAGCAGGTCGAGGGCGTGCAGCTTCTCGACGAAGGTGCGGGTCCGCTCCATCTCCGCGGTGAAGTTCTGCAGGAACTGGATCATCTCGTCGAGGTAGTCGCTGTTCTGCCCCTGCGCGTCGAACAGGTCCTTGCCCTGCTCTTCGCTCCAGCCGCTGAACGCCGCGTCAAAGCAGACGGTGAAGTGGCTGGCTTCGTCCTGGGCCAGCACAAAGGGATAGCGGCGGATGAACGCCGGGATGTAGGTGTTGGCCCGCCAGCGCTGCTCGGCGTCGAGGTAGCCGTTGTGCCCCTCCTTCAGCCCCAGCAGCGCGATCGGCGTGGCCTGGCTGCCCTCGCCGATGAACACCAGCGGGTAATGGCGCGCCGCCTGGAAGAACTCCAGGCCGGCGACCGGCACCAGGTGGGTGGACGCGGCGAAGTCGCAGTTCTCCGACTGCTGCAGCTTGAGCGCCTGGTGCTGCTCGCGGTTGAGGGCCTGGATATCCTTGTAAAGCAACAGCGTGGTCATCTTGGTTCTCCGTTCTATCGATTGAGGGGTCAACGCAGGACAATCTGGGCCAGCACCTGTCCGCTGTCCTGGTCCGGCACCACATCCTTGAGCGTGTTCGCCGCGACCAGGCTCAGGCTCAGATGCCGGCCCCAGTTGAAGTTGAGGCCGACACCCACGCTCTGCAGGTCGATGTCGGCGATGCCGAGCTCCATGGCCCGGCCGTAGTCGAAGAAGACGAAGGGCTGCCAGCGTTCGCTTGGCCGCCACCAGGCCTCCAGGTTCAGCGTCGCCCCCTGGGGCGAGGAGATCACCCCGGGATCGTAGCCCCGGACGCTGCTGATGCCGCCGAACTGGTAGAACAGCGACGCCGGCAGCGCCTGGGTGTCACTGGCGAACTGCCAGCCGAACCGCCCCACCAACTCGTACTGCTCGCCCAGCGCGCGCGACAGGTAGCCCTGCCCGTTGAGCAGGCCATAGCTGCCGCCGTCGCCGCTCACGGCGTTATCCACCTGCGCCTGGCGCACGCGCTGTTCATAGCGCAGGTACCAGGGCGCGGAGCGGTACTCCACCTGGCCGCGCAGGAAGCCTTCCCGGGTATCCACCTCGCTCAGGGTGAAGCCCTCGATGGTGTTCTCAGAGCGCTGCTGGTTGTAGCCGACGCCCCCCTGCAGGACCCAGTGCTCGTCCAGCCACCAGGGCTGGTCGAAGCCCAGCGTCCAGGTCCTGGACTCACCCTCGATGTTCAGCGACGCCAGCGGGCCTTCCTCGACCGTCATGCTGTTGCCGCCGACCTCGCCATAGGCGACACCGTTCCAGCGATTGACCGGGCGGCTGTAGCGCACGCTGCCGTACTGCGACCCGGAGGTCGCCACCAGCAACAGGTTGAGGGCGTCGGCGGCCCCGGTCGGCGAGAACCAGGTCAGGCTGCCGCCGTACTGCTCGCGGCCGGTGCCCTCGTTCCCGTAGTTGTTGGCGAACAGGCTCCATTGCAGGCTGTCGGGCTCGAAGGCCTCCAGCTCGACTGCTGTGGTGCCGAACCGTGCGCCCGGCGCCAGGCTGGCCGTCACCTGGGGGCCGGGCGTGGTCGCGTTGAAGCGCTGGATGGCATTCATCAGGGCCGGGCTGTCCAGGGTCGTGCCCGGTTCGACGTGCAGGCGCCGATCATAGAATGCATCGTCCACCCGGCGCGGGCCGCCCTTCCAGGAAACCTGGTCGACCTTGGCCTCCACCAGCACGATGCGCAGTTGGCCGCCCTCCAGGTCCTGCGCAGGGATCAAGGCGCGGGCCGTCAGTTGTCCGCGCGCCTCGTACAGCTCGTTGATCGCCCTGAGCAGGCGGTTCAGGTCATCGAAGCCGATCTCGCGCCCGACATAGTGCCGCGCCATGGCCTCCAGTTGCTCGCGCGGCAGGTACTCGGAGGCGTTGAAGCCGATGCCGGAGAGGACGAAGCGTTCCCCACCCTCCGGCAGCCGCTGGTCCTCCGGTTCTTCGCCGCGCAACGCCGGCACCTGGGTGCGCCGTGCGCGCTCCTCGATACGCCGTTGCTGCTGGATCTGCTCGATCTGCTCGCGCTGCAGGTTGGGGTTCACCAACCCCGGCACCTGCGGCGCGATGGTTTCGGCCAGGGCCGGCAGCGGCCCGGCGGCCAGGCTCGTCAGCACCAGCCAGGAACAGCGACGGGTCATGCTTACAACGCCCAATGTGCCACCTCATTTCCTTCCAGCCGCTCATCGGCTACATCGATGTTGATACGGGTATCCAGGGGGACCTGGCTCCAGCTCGGCGCCCAGGCGGTGACCACCGCGCCCCGCAGGCGGGCGGCTTCCAGCAGGGACGCGAGGCGTACCAGGGTGAGCCCGGACGACAGGTGCTGCTCGGCATAGCGGGCCGCCGTGATGCCCTCGTAGGGCACCCCTTCGCCCTCGTGGCTCGCGCTGAAGTTGGGGACGACCACCTGGTGGGTCAGCTTGCGGTGCAGGACATAGGCGTTGGTGCTCGACAGCAGGCTGTCCTGCTTCAGGCTGAACGCCTTGTCCAGTTCGTACAGCTGGATATCGGCGTCCGCCATGTAGCTCGGGCTGGCGTTGTCCATGCGTACCCGGGCCAGGGGCGTGCGCAGCTCCAGGCGCTCGACGCCGCGTGCATCGCGCAAATCGACCCGGGCCGCCGTGGTGTCGATCAGCGCATCGGCCACATGCAGCCGCGGCGCCACGATGTCGGCGGCCTCCAGGCGCAATGCCAGCGTCTGCGCCACCTGGCCAGCGCCGCTGCCCTCGGCCCAGAGGTCGAGCTGGCCACTCCCGGTATGCCGCCCATAGAGCTGGCTGTACCGCGCGTGCAGGTCCAGCCGCTGGCCGATCCCCGCGTCCGCCACGCGAACGAGGTCGCCGGCCCACAGGCTGAGGCTCGGTGCCTCGGCCCGCTGCAGATGGATGCTGGAGGCGACTACCGCGCCGCCTCTCACCCCGGCGCGCAGCACGGCCCCCTGTTCGGCGACCAGTTGGGTGCCGCGGATGTCCAGCAGGCCGTCCAGCAGGGCCTGCCCCTTGGCCAGCAGATGCTCGAAGGCGATGCCCGCGTCAGCCGACCAGCGCTGGTCGCCGCCACTGCGGCTGGTGACCACGCGGATCAGGCCACGGGACAGCAGGTCCACGGAACGGGCCGCCACCAGGTCGCCCAGCAGCAGGCTCGCGCCTTCGGCCTGGATGCGCCCGTTGCGGCTTTCCACCTCGGCCACCGCGATGTCGCCAGCCGCCGCCAGGACGATGTCGCCCGCGATCGAGCGGCCTTCATGCAGGCCGGTGGAGGTGATGCGACTGACGCGTACGTCGCCCTTGTCCGCCTTGAGCAGGACGTTGCCGCCCGCCTCGACGAACTGGTCGATATGGATCGCCCCGCCCGAGTTGATGGTGACGTCGCGCCCCGCCCGCACGCCCTGCAGCGCGACCGTACCGGCAATGTCGAAGCGCAGGTCGCGACCGGCTTCGGCGACGCCGTTGAGGTCAAGGTCACCGCCCACGCCAACCACCAGGTCGCGCCCGGCCTTCAGCGAGTAGGTGCCGCCGAACAGCACGGTGGGCAGGCTCAGGTCACCGCCGGCGATGACGCCGATGTCCCGCTTCGCCTCCACCACAAGCCCGAACACGTTGCCGTGGCCCTGGCGGGCGTCGCCGCTGGCCTGCAGGAAGACGTCCTCCCCGAGGCTCGCGACCCGGCCGAAGCGCAGGTTGCGGCCCAGCATGCGCAGCTCCAGTTGCGCCTCGGCGTTGCCGCCGAGCACATCGCCGTCCGCCTGCACCAGCAGGTTGCCGCCGCTCGCGAGGTGAGTCGCGACCAGGCTTTGCGGATCGCTCGGGTCCACGCCCTGGCCGAACCGCACGTTGCCCAGGCTGCCGGCCGCAGTCACCAGGCTCATGTCGCCGCCGCTGCGCCCCTGGTTCAGCACCAGGTCGCCACGGGTGGAAACCCTGAACAGGCCGGCTGCGCTGGCGCGCCCGAGTTCCGCGCTGGCGGCGCTCAGCTCCAACCCCTGCTGCCGGCTGTGCAGGTCATCCACGGCGAGGTGACGCGCCGCCTCCAGGCGGACCGCGCCGGTGGCGCTCTCCAGCCGACCGAAATCGCCGCTGCCGATAGCGGCCGTCAGGTCGCCCTGCACCTCGGCAACATCGCCCTGCCAGTCGCCCAGGCCCTCGAGTTGCAGGGTGCGCGCCACGGCCAGCGAGCCGAAGCGCAGGCTGCCCGCGCTTCCGCCGTGCAGCAGCGCGGCATGGCCGGCGACACGGGCCTGCTCCAGCAGCAGGTCGTGGTCGACGCGCACCTGGAGGTCACCCTCGATGTCCATCTCGCCAAGCCGCGATGCATTGCCGGCCTGCACTCGCGCCCCCTTGGCCTGCAACCGCTGCAAGGCCAGGTCGCCAGTCAGCTCGATGGCGGTGTCCTCGCCGGTACTGAGGTTGCCGAGCCGTGCAGAGGTGCCGCGCAGTTGCAGACGCCCGCCGGCATCCAGGTCGCCGAGCAGCAGTGCGTCGCGCAGCGTCATGTCCACGGCACCGCCGACCTTGGCGCTGCCGATCTCGCTGCGGCCTGCAGCCAGGGTCCAGCCGCCAGTGGCGTCCAGGCGTTCGAGGTCGAGGGCGCCGGCCAAGGCCTGCCTGACCTGCCCGGTCACGCTGGCGCTGCCGAGACGCGCCGAGGCGGCCTGCAGCGTCCAGCCGCCGCACGGCCAGCAGCGCCTGTTGGTCCAGCGCGCCGCTCAGCACCTGCTGCACCGCGCCCTGCTACATCCGCACGGGTGACCTGGGCGTCGGTGCCACGCAGGTTCCAGCCCTGCCCTGCCTCCAGGCTGCCGAGTCGCAGGCCGTCGCGCAGGGTCATGTCCACCGCTCCGCCGACCTTGGCGCTGCCGATCTCGCTGCGGCCCGCATCCAGGGTCCAGCCGCCGGTGGCGTCCAGGCGTTCGAGGTCGAGGGCGCCAGCCAGGGTCTGCCTGACCTGCCCGTTGACGCTGGCGCTGCCGAGACGCGCCGAGGCGGCCTCCAGCGTCCAGCCGCCGCCAACGTACAAAGCGTCTGCCTGCAAGTCGCCATCATGGGACTGCACCAGCGCACCACCGAACGTCGCGGTCCCGAGGGTCGCGGACGCACTGTGCAGGTCGCCGGTGCCGGCGACGTCCAGTTCGTCGATGCGCAGTTGCCCGGCCAGCTGGGCCCGGAGGCCGCCGAGGTGGCTGCGCAGGGTGTCGATGCCAAGCGCGTCGCCCGCCAGGTCCAGGTCCCGCTGGGCGCTCAGCGCACCCAGTTCGACCCGGCCATTGCCGCGCAGCTGGACGCCGTCGCCACTGCTCACCCGATCGAGCTTCAGGTTGCCCAGGGAACGCAGCCACTGACCTGCACCGCTATCCAGGCTGCCGCCCTGGATGCCGGCCGCCAGGGCCAGGTACAGCGCCCCGGTGGCGCTGTCCACCTCGAGGCGCCGGGCCGCCAGCTCGATGCCCTGGGCCTGCGAGCCGATGTCGCCAAGGGCGGAGAGCCGCAGCACGCCGTCGGCCTGCCAGCGGCTGCCAGCGGCGAGCCCGGCCAGGCTGGCGGCCTGGATATTCAGGTCGCCGCTTGCGATGGTCACATCGCCCAGCCGCACGTCGCCGCCACTGGTGAGGCTCATGCCGTGGCGGGCCTGCAGGCTGGCACCATCGACCGTCGACCAGCCACCGGCGATGTCCGCCACCAGGCCGCCGAGTTGCCACTGGCCACCCTGGTGCAACTCGCCGACCTGAGCCAGGTCGAGCGTGCCGTCCACGCTCAGGGTGCCCAGGCGCAATACGCCCGGTTGACTGGCGAGGCCCTGCAAGCCACCGAGCCAGGCGTCGCCGCCCAGGTCCAGGTTGATCTGCTGCGAGGCGGAACCGGTGCCCAGTTGCAGCCGCTGCCCGACTGCACCGGTGGTGCCGCTGACCTTGAGATCGATCTGGCCGCCCAACAGGTTCTCGCCCAGCTGGCTGGCCGAACGCAGGTTGCCCAGCACCTGCAGCGACAGGCGCTCGACGCCGGTCAGGCGATCGAGGCTGAGGTCGCCGTGCTGGACCAGGTCCAGCAACCGTGCCCGGGCGGTGAGGTCTCCGGTGACCGCCAAGTTCAGTGCCTGCTTGCCACCGATGGCGCCGCCGGTCGCCTCCAGGGTCACGTCGTGGCCACGGATCACCACCTTGTCGCCATTGGCGCTCTCGATGCTGCCATCGGTCTTCAGGCTGATGCTGCGGCCGTCGAGGGCGAAGACGTTGAAGTCCTGGTCGCCGCCGAGGAACAGGTCGCTCTGGGCCGTGGCGGTCAGGGTGCCACTGGCCTTGACGTTGACATCGTCGCGTTGCGCGACCCGGATCAGCAGCGGGTTGCCGGCATCGAACTCGATGTCGTCGCGCTCGGCGGACGCCAGGGCGGCGCGCTGCTCGTTGGTGAGCGAGGCGGTCTTGCTCAGGTCGATGACGATCGCATCCGCCTTGAGGCGACCGATGCGCGACGCCTCCAGGGTGACATTGCGCCCTTCGATGTTATTGGCCTCGCGTACCACCGAGCTGCCGTCGTCCCGCCGCAGCAGGCTGGCGGCGATGGAGTAGCGCAACTGGTCCTCGCTCCACGTGGCCGTCTGCTCGAGGCTCCTGAGCTCGGCATCCTGCAGCTGATAGGTGAAGTTCGGGTCGTAGGTGGTTCCGCCGTAGGTGGCATGCAGCGCCTGGTAGTCGGCCATGCGCCGGGCCTCCTCGCTGGCGATCCGCTGCTCGCTCCAGCCCAGGCCTGCCAGTTGCTCGCGCTGGCCGGCGCTGAAGGCGGCCTGGCTCGCGTCGAACGCCACCTCGCCCCCCTGGCGCAGGCGCCAGTACTGGGCATAGCGTTGCTGCCCCGCCTTGATCAGGGCGCCGCGCTGCTGCGCCATGGCCTCCTCGGCCGCGCTTCCGGTCAGCCCCATGCTCGTCCAGAGCCGCTGCAGCTCATCGAGCGCGCGGTCGTCGTAGCCCAGCTCGCTGTTGCCGTCATAGAGGTTGCCCGAGGCCACCTTGACCCAGACATCGCCACCGGCCTTGAGCTGATCCAGCCAGAGATCACCTCCCACCTCCTCCAGCTGGATGTCCCCCACCGCGCTGGCGCGCACCAGGCCCTTGGCGCCGTTGCCGGAGTCCAGGCGCAGTGCATGACCGGCGCTGCCGACGCTGCCATGGGTGGAAACCAGCTCGATGGCGTTGCCGATGACGGTCATCGCGCCGATGCCGAGGATGTCGCCCTGGGCGCTGAGGCCGATGTGCTCGCCACCCGCGCTCAGGCGGCTGAGGTTGACCCCGCCGTTGAGCGCCTTGAGGTCGATGCTGCCGTTGCGACTGGAGGCGCCCAGGCTGCGGGTCGCTTCGACACGCAGGGCCTGCTCGCGGCTACCGATCGACTGCCCGGCGTCCAGGTCCAGGTCGCGCGCCGCGATCACCAGGTTGTCGCTGTTCTGCTCCAGGGCGCCGTCGACCTTGATCGAGGTGCTGCCGCTGAGGTTGTACATCGAGCCGCGCAGGGTGACCGAGCCCTTGGAGATGAGGTCGATCAGCCCGCTTTCGCTGCCGATGAAGCTGATGTCGATGGGCCGGTCGGCCTGCACCGCATAGCGGTTGATCTCCTTGCTGCCCGAGCTGTAGACGCTGGTCTTGGTGGTCCGGTAGATCTGGCACCAGATGAAGTGCGCCTGGCAGTAGCCACCGCTGTATTCGTTGATCTTGACCGGGTCCTTGGTGGTGTAGGTCTCGTTGACGCGGGCGATCTCACCCTGGCCGATGCCCACCCGGAAGGCCGCCAGGATCGAGTTGTCCGGATCCTGGTCGGCCAACTGCAATGCGTAGCCCTGCATGATCGCGTTGAGCTGGGCGTCATCGACGAAGCGGTAATTGCGAATCAGGTTCTTGTCGATCCTGTACAGCCCGCTGGTGGAGCCCATGTACTCCGCACCCGGGATCGCCGTGCTCTGCCCCTTGACCGTGTTCTCCCAGGCCAGGGTGCCGTCCCCGGTGGGGATGAAACCCCAGAAGGCATCCCAGTATTCCTGGCGAGTGGTGGTGGTGCTGTCGTCGCGCCCCGTCAGCCAGACATAGGAACGCCCCGCCGTGGTGGTGTAGGTCGCATCGCGTCCGGCGCTGCTGCCCTTGAGGGTCAACGGGCCGTTGCTCCAGCCTTCGTAGCGCTGCACCTGGTCGCCCACGCGGGTATAGACGGTGGACCAGAGGCGCTCGCCACCGATCTGCTGGCCGTTCTCGCCACGCCCCAGGTCGTTGATGCGCAGGGTGCCTTCGACGCCGTTGCCCAGGTCGAGCCCGGCGATTTCCAGGCGACGACTGGTGTTGTTGGTGATGTGCACCTGGCTGAAGCCGTCGAGCACCTTGAGCTGGCCCTTGCCCGTGCTGAGGATGTGCCCGGTCAGCTCCATGTAGCCCCCGCCCACCTGCACCTGGTCCAGCACGATGCTGTTGCTGTCGAAGTCCCAGGCATAGCCGAGCGTGCCGGTGCGCGCGTCGGTCTGCACCAGTTGCAGCCGGTTGCCGACCGCCTGCGAGCGCAGGCTGTCGAGATTGGCGAAGCGCGACTCGTCGATGGTCACGCGCCAATCCGCCACGCCACTCTGGATCAGGCCGTTGATGTTCAGGTAGAGCGCGTTGATCACCACGTTCTGCCCGGCGACCGTGGCGGAACCGTTGTTGTAGAGGGTGCTGCCGTTGTTGTTGCTGGCCGGGTCTCCACCGATATGCACGAAGGCATTGGGATTGTTGAGGACGAAGTCCTGTCCGGCGCTCAGGCTGAGCTTCTGCGCACGGATATCGGCATTGGCGTAGATGCTGCCGTACTTGGCGCTGAGCTCGATCTCGCCACGCTTGTTCAGCAGGCTGCCGTTCACGTAGATGTCGGCCGCCGGCATGCTCAGGCCGGAGACGTCCTTGGGATTGTCGGCGGGGTTGCGCAGGTTCTGCACCAGGATGCGCGGCGCGGCCGAGTTCTCGGCGACCGTGATGCTGGCGAACGACACCGTGCCGGTGCCGGGCTTGTTGGCACTGCGGATGCTGGTATTGCCGGACATCCTGGCGCCGTTGAACAGCAGCTGGCCGCCGACATGGTCGGGAATCTCCAGGCCCTTCAGGCTGAGGAAGGCCTCGCTGTTGTTGATGATCTCGATCTTCGCGTCGCCCGGTGCATTGAGCTTGCCGCTGCCGATCAGGGCATCGCCCTGGACCAGGATGTTGCCCGGCTTGGCCAGCACCGGGTCGATCTCCAGCAGCCAGATCTTCAGGCCCTGGGGCAGCGTGCCCTCGCCCGAGATGGCACCGGGCTTGTCCACCACCTTGCCGCCGATCTGCTCGTAGAGCCGGGCCAGGGTCTTGTTCAGCAGCGTGCGCTCGGCCTCGAAGGCCGCACGCTCGACGGCGGAGATGCCGTAGTTGGACAGGCGATCGTTCAACTCCTGCAAACGCCGGGTGAGCAGTTGCGAGTACTCGCCCTGGCTCAGGGTCCAGGTGATGCCGTCGCTGGCCTCCTGCATCACCGGCACCACAGTCAGGGTGCCCCGGGTGGAGGCATTGAGGCTGGCCGGGTCCACTTCCTTGCCATCGAGCAGATACTTCAGCCCGCTGATCACCAGCTTGCGCTGGCTGTAGACGCCGGCGTCGAGCTGGCCGTCGATGCGCACCAGGCCCTGCGCCTCGTTGCGCGTGCCGCCACCGGTGATGTCCAGCGATACCTGGCCGACGATCGCCCCCAGCAGGTCCGCCGCGGCCTGTCGATAGAGGTCCCTGCCCACGCCCTTGCCAGAGAGCACGCCCTGGCCCTGGCCGGCATACGCATGGATGTCACCCACGCTGCGCAGGCCGCTGCCGGCCTCCACCTGCAGGTTGCTGCTGCGGATGTATTCCGCCGCCGCTGCGGGGTCCGTCACCACCGGGAAGGCGGTGTTGTTCCACAGGTCGGTGCGTGCGGTGAGTTCGGCACGGTTGACCGCGCCGTCCAGGCCATGGCCGGCCAGCAGGCGCAGGTCGCCGTAGGCGAACAACGCCGCGTTGCCACGCACCTGGGCCAGGTAGTCGGCCTTCACCCGGGCCAGGCTGCTGCCGCTGGCCGCGCCTGCGGCCCCGTAGGTCTTGGCATTGGCGTTGCTGTCGATGGCATAGGCGCCACTGGCGGCGAGCACCAGGTCGCCCACGCTGTAGAGGTCCGACCGCTCACCGATCCGGGCCTCGGCGTTGCTCTTGAGCACATCGATCGACGACTCGGCCCGGGCGATGCTGATCGCGCCGCCGCTGTCGAGTTTCACCCGGTCATAGGCATCGACCCGGTTGAACGCCTGGATCTCCAGCTTCTGCGGATTGCGCCAGTCGCCCTCCACGCGCAGCCGCACATCGTTGCCGACCAGGCTGCGGGTATCCAGGGCAATGGAGGTGAGGCTGCGCGCCGCCGCCGCATCCAGCACGCCGCCGGAGCCGGACTGCACGTTGTAGGCCGTCGCCTGGGGCTTGCTCACCAGCACGCGTGCGCTCTGGCTGTAGCCCTGGCTCTCGATCCGGGCGCCGTCCAGCAGCAGCGCGCTGGTGGCCAGGTCGAGGTCGTTCTGTGCATGGGCGCCGCTCACCCCGAGCAGCGCCGCGCTGGTGCTGTCGACGAAGCTGTTGAAGCGCGACTGCTGCAGCGCACTGAGCGCCAGGCTGCCGACCTTCATCACGCCGTCCTGGGCACCGCGTGCCCACAGGCTGGCGAGGGTGCGGCTGCTGTCGGCGGTCTTGCCGACGGCGGCGGCGCCACTGACCAGGCCGCCCTGCCCGGCCCGGGCCTCGGCCTGGTTGTCCTGGCTGCCCAGGGCGCTGACCTTGAGGCTGCCCAGGGCGCTTTCGAAATGCCCGGCCACCTCGGCCAGGGTCTGCGACTGGGACAGGGCCTGCGCCACCGTGGCCCCCAGGGCGAGCAGGCCGCCGAGCTTGCCATCGGCATAGGCACGCTGGCGAACGTCGGTCTCGGCGAGGAAGGTCCAGTTGCCGCCCGCCGCGCCACCGAAACGACTGCTCGCATCGGTATGCAGCAATGCCTTGCTCAGGGAACGAGCCGTGGCCACGGCGGCATTGGCCGAAAGGCCCACGCCACCCGCCAGGCTTTGCGCCTTGACGTTGGAGCTGTCGGTATCGCCATCACGCAGCACCCGGCTGCGCAGCTGTCCCTGGGTTGCGGCGAGCTGCACATCGCTGCCCACGCCCAGCTCCGCGACCGCGCTGTTGAGGCTGTCCACCAGGCTGCCGCCCGCCGACAGCAGGCCGCCCAGTGCATAACCCTCGCTGCTGGCCTGCAGGCGGCTGCGCACCTGGGCATCCAGGTCGAGCGCCTGCGTGGCGATCAGCGCCGCACCGCGCCCCACCATCAGCTTCGCCTGGGAGGCATCGCGCGCCAGCAGCACCACGGCGTTCAAGCCGCCCAGAATGCCGCCGCTGCTCCCCCAGCCCTGCACCTTGACCGGCCCCGCCGCCAGGGCGGAAAGCAGGACATTGCCGGCGCGCAGCGCGGCATTCGCCGCCACGTCGAGGCTGACGCGGCTGTCATGGGCCGCCACCCCGAGCACCAGGCCGGCCCCCGCCAGGCCGCCCACCGCCAGGCCGGAAGCCTGGACATCCAGCGCCTGCGTATCGACGGCCCGGCCCTCGATGTCGCCGCTGACCTGTACCGCCCCACCCAAGGACGCACTCACGCCGTTGTTGAGCACCGCGGCCGCCACGGCGCCGCCCACCGCGCCCAGCGCGGCGGCCTGGCCGCTCAAGGCGTGGACGAACATCGCGTGGGTGTAATCGCCATCCTGCCCGGCGATGGCCTTGTCGCTGGCGGCAGCCCGGATCGCCAGGCTGGCGGCCTTGAGGTTGCCGTTCAACAGCTCCGCGACCACCTGGGCATTGGAGAGGCTGAAGGCCATGGCCGCACCGTAGGCACCGCCGGCGAGGCCGGCACTGCCGGCCTGGTTGCGACTGGCGAGGCGGTCTTCGGCCGTCACCCGCGCAGCGCCGCTGAGGCTGACCTGGCTGTCGCTGACACGCGCCACGGTTTCGTGGGTGCGCGGGGTGTTGCCCCGCAACCGGTCACTGACGGTGACGGTGGAGCTGGCATTGACGCGGGCCAGGTCCTGGTCGTCCTTCACGCTGACGCGGACATAGCCCTGGCTTGCAGCGTCCCAGACCACCTCCTCGTGGCTCAGCTCCGCGACCTGTCCCTTGCCGGTGATCGTGTCGAGGCTGGCGAGCGTGCCCTTGCCGTCCTTGTCCAGATAGCTCAGCGGGTCCACGGCCGCGTCGCCGGTGCCGACCTGGGTGGCGCCACTGCCCAGTAGCAGCAGGCCGATGCTGCCGCTGAGGCTGGCGAAACCAAGGCCGCCCGAGGTCGTCAACAGCTCGGCATACCCTTCACGTAGCGCGTCCACCGCCAGCGAGGCGGCCTGCACGCTGCTGCGATCGAGCAGCGCACGGGTGGCGCTGTTGGCCACTACCACGTTGGCCGAGGCCCCCAGTGCGGCCGCACCGACCACGCCCGAGCCGACGTTGCCGGTCACCCGCAGGTTGTCATGGGCGACGATGTTCAGGTCCCCCAACGGGTTGGCCGCGGTACCGAACTGAGCCTGGCCCGCTCCCGCCTCCGTGGTGGTTTCAACGACCTGCACCAGGGCCGAACCGGCAACGGCGCCACCGCCTGCCGCCGCCCCCACCAGGTTGCTATGGAGCTCGCTCGTGCCAGTGGCTAGCACGCTGGCCGACCCGGCACGTACCCGGGTGTCGGCCAGGCTGTCCGGCGCACCGGGAGCCTCGCCGACCCAGGCACGGGTCAGCGCCTGGTCGAGCACCAGGCCGAAGTTGGCGCCCACGCCCACCAGGCCGCCCGCCAGGGCCAGGGCATTGGCACTGAACTGCTGCAGCGCATCGGCGCTCACCCGCAGGCTGCCAACGTCCAGGTCACTGCCCTTGTCCACCCGCGCCTCGGTGGTGCCCTTGGCGATGATCAGTGCCACGTTGCCGGCGCCGCCCACGATGGCGCCCGCCGCGCTGGCCAGGACGGTGCTGGCGAACTGGGTGGAGCCGGCACGCACCTCGGTCGCTCCGCGACTCGATACCCGCGCGCTGCTGATGACGGCCTGGGTCTGGCGCTGGATGACGGTGCTGTCCAGCGCACCGGCCACCGCCGCAACCCCGAGGCTTAGAGCCCCGCTGGCCAGGTAGCCGGAGCTCAGCGCATGGCTGGCGGCACCCACCAGCACCTGCTGGGCGGCATCCGCGCCGTCGGCCTGGTTGATCTGGGCGGACTCGATGCTGGCGCGGGTGACCCCGCCGATCACGTTGCTGTTACCCAGTGCCGCGACCGAAGCGCTGTACAGCGGCACGAAGGAAACCGACCCCGCCGCCGCCAGTTGGCCCACCTGCTGGACGGAGCTGGCTTGCACGGCCAGCCCGCGGAACTGCCGGGACCCCAGAGCGAGGCCGGGAATGGGGTTGAACTGTTCGGCGTTGCTCCACAGGCGCGCATCCTTGCTGGGGCCGTTGAGCAGCACACCGTTATCGATCGTCGCGGCAGCGCCCAACGCGAGGGCGCTGACGCGGGTTTCCGCGCCGGTTATCCCGGCGGTGGTGCTGCTCTCGATGACGTTGACCGTGGCGGAGCCGCCGACAGACGCGGTGCCGCTGCCCATGAAGGCACCGGCCGCGCCGCTGATCTGATCGGTGGTGCGGGCCGATACGCCGACGTTGTTGCGGGCCAGGACCCAGGCGCCCTGTTCGATGAAGGCCCGGGCGGAACTCTGGATGACGTTGGTGGCGGCCGACCCGCCGACCGAAGCGGTGGAGGACACCGCACCACTGATGGATGCCGAGCGGATGGTGGCGGCGGAGTGCGCGTCCAGGCTCAGGTCGCTCAGGCTCCAGCCCTGGGTGCCGTTGTGCCCGAGCAACCGGGCCTCCACCTGGCTGGCCACGCGGTTGACCGAGGTCGCCACGCCCACGGCAGCCGTGCCGGCACCGGCTGCGCCGCCGGACAGCGCCGCGATGCTGGAGCGATCCTCTGCCTTGACCTTGAGCACACCGGCCACGCCGGCGCTGCCGTCGATCTGCGCGCGCGTCACCGCGCCAATGTTGTTACTGGCGTTGGAGAGCGCGACAGCTCCCGTGCCGCCGACGCTGCCGCTGACCGCCAGCGTACGGATGCTGCCATCGGTGACGGCCGAGACCTCCACCGACGAGGTGCCGGCATCCACCGTGCTGGCGCGGACCCGCGCGATGCGTTGCTGCTCGATGGTGCTGATGGCGACCGCTCCGGCGCCCGCACCGCTGCCGCCGACCTGCAGGTTGCCGGCCCCGGTGTAGATATCGGCCGCCCCCTCGCTGACGCTGATCTTCACCCCGCTGGCGCCGGACACCGTGCTGTCGTCCAGGCTGGCCCGCTCCTCGCCCTTGATCACGTTGATCGCCAGGGACGCGCCCACCGCCGCCGAGCCGGCACCGGCGCCACCAATGGCCAGGGAGCGGATTCCCGAAGAGCCGCCGCTGAGCAGGCTCAGCTTGCCACCGAGCTTCAGGGTGCTGTCGCTGACCTGGGCGATGCGTTGCGCCAGGATCACGTTGTTGGCGTTGGCCACGCCGACCGAGACGTTGCCGGCGCCGCCGACCGAGCCGGCCAGGCTCCAGATCTCGCGGTTGCCGCGGCTCGCATTCAACTCCAGGCTGCCCACCTCCAGGTGGCTGGCGCTGATACCGGCCTTCTCGCCCCCTTCGATCACGTTGCTGGTGGAGGAGCCGGAGATCGCCGCCGTGCTGGCTCCGGCACCGGACACCGCAGCGGCGTAGATGGCCTGGTCGAGGCTGGCGCTCAGCGCCGCGCTGGAGAAGCCGTTGATAGTGCCCTTGTCGATGGCTGCGCTGCGCTGGGTACCGATGCGGTTCACGGAGAACGCCCCACCCACGCCGGTGTTGCCCGAGCCGGTCACCTGGCCGGAGAGCGAGGCGATCAACATCCCCTGGCCCTGGGCCGCGTCCAGCACGAGGGCCTTGCCGCTGCCGCTGGTGCGCAGGGAGCCCCCGGAGATCGTGACGCTGTCGCTGCCGTCGATGTTGTTGACCACCACGGAGCCGCCGACGCCAGCCGTGCTGCCCCCGACGGCGTTGACACCGACGCCCCAGATCTGGCCATCGAGCCCCGACGACAGCTTCGCCGAGCCGGTGAGTTCGACATCGCTGTCACTCAGCGACGCCTGGCGCGTCGCCTCGATGAGGTTGATGGCGATGGCCGAGCCGACCCCGGTATTGCTGCCGCTGGCCGCCAGATTGAAGGCCAGCGAGCCGATCAGCGCGCCCTGCCCGGCCTGGCTCGTGCGGATGACCAGGTCGTCGGCGCCCACCCGGGCGTTGCGCAGCAGGGCCTGGGTGGAGTCGGCGATGCGGTTGAAGGTCAGCGCGCCGCCCACCGCGACATTGCCCGAGGTGACCGCCGCCGAGATCGCGGCGCTGATGATGCGGCTCTGCTGCGACGCGTCCAGGGTCAGGTCGCCCCCCAACTGGTAGCGCCCTTTCTCCAGCAGGGCCTCGACCCGCTGATGCATGTCGCTGATGCCCACGGCGCCGCCGACGGCGGTCGAGCCGCTGCTGCCGGTGATGTTGCCGGCCAGGGAGTACTGGCCACCGCTGCGCTCGGCGCTGATGCCGAGGTTCCTCGCCTTGAGGGTGCGGTCGCCCATGTCCAGCCCGGCGAGCACGGTGCCGCGCCCGATCAGCGCGGTGGCCGAACCGGACACGCCCGCCTCGGCGCTGCCGGCCCCGGATACCGCGGCAGCCAGCACATCGGCGCTGTGCCGGGCGGCGATGGTCAGGTCGCCACTGAGATCGACCTGGCTGTTGGCCAGCTTCGCGGTGTAGCCACTGCCGGCGTAGACCAGCGCGAGGGAGCCCCCCACGCCAGCCTTGCCACCCGACGCCCCGAGGCTGCCGGCCACGGCCAGCACCGCCTCGCCGGCGATATCGCCGTCGAACAGGTCACCGGGGCCCTGCTTGCCGTTGAGCAGGTCCTTGTCCACATCGCCCTTGACCTGGATGGCGGAGACGGTCGTGCCGCCGCCCAGGTCCAGGCCGCTGTCCAGCAGCGTCGCATCCGCTGCGCCGGCGAACCGGGCGTCCAGCGCGGAAGCGCCGGAAACGCTCTGTGCGGTCAGGTTCAACGCACCGCCCTGCAACGACGACAGCACGGGGCTGCCGCCCCCCGTGGGCGAATAGGCGTCGATGCGCACCTTGACCTGGTTGGCCAGCACCAGCGCCAGCAACGATCCCGCCCCCGCGCCGCTGTCACTGCCGGTGCTGACGGCCCCGGCCAGGGCGCCGGCCAGCACCCGCGAGGCGCTGGCGGCGGCGACATCCATGCGCGCGAAGTGGCTGGCGCTGCTGCCCAGCCATTCGGCGGCCAGCTCATTGGCCAGCACGCCCACCACCAGCGAGCCGCCGGCGCTGCCGCCATTGCCCTTGCTGCCGGCGAAGGCGCCGCCGCCGAGCATGACCCGGGCCCGGTCGTAGGCGCTCACCTCGATGCTGCCGGGCGCCGCCTCGCGTTGCTCCACCTGGCTGTTCTCCACCCGCGCACGGGTGCGGTTGCCCATATAGGCCGCCGAGCCGGAGAGCGCCACCGCCACGTTGGTCTCGCTGCCCGCCGTGGCTGCGGCCAGGCCCAGGCCCATGGCGATCTGGTCCCCGGCGCTGAGGGCCTGGACCTGGAGCAGGTCGTTGCCACGCAGCAGGACGTTGCCGACCCGGGCATCGGTCTCGTTCATCAGGTGGTTGTAGGCCAGCGCACCCGAGAGTGCGGAGCTCGACTCGCTCTTCTGCTTGCCGGCGAGGGTCAGCGCCCCGGCCCCGGAGCCGCTGAACTGATGGGTCTGGTTGAGCGCCAGGACCTGGACCTTGCTGCCGCCCTGGGCCGGGTCACGCGGGTCGAGGACGATGTCACCGAGGTCGGCCCGGCTGCGCTGGCGGGAAACGTTGATGCTGCTCGAGCCGGCAGCGGCGATGGAGAAGCCCTTGCCCTGCCCGCCGGAATCGCTGCCGCCACCATCGGGGCCGGAGCCGGCATCCTGCTTGCCGAACATCTTTTTAATGCTGTCCCAGCCGCTGGCGATCTTCGAGGGCGCCTCGCTGACAGCGTCCTTGACCTTGCCAGCCGTACTGGCCAGGGAGCTGAGGGCCGGGGTGACGTTGACCACGCCCAGGGTGATGGATTGCAACAGCGCCTGGCCGAAGCTGTCCGCCAGCTCCACCGTGGGCTTGCCGATGTCCCCCGCCTTCTGGGTGGCGTCCTCCTGCTGCTTCTTCTCTTCCTTGCCCTTGACCACGGCCCCGGCGATGGCGAAGGCGCCGCTCTGCCCGGAACTGAGTGCCTGCACGTCCAGCAGGTTGGCCTTCCAGATGCCCTTGCCGCTGGCGTCGAGCCCCTGGCCCATCACCGAGGGGCGCCAGTTGCGGTTGTTGCCCACCAGCGCGTCGACGTCGGTGGTCAGCACATTGAGCGCCAGCCCGCCGCCGACGCCGGCCCCCGCGCCGAAGGCCACGGCCCCGGATGCGGTCCACAGGCCCAGGCGGTGCTCGGCCTGCACACCGACACGCCCCGCCTCCACGCTGGCGGTGTTGTGGATGGAGGCGTTGACGGTGGAGGTCAGGGTATTGGCCACCGCCGCGCCGTTGGCCGCAGCGCTGACGCCGGACCCCGCCGAGGGGCTGATGGCGAGGATCAGGTCGTCCTGCAGCGCCTGGACCTGGACACCGCCGGCCTTGACCACGGACTGCGCACCGATGCCCGCCACCGCCTTGCTGGAAACGGTCTGCACGTTGAGCGCTCCGCCCAGGGCCGTGGGCTTGCCGTCCGAGGGGGACGCCGCCTCGCCGCCGACGTTGGTGCCGAACAGGAACATGCCGATATTGCCGGCGATCGCCAGTTGCCCGAGCTGGTTGCCGGCGGCCACGGTAATGGGCTGCGCCCAGTCCCAGCGGCGGTCGCTGGCCATGGCGCTGAGCGGGATGAGCTGGCCCTTGCCGTCACGGCGCTCCGCCAGTTGGGCCAGCGGGCTGCTCTGCCAGGGCTGCTCGCCGGTGGTCAGCGCATCCAGGCGCACCTTGTCACCGACCCAGGTGCGGGTGTCCACCAGGTTGGTGAGCACCGAGACGGAGCCGGTGATCGCCAGCTCGTCGGAGGTGCCCTGGGAGTTGGCGTATTGCGTCGAGAACTTGCCCGCCAGGTCACTGGGCCAGCCCGAAAGGCTGATCATTCGCTTGCCGATGTCGCTTAGCGAACTCCAGCGGTCGAAGCCATTCAGGTTGAGCGGCTGGATGTAGTTGGCGCCGATGCCGATGCGCTGCGCGGCGATCTGCGCGCCGTCCCCCACCAGGGCGCGGGTGCCCTGGTTGAGGGTGGCGATGGCCACCGCCATGCTCAGGGAGTAGTCGTTCTGGTCCGAGCCGCGCTTGGAACCATTGACCGTGCTGTTGGACAGGTTGTGCAGGTTGCGGATCTCCTGCAGCGCTGTGTGGCTGAGGTCGCCGCTGAGGCTCAGCTGGCTGCCCTTGCCGATGCTCGCCTCGGCCTGCTGGTCGCTGACGACCAGGGCGAGGGAGGCGGCGAGGCGGAACTTGCTGTCGCTGGGCTGGGTCGGGTTGACCTCCTTGAACTTGCTGAGGACGAAGTTCTTGATCGGGTCGACCGTGCCCATGGCGCGGAACTTGATGAAGTCGGCCAGGCTCTTGCCGGCCTGCGAGGTGGCCTCGTTGTGCTGCCGGGATACCAGGTTGGTGGCGCTGACGTTGAGGTTGCGCGCACCGCTGAGGTTGGCATCGAAGGCCGCCCGGGTGTCGCTGTCGAGCACGCTGAGGGCGAGCACCGCGCCGCCTGCGGCACCGTTGCCGATGGATTTGAAACTGGCCGTGTTGCTGATGTCCTGTTCGCTGAGCGCCAGCACGCTGACGTCGCCACGGGTGTTCAGCGAGGCGCCGGCGTTCACCTGCGCGGTGGTGGTCAGTGCCGTATTGGCCATGGCGGCGGCGAAGCCGGTGGTGGTCGCCGGCTTGCCTTCGGCATCATGGCCGTTGGACGCCTCGGCCTTCACATCCAGCTTGTTCTCGCTGTGGGCCTGTACGGCGATGCCCTGCCCGCCCTTGAGCACGGCCCCCGACTTGACCTCGACACGGGTCGCCCCGCTGATGCGTCCGAAGACGACGCCGGCGTTGAACGGGATAAGGCTCTGCACCACGGGAATGGAGAAGCTTTCGGTCCCGACGTTGCGGGTGCTGTCGGCCTTGACCAGCAGGGAGCGGCTGGCCTGCAGGCTGGCACCATCGAGCACTTCGACCGTGGAGTCGGCCTGGGCGATGGAGACCGCCAGGAAAGGGATGAGCGCCGTCAGCTCGCTGAAGTCGGCCGGGTCGACGCCGAGGGCCTTGAGCTGGTCGGGATCGTTCAGCGAGCCGATGCCGGTGATCGGCTTGATGAGGTCGCCGATCACCTTGCCCCAGGCCGCCTCGTCGGACCAGCCGTTCTCATTCTTGATGCGCAGCACGTCCGCCTTGATCGCGGCACTGTCGAAGAGCGTGCCGAGCCGCGACGGATCGACAATGGCCACGGCATTGCTGGCCAGGCTGATGTCGTTGCCCTTGAGGGTGCCCGCCACCTTCACGCTGGCATCGGCGGCGGAGTAGCCCCCCAGTTGCCGGCTGATCGCCGTGGCGCTGACCTTGATGTCGCCCTGCCTGGATTCCTCGGCATGGCTGGCATCGAGCACCGCGCCCTTCTCGATATTGACGCTGGCCACGCCCCGCTCCGGCGCCAGCAAGGTGTTGGGCTGTTTGCTCAGCCTGTCGGTGAGCTCGGCGACCGTCTGCACCTGGTCGCCTTCGCAGAAGGTGCAACCGCCATCGCTGACGGCGCTGACCTGGATGTCCCCCGAGCGGCCGGCACCGCTGGCGCGGGTGCTCAGGGTCGAGCCCGTGCGCAAATTGACGGTGCTGGCCTCGAGGGCGATCTTGCCGCCGTTCTTGCCGGCAGCGCCCTGGGTGGAGATGTTGGCGGTCGCGGTGAGCTCCAGGCTCTGGCCGCCGGACACCGAAACGTTGGCGCCGCTGCCGTCCGCCATCAGGGCCGCGAGTTCGCCGGATACCGTCGCCGAATCGCGTCCGACGATGCGCACGGCGCCATCGGCGCGCGCCACGGCCTGCCCCACCGCCAGGCCCTCGGTGTTCACCGTGCCGCGGAACACCGCGTCGGCGATGTCCTTGCCACCTTCGATGCGGGCACCATTGGCCACCACGGCGGCGGCGCCGAAGATGTTGACCGCTCCCACGGCGTTGACCCGGCCCTTGATCTCCACCTTGCCGCGCTCGGTGCCGGTGTAGTCGGTGAGCGAACCGGCGTCGTTGTAGAGGCCGTTGCGCAGGTCGTCCACCAGGCGCGCGGTACCGTCCGCCGACAGGGTGCCGACGGCGCCGGAGAGTTGCTGCATCTGCTGGGTGGACGGCGTGGTGATGGTCAGGCTGCCGACGTTGACCACGCCACTGGCGCCCACCACCAGCCCATGGGGGTCGGCGAAGATGATATGGCCGCCGATGCGGTTGCCATCGGCGAGCACGCCATTGAGGGTGCCATTGATGACGACGCGCGAGTCGTGCACCAGGTTCACCAGGTTGCTGGCGCCACCGGGCACGTAGAGGTTGACGGTATTGCCGCTGCCCACCTGGAAGTGGCTGAAGGAGTTGAAGCCGGTCTGGCCACGCACCGTTTCGGTGGTGATGTCCGTCACCGAGCCCTTGGTGGCGATATTGGTCGCCGTGCCGGCGTAGTGGATGACGGTGTCGCCGACCAGGTAGGAGCCCCCCGCCGCGACGATGTTGTTCGATTCGGCCCAGGCCGAAGGCACGCCCATGCCGACGAGGATGGCGGCAGCGATGCGGCTTGGCTGGAAGCGCTGGACCGGAAGAACGCGGGGTGTGGTTCGGGGGGAGAAGCGCTCGACCGGCATGTTGGACCTCACTGTCACGAAAGGAAATTTCACGGATGGTGAATTTTCTCTATTCGCTATAAGCGAGGGCTAGGAGACGCCGTTCATGCTTGTGAACGGCCATTCATACCCGCCTAGTGAGCGGGGCCGCCGCCGATCTCGTCGTCAGTCGCCAGCCTGTAACCCTTGCCGTAGACGGTCAGGATCAGTTGCGGCCGATTGGCGTTGAGTTCCAGTTTGCGACGCAGGC
Organism: Aquipseudomonas alcaligenes MRY13-0052; assembly: GCA_000474255.1. Taxonomy (GTDB): domain Bacteria; phylum Pseudomonadota; class Gammaproteobacteria; order Pseudomonadales; family Pseudomonadaceae; genus Metapseudomonas; species Metapseudomonas solani. The sequence goes on from BATO01000008.1 coordinate 36,226, forward strand.
GTACCACCAGCGCATCCACGGTGCGCACATCGACCTGCTCGTCGGTTCCCTGGCCACGGCGCACGCAGTGGAGCAGATCATGGCGGCTGATGGCGCTGCCGCGCCGCTCGATCAGGCCGATCAGCAGGGCGAACTCGCCGGGCGTGAGGTTAACGTCCTGGCCCTGCGGGTCGTAGATGCGCCGGCGCAGCAGGTCCACGCGAAAACGCCCCAGGTGCAGGTTGAAGTCGCCGACCCGCTCTCCCCCGCCACAGCGGCGCAGCAGGCTGCGCACCTGGGCCTGGAGGATGTTCAGGTTCAGCGGCTTGGTGAGGTAGCCATCGGCGCCGGCATCGAGGCCCACGACCCGGTCGTAGTCCTCGTCGCGCACCGTCACCAGGATGATGCCGAGCTGCGGGTGGCGGCGCCGCAGCTGCGCCGTAACGGTCAGCCCGTCCAGGTCGGGAAGGCCGATGTCCAGCAGCACCAGCGCCGGATTCTGGGCCTGCACCAGTTCCAGGCATTGCCACCCCGAATCGGTGGCGTGCACCTCGTACCCCGCGTTCTGCAGGTAGAGCACCATCATGTCGCGGATCTCGGGAGCATCCTCCACCACCACCAGCTTATCGGCCATCACTCCATTTTCCCTGTTTCGGACCGGCGCGGATTCTGACTCAAAGCGCTGGCGGGTTGCCACCTCATGCGTCAGTTCGCCTCAGGGCAGCTTCGACCGCGAGCCGATCCTCGAGCAGCACCAGATGGCGGTCGAGCACCGCCAGCAACGCCGGGACCTGCTCCGGACGGCGCGTACGCTCCGCTGCCTGGGCCAGTTGATCGAGCCCGAAGTTGAGCGTGCTGCCGCGCAGGCGGTGGCACAGCGCCTCCAGTTGCTCGGTGCCCCGCCCGCCATCGGGCAGCGAGGCGAGCGACGCCCGTATCTCGCGCAACGAGGTGCACAGGGTCGGCAGGAGACGATCGAACAGCGCGGCGCCGAGCCAGCCGCGCAGCATCGCGAGACGCTCCTGGGACAGCTCCTCGGTCTGCTTTCCCGCCATCGGGACGGGCGACTCCCAGCTCTCCAGGACGGCCAGCAAGGCCTCGCGATGCAGGGGTTTGGCCAGCACGCCGCTCAGGCCGGCCTCCCGGCACTGCTGGGGGTCCAGGTCAGCCGCGTTGGCGGTCAGGGCCAGCAGCAGCGGCCTGGGCCCGCTGGCCCCCTCGAGAATCCTGCGGCTGGCGGCGAGCCCGTCGATGTCGGGCAGGCGCATGTCCATCAGCACCAGGTCGTAGGGGGTGGCCAGGCAGGCGGCGACCGCTTCGAGGCCGGAGCTGGCCGTGCCGACCTGGCAGCCCCAGCTCTGCAGCAACTCGGCGGTCACCAGGCGGCTGACCTCCACGTCCTCCACCAGCAGCACGCGCATGCCCTGCAGCTGGGCGACCTCGTCCGCGCCCGGCTCGGGCTCGTCGACCTCCGGCCAGGGCAGCGCCAGGCGCATGGTGGTGCCGCGCCCGGGCGCACTGTCCAGGGTCAGCTGCCCGCCGATCAGGGCGGCCAGCCGCGCGCTGATGTACAGGCCCAGGCCGATGCCGGGGCGGTCGGATAGCGGGTCCCGCACGAAGGCGTCGAAGATGCTGGCCTGCAGCTCGGGGCGGATACCGGGGCCGGTGTCCCGGACCTCGATGAGGAGGCCGTCGCCGTCCCTGTCCAGGCGGATGACCACCTCCCCGCTCTCGGTGAACTTCAGGGCATTGCCCAGCAGGTTGAAGAGGATCTGCCGCAGCGGCTTCGGGTTGCCCAGCACGAAGGCCGGCAGGCCGGCCGCGCAGGCGGTCGACAGCCGCAGGGCGCGCGCCTCGGCCTGGGGCTGGAAGATCGCGGCGCACTCCTCGACCAGGCGCACGGGGGAGAAGGCCTGGGCCGGGGGCAGCTCCAGCTGCTCCGCGCGGCTGAGCAGCATCAGGCCGTCGAGCACGTCGGTGAGGCTCTGCGCCGCGCTCTGTACGGTCTCGATGCGCTGCTGCTGGCGACCATCCAGCCCGCCCTGATCGAGGAGCTGGAGGTGCCCCTGGATGGCCACCAAGGGCGTGCGCAGTTCGTGGCTGAGCATCGCCTGGCGCTCCAGCGACTGTTGCGCCTCGTGCAGCGCCTGGTCACGGGCCACCGCCAGCGCCCGGGTGCGCTCGTCGACCCGGGCCTCCAGCGAGGCGTTGAGGCGCTGGAGATCGTCGCGCAACTGGTTACTGTGCTGCAGCGCGGCGATGACCCGGCTGCCCACCACCAGGCCGTGGGAGAGGAGGAAGAACAGCACCCCCACCGGGATGAGATTGAGCGTCGAGACGCTGAAGGAGTACATCAGCAGGTCGTTGACGATGGTGGCGTCCATCACCACCATCCCCAGCAGCACCCACAGGGCACCCGCCCGGCGACGCCTGGCAGCCAGCAGCAGGGCGCCGAGGAAGTACAGCTCGCTGAGCAGCAGCCACAGGGCACAGGGGTCGCGCAGCAGGGTGAAGAAGTGCGCGGGCAGCAGCAGCGTCAGGGCGGCACCGAGCACACCCACGCCGGCCAGCAGCACCACGAGCCGGCGCGACAGCTCCCTCGGGAACAGGCGCAGCAGGAGGAAGCCGTAGGCCGGCGCGAACAGGTGCCCGGACAGGTACTCGATGCGGTAGATCCAGAGCGCCGGCCATTGGAGGTAGTGGTCCAGCAACTCGCCGCTGGAGGCCGCGCGCATCCCGGCCAGCACCAGCATGGCGGCCAGCGGCGCACCGCCCAGCGAGCGCGCCGCGCTGCGGTCGAGCAGGCCCATGAACAGCGCCATCATGAAGGCCGCGCCGACGGTCAGCAGGTAGAGGGCACGCTGGCGGCTCGCGTCCATCTGCAGCGTCTGCAGGGTGCCGGCCCTGACGGCCATGTCGATGCCGCCCTCGTGGTGGAAGTGGTTGGACAGCTCGATGCGGATGTCCACCTGCGTGTGCCCCTGTGGCAGGGGCACGATGGCCGATTGCAGGCGCGGCACCTCGTCCTGCGCATCGCCCGGCCGCCCGCGCTCCAGCACCAGGGCGCCGTCGACCCAGACCCGCGCCGCCGACTTGAAGTCATCGAAGTACAGCGCCAGCTGGCGGGCATGGGCAGGCAGCAGCAGCTGGCTGCGCAGCTCCACCCGGCCGAACCCCACCTCCCCCCAGAAGGTCGGGGTGCCCTTGCCCCAGGTGAAGGGGATGCGCACCTGCTGCTCGGCGCGCTCCGGCTCGATCCAGGTCAGCCGCCAGTCGCCGTCCAGCGCGTGCATGGGCTGCAGCTCGGGGTTCCAGTCACGCAGGTCGATGGGGGCGACGGCCTGTGCCGGTGCGGCGAGCAGCCACGACAGCAGGAAGAGGCAGGGAAGCAGGCTGAGACGGATCACGAGCGAGGCGCTCCTCGGGACGAGAGGCCGGCACGCAACGCTGACGGCGGGGAGCGCAGTCTAGGGGATGAGGAGGCAGGCTGTGAATCCACCCCGCCGGAGTGGGCAGAGCGCGGCGGCACCGGGCCGCCGCGCCCGCTCCGTCAGCGCTTGGCCACCAGGTCCTTGGGCAGCTTGAAGGTCCAGATCATGCCGCCCTGGTCCAGGTCCTTGATGCGCTTGGCCACCTCGCCGCCCCACAGCGGCACGGCGCCGCCCCAGCCGGAGACCACGGTGACGTACTGCTCGCCGTCCATCTCCCAGGTGACCGGGGAGGCGATCACGCCGGAGCCGGTATTGAACTCGTAGAGCTTCTTGCCGGTCCTGGCGTCGAAGGCCATCAGGAAGCCTTCCGGGTTGCCGGTGAACACCAGGTTGCCCTTGGTGGCCAGCACGCCGCCCCACAGCGGCGCGTAGTTTTCATAGCGCCAGACTTGCTTGCCGGTCTTCGGGTCGATGGCGCGCAGCACGCCGATGTAGCCTTCGTTCAGCGGCTTGATGGTGAAGCCCGCGCCCAGGTAGGCCGCGCCCTTCTTGTAGGTCACGCCCTCGTTCCACATATCCATGCCCCACTCGTTGGAGGGCACGTAGAACAGGCCGGTGTCCTGGCTGTAGGCCATGGGCATCCAGTTCTTGCCGCCGAGGAAGGACGGCGCGACGAACACCGAGGTGCCCTTCTTCGCATCCCCCGGTGCACCGGGGCGGTGGGCGTCGTCGTAGATGGGCCGGCCGTTCTTGTCCAGGCCCTTGGCCCAGGTGACCTTGTCGACGAAGGGGAAGCCACGGATGAATTTGCCGTTGGTGCGGTCGAGCACATAGAAGAAGCCGTTGCGGTCGGCGGTGCCGGCGGCCTTGATGGTCTTGCCGCCATCCTGGTAGTCGAACGACACCAGCTCGTTGACGCCGTCGTAGTCCCAGCCGTCGTGCGGGGTGGTCTGGAAGTGCCACTTGATCGAGCCGTCCTCCGGGTTCAGCGCCAGGCGCGAGGAGGAGAACAGGTTGTCGCCGGGGCGCAGGTGGGAGTTCCACGGCGAGGGGTTGCCGGTGCCGATGAACAGCGAGTCGGTGCTCGGGTCGTAGTAGCCGCCCAGCCAGGGCGCGGCGCCGCCGGTCTTCCACAGGTCGCCCGGCCAGGTCTTGCCCGCTTCGCCGCCGGAGATGCCGTTCTCCACAGCCTTGCCGTCCTTGTAGACGTAGCCCATGTGGCCTTCCACGGTGGGGCGGCTCCACAGCAGGTTGCCGGTGGCGGGGTCATAGGCCTCGATCTTGCCGACCACGCCGAACTCGCCGCCGGCGACGCCGGTGATCAGCTTGCCCTTGGCGATCAGCGGTGCGGCGGAGATGGAGTAGCCGGCCTTGTAGTCGGCCACGGTCTTCTTCCACACCACCTTGCCGGTGTCCTTGTTCAGCGCCACCAGCTTGGCGTCGAGGGTGCCGAAGATCACCAGGTCGCCGTACAGGGCCACGCCCCGGTTGATCACGTCGCAGCAGGGCATGATGCCGTCGGGCAGGCGCGCGTCGTACTGCCAGAGCTTCTTGCCGGTGCGCGCGTCAGCGGCGAACACCCGCGAGTAGGAGGCGGTGACGTACATCACGCCGTCCTTGATCAGCGGCTGCGCCTGCTGGCCGCGCTGCTTCTCGCCGCCGAAGGACAGCGCCCAGACCGGGCGCAGTTCCTTGACGTTGTCGGTGTTGAGCGTGTCCAGCGTGCTGTAGCGCTGGCCCTGCTGGTTGAGGCCGTTGACCACGATCTGGTCATTGCGCTTGCCGGCATCGCTGATGTCCTGGTCGGTGACGCCCGCCCAGGCCGACAGGCTGGCGAGGGTCATGGCGGCGAACAGCGCCGTGCGGACGAAAGGCTGGGTGAAACCGGTGGGGTTCATTGCGGCTACCTCTGCGGGCTTGTTGTTGTCATCCGGGAAAATTTCCCGGTCTGCCGCGAATTCTTGGTTCGCCCGCCCTCCCCGCCAATTCACCTCAGTGCGGAGATTCGTAGTTCCTTGGTAGCAATACCGGCCCACCCGGTTCCAGGGGCGCTGGGTGGGCACAGGATCGGCGTAGGTGGGCTTGGGCGTGGGTCGGCGGGTGGGCGGGTGGGCGTAGGGTGGGCTTCAGCCCACCGCTCCCGCTCCCAGCCCCAGGCAACGAACGATCGGGCACGACGGCGTGCCCCACCCGACTCCATCTGGTGGAGGTAAAGAGCGACCTCCACCCTACGCCCAGGGGGTACGCCTGCGCTGGGTGGGAACGCAGAACAGGTAGGGTGGACGACGCTTCACCCGTCCACCATGCGGAGCGCGTCGTGGCACCGCTGCGCCTCACTCAGCCAATGGCAGGCGTTCGCGCTCGTAGCGCGGGTAAAGGTGGCTGACGCTGCGCACCAGCTCGTAGCGGGTCAGGCTGATGCCGGCGAAGCGTTCGGGGATGGGCGCGCGGATCAGCTCGTTCATCTCCGCGCCGCGTTTCGCGCCGTCGCGCAGCAGGCCGTCGAGCCAGCCGAGGTAGTCGCGCATCTGGGTGAAGATCGCGTCATCGCGGGCCACCGGGCCGTGGCCGGGCACCAGCAGTTTCCAGGGCAGCGCCTGGAGCTGGTCGAGGTCGGCGAGCCAAACGTCCAGCCCCGGGCTGTTGGGGGTGGTCAGGGCCCGCTGGTAGAACAGCAAATCACCGCCGAAGAGCACGCCGGTGCGCTCGTCGAGGATCGCCAGGTCCGCCCCGGTGTGGCCGCGCAGGGCCAGCAGGCGCAGCGGGTGGCCACCGATGCTGAAGGTGCCGGGGGTGACCGCCTCGGTGGGCAGCAGCACCTCGGTGCCGCGCATCCAGTCGCCCACCAGGCGGTACATGTTCTCGGCCATGGCGTCGCCCTGCTGGCGCAGCAGTTCGGTGGTGCCGGGCAAGGCGGCGATGGGCACGTCGGCGAAGGCCTGGTTGCCCAGCGCGTGGTCCGGGTGGTGGTGGGTGATCAGCACCCGGACCACCGGCTGCGGGGTGACCCGTGCGATGGCCTGGCGCATCGCCTCGCCGTAGCGCCTGGAGGGGCCGCTGTCGATCACCACCACGCCGTCGTCGGTGACGATGAAGGCGGTGTTGACCACGTTGCCGCCATTGCCCGCCGCGAAGTTGTCGGTGCTGCCTTCCAGCAGCCAGGTGCCTTCGGCGATCTGCCGGGGTTGCAGGGTGTAGTCCAGCTCGGCGCGGGACAGCAGCGGCAGCACGACGAGGAACACCAGCACGAGCAGGCGCATGCCTAGAGCCCCCCTTCGAATTCGTTGCCGTTGTTGTCGCGCAGCCACAGGCGCGCGCCTGCGTGGCCCTTCACGTCCAGGCTGAGGGTGGGGTTCTCGGCCACGGCCGGGAACAGCTCCAGGGTCGCCAGGGGCTTGCCGTCGGCGTCGCGCAGTTCGGCCTGGTTGAGGAAGAACTCGGGGATGCCGCCCACCAGGCCGTTGTCCATCGGGTGGTCGACGCGCAGGCGCAGGCGTTCGTCGTCCCCCAGGGGAAAGCGCGCGGCGTGGATCTGCCCCAGGCGGTCCTCCCAGCCCGGTTGCGCGCGCACCACGCTGGGCGCGGTGCAGCCGCCGCCGGCGGCGTCGATCCAGGCCGAGCCGATGTGCCAGACGCCATCCTCGGTCAGCGCCGCCGCGCGGATCGGCGTGGCCTGCTCGATGCGGATGCGGATCGCCACCACCGGCAATACGGCATCGCCGGGGCGGAAGTCGAACACCCGGGGAATGGGGTTGAGCTCGGCCCAGGCCATGACTCGCGTCACCTTGCCCGGCAGCGCCCGGGCGTCCACCTGGATCGGCACCTGGCGGGCGTCCTCGGCGAAGGGCGGCGCCAGCAGCTGCACGCGGTCGTCGAAGACGTAGGGCGCGCCGTCGAGGATGCGCTGGTGGTGGAAGTCCCACATCACCGAGGGCATCGGGTCCTTGCCCGGGTCGGGCGCAGCGAGGGCCTGGGCACCCAGGCACAAGCCCAGCAGCAGCGTGGTCAGGTGGCGCATGGCGGTTCTCCCTGGCAGGCCGGGGCCCACCTCATTGCACGTCCTGGTAGAGGCCGGGCAGCTCGTAGGTCAGCCCGTAGCGGGCGTATATAGCGGCCAGCCGGCCATCGCGGACCATCGCCTCCACCTCCATGTCCAGCGCGTTGGAAAGCTGGCGGTTGGACTCGTGCACCGCCATGCCGATGTCCCACAGGGGCTGGCCGAGGTTGGGGTAGGTGGTGTCGGAGGATTGCAGCGCCGGGTCGGCGGCCTGGTGCAGCAGCCACTGCAGCTCGCCGCGCAGGGCCATCACCGCGTCCACCTCGGCGCCCTGCAGGGCGGTGAAGGCGGCGGCCGGGCTCGGGTAGTGGCGGGTGTTGGCGCTGAGCTGGCCGTTGAACACCGAGGTCAGGTAGAAGGACGGCACGCTCTCCAGCTCGACGCCGATGGGGTGCAGGCGGAACACGCCGATGCTGTCCACCGCCGGCAGGCGCCGGGTGTCGTGCACCAGGTGCCAGCGCTCGCGCTGGTAGGGGGCGAAGATCACCACCTGTTCGTTGACCAACTCGCCCACGTCGTTGCGCCGCGCGGTGTAGTCACGGTCGTAGGGCACGCGCAGCATCAGGTCCGCGAGCAATTTGGGGCGCAGGTAGTGGCCCTTCCAGATGTAGTTGCGCAGGTCGTCGTCGAGCTTCTCGCCGGGGGTCACCCAGATCAGCTCGGCCTTCAGCCCCAGCGCTGCGGCCAGGGCATTGGCCAGGTCGACGTCGACGCCGCGGGCCTGGCCGTCCTGCTGGAAGCTGTAGGGCGGGAAGTTCTCGTAGACCGCGACCTTGAGCACCCCCGAGGCGAGGATGTCGTCATAGGGGCGGACCTGCGCCTGCGCCAGCGGCAGGCACAGCAACCAGCACAGCAGGGCGAGCAGGCGCATGGCGATCACTCTTCGACGTGGACGCTTTCCAGGTAGGAGCGGATGGCCCAGAGCGCTTCCTGGCTGAGGAAGTCGGCCATCTTCGGCATGTACACCGCGCCGTCGCGCACCGCGCCGTTGATCACCCGTTCCTTGAACCACTCGTCGCCATCGGCGCTGATTTCCAGCAGGCGCAGGTCAGGGGCGATGCCACCGGACTTGGCTTCCAGGCCGTGGCAACGGGCGCAGTTCTGGTTGTAGGCCGAGGAACCGATCTCCACCGCCAGGGCGTTCTTCTCATAGGGCGCGCGGTAGGGGTTGGTGTCGCGCCATTCCTTGCCCAGGGGCTCCAGGCCATCGGTGTTGACGGCCTGCGGCACGACATCGCCATGGGCCAGGGCAAGACCGGTGAGGCTCAGACCGGCAAGGAACATCAGGCCACGCAGGGCGTTCTTGTTATTCATGACTTCCATCCTCTTCGAGATGCTGGGCAAGGCGAACGCTCGGCAGGAGCGTGGTGACGAGGATGGTAAGGAGCCGTCGATAACGGCCGAATGCTGCTTTGGTGGCCGCGCCCTACTCCCTTGGTAGCAGGCCGGGCGGAGGTGTATCGAGGCGCTTTGGCAGCGGTTCCAAGTCATGCCCGCACTGGGAAGTTTTCCCGGCAAGCGCGGGAGTTTTTCCGTATCCCGCAGGCGGTGGCGCTTCCAGTATTCGAAGCGCCAGGACGCCAGGTGGCGCACTGGTCCACAACGACCACGGGAACCGCACACATGACAACAAGATCGCACCCCCAACCTGCCAGCCCGCTCAGCCTCGCCATCAAGGGCCTCCTGCTCGCCGGTGGCCTCGCCGCCAGCGCCGGGGCCTTCGCCGCCAACGTGACCTGGGAAGACATCGCCAACGACCATGTCTCGGTCAAGGACGTGCTGCAGTACGGCATGGGCACCAACGCCCAGCGCTGGAGCCCCCTGGCCCAGGTCAACGACCAGAACGTGTTCAAGCTGGTGCCGGCCTGGTCCTACTCCTTCGGCGACGAGAAGCAGCGCGGCCAGGAATCCCAGGCGATCGTGCGCGACGGTGTGGTCTACGTCACCGGCTCCTACTCCCGCGTGTTCGCCCTCGACGCCAAGACCGGCAAGCGCCTGTGGGTCTACAACCACCGCCTGCCCGACGACATCCGCCCCTGCTGCGACGTGGTCAACCGCGGCGCCGCCATCTACGGCGACAAGATCTTCTTCGGCACCCTGGACGGCCGCCTGGTGGCGCTGAACAAGGACACCGGCAAGGTGGTGTGGAACAAGAAGTTCGGCGATCACACCGCCGGCTACACCATGACCGGGGCCCCGACCCTGATCAAGGACCAGAAGACCGGCAAGACCCTGCTGATCCACGGCAGCTCCGGTGACGAATTCGGCGTGGTCGGCCAGCTCTACGCCCGCGACCCGGACACCGGCGAGGAAGTCTGGATGCGCCCCTTCGTCGAGGGCCACATGGGCCGCCTCAATGGCAAGGACAGCACCCCGACGGGCGATGTGAAGGCGCCCTCCTGGCCGGACGACAAGAACTCCCCGACCGGCAAGGTCGAGGCCTGGAGCCACGGTGGCGGCGCCCCCTGGCAGAGCGCCAGCTTCGACGCCGAGACCAACACCATCATCGTTGGCGCGGGCAACCCCGGCCCCTGGAACACCTGGGCGCGCACCGCCAAGGGCGGCAACCCCCACGACTACGACAGCCTCTACACCTCCGGCCAGGTGGGCGTGGACCCGAGCACCGGCGAGGTGAAGTGGTTCTACCAGCACACCCCGAACGACGCCTGGGACTTCTCCGGCAACAACGAGCTGGTGCTGTTCGACTACAAGGGCAAGGACGGCAAGGTGGTGAAAGCCACCGCCCACGCCGACCGCAACGGCTTCTTCTATGTGGTGGACCGCACCAACGGCAAGCTGCAGAACGCCTTCCCCTTCGTCGACAACATCACCTGGGCCAGCCACATCGACCTGAAGACCGGCCGCCCGGTGGAGAACGAAGGCCAGCGCCCGCCGCTGCCCGAGCCGGGCCAGAAGCACGGCAAGGCGGTGGAGGTCTCCCCGCCCTTCCTCGGCGGCAAGAACTGGAACCCCATGGCCTACAGCCAGGACACCGGCCTGTTCTACGTGCCGGCCAACAACTGGAAGGAGGACTACTGGACCGAGGAGGTGAACTACAAGAAAGGCTCCGCCTACCTGGGCATGGGCTTCCGCATCAAGCGCATGTACGACGACCACGTCGGCAGCCTGCGCGCCATGGACCCGACCACCGGCAAGGTGGTGTGGGAACACAACGAGCACCTGCCGCTCTGGGCCGGCGTACTCGCCACCAAGGGCAACCTGGTGTTCACCGGCACCGGCGACGGCTTCTTCAAGGCCTTCGACGCGAAAACCGGCAAGGAGCTGTGGAAGTTCCAGACCGGCAGCGGCATCGTCTCCCCGCCCATCACCTGGGAACAGGACGGCGAGCAGTACATCGGCGTGACCGTCGGCTACGGCGGCGCCGTGCCGCTGTGGGGCGGCGACATGGCCGAGCTGACCAAGCCGGTGGCCCAGGGCGGCTCGTTCTGGGTGTTCAAGCTGCCGAGCTGGGACAACAAGACCGCCAGCCGCTGACCCTCCCCGGCGCGCCTGCGGGCGCGCCGACTCCCCTGCCACGCACCAGGAGCCGTCATGAACTACCTGCCCATGTTCCTTCCCCTGCTGATGCTGGTCGTCGGGCTCGCCTGGGCCCAGGCCCCCGCCCCGCAAGCCGAAACCGCCACCGAGGACGCCGTCCGGGTGATCGGCGGCTGCCGCCTGGAGCCGGAAAGCCAATGCCCCGGCGCCGACCTGCGCAATGCCGACCTGCGCAACCTCGACCTGCACAAGATCAACCTGGCCGGGGCCGACCTCTCCGGCGCCGACCTGCGCCACGCCAACCTCGACCTGGCCAACCTGGAGAAAGCCCAGCTGGTGGGCAGCAACCTGACCCGCGCCAGCCTGCAGCAGAGCAACCTGCGCGTGGCCAACCTCAGTGGCGCCCGCCTGGTGGCGGTGCAGGGCTGGGGCCTGTTCGGCCAGGGCGCGCAGTTCAAGGGCGCCGACCTGACCGCCGCCTACCTGGAGTTCGCCCGCCTCTCCGGCGCCAAGCTGCACGACGCCAACCTCAGCGCCGCCGACCTGGAAATGACCTGGCTCAGCCGCGCCGACCTCAAGGGCGCCCACCTCAACGACGCCAACCTGCAGGAAGCCAAGCTGGGCGACGCCAACCTGGAGAACGCCGACCTCAGCGGCGCCCGTCGCCACTACGCGTCGTTCCAGGGGGTGAACATGGAAGGCTGCCGGGAATGCCCGGTGGATTGGGAAAAATAATGCTCGGGCGGCGCGCGTCTACACTTCAGGCGTCGCGCCCCAACGATTTTTCTGTCATCTGATTTAAGAAAGTTCTGTCAGGGCCGATGAGCTGACCAAGCGCCTCCACACTCTCAGCCAACGGGTTCCGACCATGTTCAACACAAGCTTGAAAAAGGAACTGGAGCACCTTCGGGAGGAAAATGCCCGAGCCCAGCAGATCAAGGAATCCATCTTCCAGGAAATGCTGGTGATGGAGATCGACCTCCAGGGTCGTATCCTGTCCGTCAACGAAAACTTCCTCAACGAGTTGCAGTATCGCCGTGACACCATCATCGGCCGCACGCTCGAAGAGCTCATTCCACAGGCCTTCCACCGCGACCCCAACTACCTGAAGATGCGCCAGGGCCTGGCCAACGGCGAGCACTTCAACGGCGCGTACCGGCTGCTCCGCGGCGACGGCCGCGAGGCCTGGCTGCGCTGCATCTGGCAACCGATCCGCGACGGGCGCGGACAGATCCAGAGCGTGGTGGTGTGCGCCAACGACCTGACCCGCACTATCGAGACCGCCAAGGAGCACGAGGGCCTGATCAATGCCCTGCTGCGCTCCACCGCGGTGATCGAGTTCAACCTCAAGGGTGAGGTGCTCAACGCCAACCAGCGCTTCCTCGATGCCATGGGCTACCGCCTGGAGCAGATCAAGGGCAAGCACCACAGCGTCTTCTGCGATCCGGAGGAATCCAGCTCACCCGCGTACCGGGAGTTCTGGGCCAAGCTGCTGCGCGGCGAGTTCGTGGTCGGGCGCTTCAAGCGCGTCGACGCCCACGGCCGCGACGTCTGGCTGGAGGCCTCCTACAACCCGGTGCACGACACCAACGACCAGCTCTACAAGGTGGTGAAATTCGCCACCGTGATCACCGACCAGGTGAACCAGGAGCAGGCCGTGGCCGAAGCGGCGAACATCGCCTACAGCACCTCCCAGCAGACCGACGCCACCGCGCAGAAAGGCGCCTCGGTGGTCAGCCAGACGGTCAACGTCATGCGCCTGATCACCAACCAGGTGCAGGAAGCGGCCGAAGGCATCGAGGCGCTGGACAAGCAGTCGCAACTGATCAGCTCGATCATCAAGACCATCAGCGGTATCGCCTCGCAGACCAACCTGCTGGCCCTCAACGCCGCCATCGAGGCGGCCCGCGCGGGCGAGCAGGGCCGCGGCTTCGCGGTGGTCGCCGACGAAGTGCGCCAGCTGGCCGGGCGCACCAGCCAGGCGGCCGAGGAAATCGTCGAGGTCGTGCAGCAGAACCAGAGCCTGGCCCAGGCGGCGGTGGACAGCATGTCCAGCAGCCGCCACCACGCCGAGCAGGGGCTGAACCTGGCCAACGAGGCCGGCTCGGTAATCGTCGAAATCCAGGACGGCGCCCAGCGCGTGGTCAGCGCCGTGGGGCAGTTCGCCAGCCAGTTGAAGACCTGAGGTGGAATAGCCTGGCGGGGGCTGTGGGAGCGGTTGCAGCCGCGATGTCCGCGCGAGTAAACATCCACGCTCCTAGATCATGTTTTGGCCCCCATCTGGCCTCGGAACATGCAACCGTCGCTCACTTCGGACGTAGGGTGTGCTGCGTGTTTAGCCGGGATACATGGGTAACGCTTGTCGGGGGACATGGGTAACGGGTTGCTGGTCGTTACTTCTTCTCTCTCAGGTCGAACTGGCGGATTGTCTTATGGATGAAAATCACATCGTAGACACCATCCACACCGGTGGGGCGTATTGCGATTCGCTCGCCCAATAACCCACCACCGACGAACCGGCTTTTCCCTTTGAATTGCACCTGTCCGGTTCCCCCTACCTTGAGCACCTTGTCCTCCGGCTCGTACTCGATTTCCGGCAATTGCTCCGGGTACGCCCTTAGGCTTGGCTGATAGCGCGATATCGGTGGTAACTGGCCCAGCGCCTCATGAGGTCGTTGTTGGTTGTACTGGTCTCGCCATTGGTCCATCACGCGCTGGCAGTGCTCCATGTCACTGAAGCTGCGATGCAGCAGCTCACGCTTGAGGGTTTGATGGAAACGCTCAAGCTTGCCTTGGGTCTGTGGGTGGTAAGGGCGGCTATGACTGACGTCGATGCCTAGGCGCATCAGCCAGACCTCCATCGCAGATAGGCCGCCCTCGATGTTTGAGCCCCAGGGCGGGCCGTTGTCGGCCGTTATCCGGCATGGCAGCCCATAGCGACGGAAAACCGTGGCCAGCTTGGGGCGCACCAGCTCCAGGCGTTCCCCTTCACAGCCCTCCAGGCAGAGCGCAAAGCGTGAATGGTCATCGAGTACCGTCAGCGGGTGGCAACGTGGTGAGTTGCGGTCCGAAAGATGGAAGTTGCCCTTGAAGTCGATCTGCCAGAGCTCGTTTGGCCGCTTGTGCTCGTAGCGATGGGTAGCTGGCGCCTGTACGTCCTCGGCGTGATAGCGCACCTGGCAGCCATGGCGCCGAAGAATCGCATCGAGGGTGCTGTGATGAGGGCGATCCATGGCCTTTGGCAACAGATGGAGCAGCTTGCGAGCGCCCCAATAAGGGAATTGGTGATGCAGGCGCACCACCTCTCGCTCCAGCTCGGCGCTGCTGCGTCCAGGACTCGTCAGCGGACGACGGGATTGGTCCTGCAGACCGGAATCACCCAGTTCTTGATATCGCTCCAGCCATTTGTAAGCCGTCTTGGGGCTGATGCCGTAGCGTCGACAGAGCTCCCGGATGTTGCTCTGCGGGTGTTGGGCCAACAGTACGAATTCACGTCGTATCGACATGGTGGTGCACTCCTGCCACGGCATCGCTCGAACTCCTCTTCGAAGGATCCCGTAAGCCTAAATGCGTTACCTATGTCTCCCGACACCTGTCACCTATGTCCCCCGGCTGAACACACGGCACACCCTACGGCACGCACTCATCCTGTCGAGTCCTCAGCTCAAGTCGTCACAGCAGAGCCGATGCCCTGCCCTATCACCCCAGCCGCAATACCCCGGTATCGATGGCCAGGTGCACCAGCTCCGCCTGGGAGCTGACCTGCAGCTTGTTCTTCAGCATCGTCAGGTAGTTGGAAACCGTCTTGGCGCTGATGCACAGGTGCTCGGCGATGCTGCGTGCGGGCATGCCGCGGGCGAGCATGGTGAAGATTTCCAGCTCGCGCTGGGTCATGCCGGAGAGGCGCGGGTCGCCGGCCTGGTGCGCCGGGTGGCAGGCGAGCTGGGTGGCCAGGGGCTGCTCGATGTAGGCGTGCCCGGCGAGGATGCGCCGCACCGCTTCCACCAGCACCTCGGGCGCGGAGTTCTTGGTGATGTAGCCGGCGGCACCGGCGTCCAGGGCCTGGCGCACCAGGGGCAGCTCGTCGTGCATGCTGAAGAACAGCACGCGCAACTGCGGCAGGCGTTGGCGCAGCCGGCGGGTGGTTTCCAGGCCGCTGATGCCCGGCAGCGAGAGGTCCATCACCACCAGGTTGGGAATGCTGTCCTGCACCAGCTGCAGGGCCTGCTCGCCGCTGGCCGCTTCGCTCACCTCCACCTCGGGCAGCAGGCCGCGCAGCAGGCTGGCATAGCCCTGGCGCACCACGGAATGGTCGTCCACCAGCAGGATCTTCATCGCAGGTTCTCCAGGTTGTTCAGGCTTCGCCCAGGGGAATGCTCAAGCGCACCAGCCAGCCGCCGCCGGCGCGGGTGCGCAGGCGCAGATCGCCACCCAGGCAGCGCGCCCGCTCCAGCATGGAACGCAGGCCGATGCCGGGCCGTGGCGGCTGCAAGGCGCCCCGGCCGTTGTCGCCCACCAGCAGGCGCAGGCGCCGGCCGCGGCGCTCCAGGCGCACGCTCACCGCACTGGCATCGGCGTGGCGGGCGATGTTGGTCAGGGCTTCCTGCAACAGGCGGTAGAGATGGGCCTGGTCGGCGGTGGGCAGCACCGGCAGGTCCTCGCCCAGGCGCAACTGGCAATCGACGCCCTGGGCGCTGCGCCACTGCTCGGTGAGCAGCTCGATGGCCTCGCCCAGGTGCAGGCGCTCCAGCACCACGGGGTAAAGGTCACGCACCAGCGCGCGGAAGCTGTCCTGCATGCGCTGGCAGTTGTCCTCCAGGCTGCGCAGGGTGGCACCGGCGCCCGGCGCCTGGCCGGTCATGGAGCGCAACAGCAGCAGTTGCGCGCGGATGCCGGCGAGGTACTGGCCGATGTCGTCGTGCAGGGCCAGGGCCAGGTGCTTGCGCTCGTGCTCCTGCAGCGCCAGCAGGGCGCGGGTCAGCTCGGCGTTGTCGTTGCGCACCTGCTCCAGGGTGCTGGCCATCTCGTTGAAGTGGCCGGCCAGCAAGCGTGCCTCGTGCAGCGAAGGCTGGTTGAGGCGTACCGCCAGGCGGCCCCGGGCGATCTCGTCGAAGCCGGCGCGCAGCTCGTCGAGCACCCGCAGGCCCCGGCGTACCGCGACGCGGATGGCCAGCAGGCTGAGGCCCAGGGCCAGGCCGAACAGCACCAGCAACTGGATGAGGGAGTCCTCCACCTCGTCCATCTCGTCCGCCGGGTCGACGCTGATCAGCACGCGGCGGCCATCGTCCAGTTGCAGCGGCTCGCCGTACTGCTCGGCGGGCGGGAACAGCCGCGCACCGAGCCAGGCGTCCAGGCCGCGTGGTTGTGAGGGCGTCTCGCCCTGCCAGTGGATGCGCACATGGCGCAGGCCCCGCGCCAGGGCCGACTCCAGGGCCTTGGGATCGCGCCGGGCGGCCTCGTGCAGGTACTCGACCACCGCGCGCGCGGCCACCATCTCGCGTTGCACGTCCTGGCTGGCCTGGCGCAGCAGCACCCCGGTACAGACCAGTGCCACTGCGGCGAAGAACAGCACCACCAGCAGGTTGATGCGGCCGAGGGTGCTCATCGCCCGAGGCCCGATGAAAACGCCGCGGGGCGCGCAGCGGGGGACGCACGGAAGCCATCCACGCCGATCAGGCTGAGGATCAGCAGCACAGGCAGCAACAGGGTCTTGAGCACACGCATGGCCGGGCCTCCCGGTCTCGTTCTTGTGCCTCCATGCTAGGGCCTTGGGCGAGCGGCCGGGCTACTACCTTGGTACTGCCCCGGCGCTACTTTCTGCATATTTCCCCAGGCCCGGGGCGGCCCTAGGCTGGCGCTACAAGAACGGGAGCCCCCGCCATGCGCCACCTTGCGCCCTATGCCCTGACCTACCTGCTGGCCCTGGCCGCCGCCGCGCTGCTGGCCAACCACGCCGTCGCCGCCGAGGCGCGCCAGCCGCTGGAGGTGCGCATCGGCTACCTCGGCTACAGCCCCGACCCGGGGCCGCTGCTGTCCAACGTCATCCCCGAGCCCCGCGACACCGGCTTGCGCGGCGCCGAGCTGGCGACCACCGACAACAACAGCACCGGGCGCTTCCTCAAGCAGCGCTACCAGTTGCTGGCGGCCAATGCCGAGAGCGAAGCCGAACTGCTGGACGCGGCGCGCCAACAGTATGACCAGGGCCTGCGCCTGTTCGTGGTCAACGCACCGGCGCCCCTGCTGCGCCAGCTCTCGGCGGCGCTGCCGGACAGCCTGCTGTTCAACGCCGGCGCCGCCGACGACGAACTGCGCACCGACGCCTGCCTGCCCAACGTGCTGCACAGCCTGCCCAGCCGCGCCATGCTCGCCGACGCCCTGGTGCAGTTCCTCGCCCTGCGCCAGTGGAAGCGCTGGCTGCTGGTGGTCGGCCCGCGCCCCGAGGACCAGGCCTACGCCGCCGCCCTGCGTCGCGCCGCCGGGCGCTTCGGCCTGACGATCATCGGCGAGAAGCCCTGGACCTTCGACAACGAGCAGCGCCGCAGCGCCCAGGCCGACATGCCGCTGTTCACCCAGGCCGACGACTATGACGGCGTGCTGGTGGCCGACGAGCGCGGCGACTTCGGCGAGTACCTGCCCTACAACACCTGGCTGCCGCGCCCGGTGGCCGGCACCCAGGGCCTGGTGCCCACCGGCTGGCACAAGACGGTGGAAACCTATGGCGCGGCGCAACTGCAGAAGCGCTTCGAGGACCTCACCGGGCGCTGGATGAACGATCGCGATTTCGCCGCCTGGGTGGCCGTGCGCAGCATCGCCAGCGCGGTGACCCGCCTGAGCGCCACCGACGCCGCCGTGATCCGCGCCCTGGAGCTGTCGCCGGACCTGCCCCTGGACGGCTTCAAGGGCCGCAAGCTGAGCTACCGCCCCTGGGACGGCCAGTTGCGCCAGCCCATCGAGCTGATCCAGCCACGCGCGCTGATCAGCACCTCGCCCCAGGAGGGTTTTCTCCACCCCTTCAGCGAACTCGACACCCTCGGCCACGACGCGCCGGAGAGCCGCTGCCGCCTGGCCGAAGCCGCCCTGCAAGCCACGCCATGAACGCCCAGAACAAGGACCCCGCCATGCCCCGCCTCCCCCTCACCCTGCTCGGCGCCGCGCTGCTGCTGGCCAGCGGCGCCACCTTCGCCGCCACCGCCTACGTCTCCAACGAGAAGGACAACGCCGTCAGCGTGATCGACATGGACAGCCTGACGGTCACCGCCAGCCTGCCGGTGGGCAAGCGCCCGCGCGGCCTGGCGCTGTCCAGCGACAACCGGCTGCTGTACATCTGCGCCAGCGATTCGGACACCGTGCAGGTGATGGACCTGGCCACGCGGCAGATCATCAAGGAGCTGCCCTCCGGCGCCGACCCCGAGCAGTTCGCCCTGCACCCCAACGACCGCTGGCTGTACATCTCCAACGAGGACGATGCGCTGGTCACGGTGGTCGACACCCAGAGCAGCCAGGTGCTGGCGCAGATCGACGTCGGCGTGGAGCCCGAGGGCATGGCGGTGAGCCCGGACGGCAAGTGGGCGATCAACACCAGCGAGACCACCAACATGCTGCACTGGATCGACACCTCGACCCAGACGCTGGTGGACAACACCCTGGTGGACCAGCGCCCGCGCCATGTGGAGTTCGACCACGACGGCAAGCGCCTGTGGGCTTCGGCTGAGATCGGCGGCACCGTCACCGTGGTCGACGTGGCCACGCGCAGCATCCAGAAGACCCTGCGCTTCCAGATCAAGGGCGTGCACCCGGACAAGGTGCAGCCGGTGGGGGTCAAGCTGACCCGCGACGGCCGCTACGCCTTCGTGGCCCTGGGCCCGGCCAACCATGTGGCGGTGGTGGATGCGAAAACCCTGGAGGTGCTCGACTACCTGCTGGTGGGCCGGCGCGTCTGGCACCTGGCCTTCAGCCCCGACGAGAAGACCCTGCTGGCCACCAACGGCATCAGCGGCGACGTCTCGGTGATCGACGTCGACAGCCTCAAGGTGACCCGGTCGATCAAGGTCGGCCGCTACCCCTGGGGCGTGGTGGTGGCGCCATGAACGCACTGGAGGTGGAGGGCGTTGGCTTCGACTACGGCCCGCGCCGCGCACTGGATGAGGTGAGTTTCGCCCTGGAGCCGGGCCGCTTCACCGCGCTGCTGGGCCCCAACGGCGCCGGCAAGTCCACCCTGGTGGCGCTGCTCAGCCGCCTCTACGACCTGCAGCGCGGCGATATCCGCGTCGCCGGCCATTCCCTGCGCCAGCAGCCGCGCCTGGCCCTGCGCCAGCTCGGCGTGGTGTTCCAGCAGAGCACCCTGGACCTCGACCTCTCGGTGGAGCAGAACCTGCGCTACCACGCCGCCCTGCAGGGCATGCCGCGCCAGCTGGCGGCCGCGCGCATCGACCAGGAGCTGGCGCGCCAGGGCCTGGGCGAACGCCGCTGCGACAGCGTGCGCGCGCTCAATGGCGGCCACCGCCGGCGCGTGGAAATCGCCCGCGCCCTGCTCCACCGCCCTCGCCTGCTGCTGCTCGACGAAGCCAGCGTCGGCCTCGACCCGGCCAGCCGCCAGGCCCTCAACCACCACGTGCGCCAACTGTGCGACGACGAAGGCCTGAGCGTGCTGTGGACCACTCACCTGCTGGACGAAGTACGCGGCGAGGACGCCCTGCTGGTGCTCGACCAGGGCCGCCTGGTGGCCTCCGGCACCGCCGGCGAGCTGAGTGCGGCCCATGGCGGCGGCCTGGCCGGTGCCTTCGGCGAGCTCACCCGGCCGAGGGCGCGGGCATGAACGCCGGTGCTTATTGGCAATGCCTGCGCGGTATCGTCGGGCGCGAGTGGCTGCGCTTCGTGCTGCAGCGCTCGCGCTTTCTCAGCGCCCTGGTGCGGCCGCTGCTGTGGCTGCTGGTGTTCGCCGCCGGCTTCCGCGCGGCGCTGGGCATCGCCATCATCGACCCCTACGCCACCTACATCACCTACGAGACCTACATCGTCCCGGGGCTGGCCTGCATGATCCTGCTGTTCAACGGCATGCAGGGCTCGCTGTCGATGGTCTACGACCGCGAGATGGGCAGCATGCGCGTGCTGCTCACCAGCCCGCTGCCGCGCCCCTTCCTGCTCGGCGCCAAGCTGCTGGCCACGGCGCTGGTGTCGCTGCTGCAGGTGTATGCCTTTCTCGCCATCGCCTGGCTCTATGGCGTGCAACCGCCGGCCTGGGGCCTGCTCGCCGCCCTGCCCGCGCTGCTGCTGGCGGCGCTGCTGCTCAGTGCCCTGGGGCTGCTGCTGTCGAACTTCATCCGCCAGTTGGAGAACTTCGCCGGGGTGATGAATTTCGTGATCTTCCCGCTGTTCTTCCTCTCCTCGGCGCTCTACCCCCTGTGGAAGATGCGCGAGGCCAGCGAGTGGCTGTACTGGCTGTGCGCGGCCAATCCCTTCAGCCACGCGGTGGAGCTGGTGCGCTTCGCCCTGTACGAACGGCTCAACCCGCTGGCGCTGGGCGTGTGCCTGGGCCTGACGCTGGTCTTCGCGGTGGCGGCGGTGGCCAGCTTCAACCCGCAGCACGCGGCGCTGCGCCGGGCCGGCTGAGGCGGAAAACTACTACTTTGGTACGGGTTTCCCTCTCCAACGTAGGATTTCCAAAGGCGCGCGGCTGGCTTGTAATGCGGGCCATAAGAATAAAGAGATGCCTGCCATGCGAGTCCTCATCGCCTCACTGCTGTGCCTGCCCCTCCTGTTTTCGGCCGCTGCCCGGGCCGACGCCGAGCCGTCGCTGTTCTCCGCCGACGGCTACCGCACCGACCGCTACCGCAGCCCCACGCCCGCCGAGGCCGACCACGCCCGCACCCTGGACACCGCCGGCCTGCGCGAGCTGCTGGCGCGCGACCCGCGCACCCAGCTGATCGACGTCTACCGCCGCCAGTTCCTCGAAGGCCGCTTCATCGCCGACGCCCCCCACGCCAACCTGCCCGGCAGCCTGTGGCTGGCCAACACCGGCAACGGCGAGCTGGACGCGCGCTGGCAGGCCTACTTCGCCGAAAACCTGAAGAAGGCGAGCCAGGGCGACCTGCACTGGCCGCTGGTGTTCTACTGCCGTTCCGACTGCTGGTTGAGCTGGAACGCGCAACGGCGCGCCCATGCACTGGGCTACCGCAATCTCTACTGGTACCGTGACGGCATCGACGCCTGGGAACAGGCCGGCCTGCCACTGCAACCCGCCGAGCCCGTGCCCCTGCCCTGAATCCGCGCCCGACAGCCCCTCCATAATCAGAACAATGAGGTGAATGGCCATGTACAAGATCCTGATCGCCGACGATCACCCGCTGTTCCGCGAGGCCATCCACAACGTCATCAGCGACGGCTTCCCCGACAGCGAAGTGATGGAGACCGCCGACCTCGACAGCGCCCTGGGCCTGACCCAGGAACACGAAGACCTCGACCTCATTCTGCTCGACCTGAACATGCCCGGCATGCACGGCCTCAACGGCCTGATCAACCTGCGCAACGAGGCGCCGACCATCCCGGTGGTGATCGTCTCCGCCGAACAGGACAAGCAGATCGTGCTGCAGGCGATCACCTACGGAGCGGTGGGCTTCATCACCAAGTCCTCGCCACGGGCGCAGATGACCGACGCCATCGAGCAGATCCTCAACGGCAACGTCTACCTGCCCTCGGACATCATCCGCACCCAGAAGAGCTCGCCCCGGCGCAGCCACCAGGACGAACACGGCATCCCCCCGGAACTGCTCCAGGCGCTGACCCGCAAGCAACTGCTGGTGCTCGAGCGCATGACCAAGGGCGAATCGAACAAGCAGATCGCCTACAACCTCGACATCGCCGAAACCACGGTCAAGGCCCACGTCTCCGCCATCCTGCGCAAGCTCAACGTGCACAACCGTGTGCAGGCGATCCTCTGCGCGGGGGATATCGACTTCGCGGCGTATCTGCGGCGCTAGCGGTCACCTGGCCGACAGCGCAGCCGGAGCTTTCACCCGGGCTGACGTGCCCCGCCAGTCGCCATCCCGCCCTACCCTGCGAAGCCTGGACGCTTGCAGGGAGACCCGGGAATGTCGCGCTACCTCCGCTCACAGCGGGCCGGCTCGTACTACTTCTTCACACTCGTCACCGCAAAACGCCGGCCGCTCCTGACCGAGCCATCGGTACGCCAGGCATTGCGCCATGCGATCAAGGCGGTGCGGCTCGAACAGCCGTTCCGCATCCATGGCTGGGTGCTGCTGCCGGATCACCTGCATTGCCTCTGGGAGCTGCCGCCCGGTGATGCCGACTTCGCGCGGCGCTGGTCGATCATCAAGCGCAAAGTCAGCCAATCGGTTCACCTGCCACCCACTTCGAATAGCCGGGTCGCACGTCGCGAATCCGGGTTCTGGCAGCGGCGCTTCTGGGAACACTGCATACGCGATGCCGACGACTACCGCCGGCATATGGATTACCTGCACTGGAACCCGGTGAAGCACGGCCTGGTCACCCGGGTGGCTGACTGGCCCTGGTCCAGCTTCCACCGCCTGGTACGAGAGGGCCTTTACCCGGCGGGTTGGGGCGATGCCGGGGAGCAGGACGGGGAATTTGGCGAATAGCCCGGAGCCTGTCGGAGCTCGCCGGAAGTACCGAGCGCGGGACCGGTGCGCGCAGCACACCCTACAAGAGCACATCAGCGCACGGAGCTTGGTTCGATGCACGGGGCTCGGCCGTAGGGTGTGCCGTGCGCACCTCAAAGGTGGGAGCGGCACGGAGCCTTTCGGAATGCGCCGGACGGACCGAGCGCGGGACCGGCGCACGGGGCTTGCCGTGCGCCCTTCACCCGCCCCGTTCGATCAGGTGGTTCATCGCGGCCTTGAGCTTCATCGGGCGGACGGGTTTGTGCATCAGGGTGTGGCCGAGTTCGCGCATCTGCTGGCGCAGTTCGTTGCTGTAGTTGGCGGTGATCATCAGGGCGGGCAAGGCGGTGCCGCGACGGGCGTTGATGCTGGCGACGGCGTCGACGCCGTTGTGGTCGTTGTCCAGGTGGTAGTCGGCGATCAGCAGGTCGGCGTCGGCGTGGTAGTTGTCCACCTGGCGCGCCAGGTCCTCTTCCGAGAGTGCGGTGACCACCTGGCAGCCCCAGCCTTCGAGCAGGGTGCGCATGCCGGCGCAGATGGCTGCGTCGTTATCCAGCACCCACACCCGCGAGCCGCGCAGGCGCTCCACCAGCATTTCCGGGGTGCTCGCCTCGACCCGCGCCCGGGGCGCGCGCTTGGCCAGGGGCACCTCGACGCAGAAGCGTGAGCCCTGGCCGAGGCGCGAGCGCACCTGGATGCGGTGGCCGAGCATGCCGGCGATCTTGTCGACGATGGCCAGGCCCAGACCCAGGCCCCGGTCCTGCTTGGGCCGCTGCGAGTCGCCGCGTTTGAACTCCTGGAAGATCTCCTTGAGCTTGTCCTCGGCGATGCCGATGCCGCTGTCCCAGACTTCGATGGACAGGCTCTGCCGGTGCCGCCGGCAGCCCAGCAGCACGCGGCCGCTGGGGGTGTAGCGGATGGCGTTGCTGAGCAGGTTGCGCAGGATGCGCGCCAGCAGCTGGATGTCACTGCGCACCAGCGCCGAGCTGGGCACGAAGTGCAGGCTGAGCCCTTCGCTGGCGGCCGCCTGGCGGAACTCCACGGCGAGGTTGTCGAGCAGCTCGCTGACGGCGAAGGGCGCGATGTCGGGCTTGATCACCCCGGCGTCGAGCTTGGAGATGTCCACCAGGGTGCCCAGCAGGCTTTCCACGTCATCCAGCGAGTTGCTGATGTTGCGCACCAGCGCCGTGCTCACCGCCTGCTCGCGCTGCTCTTGCAAGGCACTGGTGAACAATCGCGCGGCGTTCAAGGGTTGCAGCAGGTCGTGGCTGACGGCGGCGAGGAACTTGGTCTTCGACAGGTTGGCTTGCTCGGCCTCGCGCTTGGCTTCGCGCAGGCGCAGTTCCACCTGGCTGCGCTCGCCAATCTCGCGCAGCAGCTGGTCGTTGAGCTGGGTGAGCTCGGCGGTGCGTTCGCGCACCCGCTGCTCCAGGTTCTGATAGGCCAGGTGCAGGGCTTCAGCGGTGCGGCGGCGCTCGGTGATGTCGCGGATCAGCACGAAGATGCCGACCACCTCGCCGTTGGCCAGGCGGTTGGGCACGTAGGAGCGCAGCATGTAGCGCTCCTGGCCGTTGAGGTTGGTTTCGGCCACCTCGAAGGTGACGCTCTCGCCGGACAGCGCCCGCTCCACATAGGGCTCCAGGCGCCGCCAGTGCTCCTCGCTGTGCACCTCGCGCAGGCGTTGGCCGAGCATGCCGCCACGGGGCCAGCGGTACCACTCCTCGTAGACCTTGTTGGTGAATTCGTAGACCAGCTCGGCGTTGAGGTAGGCGATCAGCGCCGGCACGTGGTCGGTGATCAGGCGGATCCAGCGTTCGCTTTCGGCCAGCGCCTCGGCGTGGCGATAGCGCTCGGTGATGTCGGTGAAGGTGTTGACGAAGCCGCCGGTGGGCAGCGCGTGGGTGCGCACCTCCAGCATGCGGCCATCGAACAGGCGCTGCTCCAGCTCGCGCACCGGGCGGCCGTTGGCGTCGCGGGTCTGTGGAGTGAGCAGCGCCAGCTCGCTGTCGGCCATCACCTCGGCGAAGGGCCGATGGGCCTGGATCGGCGCCAGGCCGCAGAGTTCGAGGAAGCGGTGGTTCCACAGCTCCAGGGTGCCTTCGGCGCCGACCATGGCCATGCCCTGGGAGAGGTTGTCCACGGCGCGCTGCAGCAGCCGCGACTTCTGCGCCAGGGCCTGTTCGCGGCGCATGGTTTCGCTGACCTTGAGCTCGGTGATGTCGGTGTAGAGGATCACCAGCCCGCCCTCGCGGGTGGGCCGCTCGCTGACCTGCACCCAGCGACCGTCCTGCAGGCGGTAGAGGCTGTGTTCGTTGTCGCTGCTGCGCTGCTCTTCGACGATCAGCCCGGTGCTTTCGGCCAGGCGCTTGATCTCCGAGAGCCGGGTGCCGCTGATGATGCGCGCTCGGCTGTGGGCCCAGAAGGACTTGAAGCGGCTGTTGAACAGGACGATGCGCTGCTCCTTGTCGAACAGCACGAAGGCGTCGGAGATGCTTTCGATGGCGTCCACCAGGTGCTGGTGGGCCGTCTCGGCGCGCAGCCGCGCATCGCTGAGCAGCTGGTTGCTGGCCTTGAGCTCGGACATCGCCTGGTTCAGCGCGTCGGTGCGTTCGCGCACCTGCTCGGCCAGCACCACCGAGTGCTGGAAGGCGGCGTAGGCGTCGTCACGGCGGGCCGCACTGGATTCGACCCGCTCGATCAGCGCAGCGTTGATGCGCCGCAGCTTGTGGTTATCGCTCTCCAGCTGGGCGATGCGCGCTTCCTGGTCAGCGGCCTGCATCGCCGGGGCGGCGTCCGATAGCGACACCGGTGAAGGTCTGGTTGATGTGCATGCCATTGAACTGTTCCCCGTAGGTGTTGAAACCGATGACGCGCTGGCGACGGAGGAATTCGCCGGTCTGCTCGACGCCGCCGTCGCTCTCGATCTCCAGGCGGCGCAGGAAGCAGTCGCAGCCGATGGTGAGCAGCGGCGGGCCGAGGCGTTGCTCCAGGCGCTGGAACAGGGCCTGGAGGTTGGGTAGCAGCGGCCCCGGGCGCATGCCGGTGAGGACGATGCCGTTCTCCACGGCGCAGTAGAAGCTGAGGCTGAGGTCGTCGTTGACCCGCTGGATGGAGCGCACGTAGTACTGGTCGTTGACCCGCACGGCCAGCGGGTGGGCGGCGAACAGGCGATGGTCCAGTGCGGCCAGTGGTACGCCGATCCACTGGGCGTATTCCTGGGCGGCGGGCTCGGCGTTGAGTTCGAAGACGCGGCGGCTGGCGCTGTCGGCGCGGGTGACCACCAGCTTCTCGTCGCTGGGCAGGATGTGGTGGGTGCTGAAGACTTCGAAATCCAGCTGGGTGTTGACCAGCACCACCACCGCCGCGCCGGTGTGGAACTGGCCGCCGTGGTAGACGTGGGTGTGGGTGAGGTGGTTGTCGTCGCCGGCCGAGCCGCCGAAATGCGGGATGCTGCCGAAGGCCGCGCTGAGGGCGGCGAGCACCACTTCCTCGCGGCTGGAGAGGCCGTCCAGCAGGGTCAGGGCGAAGCTGTGGTCCTTGATCGGCGCCAGGGAGTTGCTGCGGCAGTCGCTGACCAGGCGCTCCACCAGCTGCTGGGCATCGATCAGGCTGAAGCGCTCCATCTCGTCGATCAGCGCACTGCCGATGGAGAAGCTGCGGTAGTCGAAGCCCACCGCGCTGACGCAGCCGCGCCCGTAGCCGTTGGGGGTGATTTCGCCGGCGCTGGTGCAGCCCACCAGCTCGATGCCGCCGAAATACTGCTCCAGCGCCGCGCCCAGGGCCGGCAGGTCGTACTCCGCCGAGCAGAAGAACAGCACGAAGCCCAGGTGCGGGTGGATCAGCTGGCGCGCCAGGTCCTGGGCCACGGCTTCGGCCTCGGTGGCGCTGGACATGGCAGTGACCACGCCCTCGTCCTGGTGCTGTTGCATGGGGCGCCTCTCGCAAATGGGCCTGCAGATGCTGTGGATTCTACGGAGCGCCCCGGGGCCGCCCCATCCTTCTTGGGTAGCGACGGGCTCGTTCGAAGGGATGAGGCGGCACTGACGACTGCGTTCGGCCTCGGGGAGCGGCCCAGCCACTCATTCGTTCCTGGATGGGTGTGCGCGGGATCTTCGAGGTGCGCGCGGCACACCCTACGCGGGGCTGCGAGTTCTTCGCAGGATGGGCGCCTTCGATAAGGGCATCAGGCATCAGGAGGTGCCACGGCCCGGCTCCGCCTGGTGGAGGTAAAAAGCGACCTCCACCCTACGCAGCGGTCGCGTCCATCGGTGGCATGACGCTTTCTGTAGCCCGCCAGGGTAGGAGCGAATTCATTCGCGAAAACACTCCCCATAGAACGCAAAAAAGGCGGGAGGCATGCGCCATCCCGCCAAAACACAAGGGAGCATTGCAGGGTGGGGCCTTACCAGTTGAGCACCAGGCCGAGGGCGACGGTGTCGGTGTCTTCGTTCTGCGCGGAGCCGGCGTGGCCGTCGATTTCGAACTGGTTGTATTCGGCCACCAGCTTGAGGTTGTCGTTGACGTCGTGGAACAGGGCGATGCCGCGGGTTTCGTAGTCGGCGCCGGTGTTCACCGCGCCGTTGCCGTCGTCCTTGGTCTTGCCGTAGGAGAGCGCCAGGCGGTTCTTGCCGAAGCGGTAGGAACCCTGCAGCAGGTAGCCGTCGCTGTCCACTTCACGCAGGGTCGCCTCGCCGGCGTTGTTGGTGAAGAAGGGGTTGATGCCCTTGGCCTGGAAGCCGGAGCCCACCACCGAGAAGTCGCCCATCTTCGCCTGCACGCCATAGCCCAGGCCCTTGGAGGTGACGCTGTCCACGGCCGGGTCGGTGTTGTCGGAGGTCTGGTAGCCGCCGTTGACCCAGGAGTAGATCTGCGCGCCGCCCAGTTCGAACTCGTAGGTGAGCTCGGATTCGAAGCGCGGGTTCTCCTGGTAGGCCTTGCCGGTGGGGCTGTCGTCGTTGGTGTCCACCGGGTCCATGATGCCCACGGCCAGGCGCAGGCCGTCGCTCTTGGGGCTGCGGTAGGTGATCTGCGAGGTGGGGAACGGATAGGGGTAGCCGCTGCCGATGTTGCCGAAGGAGACGCCACCGCCGTCCACCAGGCCCAGGGTGTCGCTGACCTGGCCGTAACCGGCGAGCATTTCGTCGAGGAGGATGTTGGAGCGCGCGAACAGGCCGAAGTCTTTGCCCACCAGCACCTCGCCCCAGTCGCTGCCAACGGTGCCGTAGAACTGGCGGACGTCGATGGCGGTGTCGGTGCCATTGGTTTCGCTGTCGTTGATGGTCACCCAGAAGGAGGCGCGGGCGCCGAGCTTGAGGTCATCCACCTGCTTGCCCATGTTGAAGCCGATCCAGTTGGGCAGGAAGCCCATCTTCACCCGCGATTGGCGACGGTCGAACTGTTCGCCGTCGCGGTCGACGTCGCTGTTGACGTAGAAGGCGTTGACGTAGCCGTCGGTGGAGAAGGTGGTGTCGTCCTTGTCGTAGAGGACGATCTCGGCCTTGGCCTGTTCCATGGCAGCCAGGGCCAGGCCGGTGGTGAGGGCGAGGGCGAGGGGCAGGAATCCGATGGTGACGTTCTTGTTGTTGTACATGGCGCTCTCCGCTGGGTGGGACGACTCGCTCGAGCCGTGACGGAGGCGATTATCGAAACGCCGGAATGCCCGCCATATGCGGCCTTGGCGCCATTTCGCCGGTGCTTTGGCGCGCCCTGTACGGCCCTGGCGGAAAGACCCGGACCGCCTCGCCGAGGGTAGCGGCGCGCAAGTCGCAACGGGCGGACGATGCCGTCGGCACGACCTGGGGAGGGGGTCGTACCGCTGCCTTGGTAGGGGATGAGGGGGGTGTGGCGTCGGGGCGAAGGGAGTAGGCGTCAGTGCCAGCGCGGGCCGGGGCGCTCGTCGTTGGCCAGCACCAGCCAGCCGCCACGGCCCTGTTGCAGGGCCTGCAGCGCGGCGAGCACGTCATCGCGGGTGGCGTGTTCGAGGGCATCGGCGACACGGCGCGGCCAATCGGGGGAGTGGCCAGCCAGGTGCAGGTTCCAGGCACGCTCGGCGTCGTCCTCGCCCCCCTCGCGCAATTGCGCCAGCAGGGCCTGGCGCGCGGCTTCGCCATCGCCCAGGGCCTGGTCCAGGCCGGCAAGGAAGGTTTCGATATGCCCGAGCACCTGCGCCACCGTGGCGCTGGGCGATTGCACGCCGAACAGCAAACCGGCCTGGCCATTGATCAGGCGGAAGCCGGAGAACACCGCGTAACCCAGTTGCAGCTCGCTACGCAGGCGCTGGTAGAAATCCGCCTCCAGGCAACGCGCCAACCATTGCCAGCTGGCTTCGGTGAGGGCGTGCCGGTCCGGCAGCGGGCAGAACAGCAGCAGCGCGGCCTCGCCCTCCACCGCGTCCGGGCGGTGCCAGCGGTAGCTGGGCGCCAGCACCGCCGGGGCGTGATCACGGGGGAGCCGCTGGCCCGGCAACCGCCGCAGCAGGCCGTGCAGGAGTTCGCGCTGCCCGGCGTCGAGGCCGACGGCCATGACATCCCAGGCGGCATGCGCCCAGTGCCCGGCCAGGCGGGCGGGCGTTACCGCCCGGGCCACCTCGGTGCGAGGCACGGCGGCGTCCAGCACACCCGGCAGGTGCTGCAACAGCTGGCGGATGGGCAGTTCGGCGGCCTGGCGCTTGAGCCAGGCCCGGTGCAGGCGCAGTCCCTGGTCACAGGCGGCCAGGGGCGGTTCGAGCAGCACCCTGAAGGTCGCGTCGAGCACCGCCGGCAACATTTCAGCGGCACCGCGCAGGGCCAGTCGCCAATCCCGCCCCTGTTCGATGAACTCGAGGCTGATGCCTTGCTGTTGCGCCCGGCTCTGGGTCGAGCGCAGCCCCCGCTGCAGGGCCTGGTAGAAACCCGCCGTGGCCAGCCCGGCGGGCAGGCGCCAGCGCAGGAACAGGGCCGCCCTTTCGGCATCACCCGGGTGCTGGATCAGCGGCATCTCGCCCAGCGCCCCCAGGGCCGCCGGAACCGCGAAGGGGCTGAAGACCGGTACACCGGCGAAACGCCAGCGCACGTCGATCGCCGGCCAGGCCGGGATGCCGGCTTCTTCCAGTTCGAGCTGGAACCCGGCCACCTCCACCCGCCCTTGCAAGGGCTCCCCGCTGGCGAACAGCCGCACCAGCCGTGGCGGCGCCAACTGGGCCAGCAGCCGATGCAGGCTGCGCGCGTCCAGCGGTGCTTGCCCGGGGTCACGCTCCATCAGGCTGCGTGCCTGCTCCAGCGGTGCCGGTCGGGAATGGCCGGTGCGCATCGGGTGGCGCGCGAGCAGGTCTTGCCAGGGCTCCTGCTCGCGCAGGGCCGCGAGCCAGTGGAACAGCGCCGCCTCCAGGCGGGCACGGCTGTCGAGGTGACCGTCGGCCAGGGCGATGTCCAGCACCAGCAACGCCTGGCCCTGGTCGAGAAGGGGCACCGATAGCTGCAAGCCGTCGCACAGCCCCTGCTCGCCGAGCCAGGCCTGCAGGCTGCCATCGGCTTCGTCCTGCAGCAGCTCACGCAACAGGTCCACCGCCTGGGGCAGCGTGGCAGGCTGCCCTTCCAGGGCGAAGGCCAACCAGTAACGGGGTGCGCCGGGCAGGCACAGGCGCAAGCTGTGGCTGAACAGGGGCAACAGGGGCGGCACTTGGCGCTCAGCGGCCGGAGCCCCTGCGGGCAACAGGGCGCCGTGTCGCCGCGCCAGCTCGGCCAGCTCATCGAGAGGCTGGGGGCCCAGCAGCACCAGACGCATGCGCGCGCCCTGATAGTGACTGCGATGGAACAGCGCCAACGCGCCCTGGAATACAGGGTCTTCCACCGCCAGGCTGGCGCGGTTGCCGGCATGGAAATCCGCCAGCGGGTGCCCCGGCGCCAGCGCCGCAGCCAGGGCGGATTGGGCCAGGGTCGAGGCATCGGCGGCGCGCGCCCGGTACTCGGCCTGCAGCACCTCGCGCTCGCGCAGTTGCGCCTCGACCTCCAGCTGGGGCATGGCGAGCATGTCCAGCAGGCGCGCCAGGCCGTCGTCCAGCGCGGCCGGCGGCAGCTCGAAGAAGTAGTCGGTGTGGTGGGCCTGGGTGCTGGCATTGAGGCGCCCACCGCAGGCCTGGATGAACGGCATCAGCCGCTGGTCGCCCGGGTAGCGATGGCCCCCGAGAAACAGCAGGTGCTCGATGAAATGCGCCAGCCCGGGCCAGGCTGCGGGCTCATCGTGGCTGCCGGCCGCCACCCGCACCACTGCCGCGGCCTGACGCGCGCCGGGCACATGGCGCAGCAGCACGGTGAGGCCGTTGTCGAGCACCAGGGAGCGGCTCGTGGGATCGGGAGCGGAGGTCATCCGGGCACCTTGGAAAATTTCGCTCAGCATCCTCAAGACCGGCCGACAGGGCAATGGTTCTTTCGGCGAGTGGTGCCGAGCGCCAGGTGAATTGACGCGCCACGCTGCCTGCGTCCAGAATCCGCGCTCCTTCCCGTGCGGGCTCCATCCAGCCGGGCGGCCACGCTTCCCGGCGTGGCGCCGGCCTCAGGTCCTCCAGTCCCGATTTCCGCACGCTGCGCCTCGCGCACCCGAATACCTGGCTTGCCCAGGACACTCTCAGAACCGAGCCCGTCGCCGCGAGCGGCCCGGCCTTCCCCTGCCCGCTGCTTGCGTGGGCGGGGCGGACGCCTGCGCGATGCCGTTCGCCCTTTCAGGAAACCGAGCAATGACAATGATCCGCCTCTCGAAAGCCGTCATGGTGCTGGCCATGGCCTTCTTCGCCTCGCTGGTGGCGTTCAACAACGTCACCGACTACGGCACCAACTTCGCCTTCGTCCACCACGTGTTCCTCATGGACACCACCTTCCCCGGCAA
Source organism: Aquipseudomonas alcaligenes MRY13-0052 (assembly GCA_000474255.1). Classification (GTDB taxonomy): domain Bacteria; phylum Pseudomonadota; class Gammaproteobacteria; order Pseudomonadales; family Pseudomonadaceae; genus Metapseudomonas; species Metapseudomonas solani. The sequence continues at coordinate 67,686 of BATO01000008.1, forward strand.
CCAGCTGATGTACCGCGCCATCGAGACGCCCTGGGTCCACCACGCCGGCTACCTGGGCATCATCGCCCTGGAAACCACCACCGCCCTGCTCTGCTGGGTCGGCGGCCTGCACCTGCTGCGGGCGCGCAAGGCCGACGCCGCCGGCTTCCGCGCGGCCAAGCGCTGGGCCATCGCCGGGCTGACGCTGGGCTTCCTCACCTGGCAGGTGGCATTCATGTCGGTGGGCGGGGAATGGTTCGGCATGTGGATGTCGGAGCAGTGGAACGGCGTGCCGGACGCCTTCCGCTTCTTCATCACCCTGCTGGCGGTGCTGATCTACCTGACGCTGCCCAATGACGGCAGCGAGGCCTGAGCCCTGCGGCCATGAAAAAGCCCCGCCAGCGTGAGCTGTGCGGGGCTTCGTTATTCATGGTGTCCCAGAGTGGGCTCGAACCACCAACCTTCCCCTTAGGAGGGGGATGCTCTATCCAATTGAGCTACTGAGACAGCGTCCCTGGCAGAGGCCGCCGGGGAACGGGCGGCATGTTAACGGCGCTTGCGCGTTTTGTCATGCCACTGCCACGGCACTGCACCATACTTCTGCAAAAATCAGAGGGACCTCCGTCATGCCCCAGCCGCTTCCGCAGAACCTGCCCGATTCCCCGTTCACCACCGTTACCCTGCGCGCCGCCAGCCCGGCGGATGCACCGGCGCTGGCAGCCCTGCTGCACCAGTTGGGTGAGGACGAATCGCGCCCCGACCCTGCGCTGCTGGCCTTGCGTCTGAGCGAGTTGCCGAGTGGCCGCGAGGTGGTGGTGGCGGAGCGTGATGGGCGCCTGCTGGGCACTTGCACGGTGATTCTGGTGGAGCACCTGGCGCACAACTTCGCGCGCTCGGCAATCGTTGAAGACGTGGTGGTGGACAAGGGCGCGCGCGGCCTGGGCATCGGCCAGGCGCTGATGGACAAGGCCGCCGAACGCGGCCGTGCCTGGGGCTGCTACAAGCTGGTGCTGTCCAGCGGGCAGAGCCGCGAGGCGGCCCATCGCTTCTATGAGTCCCTGGGCTACAAGCCCCACGGGATCAGCCTGTACCTCGGTATCTGACGCTGCTTACGGGAATGGCGGCGTGTTGCGGCCGCCACTCCTGCCGCCGGGTCAGACGCGACCGAAGCGCTCTTCGGCGAGGCGGTCGGCGACCTCGGTGGTGGTACGACCTTCCTCGTCGGCGCGGATGAAGATCTGCCGCAGGGTGTTGCCGATGCCTTCGATGTGGGCCTTCAGCTCTGCCGCGCTGCCGCCGCTGCGCTCGAAGTAGACGTCGATGATGCCGCCGGCGTTGATGGCGTAGTCGGGCGCGTAGAGGCAGCCGTTGCGCTTGAGCTCCTCGGCCAGTTGCGCGTCGGCCAACTGGTTGTTGGCACCCCCGGCGATGATCGGCACGCGCAGCGCTTCCAGGCTTTGCGGGTTGATGATGCCGCCCATGGCGCAGGGCGCGAAGACGTCGACATTGAGCCCGTAGATTTCATGTTGCAGCACGGCCTTGGCGCCCAGTTGTTCGACGGCGCGGCGCACGTTGGCGTCGACGATGTCGGTCACCCAGAGCTCGGCACCGGCGTCACGCAAAAGGCGGGCGAGGTGGAAGCCCACCTGGCCGACGCCCTGGATGGCGACGCGCAGGCCCTTGAGGTCGTCGCGACGCAGGCGGTGCTTGACCGCGACCTGGATGCCGATGAATACGCCATAGGCGGTGGACGGCGACGGGTCGCCGCTGCGCACGCCGCCGTCGAAGGCTTCGCGCTGGTTGGCGCCGGCCACGTGGCGGCTGCGCTCGGCCATGATCTGCATTTCCGCCGGGCCGGTGCCGGAGTCGGCAGCGGTGATGTAGCGCCCGCCGAGGGTGTCGACGAAATCGCCCATGGCCTGGAACAGCGCTTCGCTCTTGCCGTTGTGGGGGTCGCCGATGATCACCGCCTTGCCGCCGCCCAGGGGCAGGTTGGCGAGGGCGGATTTGTAGGTCATGCCACGGGACAGGCGCAGCACGTCACGCAGCGCTTGTTCGTCGTTGGCGTAGTTCCACATGCGGCAACCGCCGAGTGCGGGACCGAGGTTGGTGTTGTGGATGGCGATGATGGCCTTGAGGCCGGATGCCTTGTCGTGCCCGAAGACGACCTGTTCGTGGCCATCGAATTCGACGTGAGAGAAGACGGACATGGTGTACCTCTGTGTGCATTTGTCTGGGTGAACGCCGGCCCTCCCCCATGGGAAGGCCGGTGCTGGGAGGGCGTCAGGCAGCCGAGTCGAACAGCCGCACCACGTTGATCTGGGTGGCCAGGAGCTGGGCACGCAGTTGCGCCTCGTGCTCGCGGGCCTTGGCCAGGCCGGTTTCCTTGACGTGGCCATAGCCGCGGATCTGCTCCGGCAGTTCGGCGATGGCCACCGCGACGCGGTAGTTGTCGCCCCGCAGGTGGGCGAGCACGGCTTCGAGGTTGTCTTCGTAGCGGCCGATCAGCTCGCGTTCCAGGCGCCGCTCTTCGCTGTAGCCGAAGGGGTCCAGCGCACTGCCACGGAGGAATTTGAAGGTCGCCAGCAGGCCGAAGGCCTTGAGCATCCAGGGCCCGAAGCTGCGCTTGCGGGGCTGCCCGGTGCTCGGGTCACGCTTGGCCAGCCAAGACGGCGCCAGGTGGAACTGCAGGCGGTAGTCGCCACTGAACTGGGCCTCGAGCTGCTTGCGGAAATCATCGGCGCTGTAGAGCCGCGCCACTTCGTATTCGTCCTTGTAGGCGAGGACCTTGAAGTAGTAGCGGGCGACGGCTTCGGTGAGCTCCTGGCCTGCACTGCTGTCGACCAGGCGCACGCGCGCCACCAGGTCGCTGTAGCGCTTGGCGTAGGCGGCGTCCTGGTAGGCGGTGAGGTAGTCGACGCGGAAGCGGATGATCTCGTCGAGGGTTTCGCAAGGCTTGGCCTGGGCCACTTCCGGTGCGGCGAGCTTCTCCACGGCGGGCAGGTCATGGGCGGCACGACGGCCCCAGAGGAAGGCTTCGCAGTTGAGTTTCACCGCCACGCCATTGAGCTGGATGGCCTTCTCGATGGCTTCGGCGGAGACCGGCACCAGCCCACGCTGGTAGGCATAGCCGAGCATGAACAGGTTGGTGGCGATGCTGTCGCCGAGCAGGCGGGTGGCCAGGCGGGTGGCGTCGATGAAGTGGGTCTTTTCCGCGCCGACGGCCTCGATCAGCGCCTGCTGCATGGCCTCGCCGGGTACCTGGGCATCCGGATTGCGGGTGAACTCGGCAGTGGCGGCCTCGTGGCTGTTGACCACGGCGGTGGCGATGCGCTCGTTGAGCTTGGCCAGGGCCTCTTCGCTGGCGGCGACCACCAGGTCGCAGCCGAGCAGCAGGTCGGTTTCACCCGCGGCGATGCGCACGGCGTGGATGTCGTCCTGCTTGGCGGCGATGCGGATGTGGGTGATGACCGGGCCGAATTTCTGCGCCAGGCCGGCCTGGTCGAGCACGCTGCAGCCCTTGCCTTCGATGTGCGCGGCCATGCCCAGCAATGCACCGACCGTGGTCACGCCGCTGCCGCCGACACCGGGCAGGAGAATGTTCCAGGGGCGCTCCAGGCCAGGCTGGCGCGGCTCCGGCAGCACGGTGAAGAGAGCGCCGCTGCCGACCGCTTCGGGCTTGCGTAGCTCGCCGCCGTGAACAGTGACGAAGCTGGGGCAGAAGCCTTCGAGGCAGGAGAAGTCCTTGTTGCAGGCGTTCTGGTCGATCTCGCGCTTGCGCCCCAGTTCGGTTTCCAGAGGCAGTACGGAGAGGCAGTTGGACTTGACGCTGCAGTCGCCGCAGCCCTCGCACACGGCGGGGTTGATGAAGGCGCGTTTGGCCGGGTCCACCAGCTTGCCGCGCTTGCGACGGCGGCGTTTCTCGGTGGCGCAGGTCTGGTCGTAGATGATGACCGAGACGCCCTTGAACTCGCGCAGTTCGCGTTGCACGGCGTCCAGCTCACGGCGGTGGTGGAAGCTGACGATGGGCGCGAAGGTGGCGCGGGTGGGGTATTTCTCCGGCTCGTCGGTGACCAGGGCGATGCGTTTGACGCCCTCGGCGAAGACCTGCTGGCTGAGCTGGTCGACGCGCAGCTCGCCGTCGATGGGCTGCCCGCCGGTCATGGCCACGGCGTCGTTGTAGAGGATCTTGTAGGTGATGTTGACGCCAGCAGCCACGGCGGCGCGCAGAGCCAGTTGGCCGGAGTGGAAGTAGGTGCCGTCGCCGAGGTTCTGGAAGATGTGCGGCGTGTCGGTGAAGGGGGCCTGGCCGATCCAGGTGGCGCCCTCCCCGCCCATCTGGGTGAAGGTGTCGGTGTTGCGGTCCATCCACTGGGTCATGTAGTGGCAGCCGATGCCGCCCTGGGCGCGGCTGCCTTCGGGCAGCTTGGTGGAGGTGTTGTGCGGGCAGCCGGAGCAGAAGTGCGGGGTGCGCACGGTCTTGTGCTTGGGCTCGGCGAGGGCCTTTTCCTTGGCGGCGAGGAAGGCCAGGCGCGATTCGATCTGCTCGCTGGAGTAAATGGGGGCCAGGCGCTTGGCGATGACGCGGGCGATCATCGCCGGGGTCAGCTCGCTGAGGTTGGGCAGCAGGGAGTTGCCTTCCTCGTCGAACTCCCCGACCACGCGTGGGCGCTTGTCCACGGGCCAGTTGTAGAGCTGGCCGGTGAGCTGGTCTTCGATGATGCTGCGCTTTTCCTCCACCACGAGGATTTCGTCCAGGCCCTGGGCGAACTGGTGCACGGAGACCGGCTCCAGCGGCCAGCTCATGCCGATCTTCAGCACTCGCAAGCCGACCTTGGCGCAGAGTTCATCATCCAGGCCAAGGTCCACCAGTGCCTGGCGCACGTCGAGGTAGGACTTGCCGGTGGTGATGATGCCGAGGCGCGGGTTGGGCGAGTCGAGCTTGACCTGGTTGAGGTCATTGGCCAGGGCGAAGGCCCGGGCGGCGTAGATCTTGTAGGTGTTGAGGCGTTTTTCCTGGGCCAGGGGCGGGTCGGGCCAGCGGATGTGCACGCCGTCTTCGGGGAGGACGAAGTCGGTGGGGATCTTCACCTCGATGCGCAGCGGGTCGACGTCCACCACGGCGGAGGAGTCGACGTTCTCGGCGATGGTCTTGAGTGCCACCCAGCAGCCGCTGTAGCGCGAGAGCTCCCAGCCGATGATGCCGTAGTCGAGGATCTCCTGGACGTTGGCCGGGTTGAGCACCGGGATGGAGGCGGCGATGAAGGCGTGCTCGCTCTGGTTGGCGATGCTGGAAGACTTGCAGCCGTGGTCGTCACCGGCCAGCAACAGGACGCCGCCATGGGGCGCGACGCCGGCGGAGTTGCCGTGCTTGAAGACGTCGCCACAGCGGTCCACACCCGGGCCCTTGCCGTACCACATGGAGAACACGCCGTCGTAGCGCGCGCCGGGGAACAGGCTGGTCTGCTGGCTGCCCCACACGGCGGTGGCCGCGAGCTCCTCGTTGACGCCCGGCTGGAAGTGGATGTGGTTTTCCTGGAGGAAGGACTTGGCCTCCCAGAGGCTTTTATCGAGGTTGCCGAGGGGCGAACCGCGATAGCCGGAGATGAAGCAGGCGGTGTTCAGGCCATGGGCCGTATCGCGTTGCTTCTGCAGCATCGGCAGGCGGGTAAGCGCCTGGGTGCCGGTGAGGTACAGATGACCGGTTGCAAGCCGGTATTTGTCATCCAGGCGGATCTCGGCCAGAGACATGCGGGCGCTCCTTTTATTTTTATGGCGACCAAGGACGGCTACGGTTAGTGCCATCTTTCTGCCCCGTGGCAGGATCACTGCCCGGGACGCATGCTCAATAATCTGACTGAAGGGTTCTGCTTTTTTCTTTCTATTTTCGGACTCGAACGCCAATATTGCGCATGATTAATCCAACAAAAATAGTATTACGGACTGACTCATGCAGAACCCTCTGAGCCCTATCGATCGCAAGATCCTCCGCCTGCTGCAACACAACGCCGACCTCTCCGCCGCCGAGGTGGCCGAGAAGGTGGAGCTGTCCCAGTCACCCTGCTGGCGGCGGATCAACCGCATGCAGGAAGACGGCCTGATCGAACGCAAGGTCGCCCTGCTCAATCCCAAGCTGCTGGGCTTCTCCATCACCGTGTTCGTCAACATCAAGCTCTCGGCCCACGGGCGTAACAACCTCACCGAGTTCGAGAAAGCCATCGTCGGCTACCCGGAGGTACTGGAGTGCTACACCATGGCCGGCGGCTCGGATTACCTGCTGAAGGTGGTGGCACGGGATATCGGCAGCTACGAGCGCTTCCTGCGGGACCAGTTGCTGCAGCGGCCGCATGTGCTGGAAGCGCACTCGAACATCGCCATGAGCGAGGTCAAGCGCACCACCGAGCTGCCTCTGGATTGACCCGCTGAGCCGCCCATTCCAGAGCGCCTGGATGGCCAGCAAGCGAAGCGGCGAAAAGGCTCCGTGCAATTTGCAATGTGGAAAAATCGGGCGCCTTGCAAAGTGCACGGGCACACATTCGAAACATCAATGTAAGACTTTGATTTTAAAGCATTTTTAAAACCATCAAGCTTGGCATGACACCTGCTCTATTCCAGTCATGAGATTTCTGGATGCGAGCCCAATAATCATGAACAGTGTCATCACTCTCCTCGCAGCAACCGTATTGACGCTCCTGGCCGCCAGCGCGTTCGCCGCTCTGCAGAGCAGCCAGCAGCAACAGGCCGTCAAGCATCTGGTCGAGCGCATCCGCCCGACGCCGGTGCAGTTCGAGTACGCCACCCAGTCCGGCGACCAGCAACCCAAGGTGAGCCGCCTGCAGAGCAGCGAATGGCAACCCCGCCCCGCCCAGCGCCTGTCCTTCTGAGTGGAGAGCATGGACATGGCCCTGTGGGGAATGCTGTTTCCGGGGATGATCCTGCTGCTGGCGGCCATCGCGTGCGGGGCGCTCTGGGTGATCGATCGCATCACCGACCAGGGATTGGCGGATGAACAGAAGGCGGAGCGCCAGCGGGACGAGCGCATCGCCAACTATTACGACCCCTTCTTTTAGTGACGCGCCACGAATCCGGCGAGGAGATAGAGATGTCGAAGTCAGCCGTGCTGTTCCTGATGCTCAGCCTGGTGTTCACCCTGACCTTGTGGCTGGAGCCCTGGCAGGCCGCCTGGCCGGTAGCAGCGGTGAAGGTGGCACTGGCGACCAGCGCCGTGCTGTTCGTGGCAGCGTTGCTGGTGGGCAAGCGGGTGAAGTTCGATCCGGTACTGCGCTGAGTCAGGCTGTGTTGCGCGGGTGATTGAGCAATTGCAGCAGACGCTTCAGCGTTTCTTCCAGCGGGCCTGAGTTGTCCAGGACGGACAGGGCCGCGCCTCCCTCTTCCTGCAGCGACGCATTGAAACGGGCGTTGCGTGCCAGGCGGGCCTCTATCTCGGCAGCCGTCTCGCGTCCCCGGGCCTGAAGGCGCTGGCGCAGAACATCCATCTCCACCGTCAGCAGGATGGCGTGCAGATCGGGGTAGCGACGACGAGCCTCCGGCAGGTAGCCGCGCGAACCGTTGACCAGCACGTCTTCCCCCGCCTCCAGCCATTCGTCGATCTGCAGCGGAATGCCATAGGACAGCCCATTGGCGTGCCAGCTCATGGCGAAAGCGCCGTCTCGCTCCATCTCCGTGAACTGCGCGGGACTGACCGCCTGGGCCGCCTCCCCCACCGCTTCGGCCGAACGGGTGATGACCCGGCGCACGATATGGCAGCCGCTATCGGCGAGCGGCGCGCGTGCGGCATCGAGCAGGCTGTCCTTGCCTGAGCCGGAAGGTCCGATGAGATAGAACAGCCTGCCTTTCATCTGTGCACCTGGGAGCCTGGTCATTGCGAGCGCCACGGCACGGCCATGGCGCTCGCCACCTTACCCGGAAAGCATTTCAGATTGGAGAGGCCGAATGCGCTGGCGCTGTATACCGGACGTCGCACAGTAGCGAAATGCCAGTGCTTACTCCGATAGGGGGGACTACGCTTGCAAGATCGCGCTTTTAATCTGCCAGAAGCCCGAATTAGAGCGCTGGATGTGGCCTCGCGCACGAAATCTCCACGATCTTCAGCGAGGCGGGGAATTTTTACCCCCTACAGCATTCATATGTGGGCCTTTTGCATATTGACTCGCATTTCGGACAACTGGTGCTGGCAAAAAGCCGCTACCCAGCGCACAATGCGACACAGATTTGACGTCAAGGAACCGTTTAGGTGACTGCCAAGTCATAATGACGCCGATCGCGATGAATGGTTGAACGACTGATGCTAAAGATGGTCAAACCGGTGACAATCACGTAGCTCATTGCCAGCATCGCTCCCTGAACTAACCGGTTTAAATGTATGCGCCCTATGAAACAGGCTATCTATTCCAGCCGCACCGCTGACAAGTTCGTCGTACGTTTGCCCGAAGGCATGCGCGAGCGCATCGCCGATGTGGCGCGTAATCACCACCGCAGCATGAACTCCGAAATCATCGCTCGCCTGGAGCAGAGCATGCTTCAGGAAGGCGCCCTGGATGAAGGTCTGTCCATGCGCCTCGACAGCCCCGAGCTGTCGCTGCACGAGCGCGAACTGCTGCAACGCTTCCGCCAGCTTTCCCGTCGCCAGCAAAATGCGCTGGTTGCGTTGATCGCTCACGATGCTGAACTCGCCGCCGAAGAAGCCTGAGTTCGCAGCACGTCGACTGATTGATAGCCGCCCCTGAGGCGGCTTTTTCTTGCACGGCGTTTGCCCACTCCATACCCCACAAAGCAAAAGGCCCCACTGATGCGGGGCCTTGTGTTGTGAGCGCTAGGGCTAGAGCAGGAAGACGGTCGCAAGCCCGAGGAAGATGAAGAAACCGCCGCTGTCGGTCATGGCGGTGATCATCACGCTGGAGCCCATGGCCGGATCGCGCCCGAGCCGCACCAGCGTCATCGGGATCAGCACCCCCATCAAGGCCGCGAGCAGCAGGTTGAGCGTCATCGCCCCGGTCATCACCGCACCGAGGGACCAGCTGTCGTAGAGGTAATAGGCGACGAGGCCGATCACTCCACCCCACACCAGGCCGTTGACCAGCGCCACGCCCAGTTCCTTGCGCATCAGGCGGCTGGTATTGCCGGTGCTGACCTGGTCCAGCGCCATGGCGCGGACGATCATGGTGATGGTCTGGTTGCCGGAGTTGCCACCGATGCCCGCCACGATCGGCATCAAGGCCGCCAGCGCTACCAGCTTCTCGATCGAGCCTTCGAACAGGCCGATCACACGGGAGGCGATGAACGCGGTGACCAGGTTGACGGCCAGCCAGGCCCAACGGTTGCCGACCGACTTCCACACCGAGGCGAAGATGTCTTCTTCCTCGCGCAGACCGGCCATGTTGAGGACTTCCGTCTCGCTCTCCTCACGGATCAGGTCGACGATCTCGTCGATGGTCAGACGGCCGATCAGCTTGCCGTTCTTGTCCACCACCGGGGCGGAAATCAGGTCATAACGCTCGAACGCCTGGGCGGCGTCATAGGCATCTTCGTCCGGATGGAAGCTCACGGGATCGCTGGCCATCACCTCGGCCACCTGCTTGTCCGGATCATTCACCAGCAGGCGCTTGATCGGCAGCACGCCCTTGAGGATGCCGTCGTAATCGACCACGAAGAGCTTGTCGGTATGGCCCGGCAGCTCCTTGAGGCGACGCAGGTAGCGCAGCACCACTTCCAGGGTCACATCCTCACGGATGGTGACCATCTCGAAGTCCATCAACGCACCGACCTGGTCCTCTTCATAGGACAGGGCCGAACGCACGCGCTCGCGCTGCTGAGCGTCGAGCGTCTCCATCAGCTCGTGGATCACGTCACGGGGCAGCTCGGGCGCGAGGTCGGCCAGCTCGTCCGCGTCCATCTCCTTGGCGGCAGCGAGCAGCTCGTGATCGTCCATGTCGGCGATCAGCGTTTCACGAACCGAGTCGGAGACTTCGAGGAGGATGTCGCCGTCGCGCTCGGCCTTGACCAGTTGCCAGACGGTCAGACGATCGCCAAGCGGCAGGGCTTCGAGAATGTGGGCGATGTCGGCGGGGTGCAGCTCATCGAGCTTGCGTTGCAGCTCGGCGAGATTCTGGCGATGGACCAGGTTCTCGACGAGATCCTGGTGCTGGCCTTCCTGACGATGGGTCAGGTCTTCCACCAGCTTGTGGCGATGCAGCAGATCGACCACCTGAGCGAGGCGGTCCTGCAGGCTATCTTGAGACTTTTTTACTTCTACTTCGGTCATAGCGCGCTCCACCCCCAGTGGCGGCGCACGCCAAGGAGGGTCAATCAGTCAATACGCGATCGTGCAAATGCGGTCTTGAGTAACTACTGGGTAAGTCCATGAGGGGTGTCCAAAAGCCTCGGCGAGGCTGACTGCGCAATGATAACACCGGAGGGTCATTTTGCGCGTTACAAAATCGTGGCTAGAACAATCGCTTGCGCTGCAAAGCTGAGATCGCTTTCACCTTCCATACGACGTTGGCGCCCCTTGGTGAGACACCGTTAGGAAGAAATTAAAGCAGATACCTTCGAGGGCAACCGTCACGGAGGACATCGCCATGCGCACATCGCTCTGCACCCTGCCCCTTCTGCTCTACATCGCGCTCGAAAGCCCGCCGCTGGAGGCCTCCATCTACCGATGCGAGGACGCGCACGGGCATGTCACCTTCACCCAGCTGGGTTGCCCGGACGACGAATTGGTGGAGGTGCGGGAACGAGTCGAGGCCATGCAAGACAGCCCGGCATTGCTGCCACCGGCAAAGATCGAACGGATAACGCGAAACGCACGGAAGGAACAGGCCGAGAAACCCAGGGAAATAGAAGTAGTGGGGGAAAGGCAGGATGGTTGCGGCAACCGCATCGTCGGCCAGGAGCGACGCCAGGCGATGTTGCGCAAACAGGTGAGGACGGGCATGACCCGGCGCGATGTGGAAAGCATGCTGGGCAAGCCCGACAAGGTCAGCAACACCAATGGCCAGACCCGCTATCACTATGTCGCGAAGAAGGGAAAAGGACGCAGCCAGCTCGTCACATTCGACGAGCATGACTGCGTAAAAGGCGGGCGCTGAATCAGCGCCCGAAAGGAGGGAAGAGGCCCGTCGTACTCAGCGACAGGCCTGGAGCGCGGCCAATAGCTCACGCTCGTAGCCGATGCGTTGCAAACGCTCGGCACGCAGGGCTTTCATCTGTTGGTCGATCGTTGCATCCAACGTCAGCAATTCGACTGCAAACGCCGGCACCGCAGGAGCGACCGCCTTGCAGGCGACCAGCACCGGCACCTTGACCTCGATCAGTTCAGGGGCAGGCTGCATCCCGGTGGAGCAGCCGGATAACAGCGCAAACGGCAGCAGCCAGACGACTCTCATGGCGCACGCTCCTGGCGAAGCTCTTCGGCAAATGCCCGGCGCGCCGCCTCGCAGGCATCAACGCCCGCCGGCGACGGCTCCAGCATCACCCGGGCCGCCGCCGCGTAGTCTTGTCGCGCAGCCTGGTTGGCCCGCGCCTGGAGCAACTCACCCTGGCGAGCTCTCTCCGCGGCACGAGCCTCGAGCTCGACCATGGCAGCATTCTGCTTTTGCAGCACCAGCAGGCTGGCTTCGGCGCCACGACGGGACTCGGCCAGCTGTTGCCTCAGCTCCTCCAGTTGCGGGCGGTAAACGCGGGCGGAACACCAGGCCCCCAGCCCAATCAACAGCGTCGCCATCAGCAGCAACGCCAGCCACTTCCAGGAAGCAAGCCGGTTCATTCCAGCGCCTCCCGGGCCTTCAGCCAGAGCGCTTTGCGCTCTGCCAGGCCATTCAGCCCACCGTTGATACGGCGGGTGATGGCTTCGAAATCCCCGGCATCGGCCAGTGCATTCAAACCATTGGATTGCCAGAACCAGGCAGCGGACAACACCGCCTGCTCCGGCTGCAGCAGCAGATCCGGTTGCTCCAGCAGCGGCAGCCCCAAAGCATCACCGCAACGCTGATACATCCCGCGCCCGGTGATCTGCAACAGACCCCGCCCACGGAAGCGCCAGCCATCACCAGACGCCTCATCGCCATTGCCCATGCGATTGGCATAGACGTAGCTGGCGATTACAGCCGGCCGCCGCTGATAAGCCAGCGCCAACGCATTGGGCTGCCCATCGGCACCACGGAACCGCCCCGGCCAGGTAGCCGCCAACCCCAAAGCGCTGTAGTTGAGGTTCTCCGCGAAGCGGGAGAAGCCGGCGGACTCATGGGCGCACTGGGCCAGGAAGGCGGATTGGCGGGTGGGGCTGGTGATGGAGAAGCGCAGCAATGCCTGTTCGAGGGCAGAAATGAAAACGCCCGCTTCGGGGCGGGCGTTTGTATTCAGGGCACTAAAGGCCCCACTCAATCGGTCAAGTGCATTCACTGTCATAGGCGCACCAATCTGAACTCACACTCGAGACATGTCTTCAATGGCCTGCTTCACATGAAGCTTCGCCTCATCCTCACGACCATCTGCCATTGCCTGGCGTACCTTCGACTTGCTCACAAGCCTGATTTCACGCAAAGCATGAATAGTCATTTCACCTCGTTGCGCCTTCTCGATGATTTCGTTGGCGGCCTGCTCGGGATTACGCCCTTCGATTGACCATGCGCTTACCGAGCGAGGTACAGAATCGGTCGGGTAGCCAGCCGACTTGAATGCTCGCGCCTCCGTTGCAGCGACCTCATACTCGGCCAAACGCAGGGGGCTACCGACCACGCTCTCGAGTACCGAGTTACCGGCACGATCTATCGCCTCACAGAGTTTGCTTAGGCGTCTTTCTTTGGCAGCTACGACCAGCGCGTTATCAAGCACCCATTCACCGTCTTGCCAACGGTGGCACTCGGATGGACTCGGTACACGTAGCTCATCGCCATAAACATGAAATCCTTCAATCACCTTCATTTGTACACACTCCAGGTGAAAACAGCGTTTGTGCAATTGGAATAGCTGACTGCTATCCCATTTTCGTAGTCAGAACTCTGCAGAGCTTTTATACCCATACTCAGCAATAGCTCATCACTGGATGCAACTTGAGACCCATAGGTGTGTTCTACCTGATAGGACTGCCACATTGATCGCGCACTGGCATGCTCAAACCCAGCATTGATCGATGACTGGAAGACATCACCCACCGCACCATTACTGGACAAGATCATCGGAGTAGAACTATTCCAGAATCCTTCAGTAGTTACCGCTGTATTTCCCGGAACACCATAGACACTAGAGGTCCCGGCCCAACCGGAGCCAGAAAAAATAATATATGCCAAGCCACTTTCAGGCGGCATCAGACAACTGGCACTCCCCGATGCCGTTTTAACATGGGGATCCATAGGCAAATACAGCGTACCGGTACCGTTCAACGAGACAGTCCAACTTGAGCTTTTCCGGTGATAGATACGCTGAACCAGCGGAACACTTCCCGCTGCACCGGTAACAATACGAGCCAGGCAGACATCCAGCACTGTGGACGGAAATCCACCACCGGACTCGGCGTTTGCAGTTCCCTTCAGTGAAACAGGAGTCGTATCGCTCAACTTTCCCTTCTGAACGTAGATCGACAGGAGACTATTGATAACCTGTGCGCGCAGGAAGTACTCCGAGTTAACGGCAAGGTCGGGGCTGCTCCATGCAACGGTCAAGAACGTCCTTGGGATTCCGGTTTTAGTGCTATCGACTTCCGCCGCAAGACTCAGGGAAAGCCCCGCTGGAATCACAACCTTGCCTCCCGCCCCTGTTGCGGCCTGTGCGGTAAGCAAGACACGGCCATCGTCAGTAGCAACCACCGGAAGCGAAAGGGCGTGGAAAGGCAGTCCGATACTTTTGAAGGTCACACCGTCCTGAATACCATAACCATCTACGGACGTTGGCTTATTGGTGATGGAGCTGAAACTGTGGGTATGAGCCTGGGAAGCATAGGCCTCGTCCAATTCACTTTTGGTAACTTTCAACGCATCCCAAAAAGCCGCATTCAAGGTCGGCCGCTTTGCGGTATTTGCAGCGATACAGCGCCAGAGTTTCCCACTCTCTTGAACATAGGCACCAACAGGATAATCTTCGGTAGCGGACCATTCGGAAATTCCGCGCTGCAATAGATAACGCACTGCCTCATCACTGCGTTTGAACAGCGAGTTGAACCACTCCATCGGCGGAATGCCGTCAGTCTGGTCGAAAGCAACGCCCCAACCACGGGCGATATCAGGGAAGCTTTCCAGCTCCCCAGGCTTGGCCCCCGAGGCGAAGACCGTCTCGTTGGGGCGATTGTATTGAGTCATGGATAAAACCTCGTTCGATTCGTTTGCTAGAAAACCACCGGCAATAGGCCGGGTGGTTGAGCGGTGCTTCCCCTCTTGCGGGTTAGGTCTGCCGCTCGGAAATAAAGGTGGTCAGTCACCCCACCGAAAACGAATCGACGAACTCCATATTCTCAATACAAGCCGACAACGATCGGTCAGTGAAGAGAACGGCCCGCAGAAGGCGGGCCGGAAACAGGCACTAAATCAGACGCTAAAACAGCTCTCCCTGATTCGGCATCTGGATGCTGCATCAGAGGCAGCACTTTTCGTAAGCGAATACTTCGGCGCCCTGGCATCGCGAAAATACTTCATTAGCCCAGCTCCATCCAAGTATTGATACTTGCGCCTGCTGTTAGCGAGTAACTAACGCCATTTGGAACGATGGCATACACGGTGGAGGAAATGGTTCCACTTGATATAGGTGTCAGTTGCGCAACCAATAGCCCGCCTACGTGAAGGCCACGTGTAGCTGCGCCGTTTGCGGCGAACACACTTACGAACTTGGGCCGCCCACTGGTATTCGTGTACGTGACACCAGCAGAACGGCTGGCAGTTACGTCCTGCCAAGACTGGCCATCGCCCAGAGTGCGAGGACGCGCCTCAAGAGCTTCGACACGCGCGACCAACGACGCATAGGTTGTGGAAAGCGCAGCCGCGTCAATAGTGCCGGGGTTGGCTATTCCGCCGCCCATCCTGATGATCCAGCAGCCAGTCACGTTTAGAGGGCGGGTTTCCGTCGCTGCCCGTGCCACACGGGACGCGTCGAAGTCGACGTTTACAAGTTGCCCGCCGCCAGCATTGAAGTTTCCTGCGGTCGTGCCTGCAGCAAACGCACCAGTGGGCGCACTCGCTGGAGCATCAAGACGGGTCCCCCCCAGATAGCCAGTAATGTTTTGCAAGGCATCACGTTGAATCAAACCGGCAGTACCAGCTGACATGGCACCATCGCCGCGCAGAAGTACTGCACCAATCGACCCCGCCGCCTTGCCGTTGTAGTCCGGCATGCGGAACGTCGTACTCCCATCACCCTCGGTGAACATGCCTCGCTGCGACGGATCGCTATTCCAGAGTACCTCGGTCGCTTTGGGCAGCTTCCCTTCACTGACGGCTGCCCAGACATCGGGATAGAGAGCCCGACTCAGCAACTGTCCATCCGCCGGCGCCCAACCCGCAGGAATAGAGTTGCGGAACGACCACCACATGACAGAAGCAGCGGGCAAACCGGTTCCCATTGTGTTGTCTGAATGCAAAACCGAGCGCCAAGGCGACCAGATGCCTCCACCAAGAAGGCGAAACTTCATCGTCACCAGCGAAACGTCGGCACTGCTCACATAGGGCAATGCAACCTGAATCAGGTTCGCGGCATAGCGGGCAGTCAGTAGCCAGTAGTAGTTGGTTACCCCGCTGCCCTTCAGCATGCTTGCCTGGCCATCGGGGTGGTTGGCATTCCTGGATCCGGCAGGTCCTCCGAGCAGCTTGGGATACCAACCTGGTTCAGTTACCGCATTGAAGTCCGTTTGCGAATCCGTCGTGCTTGCCGCAGGAACGGTACCGCCAGCCGGTGTCATCAGTACCTGAAGCTGCGCATTGGCCGTCGGCGTACCTCCGGCGCCACTGACGTAAACCACCGGCACCGAGCGATAGGTCCCGCTGTCCACAAGATCCCCGGTGACACGGAAGCGGTGAGCGACCGTGCCGCCTGAGCGGCTCTGGATACAAAGGGTGTCGCCAGCCCGCAAGAGGGCCACTATGCGGCTGTAGTCCAGGCCTTCGGCGCTGGACTTGGCGATCAGCAACGATGTGGCGTCGGCTGGGTTGGTGGTGTTCAGCGCCAGGTAACCGTTGGCGACGCCACCGGAGGTGGCACTGCTCCACTGCCACTGGCCGAAGTTGATGGTGCCGCCACCCAGTTGCTCCTGGATCAGCGTTTTCAGAGCCTCTCGGGTCAGCGCCGTCTCGACCCACTCGGTCGGGTTGAGGGACGGCCGCTTCCCCTGGTTGCCCACCTTCGCCTTCCAGACCTTGCCGCCCTCCTGGGCGTGAGCGTCCACGGGGTAATCCTCGTTGGTGGACCACTCGGCAATACCACGCTGCAGCAGATAGCGCAGGCCTTCATCGCCGCGCTTGAACAGGGTGTTGAACCACTCCATCGGCGGAATGCCGTCGGTTTGATCGAAGGTGATACCCCAACCTCGAGTGATATCGGGGAAGCTTTCCAACTCTCCTGGCTTTGCACCCGAAGCAAAGACCGTCTCGTTAGGGCGATTGTATTGAGTCATGGATATAACCTCGTTCAATTCATTGTTAGAGATCCACCCGGCATATCACCTGGTAGCTGAACGACGCCGCCCACTTGAGGAGCCGGCCTGCCGCCCGAAAATAAAAGTGGTCAGATACCCCACCAAGTACCAATCAATGAACCCCACGGCCTGGACGAAGACCGGCAAGGAATTGGTAAGTAAAAAAAACGGCCCGCAGGATGCGGGCCGTCAGTCGATATCAAAATGTCAATCAAGCGGGAGCGCGAGGTCGCTGTTCCCGCCTCGGGAAGTCGGGGCTCTGAGGCCAATGTCGAAGATCAAGGCGATATACCTGCAACGCCCGATACTGCTCGGCATTCAACGTAGAGCTCTCCTCTAACTCCAGCTCGTCGCGATGACGTATCACAAGATCATCGGTTCGGCGAATTTCCATATCTCGCCACTCGCGCTCCAGGTTGATCAGCTGTTCCAATTTCAGTTTTTCGTCCAGCTGCCATTGCCCATTTAGCCATCGGTGCAAAGCACTAGGTCGAGGTATGGATACCAACCCGGTGGGCAATTCACCAAGAACACCGTACTCCAGGGGCTCACCGGTTTTCGTGTCGAAGACCGTGCCTCGGTGATCAATCACCTGGGCAGGCTTTCCTCCCTCTAAAGCCCACACACACCCTTCGGCAGGCGGAGGCAGAACTTCACTTACCTCAACGACATTGGCAGGTATCTGAATACCGATACCAGGAACGCATGGAAGCCCAACAGGAGCGAGAAAAGCACCAACGCTATCAGTCAAATAAGCGGTCATAGGAATCTCAGATCAATTTGATTCGAGCCGGGTAGGCAATGTTGCGAGGGCGGTTTTCCGACGCGGTCGGAACCACGCGGGACGCATCAAACATCGCATCCGACAGTGCCGATCCCCCACCTCCAAGGGCTGGGCGACCGGCCGCTGGATAGAAGGCACCAGAGAAGCCGTAGGCGACCGTCGATCCACCCCAACCCGTGATGTTCCGAATGGCATCGAGCTGCAGAGCGCCTGCAGTTCGCGACGCATCAATTCCACGCCCCTCATCAAGCGCCCGGAGAAACTCACCACGCACTTCAGGAATACGGAGGTTGTTAGTGCCATCCCCGCTGGTCCAACACCCTTCCATTCCCGCGCGAGCCGACTCGTTCACCAGCATTCCCGACTGCTGCGCATGGTCCCAGAGCCACGGCCAGAGACTCCGACTTACCAGGCTGCCATTCATGAGCCCATAACCGCCAGGCAGGACCATCGAGCTGGTATCGAATACCGGCCGCCCCAGCGGTGTGTTATCCAACCGATCCAACGGATACCAGCCACCTGCACCGTCACTGCGCAGGTGCCAGTAATCCCCCGCGCCCATCAGCACGAAGAAGGAGTAACCCGCGCTGTTGAGGTGGGTGTGGAAACGCACTCGGTCACCACTCGCGGCTTGCACCACCAAGCGGTTGCCACTGTTGTCCTGGCGGCGAACGATCACATCCACGACACCCAAGGCAGGATTGGAAGCGGGCAGTGTAATGGTGCGCGCCGCCGCGCTGGCATCGATCACCACCAGGCTCATCTGGCTGGCAACCAGCGTGGTGTCCGTGCTGAGCGTGACCACCTGCCGCGGCGCACCGCCGACCACCTGGCCACGATTGTTCACCGTGACAATGTCATAGCTGCCAGCGGTGACCAGGTTACGGCCGAATACCATCTCGAAGCCAAGCGCCGTGGTGCCGAGGCTGATAGGGCCATCAGTTACCAGCTGCCAGAGGCTGTCTGCCTGGCTGCTGCCCTGCTCCACCGCCACCATCAGGCCCGGAGTCATCTCGGCGGCGGTGTCGGCGTCGGTGGCGCGGCTCCAAGCGCCGGTGGTGACAACATAGATACCGTTGTCCTTGCCAGTGGCCTGGCTTTTCACCAGCACACGATCGCCCGCCACCAGATTGACTCCGTCGACTACCTGCAAGCCGCTGAGGTTGAGATTCGCGGTACTAGCCGCACGCACCCGTCCCTTGATGCCGATACCCCCCAGTTGTTCCTGGATCAATGTATTAACAGCATCAGTAGTCAGCGCCGCCTCGATCCACTCGCCGGTGTCGAGGGACGGACGCTTCCCAACGTTCGCCACCTTCGCCTTCCACACCTTGCCACCCTCCTGCACATGGGCGCCGGTCGGGTAGTCCTCGCTGGTGGACCACTCGCCGATGCCGCGTTGCAGCAGGTAGCGCACGGCTTCATCGCTGCGCTTGAACAGGGCGTTGAACCATTCCATCGGCGGAACGCCGGTGGTCTGGTCGAAGGTCACACCCCAGCCGCGGGGGATGTCGGGGAAGCTCTGGAGCTCGCCCGGCTTGGCGCCGGAAGCGAATACCAGTTCGTCGGGACGGGTGTATTGCGTCATAGGAACCTCGCGAATTTTCCTTGGTTGAAGCCGAGGGCGCCGGGGGCGCCACGGAAGCCGAATGCCCGCTGGGGCACTGCGACGTAGAACTGGATGCGGACACCGGCCGGGCGCGGCAGGATGTCCAGGGTGTTCAGCGCGTAGCGCTTGAAGTCGCTGACCTGGTCGGTGCGGATGACCACGGTCAGGCTCATGTCGTACTGGTCGAAGACCACCGTTTCGCTGTTGAAGATGAAGCGCAGCGCCGCGCTGATGTCTTCGATGGTGCCGAGCTGGTAGTTGCGGGCGATGCGGCAGCGGATGAGGAAGCGGTAGTCGTCATCATCGAGCACCGCCGACTCACCCAGCGGGTCGCCCATGCGGTACCACTTGCCCTTGCCGAAGCCCTTGGCGCCGGCCACCTCGTGAAAGCCGAACAGGCTGCGCGGCGCCAGGCCGGGCAGTACACGGCCCTGGCCGACATGCTTGCCGACCAGGTCGAGGTTCACGCCTTCGGCGTTGTCGATGTCCAGTGTTTCAGGGAGCGCCGCCAGCCCTTGCCAGGTATCGCCAAACTGTCGCGAGAGCAGTTCGGCGGTGGCGGCGGCCCGGGGCTTGCCCTGGTACTGCCAGATCAGCAGGCGGTCGTAGCTCATAGCACCACCACTTCGATGTCAGCCTGGGCGAAGCGGGCCCGTTCACGGACGCCGATGACGATGTTGTCCGCCGCCAGGGCGCCGCTGCGGCGGCCGATCTTCAGCTGCTCGACCCAGAAGCCCTGTACCGTGTTGATCGGGCTGTAGAGCCGGGAGAGCTGCACGTCCTGGCCGATGCGGAAATCCAGCTGAGCCAGCTGGGCCTTGATCGCGGCGACGTCGATGGCGGTGAACTCGGCGTCCCGGCGCAGCTGGACGAAAGCCTTGCAGTCGACCATCGCCGGGCGGTCGAAGCGGATCAGGCGATTGACGCCCTGCCCGTCCACCACGGTGCGCGATTGCTGCCCCATGAGGCCAGTGCCGGCGGGTTTGCGCAGGAAGATCGCCTGGGCGATGGCCTGCTCCTCGCCGCCATCGACGATGAGGTTGAGGCTGTGGCCCGGCACGCCGTCGGCGTCCGCGGTGGAGCCAGTATTTTCCAGCCCGACCACCTGGCGCACGTCGGCCAGTTGCAGCAGCGCCGCCACCAGGCCGTCGAGGCTGTTCTGCGCGGGGCGGGAGCGGCTGCGGTAGAAGCGCGCCCGCAGTTCCGGGTCGGTCTCCTCTTCCGCGCCCACTTCGGCGGCGGCCAGGCTTGTGGCGGTGTCCCAGCCCAGCACCAGCGTCTCGATGGTGAGCGCGCTGTTGGCGGGCAGGTTGAAGGCACCGAGCAGCTCACTGCGCAGGTCGGCGCGGGCCGAGCCATCGGTGCCGAGGGTGATGTCGGCGACCAGCAGCCAGCGGCCGCGGTTGATGTCCCGCAGCACGGAGCCGGCGGGAATCAGGGTGCCGGCGCGGCCGGTAAGGGCCACGCCGCGCAAGTAGCTGTAGCGCGCCTGGCGCCGGGTCAGGCCGGCGTAGGCGACCCGCTGTTCCAGCCAGGCACCGCTGGCGTGGTCCGGGTCCAGGGCGCGGTAGGTGACCTCGCCCAGCTCCTCCAGGTCGGCGCGGATCTGGGCGATGAGCCCGAGCATCTGGCCGTCCGGGCTGTCGGGGGCAAGGTCGATGTCGTTGCCGTAGATGGCACGGAAACCCTGGTCCAGATCCGCAAGGATGCTGTCCAGGCGTTCACCGACATAGCCCTTGTTGGTCAGTTGTCCCATGTTGGTTCTCCAAAGAAAAAGCCCCACGCGAGGTGGGGCTTCGGTATGACGGCGGTTGCGGCCGTTCAGCGCTGCACGCTGGTGCTCAGGCTGGTACCCAGGCTGTCACGCAGGGTCACGCCGATGCTCAGGCGCCTGTCGTCGGGGCTTTCGCTGATCTGGAAGTCCAGGATCTCGCTCACGCCCTCGGTGGTCAGGATGCAGCGCTTGATGTCGACCTCGATCTGCGCCAGGTCCGCCGGCCGCTCCATGCGGGGCAGCCACGGCAGGCCGTGTTCCAGGTCGAGGAACCAGTCGCCGCTGAAGGAGCGCAAGCGCGTACATACGCGCTGCGCCACGCACTCACTGCCGTCGGCGTAGTTGTTGCGGCCCTGGCCAAAGGTCCAGTCGCCGTCCTTGTCTATTCGTCTCACTCTCATTGTCATGTCCTCATTGCGGCACGCCGGTGACGCCGGGGCCGGCCATGACCTGGCCGTGCAGGTGGCGCTCCAGGCTGATGCCGTTGGAGACCACGTCGCCCTTGCCGGTCATGCCGGCCTCGAACACCACCGGGCACTTGATCAGCACCTTGGCGCCGTCGAGCGTCAGGGTGCCGCCTTCGTCCAGGCGCACGTAGGCCGAGCCGTCCAGCCGGCGCAGTTCCACCGCGTCGGTGGCGAAGGCCGGGACGACCTGGGGCAGCGAGCTGATGCCCATGATCGCCACGGCGTCGGACAGGTCGTGCTGGCGATAGTCCAGCGGCTCCGAGGAGCCGCCCGACTGCCACCAACCGTCGATGCAGCGTTCGTTGAACACCAGCAGGCACTCATCGCCCGGCTTGACCGGGAAGGTCAGCACGAAGCCGCCGCCCCGGGGAAACTGCACCGGCACGTCCGGCAGCAGCGGCAGGGCCTGGCGCGAGCCATCCATGAGCTGCTGCTCGATCATCGGCTGCACGCTGGCCACCTGGCGCGCGGCGTCGAAGGCGACGATGCGGCCGGGCAGCGCGGTGTGCAGGCGCTTGAGGCGGGCGTCGATGGTGGAGCGGTTGGCCTTGTCCATCGACGGGGTCTGCCAGTCGTAGTTACCCATTGCCCTTGCCTCCCTTGTCGGTCTTGGCGGCGTCCTTCTTCTGGAACTCGCCGCCGATCACCGACAGCACGCAGTACCAGTCCTTTTCCATCACATCGCCCTTGCTGTTGATGGTGACGATCTTGTAGTCGCCGTCGTAGCGCGGCTCGATGGATTTCAGCCGCACCGTGCCGCCAACCCGGGGGGCCGGGTCGATCAGGCAGGTCAGTTCCAGCCCGCCGCCCTTGATCTCCTTGGGGGCGCCGATCAACCCGGTATCCTGGGACAGGAACACCGCCTGGTCGTCGAGCACGTAGCCGGCGGGAAGCAGCAGCAGGTCGCCATCCTGGATCGACCAGTCGGCGCCCTGCTCCGCCGCCACTTCGCTCAGCACGTCGCGGCTCAGGCCGGACAGCACCTTGCCCCGAGGCAGCGGGCGCTGCTTGGGCAGGACGACCTGCCCAGGCGTGGTGCCGGTCATGCTGGCCACCGCGACCTTCACGTGGTCGTTCGCGGTACTGCCGGCGGCCAGGGTGGTACTCACCCGCGCCTCGCGCATATCCGTGTCACCGGTGTTGCAGGTGAGCACAATGACGTTGTCCAGCTCCTTGCGCTCCAGCGCCACGGCAGTGATGTCACCGGCGTAGAGCAGGCGCAGCTCGCTGTAGCCGGCCCACAGCCAGACCTTGCGGAAATCGCTGCCGTAGAGCCATTCGCGGTGCTCGCGGTTGAGGTTCCAGATGCGGATCTCGGCCTTGTTGGGGGTGTTGTCGATGTCCTTGGTGAACTCGAACGTGACCCGCAGGCTGTCGATCACCAGGCCGTTTTCCTCGCTGCCCAGCACCAGGCGGTATTGCCGGCCGAACTGCCTCATGGCTGCACCTCCGACTTCTCGCCGATGTAGAGCAGGCAACGGCTGCCCATGTCCTTCCCGCCCATGGGGTCGAGCCCGACGCCACTGAGGTCGTCGAGCCAGAGGAAGAACGGCAGGGTGCTGCGCCACAGCATCGGCACGCCGACCACCAGGGTCAGGCCCTGGGCCAGCCAGGTGTTGTCGGACTCGTCCAGCAGGTCGAAGGCCCAGTGATCGCCGATGCTGTTGTAGCGCAGAGTCAGGCGCAGGCGTTGCCCGGCGAAATCGAAGCTCTGCTCCTGCAGCGGTTCGCTGCTGATGGGGATTCGTTTCATCTGATAACCCCAAATACGGCATGCATCAGGCTTTCATTGCGCTTGTCCGCCTTGGGCGTGGTCTTGCCCTGGGGCTTCTTCGCCGCTGCCTGGGTATCGCTGCGACCGGAGCGTTCGGTACCGGCGGCCGGGGTCACCACGCCATTGATGACGCGGGTTTCCACCACCAGGACCTCACGCAGGGTCAGGTCCAGATCGATGGAGCCGTCGAGTGTCTGTGTGGCTGCAATGGTGCTGAGCAGCATGTTCTTGTACAGGTAGAAGCCGGTCTGTACCTGCAGCAATTCGCCGGCCTTCTGGGTATCCAGCAGACACTGATAGATCTGCTGCAGGCGTGACTGGCTGGGCGAGCTGTCGAAGCGCGACAGCGGCTGGGACTCCAGCATCCAAGGCGCCAGGTGACGGGCCTTGGTGCCGTCCGCCAGGGGCTCCAACCAGCTCTTCAGTTCGCGCTTGGCACGGCTCTCACCCTGCGAAGTGCGGGGTGAGAGCAGGCCAGGCAGGATGTTGTCGAGGAACCCTCGCCCGCTGCGCACTCCCGGCATGCTGTCGATGGGCAGGTTGGCTAGAGGGTCGTAGTGCTCCACCACGGTGCCCTTGATAATCAGGGAGCGCGGTTGCACATAGGCGTGGTCGGCGATGTTGGCACCGCTTTCCACTGGGTTCTCGGTGATCTTGAGGTCGGATTTGTGTGTTTCGCTTATCACCGCATCGAGCCTCAAGGTTCCGATACGGCGGTTGATCAGCATGACCATTGATTCACCTCACTGCCTAATTTCGCTGCTGTTGTTGTGAGTGGTCAGGCGTTGCTGGTTGCGTGCGACCTGCTCGGCCACTTCGCGGCCGATCTCGCGCGGGTTGTCCCCCGCCACGCTCACGGTCACCGTCTGGCTGTAGCTGTTACTGACCGGCTGAGCCGGCATCGCCAGGACGCCGACACCCGCCGCAGCCTGGCTCTGAGCGCCCTGCACACCAGCGGACAACTGGCTGGCTCCGTCCACGAGGCCAGGCCCGTTGGCCATCAGTGCGGACAGGCCGCCCGTGCCAGGCCCCTTCATCGCGCGCCCAGGACCAGGCTGAGGTGTTGCTCCAGCCTCGCCCTCCTCTTCGCCTCCCAAACCGATGTAGGAAGCGGCTTTGGATATAAAGCCCCCGATGATTTCGAACTGCGCCTTGAGCGCTTCGAACCAGCTGCTGAAGGCTGCCTTGACGCCTTCGAAGTCGCCGTTTATCGCAGCGAAGAACATCTGGAAGATGGCGACCAGCTGCATGACGCTGGCGCCGATGATGGTGAACAGATCATTGCCGAAGGCCGTCACGGTCTCGCCGTTTTCCGCCCAGAACGCTGCGAACACCTCCTTGAAGGCGGCCAGCGTTTCATTGATGCCTTCCAGGCCGGTCTTGAACGGCGCCCAGAACTCACCGAGCGCCGACTGACCACCGTCCAGGTAGGTCATGAAGTCGTCGACGAGCGCGATGAGGCCGATCAGGGCGGCGACTATCCAGGTCACCGGGTTGGCGGCGAAGGCCAGGATGGTGGCCTGGCCGACCCAGGCCAGAGCGGCGCCGAGCATCATCAGGGTCGCCTCCCAGCCGACGGTGGACTGCACGACGGCGTCCACCGCGCGGCCAAAGTTGACCAGGGCGTCCAGGCCCTCCCCCACGATCTCCATGGTTCGGGTGAGGCCCGCCGCGATCAGCTCCTTGTTGGCATCGAGCAGGCTCAGGAAGCCCTCGGCCAGATAACTCAGCTGCGGCGCGATGCCGAGGGCGACACGTACCTTCACCGCCTCCAGCATCTTGTCGAGGCCGTCCATGGCCTTCTCGTAGCGCTGGGCTTCGGTGACATCGCTTTCGCTGACCACGCCGAGGGAGTCCTGCCCACTCTTGAGCCCATCCAGGCTCTCCAGGGCAGAGCCGATATAGCCGGCGATCGTGCTGACGAAGCCGCCGATTCCGGAGGCGACGGAAAGCAGCGAGTCGCTCGCCTTGGCGGCGGTTTCCTGCACCTCGTTGAGGGTGTCTACATAGCTGTAGAGGTTGGTGATGTTCTGCGTGAGGGAGTTGTCGGTGATGCTCAACTCCTGCTTCACGCTATTGGTGATCCGCGCCAGGCCGAGCGAAAAGCCGACGCCAATACCGAGTTTGTCGATTTCAATTGCTGCCATTGGCCTGCCTCTCATGGGCCTGACGCTGTGCGTCATCCCACTCCGCTATCGCGTCGTGGAAGTCGCACAGGTCAGCCAGGGTGTAGAGCGCGCGCAGCTCATGCAGGGTGCAGAGCTGGCGCATGACAGGGGTGAAGAGGAACCAGTCGGTTACTCCGCCTTGGCCTGCCCCGGCAGAATCGCCGACAGGGCGGGCATGGCGGCGGCGAAAAAATCACCGAACTGGTATTTCACCCCCTCGATCAGCAACGGCAGCAGGTGGCCGCGATGCTGGTTGAAGTGCGCGTCGGCACGGTCGGCCAGGCGGAAAGCCGCACCATCCTCCGGCTGCGCATTGATGTGCTGGAGCACCAGCGTCTCGATCTCCGCCACCACCGGATCGCCCAGGTTGGCGAGGATGGCGCCGATGGCCAGGGACTCACTGCCCTCGCCGCGCTCGATCTTTACGCCCTGCAGCAGGCGCGCGGCCTTCTTCAGGGCGTTCCAGGCCGGCATGGCATTGGCCGGGCGCATGACGTAGGAGATGCCATCCAGGTTGATGCGATGTTCGGCGTTCATGTTCAGGCGACCCCTTGTTCCAGGCTGACGTTGGCGCGTTCGAAGACGATGACCCACTGGATGTCGTTGGCTTCGCTGCCACGGGTCACTTCAGGACGCGTGGTGAAGTAGCCCTTGGTGGCGCTGATCAGGTCTTCGTTGAGCAGGTCACGCACCTCCAGGGTCAGCGGCACGAAGGCCTTGAGGTTGCCGTCCTGCAGGGCGCGCAGGCCATTGAGGTACTTGTTGTCCGCCGAGTGCTGCTTGAGCTTCAGGGTCAGGGTTGCGGAACGGTCGTTGTTGGCGACGAAGACGCCGCTGCCGTTGCTGCCCATCTTCAGGGTGCCGGCGGCGTTGTTGAAGGCCAGTTTGAGGGCGTCGGCGCCGCTGGCCCAGTCGCGAATCTCGTAGCCGTTGATCAGGACGGACAGTTGGTTCTGGTCATAGATAGCCATGGAAAATCTCCGGAAAAGAAAAGG
This sequence comes from Aquipseudomonas alcaligenes MRY13-0052, assembly GCA_000474255.1. Classification (GTDB taxonomy): domain Bacteria; phylum Pseudomonadota; class Gammaproteobacteria; order Pseudomonadales; family Pseudomonadaceae; genus Metapseudomonas; species Metapseudomonas solani. The sequence continues at coordinate 93,869 of BATO01000008.1, forward strand.
CCCCATCGAAGGGGCCGAAAAATAGGTTGGCGATGGGATCAGCGATCGAAGTTGACCAGCACGTCCACCGAGTGCACGGCGCCGGCCATCTTCAGGGCCACCTGGATCGGCGGCGCCTTGCGCTGCTCACGGTCGGAGGTGGACAGGTTGTCGACGCTATCGGCCCAGACGTAGAAGCCTTCGTCGAGGCGCTCGCCGCTGACGAGGTTGCCGAAGGGGTCGCCGTTCCATACGCCGGGGGCGAAGGCGCCGTTGTTCACGCCTTCGCGGCAGACCTTGCGTACCGAGGCGAGCAGACGGGCGACGCCCGCGTCGGTCAGCGGCACCTTGCCCGGGGAGCGGTACAGGGTGGCGAAGACTTCCTTCTGCACGGCGTCGACGTACCAGTCGAGGATGTGCACTTCATCGAAGAAGCGACCGCCGATGACGGTGCCTTCGGCGACCATCGCCGACTCGTCGAAGTAGGTGTAGAAGTTCAGGCCCAGCTTGCGGCACTTGTCGGCCTCGGTGAGGGTCAGGTTGTCCGCGCTGATGCCGGGCAGCTGCTTGAACTTCATGGTCAGGGTGGAGTTGTTGGCGGCGAAGTTCACCGACAGCGCACGGGCCAGCCAGCTGTTCACCGCATAGGGGTCGTTCTTGTCGAAGACCGCGACGGTACGATGGCTTTGGCGATCCACCAGGCGCTTGAAGGGGTTGCTGGCGACGTTCTCCAGGTGGCTCGGGTTCTGGGTGGTGACACCGAACACCTTCTTGTCGGCGGCCAGCACCCAGGCGGAGGCCTGTTCGATCTCGTCGTCGGTCAGGGACGCGGCGACGGTGGCGGCGTACCAGCCGGCGTTGACATCCAGCAGCGCAGCGAAGGCCTGCGGCAGGGTCTGCGCGGAAAGCACCAGGGCATCGGCACCGGCGACCTTCTGCGCCATGCCGTTCTCCAGGCGCAGCAGGCCACCCAGGTAGGTGCCGGTGGCGCCCAGGTCCTGGGCGAAGCCGATGGCCTTGGCGGCGCCAGCGACATCGGCGTCGAGGATGAAGCGGTTGGCGACGGCGTCATAACGGCAGCTGACGGCCTGGGCGGTCAGCTTGGCGTCGATCAGCGCGGCGATGGCGGCGAAGTCGGCGGCAGCGCTGAAGTTCAGGCCGCTCACGTCCTGGCGCACGCCATCGACGGTGATGGACAACTGGCCGGCGCTCACTGCCTTCAGTTGCTCCACGTTGGCCAGCAGCGGGGTGCCGTTGATGGCGGCCTTGACCGCCGGCACGTTGCGGGTCGATTTCAGCCAGCGTGCCACCAGCAGTTGCTTGGGTCGCGGGCTCTGGGCGAAGAAGGCGCGGGCGGCGATGGCGGTCTGCGAGGAGCTGCCGAAGGCGGCCTCGACTTCGGCCTGGCTGGCGCAGCTGATGTACAGGGTCGAAGCGTCGATGAAGACGTTACCGGCCTCGGGGGTGAACAGGGCCAGTTGGCCGAAGTCGCGGTGCGGGGTGGATACCGGCTGCACGTTGAGTTGTACGTTTACGATCTGCGAAAGCGGAAGGGACATATCAGGTCTCCGATGTATTCACTGTGAGGGTGGCGGTGAGGCCCGTATCGGTGTGGGCGGTCACCACCGAGGAAGCGATGTGTTTCTGTTCCAGGGTCACGCGGTGGTCGTGGCCGAGGACGAGGTCGATGCGTGCCTGTTCACGGGCTACGCCCGCCTCGACGCTGGACAGGTTTTCGATCGGCGCCGTGCGCAGCAGGGCAACACCGAGGCGCCGCAAGCGGTCCTGGGCGAGGCTGGACTGCAGCACCGAGCGCGCGTCATGGATCAGGTTCAGGGCGCCGGCGCCGTAGCCGACGAGGCCGAAGGTGGTCTCGCAGTTGGTGACGACGGTTTCCCGTTCGTTGTTGCCGTTGAATTCGCGGCGGGACTTGCCCTGTTCCGCCGACTGCGTTTCACGCAGGCTGGCGTAGAGGCCGGACGGCGGTGCCGCTGCCTGGTCCGCCGCGATCAACGCGCCGACCGGCAGTTCGAGCAGGCCGCGCAATGCCTCGCGCAGGGCGACGACATCCAGCCGAGTGGCGGTGATGGCCATTGAGTCCTCCTGGTAAATAGGTGCGACCAGGCAAGCGGCGCGCAGGAGTGCGCGCCGCCGCCTCTCGGGTCGCGGTGGATAAGTTGAAAACGAAGTGGGCGATCAGCCCAGGTGCAGGATCCGTGCGAGATTGCCGCGGGCCCGAAGCACCAGGAACAACAGGATCAGCAGGACGCCGAGCATCCAGGGCGAAAGGTGCTCGCCCTGGTAACGCCCGAGGGCGATGGTCAGTGCCTGGCATCCCGTGCACAGCGCCAGGAGGTAGGCGCAAAGTGAAACGCCGGGGCGAAAGCGTGAGCCACGCCGCCGGTAGATCAGCAGTCGGAAGCAGATCGCTGCGCAAACCACGAGGGTGCTGGTGGCCAATGGATCATCCATCCTTGCCTCCCGCTCCACGCCGCAGGATCGTCCGCAACCAGGAAGGCAGCTGTCCGCCGCGCATCCATTCCAGCAGGCCGACGCCTGCTGTCACGCAGAGCGTCGCGGCGACGAACGCCACTGCCCCGCTGGTTTGCGAAATACCGCGACTGACCGCCTCGACGGCGGTGTAGTAACCGCCGACCCAGGACACCAAGAGGTAGCCCACACGAGTGAGGGCGCCATAGTCACGGGCGAACACCACGAAGAAGATCGCGCCGCCGAAGCCGCCGATCAGTGCATTGCCATCGACACCGGGCACGATCATCGCGACCCCGGCGCCAGCCACTCCGCCTGCCATGGCGACCGCAATGCTGGGCTCGGTCATGGAAGACTCCTTGCTAGAAGGCCCGGCGGATTTCGCCAGGCCCAGAAACGCCAAAGCCCGCAGTGTGCGGGCTTCGGTTGGTTTGATTTCGATCTTGGAGCTATCTTACCTTTATCGTCCCATATCGTCAATATGGGAAAAGCCGTTTTTTAAAAGAAATTTTTCCTCATCAATGTGCAATAACGATCCCCGCGCTGGACATGGGCACTTCGAGGCGCGCCACGGCATCACGCAGCTTACCCGCCACCTTGGTACGCCAGTCCTGGTCCCAGCGATGGAGCGTGCTTTTGGACAGCCCGGTGAGCCGCTCGACTTCGCGGATGCTGTGCGGCGGGCGACGGAACATACGCATTAATAGTGCGAGCGCCGCACGCTGCTCGGCCGAGTCGGCCTGCGGGCGCAGCCAGTCACGCAGGGCCGCGATCGCCACCACGAAATCGCGCCCATGCGCGTACTCGGCCTGCACCACCGCTAGCTCCAGCGGGTGATCGGCCAGCAGGCGCTGTGCGAAACGGATGGTCATTACCGACTGCGCCTGCCACTCGTGCGGGCTCAAACCGCTGGGCAGCTTGCTGACGAAGCTGGTGTCGAAACGCTCGCGCAGCACATCGATGGCCATCGCCGTCGACGAGCGCGGGCCGGCCTTGTGCTCAGCCATCCAGTAAGCAACTGCCAGCGCCTGTTCTGTAGTCTGGAACATGTATTTCCCCTTCCCATGGGCCGACCCCCTGGCCGGCTGAACGATGAAAGCCGCCCCATTTCGCCGCTCCCCAGGTCATCAACGGACCGGGGAAGGCGTCATGGGACGGCAGAATTTCTGGTACGGATTATATAGTAGTACCTATATTTTTGCACTTGCATTGACATAGGTCCGCCCTTATTCTGCGCCCATGGAACTCAAAGACCGCATCAAGGCCGCGCGCAAGCACGCCAACCTGAGTCAGGTTCAGCTCGCCAGCGCCGCAGGCATGACACAGACCTCTATATCCGACCTGGAACGCGGCAAATCCCGCGCGACCAGCTTCGCCACCCAGATCGCTACCATCTGCGGGGTCAGCCCGCGCTGGCTCGCGGAAGGCCATGGCGAGATGCTGGAGGGCCGCATGAGCCGCCAGCCAGGCAATGCCGACTGGTTCGGTGGCGTGGAGTCCTGGGACGATGAAACACCGCTGGATGCCGACGAGATCGAGCTGCCCTTCTATAAGGAGGTGGAACTGTCCGGCGGCAAGGGCAGCACGGTGGTACTGCAGACCACCGGGCGCAAGCTGCGCTTCGGCAAGTATTCGCTGCGCAAGAAGAACATCGATGCCGCCAGCGCAGCCTGCGTGACGGTGAACGGCAACAGCATGGAGCCGGTGCTGCCCGACGGCAGCACGGTGGGCGTGGACACCAGCGCGCGCACCATCAAGGACGGCGACATGTACGCCTTCGACCACGACGGCCAACTGCGCGTGAAGCTGCTCTACCGTCTCCCAGGGGGCGGCCTGCGCGTTCGCAGCTTCAACAGCGACGAGCACCCCGACGAGCGCTACGAGCCCGGCGAGGCCGCCGAGCACATCCAGATCATCGGCCGGGTGTTCTGGTACTCCGTCCTGCTCTGAACCCACCCTTCCAAACGCAAAGCCCGGCCCATTGCCGGGCTTTTTCATTACAGGCCCACCCACCCCTACCTCCATGCAGCAGCGCACCACAGAGCGCCCTGGAGGCAGCGAGAAGGGAAGGCTTTTGGCTTGCAGCTTGTGGCTTGTGGCTTACCGCTTGTGACTTGCGGCGCTTGCCACTGCCATATCACTTTTTCAGACACAAAGAAAAAGGGCCTGCATTTCTGCAGGCCCTTCTCTTGTATGGCGCACTCAGGAGGATTCGAACCTCCGACCGCCCGGTTCGTAGCCGGGTACTCTATCCAGCTGAGCTATGAGTGCGTTTTGGTGGTTTTAGACCAGGTCACCACTGGTTGTACCCAAGATACGCCGACCTCGATCGTCGTATCTGATATGGCGCACTCAGGAGGATTCGAACCTCCGACCGCCCGGTTCGTAGCCGGGTACTCTATCCAGCTGAGCTATGAGTGCGTGTAGGGCGCGCATTATAGAGATCCTTCAATCTTCGTCAACTGCTTTTTCGATATTTTTCAACAACTTATCGAACTAACCGCTGACGTCTCTATAACACTGAATAATGGCGGAGAAGGGGGGATTCGAACCCCCGACACCCTTTTGAGGTGTACTCCCTTAGCAGGGGAGCGCCTTCGGCCACTCGGCCACCTCTCCGCAACACGGGGCGCATGATATCCATGTTTTCCCCGTTTGCAAAGCAAAAAATGCAGAAAAATTAGTGGCTTGGTTCTTGGTCTTTCTCTTTCTGTATGCGTTGGTAAATCTCTTCACGGTGCACGGCAACCTCCTTCGGCGCGTTAACGCCAATGCGCACCTGATTACCTTTCACGCCTAACACGGTGACAGTGACGTCGTCACCCACCATCAGGGTCTCTCCGACCCGGCGAGTCAGAATCAGCATTCCTTTCTCCTCACGGATTTAAGTTCAGGGACAAAACAGTCTGCAAAAAAGAAATGGCATCGCCCCCTCAGGATATCAAGGGGTCTCCACCCAAGTATTGACCAGCACTGGCAAAAGGAAAGTTCCAACAGTACCGGCCAAAAACGACAAAAGGCGCGGGGTTAGCCGCGCCTTTCGCTATAAGCCTCACTCACCCTGTCGGGCGGGGGCGTCCAGCTCGAAAGCGGTGTGAAGGGCACGCACGGCCAGCTCGAGGTACTTCTCCTCGATGACCACGGACACCTTGATCTCGGACGTGGAGATCATCTGGATGTTGATGCTCTCCTTGGCCAGGGCCTCGAACATACGGCTGGCCACGCCCGCGTGGGAGCGCATGCCGACGCCGACGATGGAGACCTTGGCGATCTTGGTGTCGCCGCTGACTTCACGGGCACCGATCTCGCGAGCGGTCTGTTCAAGCACCTGCAGCGCGTTCTGGTAGTCGTTGCGGTGCACGGTGAAGGTGAAGTCGGTGGTGTTATCGTGCGCGACGTTCTGCACGATCATGTCCACTTCGATATTGGCGGCACTGATCGGCCCGAGGATCTTGAAGGCAACGCCGGGGGTATCCGGTACGCCACGGATGGTCAGCTTGGCCTCGTCGCGATTGAAGGCGATGCCGGAGATGATCGGCTGTTCCATGGATTCCTCTTCATCAAGGGTAATGAGGGTGCCCGGACCCTCCTGGAAGCTGTGCAGCACGCGCAGCGGGACGTTGTACTTGCCGGCGAACTCCACCGAGCGGATCTGCAGCACCTTGGAGCCGAGGCTGGCCATTTCCAGCATCTCCTCGAAGGTGATCTTGTCCAGGCGCTGGGCCTGGGGCACCACGCGCGGGTCGGTGGTGTAGACGCCATCTACATCGGTATAGATCTGGCACTCGTCGGCCTTCAGCGCCGCCGCCAGGGCCACGCCGGTGGTGTCGGAGCCGCCACGGCCGAGGGTGGTGATGTTGCCGTGCTCGTCCACGCCCTGGAAGCCGGCGACCACGACCACGCGACCCGCCTTGAGGTCGCTGCGGATCTTCTGGTCGTCGATCTGCAGGATGCGCGCCTTGTTGTGGGCGCTGTCGGTGAGGATGCGCACCTGGTTGCCGGTATAGGAAACCGCCGGCACGCCACGCTTGATCAGCGCCATGGAGAGCAGGGCAATGGTCACCTGCTCACCGGTGGAGACCATCACGTCCAGCTCGCGCGGCACCGGCTTATCGCTGATCTGCTTGGCCAGGTCGATGAGACGGTTGGTTTCGCCGCTCATGGCGGAAACCACCACCACGATGTCGTCGCCGCCTTCGCGGAATTTCTTGACCTTCTCGGCCACCTGCTCGATGCGCTCGACGGTGCCGACCGAGGTCCCCCCAAACTTCTGTACGATCAAAGCCATTTCAAAAGCCGCCTAATCCCGTGAAGGGCGCCCATTAAACAATCAACGCAGAACACTGCCAAGGCCCGCCGGGCGTGGGGCGGGCCGTTGGCGGCGGGGTCTTACAGACCCTGCTCGACGAACGGTACGGCCAGGGCCAGGGCCTGCTCCAGGGCCGCGGCATCGGTGCCACCGCCACGGGCCATGTCAGGACGTCCACCACCCTTGCCGCCGACCGCAGCCGCGGCCTGCTTCATCAGATCGCCGGCTTTGAGTTGGCCGGTCAGGTCCTGGGTGACGCCGGCGACCAGTGTCACCTTGCCCTCCAGCGCGCCGCCGAGCAGGATCACTGCGCGGCCGAGCTTGTTCTTCAGTTGGTCGACCAGCGCCAGCAGCGCATCGCCGTCCAGGTCCAGGCGCGCGGCCAGGACCTTCACACCCTTGACGTCCACGGCCGAGGCCGCGAGGTCGTTGCCGGCGGCGCTGGCCGCCTTGGCCTTGAGCTGCTCCAGCTCCTTCTCCAGCTGGCGGTTGCGTTCCACCAGGGCGGAGAGCTTGTCCAGCAGGTTGTCACGGCTGCCCTTGACCAGGCCGGCCGCTTCCGTGAGCTGTTCTTCCGCGCCGTTCAGGTAGGCCAGCGCCGCTGCGCCGGTCACCGCCTCGATACGACGTACGCCAGCGGCCACGCCGCCTTCGCTGGTGATCTTGAACAGGCCGATGTCGCCGGTGCGGGACACGTGGGTGCCGCCGCACAGCTCGACGGAGAAGCCGTCGCCCATGCTCAGCACGCGCACCTGGTCACCGTACTTCTCGCCGAACAGCGCCATGGCGCCCTTGGCCTTGGCGGTCTCGATATCGGTTTCCTCGGTATCGACCGCGCTGTTCTTGCGGATCTCGGCGTTGACGATGTCTTCCAGCGCCTTCAGCTGCTCGGGCTTGATCGCCTCGAAGTGGCTGAAGTCGAAGCGCAGGCGCTGGCTGTCCACCAGGGAGCCCTTCTGTTGTACGTGCTCGCCCAGTACCTGGCGCAGCGCAGCGTGCAGCAGGTGGGTGGCCGAGTGGTTGAGCGCGGTGGCCTGGCGCACTTCGCCTTCCACTTCCGCCTTGACCGAAGCACCGGTGCTCAGGCTGCCCTTGGCGACCACGCCGTGGTGCAGGAAGGCACCGCCGGCCTTGGTGGTGTCGCGCACGTCGAAGCGCACGCCGGCGCCTTCGAGGTAGCCGCAGTCACCCACCTGGCCGCCGGATTCGGCGTAGAACGGGGTCTGGTCGAGGACGACGACGCCCTCCTCGCCTTCCTTGAGGCTGTCGACCGCCTGGCCGTCCTTGAACAGCGCGACGATCTGGCCGGAGCCGGAGTGGCCCTGGTAGCCGAGGAAGCGGGTGTCGCCATCGACCTTGACCAGGCTGTTGTAGTCCATGCCGAAGGCACTGGAAGCACGGGCGCGCTGGCGCTGGGCCTCCATCTCGCGCTCGAAGCCCTCCTCGTCGATGGTCAGCTCGCGCTCGCGGGCGATATCGGCGGTGAGGTCGGCAGGGAAGCCGTAGGTGTCGTACAGCTTGAACACCACGTTGCCCGGGATGACGCTGCCGGAAAGGCCGGCCAGGTCCTGCTCGAGGATCTTCAGGCCGTTCTCCAGGGTCTTGGCGAACTGCTCCTCTTCGGTCTTCAGCACGCGCTCGATGTGTTCCTGCTGCTGCTTGAGCTCGGGGAAGGCGTCGCCCATCTCGCCAACCAGCGCGGCGACGATCTGGTGGAAGAAGCTGCCCTTGGCACCCAGCTTGTTGCCGTGACGGCAGGCGCGGCGAATGATGCGGCGCAACACGTAGCCACGGCCTTCGTTGGACGGCAGCACGCCGTCGGCGATCAGGAAGGAGCAGGAGCGGATGTGGTCGGCGACCACCTTCAGCGAGGCCTGGCCTTCGTTGGCGCAGCCGATGGCCTGGGCAGCGGCGTTCAGCAGGCTCTGGAACAGGTCGATCTCGTAGTTCGAGTTGACGTGCTGCAGCACGGCGCTGACGCGTTCCAGGCCCATGCCGGTGTCAACGCTCGGCGCCGGCAGCGGGTGCATCACGCCGTCCGCCGTGCGGTTGAACTGCATGAAGACGTTGTTCCAGATCTCGATGTAGCGGTCGCCGTCCTCTTCCGGGGAGCCGGGCGGGCCGCCCCAGATGTCCGGGCCGTGGTCGTAGAAGATCTCGGTGCAAGGGCCGCACGGGCCGGTGTCGCCCATCGCCCAGAAGTTGTCGGAGGCGTACGGCGCGCCCTTGTTGTCGCCGATGCGGACCATGCGCTCGGCGGGGATGCCGACTTCCTTGGTCCAGATGTCATAGGCCTCGTCGTCGCTGGCGTAGACGGTGACCCAGAGCTTGTCCTTGGGCAGGTTCAGCCATTTGTCCGAGGTGAGGAATTCCCAGGCGTAGGTAATGGCATCGCGCTTGAAATAGTCGCCGAAGCTGAAGTTGCCCAGCATCTCGAAGAAGGTGTGGTGGCGCGCGGTGTAGCCGACGTTGTCCAGGTCGTTGTGCTTGCCACCGGCACGCACGCACTTCTGGCTGGTGGTGGCGCGGGTGTAGGCGCGCTTTTCCAGGCCCAGGAAGCAGTCCTTGAACTGGTTCATGCCGGCGTTGGTGAACAGCAGGGTCGGGTCGTTGCCCGGGATCAGGGAGCTGGAGGCGACGCGAGTGTGCCCCTTCTCTTCGAAGAAGCTCAGGAAGGCTTCACGGATTTGAGCGCTTTTCATAGGTTCTTCCACGGAAACTGCGGCCACGAATCGCCGGCAAAGGGCCGCATTATATAGGCCCTGTGCCAGCGGGATAGTGCCTTTATGCGATAGAAAACGGCTATCGGAGGCTATCAGGTGATCAATGGCGGCGGAACTCGGCGAACGCCTCGATCACCCGCTCGATGCCGGCGGCATCGACGTCCAGGTGGGTCACCATACGCAAGCGCGGCGCGGCACTCAGGACGATGCCCCGCTCGGCCATGAAGGCTTTCGCGGCCGGCGCCTGCGAACCCAGGTCAACATAGACCATGTTGCTCTGCACCGGCTCCACGCTGTAGCCCAGTTCGGCCAGCCCGGCGCCCAGGCGCGTGGCGTTGGCGTGGTCGTCCGCCAGGCGCTGCACCTGGTGATCCAGGGCGTACAGGCCCGCAGCCGCCAGCAGGCCGGCCTGGCGCATGCCGCCGCCGACCATCTTGCGCAGGCGTCGGGCCTTGGCGATCAGTGCCGCGCTGCCGCACAGCACCGAACCCACCGGGGCGCCCAGGCCCTTGGACAGGCACACGGAAACCGAATCGAAATGCTGGGTGATCTCGCGGGCGTCCACGCCCAGCTTCACCGCCGCGTTGTACAGACGCGCGCCGTCCAGGTGCAGCGCCAGGCCACGGCGCCGGGTCAGCTCCCGCGCCGCCGCCAGGTACGCCAGGGGCAGCACCTTGCCCTGCATGGTGTTTTCCAGTGCCAACAGGCGGGTGCGGGCGAAGTGGAAGTCGTCCTGCTTGATCGCCGCCTCGACCTTGGCCAGGTCCAGCGAGCCATCGGCCTCGCCATCGATGGGCTGCGGCTGGATCGAGCCGAGCACCGCCGCGCCACCGCCTTCGTATTTATAGGTGTGGGCCTGCTGGCCGACGATGTACTCGTCGCCGCGCTCGCAATGGGCCATCAGCCCCAGCAGGTTGCTCATGGTGCCGGTGGGCACGAAGAGCGCCGCCTCGAAGCCCAGGCGCTCCGCGAGCGTGGCTTCCAGGCGGTTGACGGTGGGGTCTTCGCCATAGACGTCATCACCCAGCGGCGCCGCCTGCATGGCGTCGCGCATGCCGGGCGTGGGTTGGGTGACGGTGTCGCTGCGCAGGTCTATGACGGCCATCTCGGGGCTCCTTGGCTGGGTAAGGGAACGACCCTAAAGGAGCGCGACGAGAGGAGCAAGGGGGAGTGAAACGTCCTTCGGCAAGCCGTAGCCCGGGCATCAGCCCGGGAACGAGACGCGCATTGGATCAGTCGACTTCGGCGGGGACGATGAGGATGCCGGCGCGCAGGCCATTCTTCACCTTCGGGTTGGGGAAGATGATGCGTGCACCCTCCTCCTCGATCACCCAGCGGGTGCCGGCGATGTCGTCGGCCAGCAGGTAGCCGACCGGCAGCTCGCTGAAGTTCTCGATGTCCGCCGGCAGGTGCAGCTGGAAGGCATCGCTGTGCTTGATCACCTCGCGGGACACGGCGAACAGCTGCAGCGCGCCGAGGTCCTCGCCCTCGCCTTCCGGCTCGGCGCCTTCCACCAACAGGCGCAAGCGTGCTTCCAGCAGGTCGAGGTTGACCTGGCCGTTCTCGCCGAACGGGCGCGCCTTGCCCAGCTCCAGGGTGAAGGCTTCGGCCTCCAGGCTGGCGTAGGTGTAGGAGCTGAAGGTGATACCGGTCTTGTTCTGCAGCAGCACCGCCTCGATGCCGGCGGCGCCCAGGCGCGCCAGTTCGCGGCGGGAATGTTCGCGCCCCTCCTTGTAGGGGTAGAGGGCGAACTGCTCGATCTTCGAGCCACGGATGGCGGTGTGCAGGTCGTAGTGCAGGCGGGTACGGCTCGGCTTGATGAAGAAGGCCGCGGCCAGGCGCTCCAGCTCGTTGGCGCGCATCGCCTCGAAGCCGCTGGTCTGCTCGTGACGGCCATTGAACAGGCGGTTGATGTCCTGCTCCAGGTAGCGCTCGCCGCGGCGCATGGCCTCGGGGTTGCCGAGCAGGAAGAGAATCCGCGAGCGGGGCTTCAGCTCGCCGCGGGCCACGCCTTGCAGCAGGCGGTCCAGCAGTTCGATCGGTGCCGTCTCGTTGCCATGGATACCGGCGGAGAGCAGCAGGTCCATGCCGTTGTCGGCGTTGACGGGCGGGGTGACCTCAAGCGCCCCCTCGCCCAGCCAGTGCAGGCGGGTGCCCTCGGCGGTCAGTTGAATCTTCTCGGTCGGCTCGCGGCCGGCCAGGGTCAGTTCAAGCAGTTTGCCAAGGGCCAACATCCGCTATTCCTCAATGATCGTGGTTGCAGTCCGGGCCATGCACGTGGCCGTCCTCGTCGTCATCACCGGCGTCGGCCGGCTCCATCTCCAGCTGCAGGCTGACCAGGTTGGTCGCCAGCGGGCGCAGCAACAGGTTGGCGTACTCGGTATCGCCTTCCTCGACATCCACGCCGATCAGCAGTTGGCCATTGCCGGCGGTCTGGATCCAGACCTCCTTGCCCTGCCACATCACCGCAAAGCGCGTGCAGGAGGTTTCGAGCTGGGTACCGTCGGTGTCTTCGAGGATGAGTTGCAGGGCGTCGGACATCTTTGAACTCCTAGAGGGAAGCTGGAAGCTAAAAGCTGGAAGCCGGAAGTGGTTCACCGGCAGACGGAGTACCCACTTCCAGCTTCATGCTTCCAGCTACCGGCTCAAGTTAGTTGAAACGGATAAACGGCGCCCAGTTTAAGGATCTGCGTCAGCTCATCCAATGCCGTGCGGCATTCAGTGAGCAATTGTGGATCAGCCAGGTCGGTTTCGCTCAGGCGATCGCGGTAGTGCTTCTCCACCCAGCCGGTGAGGCTGTCGTAGAGCGAGGGGGTGAGGATCACGCCCTGGTTCACCGCCGCCAGCTCGTCGTCCTTCAGCGCCACGCGCAGGCGCAGGCAGGCGGGGCCGCCGCCGTTTTGCATGCTCTGCTTGAGGTCGAAGACCTTCACCTCGCGGATCGGGCCGTCCTCGGCGGTCAGGGTCTGCAGGTAGTTCCACACCCGCGCGTTGTTGCGGCATTCCTCCGGCACGATCAGCAGCATGCTGCCGTCGGCGCGGCTCAACAGCTGGCTGTTGAACAGGTAGGAACGCACCGCGTCCTCCACCGTCACCGCATCACGGGGCACGCACACGGCCTGGAAGCGGCCACCGACGCGGCCCAGCTTGTCGTGCAGTTCGGCCAGCACCTTGTCGGTGTCGAGGAAGGCGTCTTCGTGGTGGAACAGCACTTCGCCGTTACCCACTGCGATCACGTCGTTGTGGAACACGCCCTGGTCGATCACCGCCGGGTTCTGCTGGGCATAGACCACGCCGGCCTCGCTCAGCCCGTGCAGGCGTGCGACGGCCTGGCTGGCCTCCAGGGTCTGCCGCGCCGGATAGCGCGCCGGTGCCGGGAAGCGGCTGTCGAAGGCGCTGCGGCCGAACACGAAGAACTCCACGCCCGCCTCGCCATAGCCCTTGCAGAAACGGGTGTGGTTGGCCGCGCCTTCGTCACCGAACTGCGCCACTGCCGGCAGCGCGGCGTGGTGGGCGAAGTGGCGCTCGTTGGCGAACATCGCCCCCAGCACGCGGCTGGTGGTGGGGTGCTCGATGCTGCGGTGGAACTTGCAATTGAGGTTGGCGGCGGTGAAGTGCACGCGGCCATCGGCAGTGTCGGCGCTGGGGCTGACGGTGCAGGCGTTGGCGGTCCACATGCTCGAGGCCGAGCTGCAGGCGGCCAGCAGCGGCATGGCCTCCTTGGCGGCCTTCTCGATCACCTGGGCGTCGGTGCCGGCGAAGCCGAGGCTGCGCAGCGCGGCGACGTTGGGGCGCTCCTGCGGGGCCAGTACGCCCTGCTTGAAGCCCATCTCCATCAGCGCCTTCATCTTCGCCAGGCCCTGCAGGGCGGCTTCCTTGGGGCTGGAAGCGGCCTGGCTGTTGCTCTGCGACGCCACGTTGCCATACGACAGGCCGCCGTAGTTGTGGGTCGGGCCGACCAGACCGTCGAAGTTCACTTCATGGGCGCTCATAGGCTGACTCCAGGCGTCAGGGTTGCAGGCAGGGCAAGGGTTTCACTTTCCAGCGAAGCGACCGGGTAAGCGCAATAGTCAGCGGCGTAGTAGGCGCTGGCGCGGTGGTTGCCCGATGCGCCGATGCCCCCGAAGGGCGCACTGCTCGCGGCCCCGGTCAGTTGTTTGTTCCAGTTGACGATGCCGGCGCGGCTCTCGATGAAGAAGCGCTGGTACAGCTCGCGGGAATCCGACAGCAGCCCGGCGGCCAGGCCGTATTGGGTGGCGTTGGCTTCGGCGATGGCGGCATCGAAATCGGCGTAGCGGATCACCTGCAGCAGCGGGCCGAAGAACTCCTCGTCCGGGCGCTCGGCCACGGCGGTGACGTCGATGATGCCGGGGGTCAGCAGCGCAGCGGTTTCCAGCGGCTGGGACATGGCCAGCAGCACATTGGCGCCCTTGGCGATCAGTTGCTCCTGGGCCTTGAGCAGGTGGCGCGCGGCGTCCAGGGAGATCACCGAGCCCATGAAGGGTGCCGGCTGGGCGTCGAAGGCGCCGACCTGGATGCTCGCCGCCACCGCCACCAGGCGTGCCAGCAGCGCGTCGCCCCAGGCGCCTTGCGGCACCAGCAGGCGGCGGGCGCAGGTGCAGCGCTGGCCAGCGGAGATGAAGGCGGACTGGATGATGGTGTACACGGCGGCGTCGACATCGGCGAGCTCGTCCACCACCAGCGGGTTGTTGCCGCCCATCTCCAGCGCCAGGATCTTGTCCGGGCGGCCGGCGAATTGCTGGTGCAGCAGGTTGCCGGTGCGGCTGGAGCCGGTGAAGAACAGGCCATCGATGCCGGCGCTCGCGGCCAGGGCGATGCCGGTCTCGCGGGCGCCCTGCACCAGGTTCAGCACGCCGGCGGGCAGGCCCGCTTCGATCCAGCACTTGACCGTCAGCTCGGCGACCTTGGGGGTCAGCTCGCTGGGCTTGAAGATCACCGCGTTACCGGCCAGCAGCGCCGGCACGATGTGGCCGTTGGGCAGGTGGCCGGGGAAGTTGTAGGGGCCGAACACCGCCACCACGCCATGGGGCTTGTGGCGCAGCACGGCGGTGGCGTCGGCCAGGGGGCCGCTCTTCTCGCCGGTGCGTTCGCGGTAGCTCTGGATGGAGATGGCGACCTTGTTGACCATGGTGGTCACTTCGGTGGCCGACTCCCAAAGCGGCTTGCCGGTCTCCTCGCCGATGCAGCGGGCGAGTTCGTCGGCGTGGGCTTTGAGGGTGAGGGCGAAGCGCTCCAGAACACCGATGCGCTCCTCCAGGCTCAGCCGGGCCCAGGCCGGGAAGGCGACACGGGCGGCGGCCACGGCGGCCTCGACCTGTTCGGCGCTGGCGCCCTGGCCGTTCCAGACGGATTCCTGGGTCACCGGGTTCAGCGAGTCGAAGGCCTCGCCCTGCCCCGCCTGCCAGGCGCCTGCGATGTAATGGGTGCTCATTTGACGGACTCCTTGGCCGACAGCGGCACGGCGCGGACCGAGGCGCCAGCCGAGAGTTTCAGACGCTTGGCGGTATCCGCATCGACCACCAGCGTGCCAGCGGCCAGACGGGCCGGGGCGGCGGTGACGCGGCACTCCTCGCGCTTGCGGTTGTGGATCAGGTACGGCGTGGCATCGTCGCCCGGCGTACCCACGGCCAGCACCAGCGTCTGGCTGTCCTGCACGGCGCGGATCTTCGCGGTCTGGCACTCGATGGCGGGGCCGGCGTCGAAGATGTCGACGTAGCCCTGGAAGCTGAAGCCTTCACCCTTGAGCATGGCCAGCGCCGGCTCGGTGTCGGCGTGCACGCGGCCGATCACGTCACGGGCCGCCTCGGAGAGGAAGCAGGTGTAGAGCGGGAACTTGGGCATCAGCTCGGCGATGAAGGCCTTGTTGCCGACGCCGGTGAGGTAGTCCGCGCGGGAGAATTCCATCTTGAAGAAGTGGCGGCCGAGGCTGTCCCAGAAGGGCGAGACGCCGTTCTCGTCGGACATGCCGCGCATCTCGGCGATCACCTTGTCACCGAACAGCTCGGGGAACTCGGCGATGAACAGGAAGCGCGCCTTGGACAGCAGCCGGCCGTTGAGGCCGCTGCGGTAACCGGCGTGAAGGAACAGCGAGCAGAGCTCGGAGTTGCCGGTCAGGTCGTTGGCCAGGAACAGCGTGGGGATCTGCCGGTGGATGTTCAGCTCCTGGGAGGCGCTGACGGTGAGCCCGACCCGGTAGTTGTACCAGGGCTCGCGCAGGCCCACGGCGCCGGCCACGGCGGAGATGCCGACCACCTTGCCGTCGTCGTCCTCGAGCACGAACAGGTAGTCCGCGTCGCCCCGTTCGGCTTCGCCGTGGAAGGCCTTCTCCGCCCAGCCGACTCGGTGCGACAGGCGCTCCTCGTTGGCCGGGAGGGTGGTGAGGCCGGCACCGGTGCTGCGCGCCAGGTCGATCAGGGCAGGCAGGTCGGCGCTGCGTACGGGACGAACGATCATAGTGACTCCGTTAGAGCTGCATGCTTCAAGCGGCACGCTGCAAGCCGGCGGCAACGGCCGCCGCTTGGCGTTTCGGTTTAAATCGCTACCAGGCGCACGCTGGCGCCTTCACCCACGCCGAGGGCTTCGGCGATCTCCAGGCTGAGTTCCACCGGCTTGCCGGGCACCCAGTCGAGGTCCGCCACCACGGCGCGGAAGTCCTGCAGCAGGCCGTTGCTCACCAGGTACTGGCGGCCACCCTTCTGCTGCTCGCCGATGCGCACGGGCACGACGCGGCTCTGGGCGATGGAACGGATGCCGGAGGTGCGGGCGTGCAGGGTCGGGCCGCCATCGAAGATGTCGATGTAGTTGTCGGTCTCGAAGCCTTCACGCATCAGGATGTCGAAGGTGATCTGCGCGCGCGGGTGCACCTGGCCCATGGATTCCTGGGCCTCGTCCGGCAGCAGCGGCACGTAGATGGGGTAGTTGGGCATCAGCTCGGCGAGGAAGGTGCGGCTCTTCAGGCCCGAAAGGCGCTCGGCCTCGATGTAGTTCAGGTCGAAGAAGTTGCGCCCCACGGCGTTCCAGAACGGCGATTCGCCCTCGTCGTCGCTGTAGCCGACGATCTCCACCACCACCGCATCGGCGAAGCGCTCCGGGTGGCTGGCCATGAACATCAGGCGCGCCCGGGAGTTGAGCTCGGCGCTGGCGGTGCCCACCAGTTCGCGCTGCACGTAGAAGCTGGTCAGCAGGCTGTTGCCGGTGAGGTCGTGGCACAGCGAGAGGACGTGGATCTTGTTGTGGATCTTCAGCTCGCGCGAGGCGTGCACGAAGGTCTCGTTGCGGAAGCTGTAGAAGGGCTCGGAGAAACCGGCCGAGGCGACGATGGCCGAGCAGCCGACCAGGCGGCCGGTCGCGGTGTCTTCCAGGACGAAGAAATAGCTTTCCTCACCGTTGAAGCTGACTTCCGCCGCGAACGAAGCTTCCGAGGCGGCGATCTTCTCACCAAGGCGCTCGGCGTCGTCCGGCAGCGAAGTGACACCAACGGGGCTGTCCGCAGCCAGGCGCTGAACATCGGCAAGGTCGGCCATTTGCGCGGGGCGCATCACCAGCATGGTGTCACTCCTTCAATAAAGGCTCCGGGCAACCCATGCGAGGTCGGCCGGAGAAAACGGCGGCCAAAAGGCCGCCGATCACGCATGAAAACGTTCATCCCTGGAATCGGAACCGCGGCACAGCCCTGTGCCGCGTATCACCCGGGCCTCAGGCCTGGGTCAGCTTGGCCACGGCGCGCTCGAAGCGGTCCAGGCCCTCGTCGATGTCGGCATCCGGGATCACCAGGCTGGGCGCGAAGCGCACCACATCCGGGCCGGCCTGCAGCACCATCACGGCTTCCTTCTCGGCGGCGTTGAGCACGTCCTTGGCCTTGCCCTTCCAGGCATCGGACAGGGCCGCGCCCAGCAGCAGGCCGAGGCCGCGCACTTCGGTGAAGATGCCGTACTTCTTGCCGATCGCCTCGAGGCGGGTCTTGAAGCGGTCGTGCTTGGCGTTGATGCCGCTCAGCACTTCCGGGGTGTTGATCACGTCCAGTACCGCTTCGGCCACGGCGCTGGCCAGCGGGTTGCCGCCATAGGTGGTGCCGTGAGTACCCACCACCAGGTGCTTGGCGATCTCGGTGGTGGTCAGCATGGCGCCGATGGGGAAACCGCCACCCAGGCTCTTGGCGCTGGAGAGGATGTCCGGGGTCACGCCGTAGTTCTGGTAGGCGAACAGCTTGCCGCTGCGGCCCATGCCGCTCTGCACTTCGTCGAACACCAGCAGCGCGTTGTGCTCGTCGCACAGCTTGCGCGCGCCTTCCAGGTAAGCCTGGGTGGCCGGCAGTACACCGCCCTCGCCCTGCACGGGCTCGAGCACCACGGCGCAGGTCTTGTCGGAGATGGCGGCCTTCAGCGCTTCCAGGTCATTGAAGGGCACATGGGTGATGCCCTCGACCTTGGGGCCGAAGCCGTCGGAATACTTGGGCTGGCCACCGACGGTCACGGTGAACAGGGTGCGGCCGTGGAAGCTGTTGGTGGCCGAGATGATCTCGTGCTTCTGCGGGCCATAGACGTCATGGGCGTAGCGGCGGGCCAGCTTGAAGGCGGCCTCGTTGGCCTCGGCGCCGGAGTTGGCGAGGAACACGCGCTCGGCGAAGGTGGCGGCCACCAGCTTCTTGGCCAGGCGCAGGGCCGGCTCGTTGGTGAAGACGTTGGACACGTGCCAGATCTTGTTGGCCTGGTCGGTCAGCGCCTTGACCAGCGCCGGGTGAGCATGGCCGAGGGAGTTCACGGCGATACCGCCGGCGAAATCGATCAATTCGCGGCCACTCTGGTCCCAGACTCGCGAACCCTCACCGCGTACCGGAATGAAAGCGGCGGGGGCGTAGTTGGGAACCATCACCTGATCGAAATCGGCGCGCTCGACCTGCGCATGCTCAACGGACATCAGTTTCTCCTGCCATGAACGGCTAGTGATGAAAGGATTGTAGGGACAGATTAGGGGTTGGCATTGCCGCCAAGCGACAACTTCTTACAGCGCCAACCCGCGAAAAACCGAGGCTTTCGTAAATGCGACAGAAAGCTTCGGGAAGGCGCAGTTTAAACGCGGATCGCCACGGGACGCACGGGGCGCAGCGCATCGGTCAGCGGATGACCGGCGAGGCTTCGATGACGACGCGAATGGCGATCGGCGACTGCCGGAACCGGGCGGTTCCGGCGTCCTTGCAAGGGCCGCTCGCGCAGGCCCGTGGAGCGGAGCCCGAGCGGACTCCGCGAAAGGCACCCTCCGCCCGCTAAAGCGGCATCCGGTACTCGATCACCCCCGGCCGCTCGGCGATCCAGTCATACAGCCGCTGGGCAGTGTGGTTGCTCTCCTGGGTATGCCAGTACAGCCGGTCGCACTGCCTTTCCCGGGCCTGCCCCTGCACGTATTCGATCAGCCTCTTGCCGATCTTCTGGCCACGCACGCTGGGGGAGACGTAGAGGTCCTCCAGGTAGCAGAAGTCGTTCACGGCCCAGGTCGAGCGATGGAAGACGAAGTTGACGAAGCCGAAGATGTGCTCGCCATCCGTGGCGACGGCGGCCTGGACGGGCTCGTGCTCATCGAAGAACCGCGCCCAGGTCATCCGGGTGACCTCCGGGCTCAGGTCCACGCCATAGAACTCTTGGTACTTGCCCCAGTACTCGGCCCATTTGTCGAAATCTTCCGGCTTCACCGGGCGAACCGAGATGAGTTGCTGCACTGCTGTCATGGAAATGCTCCTGTTTTCCATCCGGGGGGCCCTCCCTCCCGGAACTGCCGATCAAGCGCGGATCCGCGCTCCTGCGCCGGCTCCGCCAGGCTTGACCGTGGCCGTTTTATAGCGCCCTATTGGCCTGATTTTCCCCACCAATACACGCATCAAGAGCAGACCAATTGTTCAAGAACTCCCTGCTGGAATCGGTCAAGGCCCGGCTGGTTCACCCGGAACTCCTGCCATTGCCGCTGCACGCGCGGATCCAGCGCGCCCTCCGCCAGCTGATACTGGATGGCGCCCTGGCGACGGGCACGCCACTGCCCGCTTCGCGCCTGCTGGCCAGCTCCCTCGGAGTCTCCCGGGACACCATCGAGTCCGCCTACGGCCAACTGCATGCCGAAGGCTTCATCGAACGCCGGGTAGGCAGCGGCAGCTTCGTGGCCGAAGCCACCCGCTTGTTGCCCGGCAGGCCCGCCGCGCGGCGCACACGCAAGACAACGGAGGAAGGGTCCGGGCTGAGCAGGCGCGGCCAGGCCATGCTGCGCCAAGGCGGCGTGCGCGAGCACCTCGCACCCCGCCCCTTCGCCCATGGCGTGCCCGAGACGCGCACCTTTCCGTTGCAAACCTGGGAGCGTCTGCAACGCCAGGCGCTGAAGGAGTTCGGTTCGAAAGCCTTGCTGCATGGCGACCCCCAGGGCCTGGAGCCGCTGCGTCGCGCCATCGCCGACTACGTCAACCTGGAACGTGGCGCCCGCACCACGGCAGACCAGGTGCTGGTGCTCACCAGTTCCCAGCAGGCGCTCGGGCTGTGCGCCACCGTGTTGCTGGACGCGGGCGAGCGGATATTCATCGAAGACCCGTCCTACTACGGTGCCCGCAAGGCCTTCGAAGCCGCAGGGCTCGCCTGCCAGGCCATCCCCGTCGACGCAGAGGGCCTGCAGGTGGACCGACTCCTGGCTCACCCCCATCCCGCCAAGGCGGTGTACCTGACGCCGTCGCACCAGTTCCCGACGGGCGCGACGCTTTCTCTGGAGCGGCGCCTGGCCCTGATCGAATGGGCCAAGCGGGAACAGGCCTGGATCATCGAGGACGACTACGACAGCGAATTCCACTACGCCGGCCGGCCGACCGCCTGCGTCCAGGGCCTGGATGCGCACGAGCGGACGCTCTATATAGGCACTTTCACCAAATCGCTGTTTCCGGGATTGCGCATCGGCTACCTGGTGCTGCCGCCGGCGCTGGTGGAGCCCATGACCGTCGCCCGCACCCTGCTGGACGGCCACACCGCGTCCATCTCCCAGCTGACCCTGGCGCGCTTCATCAGCGGCGGGCACTTCGGCGCCTACGTCCGCAGCATGCGCACCCTCTATGCCGAGCGCCTGGCCCTCCTCGCGGAGCTGCTGGAAAAGAGACTGGGCACGCTGATCGAACCCCATGTTCCGGCCGGAGGATTACAGATGCCCTGCCTGCTCACCGGGGACCTGCCCGAAGCCACCGCCGTCACCGCCGCGCGCAACACGGGCATCGAGCTGCTGGGGCTGAGCGGGCTGTATGTCGAGCGCCCGGCGCAGCCGGGCTTCCTCATGGGCTTCGCCGCCTACACCCCGGAAGAGCTCACGCGTGCGGTCGCCACGCTGGAACGCTGCCTGGACGCGGCCAGCAGGAAACGGGTTCCGTAGGTTGGCGCCAAGCGCAGCGCGGCCCAGCGGGCGGTGCATGGACGTAAATCCACGCTCATAGAACGCAGACTTGCTTTGGTCCCCATAAGGGGTGCGCAGGCAGACTTCGGAGCTTGGACGTAGGGTGTGCCGCGCGCACCTGGGGAGCCTGCCGGAAACACCGTGCGGCGGTGCACACACGGCACACCCTACGGCACGCGTTCATCCTGCTGAGCGCTCAATTCAAACCTTCACAGGCAGCGCCGATGACTCATGACCACGCCCTGAGGACGTAATTTCTCAGGTTCAAGTGAAGGAAAGGGACAGGCCAGACACCGGGCAGGCACGACGCCCACCCGGTGCGGGCGATCAACCGCGCTCGGCGAGGGCCGGCTGGTTGTCGAAGGGGCCGCTGCTGCGGCGCTGGTTGCGGTCTTCGCGGGGGGTGACGCCGAAGAAATTGCGGTAGGCGCTGGAGAAGTGCGGGCCGGAGGAGAAACCGCAGGACAGGCCGATCTGGATGATCGACTTGCTTGTCTGCATCAGCATCTGCCGGGCCTTGTTCAGGCGCAGCTCCAGGTAGTACTGGCTGGGCACCCGGTTGAGGTACTGCTTGAAGATGCGCTCCAGTTGGCGACGTGACACGCACACGTGCTGGGCGATCTCGTCGGTGGTCAGCGGCTCCTCGATATTGGCCTC
Source organism: Aquipseudomonas alcaligenes MRY13-0052 (assembly GCA_000474255.1). Classification (GTDB taxonomy): domain Bacteria; phylum Pseudomonadota; class Gammaproteobacteria; order Pseudomonadales; family Pseudomonadaceae; genus Metapseudomonas; species Metapseudomonas solani. Next base: position 115,454 of record BATO01000008.1, read on the forward strand.
CATCAGCAGCACCGCCTGGGTGAGCTTCGGGTGGCTGGAGCCGAGGCGGTTCTGCAGCGGAATGCGTTGACGCTCGCCGCCTTCGCGGATGCGCTCCACCACCAGCTCCTCAGACACCGCGCCCGCCAGCTCGGCGCCGTGGTCACGGGCCAGCACCGCCAGCAGCAGGTCGAGAACCGAAAGGCCGCCACAGGCACTGAGGCGATCACGGTCCCAGTCGAACAGGTGGCTGGTGGCGATGACCTTGGGGAAGCGCTCGGTGAAATCGTCCTGCCAGCGCCAGTGCACCGCAGCGCGGTAACCGTCGAGCAGGCCGAGCTGGGCCAGCGGATAGACACCCGCGGAGAGGCCGCCGATCACGCAGCCGGAACGCACCAGCTGCTTGATCGCCGCCGACAGCGCAGCCGACATCGGCGCCGGCGGCTCATCGGCCAGCAGGAACAGCCGCGTGAGGCCTTCGAGCTTGCCGGTCCAGGCTTCGCCGGGCAGGCGCCAGGCGCCCTCGGCAGGTGTTTCGGCCTGGAGGAAGTGCAGCTCGTAAACCACGTCGGAGTGCAGGCGTTGAGCGACGCGAAGTGCTTCCTCGGCCAGCGCCAGGGTCATGGCCTTGGTGCCGGGCCAGAGGAGAAAACCGATTCGATGGGCAGTCATGGCAGGCAGCTTAGCCGCAGTTGGCATTAATTACTTCAGGCTCCCCGAGAGGAACTGCTTGAGGCGCTCGGATTGCGGATTGGCCAGCACTTCGCGTGGGCAGCCGGTCTCTTCGACCACGCCCTTGTGCAGGAAGATCAACTGGTTGGAAACCTCGCGGGCGAAGCCCATCTCGTGGGTCACCACCACCATGGTGCGGCCTTCGGTGGCCAGGTCCTTCATCACCTTGAGCACCTCGCCCACCAGCTCGGGGTCGAGGGCGGAGGTGGGTTCGTCGAACAGCATCACCTCGGGCTCGACCGCCAGGGCACGGGCGATGGCCACGCGCTGCTGCTCGCCGCCGGACATGTGCGCCGGGTAGGCGTCCTTGCGGTGCGCCACGCCCACCTTGGCCAGGTAGTGCTCGGCCTTCTCGATGGCTTCCTTCTTCGGTACGCCGAGCACGTGCACGGGCGCTTCGATGACGTTCTCCAGGGCGCTCATGTGCGACCACAGGTTGAAGTGCTGGAACACCATCGCCAGGCGCGAGCGCATGCGCTGCAGCTGCTTGGGCTCGGCCGCCTTGAGGCCGCCGTCGCGGTTGGCCACCAGCTTCAGCTCTTCGCCGTTGAGCAGGATCTTGCCGCCATGGGGCTGCTCGAGCATGTTGATGCAGCGCAGGAAGGTGCTCTTGCCCGAGCCGCTCGAGCCGATGATGCTGATCACGTCACCCGCCTTGGCCGCCAGGGATACGCCCTTGAGGACTTCATGGCTGCCGTAACGCTTGTGCAGGTCTTGGACTTCCAGTTTGTACATGGTCTCGGTCTCGATGCGAATGGATCAGTCGCTCAACAAGCGTCCCTGACGAATGGGTACATGGCCGGCCACCTTGGCCAGCCACAGTCCGGGCTGCGCAAAACGCAGGCGTTCGCGCACATACAGCACACCACCGGTGGAGGCACGCACCACGCTGTGGCGGTCATCCAGGGGGTCGATGACTTCGAACAGCGGATCACCCGCCTCGACCATCGCGCCCACCGGCTGCAGGAAACTCACCACCCCGGCATGGGGGGCATAGGCATATTCGGCGCCCTCGAAGGGCGTCACCTCGCAACGGGGCGCGGGCGCCGGCGGCCATTCGCCGCTGATCAGCCCCTGCCCGGCGAGGAAGGCGAGGATGGCTTCGCAGCTGGCTTCGGCGCGCTCGCGCTCGGTGTCGGCCATGCCGCCCAGCTCCACGGTCGCCGCCACACAGGCCAGCGGGATGGCGCATTCGGGGAAGCGCCGCTGCAGGCGCAGCCAGGCCATGGAGCAGGCCTCGTCGAAGGAGCTGGCGCCGGAATCCTCGGCCACCAGCATGGCGCCGGCCCCCAGGCGCGCGCCCAGCGGGCCGAAGGCGTCCGCCTGCTGGGGAATCATGTAGAGGTGCATCACCGCGTCGAAGTCGCAATGCAGGTCGAGCACCAGGTCGGCGTCGCAGGCGTGGCGCAGCAGCAGGCGCTGCAGGCCCTGGAGCTCGGAGGCGGCCGGCGCCAGGCCATCGAGGGCCTGGTGCATGGCACTGCGGATCAATTGCACGTTGGCCGCCACGTCGCTGCCCAGGCGCCCATCGAGGGCGGGCGCCACCAGCTCGGCGAGGTCGGCGAAATCACGGTTGAAGTTCTTGCCGCTGGCGAACTCGAAACGGCCCTGGTGGCTGGCCTGGAGCACCTGCCCCAGGCCGATGGGGTTGGCCACTGGCACCAGTTCGACCACGCCGGCCAGGCGCCCTTCGGCTTCCAGCTCGGCGAGGCGCTTCTTCAGCGCCACCGCCACCCGCATGCCCGGCAACTCATCGGCATGCAGCGAGGCCTGGATATAGGCCTTGCGCGCGCCGCTGCCGAAACGGAAAACCGTCAGCTCGCGGCGGGTACCGGGGGCGCCCCAGGGCAACAGGTGGTCGATGCGCTGCATGGGGTCAGGCCTTGCGCGGGGCCATGTAGGCCAGCCAGCGGCGCTCGGCCAGCTTGAACAGGCGCACCAGGATGAAGGTCAGGCACAGGTAGAACAGGCCGGCGGTGATGAAGGCCTCGAACGGCAGGTAGTACTGCGAGTTCACGGTGCGCGCGGCGCCGGTGATGTCGATCAGGGTGACGATGGAGGCGAGGCTGGTGGTGTGCAGCATCATGATCACCTCGTTGCTGTACTGCGGCAGCGCGCGGCGCAGCGCCGACGGCAGCAGGATGCGGCGGTACAGCTTGGCCCGCGACATGCCGATGGCCTTGGCGGCCTCGATCTCGCCATGGGGCGTGGCCTTGATGCTGCCCGCGAGGATCTCGGCGGTGTAGGCGCTGGTGTTCACGGCGAACGCCAGGCAGGCACAGAAGGTGGCATTGGACAGGTAGGGCCAGAGCACGCTCTCGCGCACCCAGGCGAACTGGGCCAGGCCGTAGTAGATGAGGAACAGCTGCACCAGCATCGGGGTGCCGCGGATGACATAGGTGTAGAGCCAGGCCGGGAAGTTCACCGCCGGCTGCTTGGAGACCCGCATCAGCGCCAGCGGCACGGCCGCCAGCAGGCCCAGGGCGAGGGAGATCGCCAGGAGCTTGAGGGTAACCAGCACGCCACCGAAGTAGAGCGGCAGGTTTTCCAGAATGACGTTGTAGTCGAAGATCACGCGTGCGCCCTCTTGATCACAGCTCGGCGGCTTTGATGCCGGCGGAATAGCGTTTTTCCAGGAAGCGCAGGGCCAGCAGGGAAACGCTGGTCAGCACCAGGTAGAGCGCAGCCACGGCCAGGTAGAAGGTGAAGGGCTCGCGGGTCGCGTCCGCAGCGCTCTTGGCCTTGAACATCATGTCTTGCAGGCCGACCACCGAAACCAGCGCGGTGGCCTTGGTCAGCACCAGCCAGTTGTTGGTGAAGCCGGGAATGGCCAGGCGGATCATCTGCGGCACCAGCACGCGGAAGAACACCTGGCGGCCGCTCATGCCGTAGGCGAAGCCGGCCTCGCCCTGCCCTTTCGGGATCGCCATGAAGGCGCCGCGGAAGGTCTCGGACAGGTAGGCACCGAAGATGAAGCCGAGGGTGAAGACCCCGGACCAGAACGGATCGAGATCGATGTAATCCTCATAGCCGACCAGGGGCGCGACCATGTTCACCACCTGCTGGCCGCCGTAGAAGATCAGCAGGATCAGCACCAGGTCGGGAATACCGCGGATCACCGTGGCATAGGTCTCGCCCAGCAGCGCCAGCCAGCGCACCGGCGACAGGCGGAACGCCGCGCCGACCAGGCCCAGGACGATGGCCATCGACATGGACGACAGGGCCAGCAGAAGGGTGAGCCAGGCACCATCGAGAATGGTCGAGCCGTAGCCGTTGAGCATGTTCAGGTCCTCATGCAGCGCCCCGGCTGGAACCGGACAGCACCGCTGCAACGAAAAAGTGGCACAACCTGCAGGTTAGCCGCGAACCGTGGAGCCTGGTGTCGCGCCGCTGTGGTCGCCTGCTGGCGACCTCAACATCCTGGTTGTGCCACTTCCGGGGAAAGGCAGCCTTTTCGATATGTCACTGAAACCTGGGCGAGGCGCCGGTCTTCAGCGTTCTATCAGTTGCCGTAAACGTCGAACTGGAAGTACTTGTCCTGCACTTCCTTGTACTTGCCGTTGGCGCGGATGGCGGCGATGGCGGCAGTGATCTTGTCGGCCAGGGCTTTGTCGCCCTTGCGCACGGCGATACCGGCGCCCTCACCGAAGTACTTCGGATCGGTGTAGTCCGGGCCTACCAGGGCGAAGCCCTTGCCGGCTTCGGTCTTGAGGAAACCGTCGTCGATGTTCACGGCATCGGCCAGGGTCGCGTCGAGGCGGCCGGAGGTCATGTCGAGGAAGACTTCGTTCTGCGAGCTGTAGCGCACCACTTCGATGCCGGCCGGGGCATAGACCTCGGTGGCGAAACGGTCGTAGGTGCTGGCGCGCTGCACGCCAACCTTCTTGCCCTTCAGGTCCACCAGCGGGTCGTTGATCACGGTGCCGGCCTTCATCGCCAGCTTGATCGGGGTCTGGTAGTACTTGCCGGTGAAGTCCACGGACTTCTTGCGCTCGTCGGTGATGGTCATCGAGGACAGGATGGCGTCGAACTTGCGCACCTTGAGGGCCGGGATCAGACCGTCGAATTCCTGCTCGATCCATTTGCACTCGACCTTCATCTCGGCGCACAGGGCGTTGCCGATGTCGTAGTCGAAGCCGGTGATCTTGCCGTCCGGAGTCTTGTAGGCGAAGGGCGGGTAGGCCGCTTCGATACCGATGCGCAGGGGTTTGGCTTCATCGGCCACAGCAGCCAGCGGCGACAACAGGGAAAGCGCCATGGCGCCGAGAAGTGCGATCTTCTTCATCTTTTGACTCCTACGAATGGGTATGGCTTCTGCTGGCAGAGTGAGAAAGTGCCCAGGCCTTCGATGAATTGTAGAAAGAGGCGCCGGGTTTACCTTGATCGATCTCAGGGAAAATGGCCGTGGCCGGGTGAACGGCATTCTAGCGACAGCCCTAAAGTCGATATTTCTTCAATGCGACAACAAATTACAAAAGGCCAGGACGGCCAGGGCGGGCGGGTTGACAGTCTCTTGCCGATATGCAAGAGCCAGAAAGACGCTAAACTGAATGAAACAGCAATTACCGCGCCAATAAATAGATCCCCCTTTATCCACAAGGCTTGCGGCCTTGGAGCGATTTTTCCCGAGCGGACTTTCACGCCCTCATTCGAGGCAGGGTGTTCCCTGTCGCCCCGTTTCGGCGCAACGCGTAACAGCGCCAGCGTTACCCTGACCGGGCAGTCCGGCACTTGGCCGCACAAACTTCTTTCGCCGATATAAATCAGTCGCTTGGCGTCGTCGCCGACACGACCCAGTGAGCAAGCCCCCCCGCAAGTAAAAATCCACGTTCTTAGAACGTGGCTTTGCTTTTGGTCCCCTAGAAGGGGGCAATCAGACCTCGGAACATGCAGCCGCCGCTCACTTCGGACGTAGGGTGTGCTGCGCGCACCTCGGACTCGCCGGAAGCACCGCGCGGAGGTGCGCACGGCACACCCAACGACACGCGTTCATCCTGCAGGGCTCTCCATTCAAATCGTCACAGGAAGAACCGATGACCACGCCCTAAGGACGTGGTTTCCAAAGTTCAAACGAAAACGCCCCGCCGCGGCTTGTGGCCGGGGCGGGGCGTGGGTGTTGCGCGCAGACGCCGGGTCAGGCGGCCTGCATGGTGCGGTGGGTATCGATGAGGTGCTGCACCACGCCGGGATCGGCCAGCGTGGAGATATCGCCGAGGGTGTCGTACTCGGCCACGGCGATCTTGCGCAGGATGCGGCGCATGATCTTGCCCGAGCGGGTCTTGGGCAAGCCCGGTGCCCACTGGATGACGTCCGGCGTGGCGATGGGGCCGATCTCGCGGCGCACCCACTGCTTGAGTTCCTGGCGCAATGCCTCGGAGGACTCCACCCCGGCGTTGAGGGTGACGTAGACGTAGATGCCCTGCCCCTTGATGTCGTGGGGGACGCCGACCACGGCGGCCTCGGCGACTTTCGGGTGGGCGACCATGGCGCTTTCGATCTCGGCGGTGCCCATGCGGTGGCCGGAGACGTTGAGCACGTCGTCGACGCGGCCGGTGATCCAGTAGTAGCCGTCTTCGTCGCGACGGGCACCGTCACCGGTGAAGTACATGCCCTTGAAAGTCTTGAAGTAGGTGTCGACGAAACGGTCGTGGTCGCCGTACAGGGTACGGGCCTGGCCCGGCCAGGAGTCGATGATCACCAGGTTGCCTTCGGCGGCGCCCTCGATCAGGTTGCCCAGGTTGTCCACCAGGGCCGGCTGCACACCAAAGAAGGGGCGCGCGGCGGAGCCCGGCTTGAGGGCGTGGGCACCCGGCAGCGGGGTCATCAGGCAGGCGCCGGTCTCGGTCTGCCACCAGGTGTCGACGATCGGGCAGCGGGACCGGCCGACGTTCTCGTAGTACCAGTGCCAGGCTTCCGGGTTGATCGGCTCGCCCACCGAACCCAGCAGGCGCAGGCTGGAGCCATCGGCACCGGCCACGGCGGCCTTGCCCTCGGCCATCATCGCGCGGATGGCGGTGGGGGCGGTGTAGAGGATGTTGACCTTGTGCTTGTCGATGATCTTGGCGACGCGGGAAACATCCGGATAGTTCGGCACGCCTTCGAACATCAGGGTCGTGGCGCCGTTGGAAAGCGGCCCATAGACCAGGTAGGTGTGGCCGGTGACCCAGCCGATGTCGGCGGTGCACCAGAAGACTTCGCCCGGACGGTAGTCGAACACGCGCTCATGGGTCAGCGAGGCGTAGACCAGGTAGCCGCCGGTGGTGTGCAGCACGCCCTTGGGCTTACCGGTGGAGCCGGAGGTGTAGAGGATGAACAGCGGGTCCTCGGCGCCCATTTCCTTCGGCAGGCACTGGCTGGAGGCGACCTTCATCAAGTCCTCGTACCAGACGTCGCGGTGCGGGTTCCACTTGATGTCCGAACCGGTGCGCTTGACCACGATCAGCTTCTGCACGCTGCTGGTCTCGGGGTTGGTCAGGGCGTCGTCGACATTGGCTTTCAGCGCTGTCTTCTTGCCGCCGCGCAGGCCTTCGTCGGCGGTGATCACCACCTTGGACTTGCAGTCGATGATGCGACCGGCCAGGGCTTCAGGAGAGAAGCCACCGAAGACCACGGAGTGGATCGCGCCGATACGGGTACAGGCGAGCATGGCCACCACTGCCTCGGGGATCATCGGCATGTAGAGGGTGACCACGTCGCCACGGTGCACATCCTGGCCGCGCAGGGCGTTGGCGAACTTGCACACTTCTTCGTGCAGTTCGCGGTAGGTGATGTTGCGGTGCTCGGACGGGTCGTCGCCTTCCCAGATGATCGCCAGCTGGTCGCCGCGCTCGGCGAGGTGACGGTCCAGGCAGTTGGCGGACAGGTTGAGGGTGCCGTCGGCGAACCACTTGATGTCGACGTGGTGGTCGTCGAAGGAGGTCTGCTTGACCTTGGTGAACGGCTTGATCCAGTCGATGCGCTGAGCCTGCTCGCGCCAGAAGCCGTCGGGGTTGATCACCGACTGCTGGTACATGGCCTTGTAGGTCGCCTCGTTGGTCAGCGACTTTTCAGCCACCTCGGGACGCACCGGATACAGTGAAGCAGCACTCATGTTCATACCTCGACGGGCAGTTGTTTTTGTATGCCGCCTTTTGTATCCCCCGCCTCCCTGTAGGGCCATTCGACCATGGTCTTACCGCATACGGACTATGGTCTAAGGCCGCCGCAAAGCCCTGGTAGCAAGGCCCGCCCGGGCGGGCATGCATCGCGCGCCCAGCCGCACAACGCTCCCCCCAGCAGGCCGAATCGGCCAACAGCGCTACGAACGTTCCCCGCAGTGCGAAATGGCTGACGCATGCGCATTAAAACGAACACCCATCCAGCAGAAAAATCGACAAAAGCGCCACATCCGGCCAATTCAGGCGGAAATATTTAGCCAAATCCTATCGATTGCCTTCAGTCGATTCCAAATGGTAATTTTCCGTTCACTATGTCGAACACAAAACCCTACTCCCTGCACTTTTCCCGTCTGGTGTCCCGTGAAGGCCACTGGACCGGCGACCTCTAGCCCTCCCCTCTTCCATCGAAGGCCACACCGGGATCTCCCCGCGCTGGCCATCCACCAAGATTCCCCGCGCCCGTCCAACGAATGACGGCGCTTTTGCACGCCCATGGGAGGGCACCATGCGTTCCTGGATTTACCTGCTCACGGCGATCTTCTTCGAAGTCGTCGGCACCACCTCGATGAAATTCGCCACCGAACAGGCGCCCCTGCTCGGCTACCTGCTGATGTACGCGCTCATCGGCCTGTCCTATTTCTTCCTCGCCCTGGCGGTGAAGCGCGTCCCGGTGGGCGTCGCCTATGCGCTGTGGGAAGGCATCGGCATCGTCCTGATCACCGCCGTCAGCGTCGCCTGGCTGGGGGAAAGCCTGGGCCTGGCCAAGGCCCTCGGCCTGGGCGTGATGATCGTCGGCATCCTGCTGATCAAGTCCGGCACCCGTGCCACGCCGACGACCCGCGGCCAGGAGGTGATGGCATGAACGGCGTGACCTGGATCCACTTCGCCTGGCTGGGCCTGGCCATCGCCCTGGAAGTGCTGGCCAACGTATTGCTGAAGTACTCCGACGGCTTCCGCCGCCGCGTGCTCGGCGCCGTCTCCATCCTCTGCATACTTGCCGCCTTCACCGCCCTGGCCCAGGCGGTGCGTGGCATCGACCTGTCGCTCGCCTATGCCATCTGGGGCGGTTTCGGCATCCTCGCCACGGTCGCCCTGGGCTGGGCGCTGTTCGGCCAGCGCCTGGCCTGGCAGGGCTGGGTCGGCCTGGGCCTGCTGGTGATGGGGATGGGCTTGCTGAAGCTGGCATGATCCAGGAGCCCGGCTCATGGCAAATCGCAGGCAAAAAAATGGGCGACCTCAGGGTCGCCCTATCAATCATTCCGGGAGAGGAATGTAGAAACGCTTGTGTCCGCATCACGCAAGATTCAGACAGCACCCTTTTTACGCTCCCGCCTCCGCGCCAGCCATTGCACCAAGGTCTAACAGCTCCTTTAAGAACCTAGGCGAGGCAACGCCGTTGGTTTTTCCTAAACCTCCTCGCGACCCAGGCCATGCTGGCGCAACTTATTGGCAATGGTGGTGTGGGACACCCCCAGGCGCTTGCCCAGTTGGCGGCTGCTGGGGTGGTCGGCGAACAGGCATTCCAGCACCGCCTTCTCGAAGCGCCCGAGAATGGCGTCCAGCCCGCCGTCGAGGGAGAAATCCCCCAGGGGCTGCGGCGCGCCGTAGTGCGGCAGGCGGATGTGCTCGGGCTTGACCGTGCCGCCCTCGCACAGGGAAACCGCCTGGAACAGCACGTTCTCCAGTTGCCGCACGTTGCCCGGCCAGTGGTAGTGGCCGAGGCGCTCCAGGGCCTGGGGTGCCAGCCGCGGCAAGGCGCAGCCGATCTGCCGGCTGGCCGAGTCGAGGAAGTGCTCCACCAGCGGCGGCAACCCATCCAGGCATTCGCGCAGTGGCGGGATGTGCAGCGACAGCACATTGAGGCGGTGGTACAGGTCCTGGCGGAATTCGCCCCGCGAACAGAGCTCGGACAGGTCCACCTGGGTGGCGCAGATCACCCGCACGTCCAGGTACACCTCCTCGTCGCTGCCCACCCGGCGGAAGCAGCCGTCCTGGAGGAAGCGCAACAGCTTGGCCTGCAGGCGCGGGCTCATCTCGCCCACGCCGTCGAGGAACAGCGTGCCGCCGGCGGTCAGCTCCAGCAGCCCCAGCTTGCCTTCCGGCCGTGCGCCCTCGAAGGCCCCCGGGCCGTAGCCGAACAGCTCGGTCTCGGCCATGGATTCCGGCAGGCCGGCGCAGTTCAGCGCCATGAAGGGCGACTGCCCGCGCGGGCTGGCCAGGTGGCAGGCGCGGGCCAGCAGCTCCTTGCCGGTACCGGTCTCGCCCTCGATCAGCAGCGGCGCGTCCAGGGGCGCCATGCGCCGCGCCTCGCGCACCACGGCGGCCATCACCCGCGAACTCTGGAAGATGCTGTCGAAGCCGCGCAGCTCCTGCTTGCGCACATGGTAGATACGCTCGCCCACGCGGTCGGCGCGGTGCAGGGTGAGCACCGCACCGGCCAGGGCCTCGCTCTCGTCGTGTTCGGATTGCAGCGGCGCGATATCGGCGAGGAACACATCGCCCCGCACCTTCACCCGCAGGCCGTTGATGCGCGCCTTGTTGGCCCGCACCAGCTCCGGCAGGTCGAAATCCTCGGTGTAGCGCGACAGCGGAATGCCCGGCACCTCGTCCACGCGCACGCCCAGCAACTGCGCAGCGGCGCGGTTGGCGGCGACGATGGAGCCGCCCATGTCGATGGACAGCACCGGGAACTCCAGCGCGCCGAGCAGCGCGTTCAGCTCCAGGTGGCGGCGTTCGCTGGGCATCAGGCCCACGCGCTTGACGCCGAACACGCCAGGGATGTCCTCCAGCTTCGGCCGCAGGGACTGCAGCTGCAGGTTGATCAGGTTCGGGCAGAGCAGGTAGATGGCGTTGCCCTGGTCGCCGCCGACTTCGCCGCGGTTGACGTTGATACCGTAGTCGACGAGCAGGTTGAGGATGTCGCGCAGGATGCCTACGCGATTCTGGCAATGGACTTTGATACGCATGCGGCACCCCGGAAACGGGTTCTTGTCTGGGGCTCGGTGCTGAAAATCAGCATCCTGCCCGATTTTTCCGTCAAGAATATGTGACGAATCCATCCGCCAGCAAGATGACTCCGCCTAGCCCTCGCAAAATCGTAAACTTTTCTTTACGGAAACGCCGCCACCGTTCCCCTGCCGCTCCTTGCCGCCCGGCTGCACAGCGCAACGAACCGGGTTATCCATGGCCTAACACAACAACAAAGCCCCGCCCCAGGAGGCCGAATGAAAACCTCGCAATACGTGGCCCGCGAGCCGGATGAGAACGACTTTATCCACTACCCGGACAGCGAGCACCGGGTATGGAACACCCTGATCACCCGCCAATTGAAGGTGATCGAAGGGCGCGCCTGCCAGGAGTACCTGGACGGCATCGAACGCCTCGCCCTCCCCCATGACCGCATTCCCCAGCTGGGCGAGATCAACCAGGTGCTGCAGGCCGCCACCGGCTGGCGCGTCGCCCGGGTACCGGCACTGATCCCCTTCCAGACCTTTTTCGAGCTGTTGGCCAGCCAGCAGTTCCCGGTGGCCACCTTCATCCGCACCCCGGAAGAACTGGACTACCTGCAGGAGCCGGACATCTTCCACGAGATCTTCGGCCACTGCCCGCTGCTGACCAACCCCTGGTTCGCCGAGTTCACCCACACCTACGGCAAGCTCGGCCTCAAGGCCACCAAGGAAGAGCGCGTCTACCTCGCCCGCCTGTACTGGATGACCATCGAGTTCGGCCTGGTGGAAACCGCCCAGGGCCGGCGCATCTATGGCGGCGGCATCCTCTCCTCGCCGAAGGAGACCGTCTACAGTCTTTCCGACGCGCCCGAACACCAGGCCTTCGACCCGCTGGAGTGCATGCGCACGCCGTACCGCATCGATATCCTGCAGCCGCTCTACTTCGTGCTGCCGGACCTCAAGCGCCTGTTCGAGCTGGCCCACGAGGACATCATGGCGCTGGTGCGCCAGGCCATGACCCTCGGCCTGCACGCGCCCAAGTTCCCGCCCAAGCCCAAGGCGGCTTGAGCCCCTATTCGCCGGTTGGCGCCCCCCCGCGCGCCAGCCGACCCGCCCTCTGTCTGGAGAACCCCATGACCGCACTGTCCCAAGCCCATTGCGAAGCCTGCCGCGCCGACGCGCCCAAGGTTCCCGAGGCCGAACTGGCCGAACTGCTCAAGCAGATCCCCGACTGGAACATCGAAGTCCGCGACACAATCATGCAGCTGGAGAAGGTCTACCGCTTCAAGAACTTCCGCTACGCCCTGGCCTTCACCAACGCCGTGGGCGCCATCGCCGAGGAAGAAGGCCATCACCCGGGCCTGCTCACCGAGTGGGGCAAGGTCACCGTTACCTGGTGGAGCCACGAGGCCAAGGGCCTGCACCGCAACGACTTCATCATGGCCGCCCGCACCGACGGAGTAGCCGCTGGCGCCGAGGGCCGCAAATGAGCCATTTCGCCCCGGTCGGGCGCGTGCCTGGCGACCCCATCCTCGGCCTGATCGAAGCCCATCGCCAGGATCCCAACCCGGCCAAGATCGACCTGGGCGTGGGCGTCTACAAGGACAGCCAGGGCCTGACCCCCATCCCCCGCGCGGTGAAGCTCGCCGAGCAACGCCTGGTTGAAGTGCAGCGCACCAAGACCTACATCGGCGGCCACGGTGATGCCGCCTTCGGCCGCCTGCTGGGCGAGCTGGTGCTGGGCGCCGGCTCGCCGCTGCTGGCCGGCCAGCGTGCCGGCGTCACCCAGACCCCGGGCGGCACTGGCGCCCTGCGCCTGGCAGCGGAGTTCATCGCCCGCTGCCTGCCGGGCCGCGGCATCTGGGTCAGCGACCCGACCTGGCCGATCCACGAGACCCTGTTCGCCGCCAGCGGCCTGGCCGTGCACCACTACCCCTATGTCGGCGCCGACAACCGCCTCGACCTGGAAGCCATGCTCGCCGCCCTGGAACAGGTGCCCGAAGGCGACGTGGTGCTGCTGCACGCCTGCTGCCACAACCCCACCGGCTTCGACCTGGGCCGCCACGACTGGCAACGGGTGCTGGAAATCGTCAAGGCGCGCCGCCTGCTGCCGCTGCTGGACTTCGCCTACCAGGGCTTCGGCGACGGCCTGGAGCAGGACGCCTGGGCCGTGCGCCTGTTCGCCGAGTCGCTGCCGGACGTGCTGATCACCAGCTCCTGCTCGAAGAACTTCGGCCTGTATTGCGAACGCACCGGCGCTCTGGTCGTCTGCGCCGCCACGCCCGACACCCTCGTCGACGTGCGCAGCCAGCTGGCCTTCATCGCCCGCAACCTCTGGTCCACCCCGCCGGACCACGGCGCCGCCGTGGTCGCCACCATCCTCGGTGACGCCGAGCTGAAGGCCGTGTGGCTGGACGAGCTGGAAGCCATGCGCCGGCGCGTCGCCGAACTGCGCGCCGGCCTGGTGGAAGCCCTGGCGCCCCACGGCCTGGCCGAACGCTTCGCCCACATCGCCCAGCAACGCGGCATGTTCTCCTACACCGGCCTGAGTGCCGATCAGGTGGCCCGGCTGCGCAGCGAGTCCAGCGTCTACATGGTCAGCAGCGGCCGCGCCAACGTTGCCGGCCTGGATGCCTCGCGACTGGGCGACCTGGCCCAGGCGATCGCCCGGGTCTGCTGAAAGGCCCTTCCCTCCCCGCCCCTCGTCCCTGACGGGGGCGGCGGAGCGGCCTGGCGTCGGTCGCTCAGCGCTGCAACAGCGCGATGGCCAGGCTGAGCCCGAAGAACGACAGCACGGTGGCCATCACCAGGGTCGCCGCACAGCGCGCCTCCAGGCCGAAGCGCATGCCCACCAGCGGGTAGATGCTCATCATCGGCGCACAGGCGAAGAGAATGCCCGCCGCCATCAGCGCGGGCTCCACCGGCGGTAGCAACCAGAACAGCCCCGCCACCGCCAGCGGGTGCAGGGCCAGCTTGCCCAGGCTGATGGCCGCCATGTCCGGCAGCAGACCGCCGAGGCGCACGCCGTGCAGGGTGCCGCCGATGACGAAGAGCGCGGCCGGTGCCGAGGCCGACGCCAGCATCTCCACCACCCGCGCGGGCACGGCCGGGAGGCGCAGCCCCAGCAACGAGAGGCCGACGCCCACCAGCATGGCGATGATCAGCGGGTTGCGCGCCAGACGCCCGAAGGTCCCGCGCAGGGTGTGCCAGAACCCCTCGCCACGCTGCTGAGCCGACTCGGCCAGGGCCAGCGCCAGGGGAATCATCAGCAGGTTTTCCACCACCATGTTCAACGCCAGGCCGAGCACCGCCGTGGGCCCCGCCACCATCACCACCACCGGGTAGCCGACGAAGCCGCTGTTGGAGGCCGACATGCCCAGCCCGGCGATGGCGGCATCGGCCAGGCCACGCCCGCGCAGCAGGCGGAAGTACGCCAGGCCGAGGCCGAACACGGCCAGCGAGCCCAGCCCGTAGGCCAGCAGGTACCAGGGGTTGAACACCTCGCCGATGGGGCGCTCGGCCAGCGCCTTGATCACCAGCGCCGGCAGCGCGAAGTTGAGGACGAACGCGCCGATGCCGCGCACCTGCTCGCGGCTGACCAGCCCGCCCAGGGAGGCGGCGAAGCCCAGGCCGATGATCAGGAAAACGGGGGCGGTGATGGTGATGACGTCGAGCAACGGCGGCCTCGGGGCGATGGCGGTGGAGTGGCGCCAGTATCCGTCAGCGGGCCCCGCCAGGCGCCGTGCCCAGGCGCGAAACCCGCCGATAATCGCCCGGCTTCGCCAACCGGGGTTCCTGCGGGCTAGTAGTCCACCTTGCCGCGCCCGGCCTTGATCGCCCCGCGCTTGGACTTGCCGTCCAGGCGGCGGGTCTTCGAGCCCAGGGTCGGTCGGGTCGGGCGGCGCTTCTTCTCCACCTTGCCGGCGCTGCGGATCAGTTCGGCCAGGCGCTCCAGGGCATCGGCGCGGTTCTGCTCCTGGGTCCGGTACTGCTGGGCCTTGATCACGATCACACCCTCGCTGGTGATGCGGCTGTCGCGCAGTTCCAGCAGGCGCTCCTTGTAGAAGGGCGGCAGCGACGAGGCGTTGATGTCGAAGCGCAGGTGCATGGCGCTGGACACCTTGTTGACGTTCTGCCCACCGGCGCCCTGGGCGCGGATGGCGGTCAGCTCGATTTCATCGTCGGGCAGGTGGACGCTGTTGGAGATCAGCAACATGGCACGGGCCGGATAGCGGAAAGAGCGACAGGATAGCGCCGCCGCCCGGTGAAAGCTCGCCGACCGCAGAAGGCATGCCCCGCACCGCTGCAGGCACAGCCTTCACACATGGCTGGAGGGGGTCGCATCGGAGTGCGAGCCGCCCACTAGCCATCCGCAGCGCACGTTTACGATGGCCTCAAGCAGAGTGGGTCGACCAGGTCGGCCACGATGGCCATGCCAACCAGATCAGCAAGGCGCTCAGCCTGCATGCGCTTCATCACCCGGGCGCGATAGAGGTCGACCGTCTTGATGCTGATATCCAGCTGTTCGGCGACCTCCCGGTTGGTGTAGCCCCTGACCAGCGGCAGGAAAACATCGCGTTCGCGTGGCGTCAGGCTGGCCAGGCGCTCCTGCAACTCGCTCTGGCCATCGCCGTGCGAGCGCTTGCGTTCGGAGCTGCTCAAGGCCTGCTGCACGCTGTCGAGCAGCAGTTGCTCGTTGTAGGGCTTTTCGATGAAGTCGCGAGCGCCGGCCTTGAACGCCCTGACCACGATGGGCACATCGGCATGCCCGCTGACGAAAATGACGGGCAGTTCGATGCCACGGGCACGCATTTCCTCCTGCACGTTCAACCCCCCCATGCCGGGCATGCGCACGTCCAGCAAAACACAGGCATTGAGCCCGGCGTCGCAGGCTTCGAGAAACGCACGGCCGCTGGTGAACGGCAGCGCCTGCAGGCCTACCGACTCCAGCAGCCAGACGGTCGAGTCCAGCATCCCCTGATCATCGTCCACCACATACACGACCTGCTTGGTGGCAGTTGTCATTACATCGCTCCTCATTGTTGTTATCACTGCTGGGGCAGCCGGCAACGCATCAGCAATCCGCCACCCTCCAAGCGCTCGCCGACCAGGGCTCCGCCAAAGCCTTCGACGATGCTGCGACTCATCGACAGCCCCAGCCCGAGCCCATCCGGCTTGCTGGTGTAGAACGGGGTGAAGATCCGCTCCAGCTCGTCTTCGCCGAGCCCGGGGCCCTGGTCACGAACGCCGACCTCCACCCCGCCGCCTACCTGGCCGGCCAGCAGCACGATCCGAGAGGCACGGCCCGGGTGGGCATCCCGGTTGGCATCGATGGCATTGCGCAGGAGATTCAGGAGTACCTGTTCGAGCAGGACTCGATCGGCGTAGACGGGCGGCAGATTGTCCGGCAATTGCTCTTCGATCACCACCTGGCAGGCAGAGGCCTCCCAGGCGCACAGGCGCACGGCCTCGCGCGCCACCTCGGCCACGTCCAGAGCCTGCATGCGCCGCTGCCCCTTG